>NZ_JABWQX020000001.1:1268210-1886420 GCF_014268655.2 Pseudomonas marvdashtae
TGATCGTCGCGCGCTCGACATAATCTGTCGCTTCGTCGTCATAAGCTGTCGCGCCCCTGTAAATTATTCGCGCTGGACGTTAGACTTCCCGGCTTTCCGTACAACCCGTGGAGTGATGGCATGGCGGACGTAAACAAGGTCGTTCTGGCGTATTCCGGCGGCCTGGACACTTCGGTGATCCTCAAGTGGCTGCAGGACACTTATAACTGCGAAGTGGTGACCTTCACCGCTGACCTGGGGCAGGGCGAAGAAGTCGAGCCTGCACGCGCCAAGGCTCAGGCCATGGGCGTCAAAGAGATCTACATCGACGACTTGCGCGAAGAGTTCGTCCGCGACTTCGTGTTCCCAATGTTCCGCGCCAACACCGTTTACGAAGGCGAGTACCTGTTGGGCACTTCCATTGCCCGTCCGCTGATTGCCAAGCGCCTGATCGAAATCGCCAACGAAACCGGCGCCGACGCCATTTCCCATGGCGCCACCGGCAAAGGCAACGACCAGGTGCGTTTCGAGCTGGGCGCCTATGCTCTCAAGCCGGGCGTGAAGGTCATTGCCCCGTGGCGTGAATGGGACTTGCTGTCCCGTGAAAAACTGATGGACTACGCCGAGAAGCATGCGATCCCGATCGAGCGCCACGGCAAGAAGAAATCGCCGTACTCGATGGACGCCAACTTGCTGCACATCTCCTACGAAGGCGGCGTGCTGGAAGACACCTGGACCGAGCACGAAGAAGACATGTGGCGCTGGACCGTCTCCCCGGAGAAAGCCCCCGATACGCCGCAGTACCTGGAACTGACCTATCGCAACGGTGACATTGTCGCGCTGGATGGCGTGGAAATGAGCCCGGCCACCGTTCTGGCGACGCTGAATCGTATCGGCGGCGAACACGGCATTGGTCGTCTGGACATCGTCGAGAACCGCTATGTTGGCATGAAGTCCCGAGGCTGCTACGAAACCCCGGGCGGTACCATCATGCTGCGCGCGCACCGGGCGATTGAATCGATCACCCTGGACCGCGAAGTGGCTCACTTGAAAGACGAGTTGATGCCCAAGTACGCCAGCCTGATCTACACCGGCTACTGGTGGAGCCCGGAGCGTCTGATGCTGCAACAGATGATCGATGCCTCCCAGGCTCACGTGAATGGCGTCGTGCGGCTGAAGCTCTACAAAGGCAACGTGATCGTCACCGGACGCAAATCCGACGAGTCGTTGTTCGATGCCAACATCGCGACCTTCGAGGAAGACGGTGGGGCCTACAACCAGGCCGACGCGGCCGGCTTTATCAAGCTCAACGCCCTGCGCATGCGCATTGCGGCGAACAAGGGTCGTAAGTTGTTCTGACCCGGTTTTAAAAAAAACGGCCTGCTATAAGCAGGCCTTTTTTTTATATATTTCTTATACCGCCCTCCCTTCCGGCTCATCCCGTGATGACTCGAGTTCCCTGTTGATATGGCAGATTATCTGGCAGAACGCCTGCGTCTTTTACCGGGTGAACGACGTGGGCGATCACTATCCTTGGAGGAGTCGTCCATGCTTTTCGTGAAATGCTTGCCCTTGCGGAAATCCGAAGGTGAATACAAAGAGCGGTAATTGAAGTTGAGCGTAGTGAAGAATAGAAATAACAAGTAGAACGGAAAGCTGATCAGGAACCATAGGAAGTATTCGCGATCCTGGTCATCCAGGAACGGCAGGGAAATGGCTGCGGTGCTTTCGGATAAAGTTGCGAATATAGCGATAAGGGTCAGGGGGTTGGTAACGGTTCTCAGTGGTTTGTTCATAGTTGATACTCATAAATAGTTTCATGCTCGAATATTGAGATTGATGAATTAAGTCGTGTTGCGTGCTCTGAAGCGTTAAGAATATCGATGGTGCCTTTGTTTTGTCGTCAATCAGATAGAATCTTTTATACAGAAACTCATTCCTTTGGGCGAAATTTTTGCTGTTGTCTATAAATAAATCAGTAACTATTTATGATAAATGTCTTTCTCTTGATGTTGCCGTCAGGGAAGTTTTTTCGGGAAAAGTCGCATTGTTCATAGGGTTTCCGGCTCGTCAGAATAAGCCGCTTCATGCCTGTGGAAAAAATCGTGGCACATTATTTCTCGGGTTATTTGTAGGATTTTTCTGTATTGCTTGTAGGTTATGTCTTTCGGTGCGAGCGGTCATGGGGGGCGGCATGCCAAGGCCGAAATGACTAGGCTATTGTGCGTGCTCTAAAAACTCGAACAGCGAATTTGGATTTGCCCATGAATAAAGTGCTGATCGTGGATGATCATCCCGTCATTCGTCTTGCTGTACGTTTGCTAATGGAGCGCCATGGATATGAAGTTATCGCTGAAGCAGATAATGGCGTCGATGCGTTACAGATTGCCAGGGAACAAATGCCCGACATCGTCATCCTGGATATTGGAATCCCGAAATTGGATGGGTTGGAGGTCATCGCTCGTTTGACCGCCAATCCGTCACCCTTGAAAGTGTTAGTGCTGACATCACAAGCGCCCGGACATTTCTCTATGCGCTGCATGCAGACAGGCGCCGCCGGCTATGTTTGCAAACAACAGGATTTGACCGAGCTGTTAAGTGCAATAAAGGCGGTGCTGTCCGGCTACAGCTATTTCCCTAACCAAGCATTGCATACGGTTCGTTCAAGCCTTGGGAATGCCAGCGAGTCCGATATGGTTGATCGCCTGTCCGCTAGGGAAATGATGGTCCTGCAGGAACTGGCTCGCGGAAAGACCAACAAGGAAATAGCGGATGGGATGTTCCTGAGCAACAAGACCGTCAGCACCTACAAGACTCGCTTGTTGTTGAAACTCAATGCCCGTTCGCTGGTCGACCTGATCGAACTGGCACAGCGAAATGGCTTGGTTTGAGTTTCCGGCTACGCGTAATCAGTAAAAAGCCTCCATCAGGGAGGCTTTTACGTGTCAGAGATCAAAGTCATACTCGGCGAGTTGCTTCTGTAAGCGACGCTCTTCCAGCAGGTTATCGATGGTGCGGCGTTTGCTCAGGTTGGTTTTCGCCACTTCCACGACCGCAGGTTCCGCGTCGTCAGCCTCGACGGCGATGAAATCGTCCTCTACATCCAATTGTTCTTTGCCAGTACTCATGGGTTCGACTCCAGGCTAAGAATGCCATTGGCGCTCCTTATATCGATAAACCACCGGCTGGTAAAAAAGATTTTTTCAATCGACTTATCAATAAGAGCAATAGCGCCTCAATCGTCCGATGTCTTGTGCTTGTATTCGCAGAGGTCTTCGATCCTGCAACTCCCGCAGCGTGGCTTGCGCGCCAGGCAAACGTAACGCCCGTGGAGGATGAGCCAGTGATGGGAATCCAGCAGGTATTCCTTGGGTACGAATTTCAGCAGCTTCTTCTCCACTTCCACCACATTTTTGCCTGGGGCCAAGCCGGTGCGGTTGCTGACACGGAAAATGTGGGTATCGACCGCCATCGTCAGCTGACGAAACGCCGTATTGAGAACTACGTTGGCGGTCTTGCGACCGACGCCCGGCAGGGCCTCCAGCTCCTCCCGAGTCTGTGGGATTTCCCCCCCGTGGCGCTCAATCAACAGGCGACAGGTTTCGATCACATTTTTTGCCTTGCTATTGAACAGCCCGATGGTCTTGATGTATTCGGACAGCCCTTCAACGCCAAGGGCATGGATCGCCTGTGGCGTATTGGCCACGGGGAATAGTTTGGCCGTAGCCTTGTTGACGCCGACGTCGGTGGATTGGGCCGACAGAATCACCGCGATCAGCAACTCGAACGCAGAGGAATAGGCCAGTTCGGTTTTCGGCTCCGGGTTGTCTTCATGAAAACGACGAAATATTTCCAGGCGTTTTGCGGCGTTCATGGGCGCGGCGGTTCCTCTTGGGGTGATGGGGCTTTGATGGTTTTCCAGGCTTGGTAAGCCGCCAGCAGCAAGCCCAGCAGAATGAATCCGCCAGGGGCGAGCAGCGCCAGCGGGAGGCCCCTGCCGATCAGTTCCCGCAGAGCGCCCAGGGTGATGATCAACAGGCCAAACTGTCCCGCCAGCCTGAGATGGGCAGCCATGCGGGGCTCGACGATGGTTGCGTGCTCCAGCGCTACGCAGCTCACGGCGATCCATCCGATATACAGGCTCAACACTGCGTGGCGCTCCAGCATCCAAGCCTGTGCAACAAGGCCTGCGCAAGCGGTCAGCGCCGCGGCCAGGACGATGGACGCCAGAAGCCGTTGGTTGGCCGTGAGGCTTTGCCTCAGCAAAATCATCGTGCCGCCATGAGTAAAGCTGATCAGAACCCAGGCACACCATAGGAGCAGCGAGTTGATCAGCGAGTCGCTTGCGCCCACCAGGGGGACGAGCACCAGCCCACGGGTCCAGGCCGCAGGTTTATTCATGATCAATCGCTCCTGTCAGTCGAGCCTTGTTCTCGTCGAAGTAACGCAGCGCGTCGTGTACAGCCTGGAGCACAGCCCGGGACGTGACCGTCGCGCCAGCCAGTTGATCAAATTGGCCCTGATCCTTTTTCAAGGCCCAGCCGTCATCGGTAGGCGCCTGGCGTGACTTTCCGTGGAAGGCTTGCAGCCATGTGTTCGGCCAGCCGGCGATCGCCGCGCCCAGGCCTGGAGTTTCCGACTGGCGCAGTGTTTTCACTCCCAGTAGCCGGCCTGTCGGGTCGATAGCGGTCAGCAGTTCGATGCTGCCTTCATAACCCAGTACTTGGCTGCGTAACAACACTGCGCTGGGCCGGCCGGTGTGGGTCGCCAGGTAACCGCCCAGCAAGGTGCTGTGAGATAACGTGACCGGAGCCGCGAGGACGGGCCGCTCCAGCGGCTGATTGTCGTAGCGATCGGCCGGCAATACGTCGAGCAAGGTTTTGCTGGCTATCGCTTGTCGCTGGGCTTCGATGCGCCCGGTGGTATTGGTCTGCATGACATACGTGGCGCCGATGCAAAGGCCGGTCAGCAGTATCAAGATTACAATGCCCGTGACGTTTTTCATGCCACCGAACGCCTTTGTCGTGCCTCGACGAAACGGTCCAGCGCGGGCGCACCGAGATTCATCAATAACACCGCAAACGCCACGCCATCCGGGAAACCGCCCCAAGTGCGAATCAGATAGACCAGCAATCCTGCGCCGGCGCCGAACAACAGCCGGGCGAGCGGGGCCTTCGCGCCCGACACGGGTTCGGTCGCGATAAAAAACGCGCCCAGCATGGTGGCTCCGGTCAGCAGATGAAACAGTGGCGAGCCGTGGGAGTCCGAGCCCGAGCCGTTCCAGCACAGCAAGCTGATCGTGAACAAGCTGACAAGCATGCCCACCGGGGCGTGCCAACTGAATACCCGTTGTCGCAACAGAAACAGGCCTCCGGCGAGGAAGGCCAGGTTGATCCACTCGACACCGTGTCCACCCCAGCGACCGAACGCCGGGTCGCTGGCGAACAGCTCATCGATGGTCAGGCTTTTATTGATCTGCAGGCTATCCAACGCTGTGGCTCCGGCCCACCCGTCGGGCGCCTGGGCAATGCCAGCAACCTGCCGCAAGCCCTCGAGCAGGCCCATGCCGTGGAGCGAGGGCCATTGGCTCAGATACTGGGGAAACGCCACGAGCACCAGGGCATACCCCAACATCGCCGGGTTGAACGGATTGCTGCCGACTCCGCCCCATAAATGCTTGCCAAACAACAAGGCGCAGGCGACCGCGGTGATGATCAGCCACCAAGGGCAATATGCCGGCAAGGCCAAGGCCAGCAAGAGGGCGGTGACCCATGCGCTACCGTCGCCCAGGCCCGGCTTGAGTGGCCATCGCCGCAGACGCAACACTAGCGCCTCGATCGCCAGTGCGGCGAGGCCTGACAACAGCAAGTTGAGCAGCACGCCCCAGCCGTAGAACCATACCGACACCAGCACTCCGGGCAGCGCCGCCAGCAGCACTTGCCGCATTGCTTGTCGCAGTCGTTCGTCCACCGGGTCAGGTAGCGGCATGGGCGTCCACTTGCCGTTCGGCGTCTTTTACGGCTTGCTCCAACGCTTGCAGTTGCTCCTGCGAGGCCGCGGCAGTCCGGGCCTTGCTCAGCTCTGCGCGACGCATCGCCAGTTGGATCTTGGCCCGCTTGAGCTCGGCGTCGTTTACCGGCATGGCGGCTGGCGCTGAAGCAACGGGGCAAGCGCTGTTTTCCAGTTGGGCCAGCACCTGCTCCGCCGTCTCGAACTGGCGTTGCAGCACGATCAGTTGCGACTGCTGCTCGAAGGTCGGTGGATGGCCGAACGCTTTCAAGGATTTGTTCAGTTGTGCCCGACTCATGGCCAAATCGATCTTGGCTTTTTTCAAGGCGGCGTCGGCGCTGGCGGTTTTCTGCGCGCGCACTCGCTCCAGCGCGGCCTGCACCGGGTCAAGGGGCTGTGCCTCGGCTTGCTGGACGTTGCGCTGGGTACGGGCGAGACGCTCGGCCTGGCGCTGCTCTTCTTCGCGACGCAGGCGCGCGTTGCGTTGTTCAAAGCGTCGGCGGGCGTGATTGCGCTTGGCGGTTCGCGCCTGCTGTTCCTCGACGCTGAAGGCCAAGCCCCCGACGATCGGCAATACGGTTTCCATCGGCAATGGCCGCATCTCGATACAGTCCACTGGGCAAGGCGCCACGCACAGATCGCAGCCAGTGCATTCGTCGACAAGCACGGTGTGCATCAACTTTGCCGCGCCGACAATCGCGTCCACCGGGCAGGCCTGGATGCATTTGGTACAACCGATGCATTCGGCCTCCCGGATAAAGGCGAGCTGCGCCGGCGCCGAACCGCGACTGACGTCCAGCTCCAGCACCGGGATCTTCATCAGCTCGGCCAGGGCCGCGATGGTCTCGCTTGCGCCTGGCGGGCATTTGTTGATTGGCTCACCCTGGGCGATGCCTTCAGCGTAAGGCTTGCAACCGGGATGGCCGCATTTGCCGCATTGAGTCTGCGGGAGCAAGGCGTCGATACGTTGAATCAGGCTCATGTCTTGACCAGCCCGCGTAATCCGAGAAAGGCCACCGCCATCAGTCCGGCGCTGATCAACTGAATCGGCAAGCCTCGAAAAGGCTGGGGAATATTGTTACCCAGGACTCGCTGGCGCAGGTCATCGAACAGACTCAATACCAGCCAGAAACCCAGCCCGGCGCCCAAGCTCCCGGCAATGGCCTGGCCCAAGCCTGATCCGTCCCGGCTGTTGAGCAGGGTGACACCCAATATGCCGGCGTTGCCGACCAACATGGGCCATAGGCCGTCGAATGGCAACGAGGGAAACGTGCGCGCCAGCAGCCGCAACAACGGCCTGACCAGCAAGACGCTCAGGGGCAGCCACACGAATAACCGCAGCGACGTCAGCTCGGCCGGCACCAGCAGCCATTGCTCGATCAGATACCCCAAGGTCCCGACTATCAGCATCAGGCATGCCGTCGCCAGGCCCAGGGCATGGACCTGGTTTCTGCCCTCGGCTGCCAAGAGCGGATCGACGCCCAGCGGCCAATGCAACACAAGGTTGTTGATCAGGGTCGCGCTCAACAGAGGCAAGAGGATTTCGGTCATGGGTATTGGGTGACAGTGCCTGTTACAAGAGTAGGCATTATCCGGCACGCCGTGAGAGTGGGCCAGATATGAAAATCCCACAGTCGCTCGATAGCCACTGTGGGATCGGTGCAGCGCGCCGTGGTGTTATTTGATTCGTTGGCCTGGCTTGGCACCGCTGTCGGGGCTCAGCAGGTAGATTTCCTCGCCGCCGGGGCCAGCCGCCATCACCATGCCTTCCGAAATACCGAAGCGCATTTTGCGCGGCTTGAGGTTGGCGATCATCATCGTCAGCCGGCCTTCGAGCTTGGCAGGATCCGGGTACGCACTCTTGATGCCGGAAAACACGTTGCGCTGCTCATCGCCGATGTCCAGGGTCAAGCGCAGCAGCTTGTCGGCGCCTTCGACGGCCTCAGCCTTGACGATCAGCGCCACGCGCAAGTCGATGGCGGCGAACGCATCGAAATCGATTTCCGGCGACAACGGATCCTTGGCCAGCTCTCCGTTGCCGGCAGGGCCGCCGGTGTCGGTCTGGCTGGCCGCCAGGTCTTCCTTGGAGGCGTCGATCATCGCTTGTACCTTGGTTGGGTCGATGCGGGTCATCAACGGCTTGAACTCGTTCAACTGATGGTTGCTCAGCAGGGTCTGATGATCGTTCCAGGTCAGTGGCGCGACGTTCAGGAATGCTTCGGCATCGGCGGCCAGCAGCGGCAGCACCGGCTTGAGGAAAATCACCAACTGGCGGAACAGGTTGATGCCCAGGGCGCAGATCGCCTGGACTTCGTCCTGCTTGCCTTCCTGCTTGGCCAATGACCACGGTGCCTTGTCGGCGATCCAGGCGTTGGCACGGTCGGCCAGCCCCATGATTTCGCGCATGGCACGGGCGAAGTCGCGGCCCTCGTAGGCTTCGGCGATGCTTGGCGCGGCGGCCAGGAAGGCATCGGTCAGCTCCGGGGCGGCATTGCCCGCTACCAGCACACCGGCGTTGCCTTTGTGGATGAAACCGGCGCAACGGCTGGCAATGTTGACGACCTTGCCTACGAGGTCGGAGTTGACCTTCTGCACGAAGTCTTCGAGGTTCAGGTCCAGGTCGTCGACGCCACGGCCCAGCTTGGCCGCGTAGTAGTAGCGCAGGTATTCCGGCGACAGGTGGTCCAGGTAAGTCCGCGCCTTGATGAAGGTGCCGCGGGACTTGGACATTTTCTGGCCATTGACGGTCAGGTAGCCATGGACGTTGATGCCGGTCGGCTTGCGGAAACCGGAGCCTTCAAGCATGGCGGGCCAGAACAGCGCGTGGAAGTTGACGATGTCCTTGCCGATGAAGTGATACACCTCGGCCGTGGAGTCCTTTGCCCAGAACGCATCGAAGTCCAGCTCCGGGGTGCGGTCGCAAAGGTTCTTGAAGCTCGCCATGTAGCCGATGGGCGCATCCAGCCACACGTAGAAGTACTTGCCGGGCTCGCCGGGGATCTCGAAGCCGAAATACGGCGCATCGCGGGAAATGTCCCACTCTTGCAGGCCAGAGTCGAGCCACTCGGCGAGCTTGTTGGCCACGGCGTCCTGCAACGTGCCGCTGCGGGTCCAGGTTTGCAGCATCTGCTGGAAATCCGGCAGCTTGAAGAAGAAATGCTGGGAGTCCCTCAGCACCGGGGTAGCTCCAGAAATCGCCGATTTCGGGTCTTTCAGGTCGGTCGGTGCGTAAGTGGCGCCGCATTTTTCACAATTGTCGCCGTACTGGTCTTCGGTGCCGCATTTCGGGCAGGTGCCCTTGATGAAGCGGTCGGCCAGGAACATTTTCTTTTCCGGGTCGAAGTACTGCGTGACCGAACGGGTCGAAATGTGCCCGGCATCACGCAGCTTCAAATAGATCTGGCTCGACAGCTCACGGTTTTCTTCGGCGTGAGTGGAATGGAAGTTGTCGAAGTCCACCAGGAACTCGGCAAAGTCGGCGCTGTGTTCAGCCTGGACGTTGGCGATCAGTTGCTCCGGCGTGATGCCTTCTTTTTCCGCGCGCAACATGATGGCCGAACCGTGGGCGTCGTCGGCGCAAACGTAGATGCATTGGTTGCCGCGATGTTTCTGGAAGCGCGTCCACATATCGGTCTGGATGTATTCCAGCATATGGCCGAGGTGAATCGAACCATTGGCATAGGGCAGGGCGCTGGTGACGAGAATCTTGCGTGGCTCGGACATGGGGCTCGGCTATTTGATGAAACGGAGGTCGGCCACTATAAAGCGCTGGGAAATATATTTCACCCCACTGGCCTGTTTCCGGATGCATTGCTGGGGCAGCACAGGCACACCTGTGGCGAGGGGATTTAGCGAAACGTCGCACCGCCCCGTTGGACTGCGCAGCAGTCCTAAAACATTAGAACCCGATCAGCCTGACTCACCGAGGCGCCAGGTTTTGGGGTCGCTTCGCAACCCAGCGGGGATAAATCCCCTCGCCACAAAAGGTGTTCGCCCTGCTGTAATCGGGTCGCCATGCGGGAGCGCGCGGCGTAGGATAACGGCCTGTTTTCAAGTCTTGCTATCGGAGTTGCCCATGAGCGCCGTCAATCGCGCAGCGGTGGAAGCCGTTCTTCGCCAATACACCGACCCCTACCTGAACCAGGACCCGGTCAGCGCAGGATGTGTGCGCGCCATCGATATCCAGGGGGATCGTGTCAGCGTCCAGCTGGAAATTGGCTATGCCGCCGATCTGTTCAAGAGCGGTTGGGCGCAAATGCTGCAGATGGCGATCGAGGGCCTGGAGGGCGTGACAGCCGCAAAGGTCCAGGTCAACAGCGTGATTGCCGCCCACAAGGCCCAGGCGCAAGTGCCGGGGCTGGCCAACGTCAAGAATGTGATCGCCGTGGCGTCGGGCAAGGGCGGCGTCGGCAAGTCCACCACCGCCGCCAACCTGGCCCTGGCCTTGGCCCGCGAAGGGGCGAAGGTCGGTATTCTCGACGCCGACATCTACGGCCCGAGCCAGGGCATCATGTTCGGCGTCGCCGAGGGCACGCGGCCCCAGGTCAAGGACCAGAAATGGTTCGTGCCGATCCAGTCCCATGGCGTGGAAGTCATGTCCATGGCGTTCCTGACCGACGACAACACGCCGATGGTCTGGCGCGGGCCAATGGTTTCGGGCGCCTTGCTGCAGTTGGTCACGCAAACCGCGTGGGGCGACCTGGATTACCTGGTGATCGACATGCCGCCGGGCACCGGTGACATCCAGCTGACCCTGGCACAGAAAGTCCCGGTGGCCGGCGCGGTAATCGTCACCACCCCTCAAGACCTGGCCTTGCTGGACGCCCGCAAGGGCGTGGAGATGTTCCGCAAAGTGAACATCCCGGTGCTGGGCGTGGTGGAAAACATGGCCGTGCACATCTGCTCCAATTGCGGACACGCCGAGCATCTGTTCGGTGAAGGCGGTGGTGAAAAACTGGCAACCCAGTACGGCGTTGAGCTACTGGCCTCGCTACCGCTGTCGATGCTGATCCGCGAACAGGCCGATGGCGGCAAGCCAACCGTCATCGCCGAGCCGGATAGCCAGATCGCCATGGTCTATCAAGAGTTGGCCCGCCACGTGGGCGCGCGGATCGTGTTGCAGGAAGCGGCGACGCCGGCGATGCCGAACATTACCGTCAGCGACGATTGATGACCGGCTGATCAGAGAGGGAAGCGGGCAAGCGCGCTTCCCTCAGCTGTGATGTCAGATCCGCAGTCCGCCGTCCATTTCCAGGATGCGCCCGGTGTAGTAGTCGTTCTCGAAAATGTAGGCGGCCGAATGGGCGATTTCTTCGGGCTTGCCCATGCGCTTGAGCGGGATCCCGGACGTCATTTTTTCCAGGGCCTCGGGCTTCATGCCCAGCGTCATCTCGGTTTCGATGAAGCCCGGTGCGATACCCGCCACGCGAATACCGTAGCGCGCCAGTTCCTTGGCCCAGGTCACGGTTGCGGCTGCCACACCGGCCTTGGCGGCCGAGTAGTTGGTCTGGCCGACATTGCCGGCACGGGAAATCGACGAGATATTGATGATGGCGCCGCTGTTCTCCAGCTCGACCATTTTCGCCGCCACCTCGCGCGTGCACAGGAACACGCCGGTGAGGTTGACATCGATCACGGCCTGCCACTGGGCCAGGCTCATCTTGGTCATTTCGCCGTCCTTGACCTTGAGCAGCAGGCCATCACGCAGGATCCCGGCGTTGTTGATCAGCCCATGGATCGCGCCGAAGTCGTCGGCGACCCGGGCGACCATGTCGATCACCTGGTCTTCATTGGCTACGTTGCACAGGTAGGCACGCGCCTCGACACCCTTGGCTGTGCAGGCAGCAACGGCCTGGTCGAGTTTTTCCTGGTTGAGGTCCACCAACGCCAGCTTCGCGCCTTTGCCCGCGAAATACTCGGCCATGGAGCGGCCCAGACCCTGGCAACCGCCAGTGATAATGATTACTTTGTCAGTGAGTTGCATTCTCATGTCCAGATGGCACAGCGGTGGAGGGGACCCTTCGGGCGGCCTCTCATTTGCGACGGGTTAGCCCGTTTGCACGCGAGAACTGTCCCCCTAGGTGTATCGGAACATTACTCCAGTCGCCTGACCGTTTTCTAGACGGATTTCATAAAAGGAGTCATAAATTGAGCGTTGAAGCTGCCAAGCATGCCCGTGAACTGCTGCTCAAGGAATACCGCGGAATGCTCTCCACCCATTCCAAATCCATGCCCGGCTTTCCGTTCGGCTCCGTGGTCCCGTATTGCCTGGATGAGCAAGGCCGGCCGTTGATTCTGATCAGCCGGATAGCCCAGCACACCCACAATCTGCAAAAAGACCCCAAGTGCTCGATGCTGGTGGGCGAGCGAGGCGCCGAGGATGTGCAGGCCGTGGGGCGCCTGACTTACCTGGCCGAGGCTCGAAAACTCGAGGACAGTGCCGCCATCGAGGCTGCCGCCGAGCGTTATTACCGCTTCTTCCCTGACTCGCAGAACTATCACAAGGCCCATGACTTCGATTTCTGGGCGCTCGAGCCGGTGCGTCATCGCTACATCGGCGGCTTTGGCGCCATTCACTGGGTCGATCAGCTCACCCTGGCCAACCCCTTCGCCGGCAAGGCCGAAGCCAGCATGATCGAGCACATGAACGCCGATCACGCCAAGGCCATCGCCCATTACGTGGAGCTGGCCGGCCTGCCGAAAAGCGAACCGGCGCAACTGGTGGGCATCGACAGCGAAGGCATGCACCTGCGCATCGGGCAGGGCCTGCATTGGCTGGCGTTTCCCACGCCCTGCAACACGCCGACACAAGTGCGCGAAGCCTTGGTTTATCTGGCCCACGCTGAACAATGGCCAAAAAATGCCGAGGTTGACGCTTGAATTCACGAAAGGGCGACGTCATTTAGGTTTTCATAGCAAGGCATTCTTGCGTTGAGGAACCATTTGATGCGCCCTTTTTTGTTGCTCTTTCTGCTATTCCCAGTGTTGGAGCTGTTCGTATTCGTCAAGGTCAGCGGTGCGATCGGGTTTTTCCCGGCGCTGCTGCTGGTCATTCTCGGCTCGATGCTCGGCGTGTTCGTGCTGCGTATCGCCGGCCTTGCCACGGCGCTGCGTGCCCGTGAAAGCCTGAGTCGGGGCGAGCTGCCTGCGCAGACCATGCTCGAGGGCCTGATGCTCGCCCTGGGTGGCGGTCTGTTGATCCTGCCTGGCTTCATCAGCGATGTGCTGGGCCTGGTCATGTTGTTGCCAATCACCCGTCGGTTGCTGGCCAATAAAATGCGCCGGCGCGCCGAAGAACAGGCGATGCACCAGCGGGCGTTCGCCGACGACCTGCAGCCACGTGGCGGGCCGGCTCCGCGAGAACCCCTGGGCCGCGAGCCCAACGTGATCGAAGGCGAATTCGAACACCGCGATCCCAAGTAGCTTTTCAGTGACACGGCAGTCAATCACACGGCACCTTCGGGTGCCGTGTTCGTTTTGCTCGTTAAGTAAAAAATTTCACCCCCGACCCTTGTAATCGGCTTGCACGCCCTTATGTATGGGTCACCGCAAGGTTTCCGGTGGCAACACCGGACAGACTTCCGCGGTTCGCTTGACGAACCGCACCCGGCACCGCCGGATCCGTTAAACCCGCCGGGACTACACCGGCCGATGAAAACCACAATTAGGAGAGATCGACAATGAAGCTTCGTCCTCTGCATGACCGCGTCGTCGTCCGTCGCAGCGAAGAAGAAAAGAAAACCGCTGGCGGTATCGTCCTGCCAGGTTCGGCTGCCGAAAAGCCAAACCAGGGTGAAGTCCTCGCTGTAGGCCCAGGCAAAGCCCTGGAAAACGGTGAAGTACGTGCGCTGTCCGTGAAAGTGGGTGACAAGGTTGTGTTCGGCCCTTACTCCGGCAGCAACACAGTGAAAGTCGACGGTGAAGACCTGCTGGTTATCGGCGAAAGCGAAATCCTCGCTGTTGTCGAAGGCTGATTCCCCGCTCATTTTCCCGCTACTACAAAGTATTTAAGGAATATCGATCATGGCTGCTAAAGAAGTTAAATTCGGCGATTCCGCCCGCAAGAAAATGCTCGCCGGTGTCAACGTCCTGGCTGACGCAGTAAAAGCGACCCTGGGCCCGAAAGGCCGTAACGTGATCATCGAGAAGAGCTTCGGCGCTCCGACCATCACCAAGGACGGCGTATCCGTTGCCAAAGAAATCGAGCTGAAAGATCGCTTCGAAAACATGGGCGCGCAGCTGGTCAAAGACGTTGCCTCCCGTGCCAACGATGACGCCGGCGACGGTACCACCACCGCTACCGTACTGGCTCAGTCGATCGTCAACGAAGGCCTGAAAGCCGTCGCTGCCGGCATGAACCCGATGGACCTCAAGCGCGGTATCGACAAGGCAACCATCGCCATTGTCAAAGAGCTCAAGGCCCTGTCCAAGCCATGCGCTGACACCAAGGCAATCGCTCAGGTCGGCACCATCTCCGCCAACTCCGACAGCTCCATCGGCGACATCATTGCCGAAGCCATGGAAAAAGTCGGTAAAGAAGGCGTGATCACCGTTGAAGAAGGCTCGGGCCTGGAAAACGAACTGTCGGTTGTAGAAGGCATGCAGTTCGACCGTGGCTACCTGTCCCCGTACTTCGTCAACAAGCCGGACACCATGACCGCCGAGCTCGACGGTCCGCTGATCCTGCTGGTCGACAAAAAGATCTCCAACATCCGTGAGCTGCTGCCAGTGCTGGAAGCTGTTGCCAAGGCCGGCCGCCCGCTGTTGATCGTGAGCGAAGACGTTGAAGGCGAAGCCCTGGCGACCCTGGTTGTGAACAACATGCGCGGTATCGTCAAGGTCGTTGCCGTCAAGGCACCGGGCTTCGGCGATCGTCGCAAGGCCATGCTGCAGGACATCGCTGTTCTGACCGGCGGTACCGTTATCTCCGAAGAGATCGGCCTGAGCCTGGAAAGCGCTACCCTGGAACACCTGGGTAATGCCAAGCGCGTGACCGTGACCAAGGAAAACACCACCGTCATCGACGGCGCTGGCGTTGAGACTGACATCCAGGCTCGCGTGACCCAGATCCGCGCACAAGTTGCCGAGACTTCGTCCGACTACGACCGTGAAAAACTGCAAGAGCGCCTGGCCAAGCTGTCCGGCGGTGTTGCTGTCATCAAGGTTGGCGCCGGTTCCGAAGTTGAAATGAAAGAGAAGAAAGCCCGCGTTGAAGACGCCCTGCACGCGACCCGCGCAGCCGTCGAAGAAGGCGTGGTGCCTGGCGGCGGCGTGGCACTGGTTCGTGCCCTGCAAGCCATCAGCGAGCTCAAGGGCGACAACGATGACCAGAACGTGGGCATCCAGTTGCTGCGTCGCGCTGTTGAAGCGCCTCTGCGCCAGATCGTTGCCAACTCCGGCGACGAGCCAAGCGTAGTGGTCGACAAGGTCAAGCAGGGTTCGGGTAACTACGGTTACAACGCTGCCACCGGCGAATACGGCGACATGATCGAAATGGGTATCCTGGACCCAGCCAAAGTGACTCGTTCGGCTCTGCAAGCGGCTTCGTCGATTGCCAGCCTGATGATCACCACCGAGGCGATGATCGCTGAAATCAAGGATGACGCTCCAGCTGGCGGCGGCATGCCAGACATGGGCGGCATGGGTGGCATGGGCGGCATGATGTAAGCCAGCCTTACCCCTGTAGCGAAAAACCCCGCCTGCGAAAGCCGGCGGGGTTTTTTAATACCTTGGATTCACCCAGCGACGGCAGCTCAGGCGCTGACGGGCTGAACGCCAACCGCACGCTCATCCTTGGAGGCCGGCCGGTAGAGAACCCAGTAATAACAGCCCAGGCAAATCAGCCAACAGAACACCGCCGTCCACACGTTGTGGGAGAAAAAGTGCGCCCCTTGCATCATCCGGCCCACGGAAAACACCGTACCCAGCCCAAATGCGAAGATAAGCGCCTGGCGAGCCAGGCGTGGGCGGCGATCACGCAGTACGAAAAACAGCGCGAAGAGGGTAAAACCAGTGGCGGCGTGCCCGCCCGGCCAGCAGCGGCCAGGTTTGTCCGTCGCCGGACGCGGACTCAGCAATTCACTGTAGATTTCCTTGCCGCCAAATTCCTTCAGGCTCCAGGGACATTGCACGGCCGTCACCGCTTTGAGCGGCGTGACAAAGGCAGTTGCCAGCGCGAGCGACAGGACCAGGCAACCCAGCTCCCGTTTGAAAGGCGCGAGTCGAGCGATAAAAAACGAAGCGACGAAGCCGAGGACCGAAAATACCGAAAAGACGATGACCAGTTGTTTGGCCCGGTCGTGCAGGATGTCTTCGAGAAAAAAACTGTGCCGCCCGATGAATCCGCCATCAGCGGAGCTGTAGAAAAGCTTGGCCAATGTCATATCCAGCGTGGTCAGTTCCAGCAGCACCAGAGTGAGCGCGACTGCGGCAGGAACACCCAGGGCGATCCGTACGTTCAGCGGTCTGGAAGCGGGGCGCAGGGCGGTGGAAACCATGGCGATACCTATGTGGGAAGCTATGTGGGAAGTCTTCGTGGGCAGCAGGGTGATGCGGAGTCTGTTCCGCGCGGCGTTGGCGAGGCGTGAATCCGTGGTGAAAAACTCGTCAATCCAGCTGACTCTTCCGGGATTGTTTCCCGCTGGCCTGACACAAGCGGATACAACACCTAGCGGTGTGGCACGCTTGGCCTTAAGCTGCGCGGGCCACGACGATTGCCTACGTGCGCAGAGGAGATGCCCATGCGAATTCTATTGGTCGAAGACAACCGTGACATCCTGGCCAACCTGGCCGATTACCTGGGGCTCAAGGGGTATATCGTCGATTGCGCCCAGGACGGTTTGTCGGGGTTGCACCTGGCCGCGACCGAGCACTATGACTTGATCGTGCTCGATATCATGCTGCCGGGCATCGACGGCTACACCTTGTGCAAGCGCTTGCGCGAAGATGCCCGGCGCGATACGCCGGTGATCATGCTCACTGCGCGAGACCAGCTGGACGACCGTCTGCAAGGGTTCAAATCCGGGGCTGACGATTATCTGGTCAAACCTTTTGCCTTGTCCGAGCTGGCAGCGCGGATCGAAGCGGTCATGCGACGCGCCCAGGGCGGCGGCCGGCGTGCCCTGCAGGTCGGAGACTTGAGCTACGACCTCGATACATTGGAAGTGACCCGTGAAGGTCGGCTGCTCAAGCTCAACCCCGTTGGCCTGAAGCTGCTGGCGGTATTGATGCAGAAAAGCCCTCATGTGCTGCGCCGCGAAATCCTCGAAGAAGCCTTGTGGGGAGACGATTGTCCGGACAGTGACAGCTTGCGCAGCCATGTCCACCAATTGCGCCAGGTGATCGACAAGCCGTTCGAGAAGCCGTTGCTGCACACGGTGCACGGCGTTGGTTACCGCTTGGCCGAGGGCCGAGATGGAGTTTAAGCAAAGCCTTGCCCAACGGATCATTATCGCTTTCGCGCTGATGAGCGCTTTGGTTGCGGGGGCTTTTGCCCTCGGCATCGTGGCAACGGTTCACCTGGTGGAAGAGAAACTGATTTCCGCCGGTCTCGGTGGAGACCTGCAACGCCTGCTGCTGATGGACAGTGTTTCCGACTGGAGTCATCGCCCTGAACCCGACCAATTGTTCTACTTCAGTGGCGGCCCGGGTGATTTCGAGCTGCCCAAGGATTTGCGCCACCTCGGCCGTGGCTTCCATGAAGTGTTTCGCGAGCAACTGTCCTATCACGCGATGGTGGAGATCGTTGACGGCCGGCACTACGTGTTATTGCAAGACCAGAGCGATTTCGAAGAGCGCGAACGCGTGCTCTTCGCCGTGGTGCTGGTGGGTTTCGTGCTCAGCCTGGCGTTGGCGGTATTCCTGGGCTGGGTGCTGGCACGCCGAGTGATGGCGCCGGTGGTTCGCCTGGCCCGGCAAGTGCGGCATCGCGACCAACTGCTGGGACTTGCTCCGCCGCTGGCCCCGGACTACGCCGCCGACGAAGTGGGCGAGCTGGCCGTGGCCTTCGACGCGACATTGGGGCGGCTGCGCCAAGCCCTGACCCGTGAGCGGCTGTTCACCAGCGATGTCAGCCATGAGCTGCGCACCCCGTTGATGGTCTTGGCCACGTCCTGCGAACTGCTGTTGGAAAATCCGGCACTGGATCAGCGGGGGCGCACTCAGGTCGAGCGCATCAACCGTGCCAGTGAAGAAATGCGCGAGCTGGTGCAGACCTTCCTGATGCTCGCCCGGGCCCAGCGTGAAGACAACGGGATGTCGCCCCGGGCGACATTGGGACAGGTGGCAGAAAACCTTCTCGGGGTCTGGCGCACGCCCATCGAGTCCAAGGGCCTCACGTTGGTTTTCGATCCAGGCCACACCACCGATACGCCGTATAACGCCACATTCCTGACTGCCGTCATGGGGAATTTGCTGCGTAACGCCTTGCACTACACCGACCAGGGCTTTATCCGCGTCTCGCTGACCGCCACGGGGTTCGTGGTCGAAGACAGCGGCGTGGGGATTCCCGAGGAGAAGCGCGAGGCGATGTTCGAGCCATTCGTGCGCGGTAATGAAAAGCGCGGCGAGGGTCTGGGGCTGGGCCTGTCGTTGGTGCAGCGAATTTGCGAGGACCAGGGTTGGACAGTCAGCCTCAGCACGATGGAGCCTAACGGCTGCCGTTTCGAAGTGGATTTGAATCCGAAGGGATGACGGCTCGCCGAAAAAATTTGAAATGATTCCTTCGCTTACATGACGGTTTTTTCACGCGGCGATGACGCGCCGGTTCATAGGGTGGGCTGATCAATAACGGAGAGCCCCCCAATGTCCAAAGCCATCAAGCTGGATTTTTCCGAAAAGTACGATGAACAGCACGCCAAAGAGTATTTCCATAAGCATCGCAGCGGCCTGAGCCGCCGTCTCTCCAACCAGCGGGACCAGCAACTGGCCCGCCGCGCCCTGGCCCTGGCCGGTGATCCTGGCTTGGTCTTGGATCTGCCGTGCGGCGCAGGGCGTTTCTGGTCCTTGCTGGCGGAAAAACCGAACCGGGTAATCATCGGTGCGGACAATTCCGAAGCCATGTTGAAGACCGCAATGAGCGTTCAACCCGCCGACGCCGTAAAACGGGTACAACCTTTGCACACTTCTGCGTTCGACATCGCCTTGCCTGATAACGCCGTCGACAGCATTTTTTGCATGCGCTTGCTGCACCACATTGGGGAACCCGCGCACCGCCTGGCGATCCTGCGGGAATTCGAGCGTGTCAGCCGTGACAGCGTGATCGTTTCGTTGTGGGTCGATGGCAATTTCAAGGCTTGGAAACGCAAGCGCCTGGAGCGCACGCGTGGGCAGAAAGACTACCAAAACCGATTTGTGTTACCGGTTGCTACAGTAGAGGACGAATTCCGACAGGCTGGGTTTCGCATTCTGGAACAACTTGATTTCCTACCGCTCTATGCCATGTGGCGAGTTTACGTATTACGCAAGGGGTAACAGGGCATGGCTGTATCGGCAGTAGAAGCCCCAGCGGCTTCTCGTAGTTGCTTTGATCATTTTTGGAATCAGCGCGGGGAGTGGGTCGAAGAACCCAATACGCGGCGTGGCGGTGAAAGTGGTGTGCAGCGGCTTAGCAGCGATGGAACACTGCTTTATGCAAAGCGCCAGACCGGCCACATCTACCGCAGCCTGTTGCACCCGTTCGGTCGCCCGACTGTGCTGCGCGAAGAACGAGCGCTTCTGGCCTTGACCGAACTCAATGTCACGGTGCCCCAGATTGTCTTTTGCGGTGCGCAGCGGGACCCGGTACATAAATGGCGCGCGCTGCTGGTTACCCAAGCGCTGGATGGCTTCGAGGAAATCGAGCATTGGTACGCGGCGGGCGGTCGTGAACGTCATGGCGAGGCAGTTCATGACCGTATCCTCGAGGCATTGGCTGAAAACCTCGCTCGCATGCACAAGGGTCGTTGGCAGCATGGCTGTCTCTACATCAAGCACGTATTTGTGCGTGTGACTGGAGAAGGCGAATCGGCCAAGGCCGAAGTGGCATTGCTGGATCTGGAAAAATGCAGGCAACGCCTGACGGCTCGAAGTGCGGCGTACCACGACATGAAGCAGCTACGGCGCCATTCGTCGTTCCAAGGCGCCGACTGGAAAAAACTGGTCTACTTTTATGAGACGGCGTTTGGCAGCGCTATCAAAGGTTTATAGCGATGAAACTAGAAATTGCTAGAGGTTTATTTTTAGTCGGAGCCCTGGCAGTTGCATCAATGGCGGTGGCGGTGTGGGAACAGCCGCGTTCGCAAATCCTCAGTGCCTCCACGGTTGGCGCGCATTGCCCTGTGCCTCGCGTGGCCAAGACCAGCGAGGCGATCCGACCGGATGACGACCTGTTGCTGTTCATGTTCAGCCTGTCTCAAGGCATGCGGCCGCAGAGTTAAGTGTCATGGTTAACAATAAAAGGCCTCGCAGTTGCGAGGCCTTTTATTTTCCTGCGGATTCCATGCACCACAAGCGTCCCGTGATGCTCGTGTCTCAGGCTTTGTCCGGTTTTGCCAACAAGGTGTATACACAGGGCAATACGAACAAGGTGAACAAGGTGCCGACCGTCATGCCCGTGGCGATGACCATGCCGATGTCGAAGCGGCTTACCGCCCCGGCTCCTGTGGCCAGGATCAACGGCACCATGCCGAACACCATCGCGGCGGTGGTCATCAATACGGGCCGCAGGCGAATCGACGCCGCTTGTTCCACTGCATCCCGCGGGCTCAGGCCCTGTTCCTTGCGCAGCTGGTTGGCGAACTCGACGATGAGAATACCGTGCTTGCTGATCAATCCGATCAGCGTCACCAGCCCCACCTGAGTGTAGATATTCATGCTTGACCACCCGAGGAACAGCGGGATCAGCGCTCCGCAAATGGACAGTGGCACCGTTACCAGGATCACCAGCGGGTCCCGGAAACTTTCGAACTGCGCAGCCAGCACCAGGAAGATAATGGCCAGCGCCAGGGCAAAGGTTGCCCACAGCGCGCTGCCCTCCTGTACGAATTGGCGCGAAGCACTGGCGTAATCGAAGGAGAATCCCACCGGTGCTTCCTCGCGTGCAATCTGGCGCACGGTCTCGATGGCCTCGCCCATGCTCACCGTGGGGAAGCCAGAGATCGTGACGGCGTTCAGCTGCTGGAACTGGTTCAGTTGCCGCGGTCGGGCCCGGTCGCTCACCTTGATCAGCGTCGACAACGGTAGCGATTCACCCTGGGCATTCTTCACGTAGTAGTTGTTCAACCAGTCCGGATTGTCCCGGAACGGTCGTTCGACCTGGGCGATGACCTTGTAGCTGCGCCCTTCGAGCGTAAAGCGGTTGATCTCGGATTCACCCAGCAATGTCGCCAGGGTTGCGCCCAGGTCCTGCATCGAAACGCCCATCTGGGCGGCCTTTTCACGATCGATGTCCACCACTACTTCAGGCTTGTCGAAAGCCAGGTCGATGTCCATGAAAGCAAATTTGCCGGATTCCACCGCGCGTTTCTTCACCCGGTCGGCCACCTCCAGCAGCGTCGCATAGTCTTTCGGCGAATTGATGACGAACGCGAACGGCAGGCCTTCGCCGGTTCCGGGCAGTGAAGGCAGGTTGAAACCGAAGATCTGCAGGCCAGGCACGCTTTCCAGCTTGGCCTGGACTTCGGGCAGGATTTCCATTTGTGTGCGGCTGCGTTCGTTCCAAGGCTTGAGCAGGAAACCGCCGATGCCCGATTGCACGCCGTTGTAGCCGTTGATCTGGAACGAGGAGTAGTACTCCGGAAACTCCTTGAAGATGGTAATGAAGTGATCGGTGTAGCTGTTCAGGTAGTCGAGGTTAGTGGGCTGCGGGGCGTTCGCCATCATGAAGATGATGCCCTGGTCTTCGTCGGGCGCCAGTTCCGACCTGGTGAACATGATCAACACCGGGATCAGCAGCAGGACGATCACGGCAAACACCAGGACCACCGGACGGGTATTGAGCGTGCCGTGAAGCATGCGCTGGTAACGGCTCTTCCAGCGTTCGAAGATCACGTCCAGTCGATGGGCCAGTCCCGACGGGTTTTCGTCATGGCGCAGCAGCATCGCGCACATCATCGGCGACAGGGTCAGGGCGACGATTCCGGATATCACCACCGCTCCGGCCAGGGTCAGTGCGAACTCCTTGAACAGCGCCCCCGTCAGGCCTTCGAGCAGGCCAATCGGCGCATACACCGCCGCCAGCGTGATGGTCATCGAGACCACCGGCATGGCTATTTCGCGCGCGCCATCTATCGCGGCGTCGAACGGGGTCTTGCCTTTTTCGATGTGCCGGTGAATGTTCTCCACCACCACGATGGCGTCGTCCACCACCAGACCGATCGCCAACACCATGGCGAGCAACGTCAGCAGGTTCATGGAATAACCCATGAGCTGCATGAAGAACATCACGCCGATCATCGACAATGGAATGGTCACCACCGGGATGAGTACCGAACGCAGCGCGCCGAGGAACAGGAACACCACGACGATCACGATCAGCACTGCCTCGAACAGGGTCTTGACCACCTCGTCGATGGATGCCTGGATGAACAGCGTCGCATCGTAGGCGATCTCGGCCTTGAGGTTGGAGGGCAACTGCGCCTCCACTTCCGGCATGATCTTGCGCACTTCCTTGATGACATCGAGGGGGTTGGCGCCCGGTGTTGCCTTGATGCCGATGTAAACCGAAGGCGTGCCACCGAAGGAGCTGACGGTGTCGTAGTTTTCGGCACCCATTTCCACCCGTGCCACGTCCCGCAGCAACACGCGGCTGTCGCCTTCGGTCTTGAGCGCAATCGCGGCGAATGCTTCTGCGGACTTGAGCTCGGTGTTGGCGTTGATGCTGGTGACTACGTACTCGCCTTTCACTTCACCGGCTGCGGAGAGGAAGTTGTGCTGGCGCACGGCATTGGTCACGTCGGCGGCGGTCAGGCCGAAACCGGCGAGCTTGATCGGGTCCAGCCACAAGCGCATGGCAAAGACCTGGTTGCCGAGGATCTCGGCCTCAGCCATGCCTGGCAGTGTCGCCAGTTTGGGTTGGATTACCCGCGACAGATAGTCGGTGATCTGTGGGTTATTCAATTCCTTGCTGAAGAAACTGATGTACATCAGTGCCGAGGCGTCGGCGGCCTCGCGGCTGAGCACCGGGTCTTCCGATTCCTGGGGCAGCTCGTTCTTGACCTCGCTGGCCTTGGCCAGCAGTTCGGTATAGAGCCGGTCGCTGTTGGAACCGATACGGGCATAGACCGAGATGACCGAGAAGTTCTGGCGGCTGACCGATGTCATGTAGTCGATGCCCTCGGCACTGGCCAGGCTCTGTTGCATCGGTTGGGTAATGTAGCCCTGGATGGTTTCGGCGTTGGCCCCCGGGTAAGCAGTGGTCACCGTGATCAAGGCGTTTTCCATCTGCGGATACTGACGCAAGGGCAACTTGCTCCAGGCCTGGAAGCCCAGCAGCACGATCAGCAGGCTGACCACGGTGGCAAGCACCGGGCGGCGGATGAACGGATCGGTAAAAGCCATGGGAGTTCCTTGATCAGTCCGCGCGTGGCGGGCTGTTCTGTTCGGTCAGGGTCTTGTCATCGCCGATGGCGATGGGCGTACCGTTGTCCAGCTTGATCTGGCCGGCGATCACGACCTGTTCGCCGCTCTGCAGGCCCTTGGTCACCAGCACCTTGCCGTCACGCCGTTCGCCGGTCTCGACGAAGCGCCGTTCGGCGATCAGCAGCGGCTGGTCCTTGTCATCCTTTTCGACACTGCCGTCGGCGGTTTTCTTTTGCGTTACCACGTACATGGAGTTGCCATAGAGCGTGTAGGTCACGGCGCTTTCCGGCACGACGATACCGGCGGCCACATTGGGCAGGATAACCTGCAGATTGGCGAACATGCCGGGCAACAATTTGCCGTCCGGGTTGGCGAGGGTGGCGCGTACCAGCACGTTGCGAGTGCTGTCTTCGACCTTGGGGTTGATGGCGCTGATGGTGGCGGTGAAGGTCTGGCCGGGGTAGGCCGAGACGCTGACGTTGACCGGCAGCGCGATAGCCAATCGAGGCACCGCCTGCTCAGGCACGTAGAAGTCCACATACAGGCTGCTGAGGTCTTGCAGGGTCGCGATCACCGTGCCGCTGGCCAGGTAGTCGCCGACGTCCACCTGGCGAATGCCGATGGTGCCGCTGAATGGCGCGACGATGTGTTTCTTCGCCAACGAAGCCTTGAGCTGGTTGACCGTGGCCTGGTTCTTTTTCAGCTGCGCCGAGAGACGGTCGAATTCGCCCTTGGAAATCGCCTGGCTGCCCACCAGTTGACGGCCGCGGCCGAAGTCCAACTGTGACAAGCCGAGGTCGGCCTGTGCGGTTTCCAGCAGGGCACTTTCGACTTCGCTGTCCAGTTGCAGGATCGGTTGGCCAGCCTTGACCTTCTGCCCTGATTCGAACTGCACCTTTTGCACGGTCCCGGCAATTTCCAGGCTCAGGTCAACGCCTTGCAGGGCCTTGAGGCTGCCTACGGTGGGCAGGCGAGACTGCCAGGGTTGCTCGGTGGCCTTGGCCACGGCGACGCTGACCGGCGGTTTGGGTGCAGAAAACATCTGGATTTGCTGGTAGATGGAGAAGGCCTTGTAGCCCGCCAGCAACAGCACCACCAGCAGGACAACACCCAACATGATCAGCATGCGGCGTCGCAGCATGTTCCACTTCCTTGGAAAAGAGCTGAGAGAAGAAACAGATAGGCGGGCACATTACTCCGAGTGGGCGGTGTATTCCATATGCTGTTGGGCCTGTAATGCGTGGGATTATCCGAGAAACAGGGAGCTCGGCGTCGATGGGCTTCGCTCCCCCTCGCTCAGACCAAATGCAAATGGTTGTCCCAGAGCCCCGCCGGCAGATCCAAGGGCTTTGCAACCAGTTGTGTCTGCGTGCAATCGTAATAACGGCAACGGCCTTGGCCGGATGTCACGACAAACCCGTCGGCCAGCGCACCCACTCCGGCGCAGTCCGGCAGGGGCGCGTCCAGGCGAATCTCGCCGCTGTCCAGGTCCCAGATGAAAAACCGGTTACCCCGTGGCGCCGTCAGGGCCACCAGCCGCAGGTCGCTGTTTACGGCCACGCTGGCGGTGTAGTGCCCCATGGCTTGCAACTGGTGTTCAGGCACCGGGAACGCCTGGAACGGTTGGCCCGGTCGCTTGATCGCCAGCAGTTGCGACGACTCGTGGGCGGCGCCCATGAACTGCTGGCCAGTGACGATGGTGCCGTCGCTGGCGATGCCCATGTGGCGCACGCTGTTCATCTGCTGGGGGAGGGTTTCCTTGCTCAACAACGTGCCGTCTCTGCGCATCAGCACCAGGCTCGGCTCCATGGCATCGAGGTTCATCTCGACGCGACTTTCGGCCTCGGTGCGAATACCGCCGTTGGCCACCACCAAGGTCTCGCCGTCGGGCATCCACGACACCTGATGAGGGCCGATGCCGTGGGTGGAAATCTCACCACTGTGCACCAGCCGCTCGCCCTCGAAGCGGTACACACCCAGCAGGCCGCGTCCCGGATCCCGGGTGTCGTTCTCGGTGGCATACAACCATTCGCCGCTGCGATGAATCACCGCATGGCCGTAGAAGTGCCGGTTCGGCAAGGAGGTGATGGTTTGCAACAGCGCACCGTCGCGCAAGTCGATCAGGTAGCTTTCGGTGCCTGGACGGCGGGCAACGAACAGCGCAATCGGCTGCGTCGGATGATTGATGATGTCATGGCAACGCTGGCCGACCTGGGTGGAAAACACCCGGGTGCCGTCCAGTCGATAGCCAACGGCGTAGTGCTTGCCGTCGCCATCGTCCCGTGCCGAAAGCAACAGCGGACTCTTGTCCTTTTGCTTGAACAGCGTCCAGCCGCCCAGGGTAACGGCGCCCAGCAGCAAGCTGCCGAGCGCCAGAGCCTGACGTCGAAACATGATCAGTCACCGTCGTTGGCGTTGAAGCCCAGTTGAATGCCCAGCGCCTTGGCCAGTTCGCCTTCGTGCAGGCGATGGACGACGTTGAGGCTGTCATACAGGTCGTTGAGTTGTTGGCGCCCGGCATCGTCACTGAGCATTTCGGCCAGCGAGCGCTGGCCGCTGGCGAACAGTTTCAACGAGGCGTCGTAGGCGGCGTCGATCTTGTCGGCCAGCGGTTTCTGGTCACTTGGCAACAAGCCTCGCAGGCCTTTGTTGTCTACGCCGACCCACACGGTCCTGGCGGCGCTGAGGCTGGCTTCCAGCCCTTGCAGCGACGATTGGCTGCGCCAGGCATCGGCCTGGAACGGCTGCGGCACGCCCTTGCTCTGGCGCCCCATCGGCGTGCCGAGCTTCTTCTTCAGGGTGTCCAAGGCGGTGACCTGGACGCGTAGCAGATCGGCGATCGCTTCGTGGGAATCGGCATAGCGCTGGTTGGGGAATTTGCTCATCTGGGCGAGCATGCCGTCGTTGGTGTTCCAGCGCGACAGGATATCTTCGGCGAGCTGCTTCTGGCGTTCGCCGATGGCGATGAGCAACGGGCAGTACTTGGCTTTTTGCGTGCTGTCGGCCATGTCGATCTTGGCGTCGAACAGCAGGTATTCGTAGGCCGAAAGCCCTTGCACTACGACGCTGGACTTGGCCAGGCCGGCGGCGTCGATCTGCGGCTGGCTGTTGACCAGTTGCTCGACCTGACGGCCCACCAGGTTTTTCTTGTCTGGCCAGAACTGCACCTGCCAGGCGCGGTTGCCCTCGGCCAGCGGACCGATCAGCAACGGTTGCAACTCGGCCCAGGCTTTTTGTGCCTTGAGAAAATCGGCGCGCGCGGTTTCCAGGTTTTCCTTGCCCTGGCAGAACGCGAGGGCGCTGGTCGCCAACTGCCGATCGGCATCGACCCAACGGCTGTAGGTCGGCAGGATCACCTGCTTGGCAATGGCGGCCGACGTGACGGCTTGCGGGTCCTGGGGCGAGCAGGCCCCCAGGGCGATGGCGGCGAGGCTGGTGAACAACAGCTTGGGACGGAACATGTCGGGCTCCCGTTTCTGGAACGTACGTTTAAAGAGAATTAAGGAAGGCCAGCAACGCGGCGCGTTGCTCGGCATCGAAGGCTAAGACTTGTCGTTGCGCCGCCTGGGCTTCGCCGCCATGCCAGAGCACGGCTTCGAGCAGGTTGCGGGCGCGGCCGTCATGCAGGAACTGGGTGTGCCCATTGACGGTTTCAGTCAGGCCGATTCCCCACAGCGGCGGCGTCCGCCAGTCACGGCCGCTGGCCTTGAATTCGCTGCGGTTGTCGGCCAGGCCTTCGCCCATGTCGTGCAACAGCAGATCGGTGTAAGGGCGGATTACCTGGTTCGCCAGCTCCGGTTCGGCAGCCTCGGCGGACGTCGTGTACTTGGGCGTATGGCAGGACTGGCAGCCGGCCTGGAAAAACAGGTTCTTGCCGGCCAGCACCTGGGGCGCATTCACCTCGCGACGGGCCGGCACCGCGAGGTTGCGGCTGTAGAAAAGCACCAGCCGCAAGATGTTGTCGCTGACTTCCGGCTCGCCTTCGGGGCCATTGCCATTGGGCGCGCGTTTGCAATCGACCTGGGCCTCGGTGCAGTCGTCGAAGGGCCGCAGGCTGGTGGTCAGGCCCATGTCGCCGGAGAAGGCGTGGACGTTCTGTTGATTGAGGTCCGGCTGTCCGGCTTTCCAGCCGAAACGCCCCAGCACGGTTTTCTGCTGCACATCGTCCCAGACCCGGTTGGGGCGCCCGGCGATGCCGTTGTTCTCCCGCGCCTGGGTCTCGGCATTTGCCAGGATGGCTTCGTCGGGGATGGCTTCCAACAGGCCCAGGCCGATCATTGGCGGGGCGACGCGGGCCGAAAAACGCGCGTCCGGGTGCATCGGGCCATAACCCAGCTGGGTAATCTGCAGGGTTGGCTTGCGCAGTTCCACGACGGTGCCGTCCTTGAAACGCACGGGGACGGCTGTGTAGTCGACCCGCACCTTGCCTTCCGGGGCGACGCCAGGTACGGACATGTCCTGCAACTGGCCGCCATACGTTGGTTCTGGCACGACACCGAGTTGTTCGATGACCTTCGCATAGGGCGGCGCATCGGGAATCGACAGGCGCACCAGCATCGACACCGCGTTGGCGGCATCCGGAGCCGGTGGGTGGCCACGCCCGTCCTTGATGTGGCAATTCTGGCAGGCGTTGGTATTGAACAAGGGGCCGAGTCCGTCCCGTGCGGTAGTCGTTGAAGGGGCGATCACCCAGGGGCTGCGGAAGAAACTGTTGCCGACGCTGAAATCCACGCGCCGCGAAGGCGGCAGGTTGGCCGAAGGCAAGGAGAAGGCGTTCTGATCGGCCTTGCGCACCGTCGCGCTGCCGCCGGATTTGGCTTCGCCGGGTTCGGCCTGGGTAAAACGCGGGGCGTCGTCGCAGGCACTCAGGCCCAGGGCCAGGAACAGTGCGCATAAGCGAAGAGGCAACGACGGCATTGGAAATCCTGCGGGACGAGTGAAACGCGGGCGCAAAGTCTAACAGGGCAGGGCAGTTTGAATAAGAGGAATTATCGTTTGGTTTGAGAAGGGCGCGCTCGCCACAGGTCCATTTTTAAGGTTGCACCACGGCCCCCGGCACCAGCGGCAGCTCTAGCGTCGCGATGAACCCGCCCTCCGGATGGTTGGCCAATACCAGCGCGCCGCCATGACGTTCGGCGGCACGACGCGCGATCGCCAGGCCCAGGCCATGGCCGGCGGCGGTCTGGCCGGGGGCCCGGTAGAAGGGTTCGCCCAACTGGCCCAGATGCTCGGCCTCCACGCCTGGCCCATGGTCGCGCACGCTGATCAGGATCCGTTCGCCCTGTTGCACTGCACGCATCTCCACGGGCTGCCCGCTCGGACTGAACCGCTGGGCGTTGCGCAGCAAATTGTCCACAGCCCGCTCGATCATCGTAGGCCAGCCTTTAAGCGTCAGGTTCGGCTCCGCAGCCAGCTGGACAATCTGTTCAGGCGAGGCCAGCTGGGCGTCTTTTTGCAGCGTGACCAACAGGCCGTTGAGATCCACCTCTTCGGCGCTGGCGTTGTCGGCATCGACCCGGGCCAGGACCAGGATTTCACTGATCAGCGCTTCCAGGCGATCACATTCGCGGGTCAAGCGTGGCCACAGTTTCTCCCGCTCCGCAGGATTGGCCCGCTCGGCGAGCGCCAGGGCGATGCGTAACCGGGCGAGGGGCGAGCGCAGTTCATGGGAAACGTCGCGCAGCAATTGGCGCTGGCTGGCAATCAGGCTTTGCAGGCGCGCGCCCATGCGATTGAAGTCGGTGGCCAGTACACCGAACTCGTCCCGGCGGTTGGCCAGCTTGGCCAGGCTGTTCTGCTGGTACGTGGCCTGCCCCAGATCATGCACCGCACCGCGCAGGCGACTCAGCGGCCGGGTGATGGAGAGGGTCACCAACAGGCTGAACAAGGTCAACACCACCAGCGCGATCGCCAAGGCACTCAGCGGCCAGAGCAGGCTCTCGCGGTGCCAGGCATCCAGTTCGGGGTGGGGGATGCGGTAGATGAACAGATACGTGTCGCCGGTCTTGGCGCTGGTGAACTCGTCGGTCAGGCGCCGCCAGGGCAAGCGCCGGTCATCGTTGTTCTGGCGCGCCTCGAAGGCCGCGGCACGGTGGGGAAACGTGCCTCGGACAACCGGGTCGCCGCTCTCATTGAGCACTTGGACATCGACGTGATACTGGCGCTTGCGCTGTTTCAGAATGTCCTGGGCCGCTTCTTCGCCCTGGCTTTCGTAGGTCTGCGTCCATTCCTCGGCCAGGGTGTTGAGACCCGGATGGCGACTGAGAATCCACGCGTCCTGATTCAGCATGTGGCCCATGAGAATCGAAAGCCCTGCAACCAGAGCGATGGCCAGCCAGAAACTGGCCAGGACGCGCCAGAACAATGAACGCACGGATTCATCCTCACAAACCAGGAAAGCCCAACGGCGGTGTGCCGTTGGGCTGGGAGCGCTTCAAGGCATTATTGCGCTTTTTGCGGCTGTTGCGCTTTCCACGCCTTGAATTCAGCCCACTCGGCCCGACGCTCGGTCTGCTTTTTCTGGATCGCATCAAACTCTTTCTGCTGTTCAGGCTTCAACAGGCCACGGATCTGGGCATCGACCTTTTCGTGACGAGCCTGCATTTCGTCCTTCATGGCTTTCTGATCGGCCGGCGAGAGTTTGGCCAGGTATTTTTCGACCAGCTCGCGTCGTTCGTGACGCTGCTCCCCCATGATCTTGCGGATCTGCTGGCGTTGCTCGTGGGTCAGGTCCAGTTGGCTGTACGGACCTTTGTCGTGCATCTGGCCGCCGTGGCGCGGTCCGTCCATCGGGCCCATCGGGCCGGGGCCTTCCGGCATGGCCATGGCTACGGTCGGCAGGGCGGCGGCGAACATCAGAGCGATAAGGGTCTTGCGCATGGTGTTTCTCCTTGTCTCATTCCCGGTCAGTTCCGGATGTGTGCAGATTACGGAGATCAAGGTCAGCGGCGGTCAGGGGTGGGTAAAGCTTGGGTAAAGAAGGTTTGGCGAGGACCTGACAAACAGCCCGCACAATACCTGGTGAGGGAGCTTGCTGTGGCGAGGGGATTTATCCCCGTTGGGCCGCGCAGCGGCCCCCTGGTTTATCTGAAACACCGCGATGGCGGACACACTTGGGGGCGCTTCGCACCCAGCGGGGATAAATCCCCTCGCCACAAATGATCTGCATTGTGTTCAGAGGCTGTAGTAGTAACCACGGCTACGCAGCGCCACGATCCGCGGGCGGCCGTCGGGATGGGGGCCGATTTTCTTGCGCAGGTTGCTCACGTGCATGTCCAGGCTGCGATCATACAAAGTCAGCTTGCGGCCCAGTGCGATCTGCGCCAGTTCCTGTTTGTCCAGGGGTTCGCCAGGCTGCTTGAGCAGCGCTTCGAGCAGGCGACTTTCGGAAACGGTAAGGGTCTGTTCCTGCTCATCGATGCTGACCACGCCACGGACCGGGCTGAAGGTCAGGTCGCCAAGTTCGATCTGGCTGGACACGGCCGTCGGATGACTGCGGCGCAGCACGGCGCGCAGGCGGGCGGTCAGCTCGCGTGGGTCACAGGGTTTGGCCAGGTAGTCATCGGCGCCCAGCTCCAGGCCAAGGATACGATCCAGCGGTTCACCCCGGGCCGACAGCATCAATACCGGCAGCTCCGGGTGATCGTTGCGCAACTGTTTGAGCAGTTCCAGGCCACTGCCGTCGGGCAGCATCACGTCCAGGATCACGGCCGCCGGGGCGGTCTCGACCAAGGCTTTGCGGGCACTCTGGCCGTTGTGACAGGCGCGGACCTGAAACCCTTCCTGGCTCAACCAACTTACGAGGAGCTCACACAGCTCCTGGTCATCATCAATCAGTAACAGCTCGCTCATGACTCACTCAATTTAGCCATTGCCGACGTTGTCTACGTCCACCGCTGGCAAAGATACCGCAGAGCAAGGCCAATAGCGCTACCCCGGCACCAATGACGAACCATTGCTGTTGATCGGTCAGCAGGCGCGGCAGCGGGCTGGCCTGGGCTTCCTTGAGTTGCAGCTTCAGGCGCTGGTTCTCCTGGCGCAGCCGGCCCACCAGCGCGGTCTCGCGTTCGCCGTTGGTGTTTTGGAGTTGCTGGGTGAGTGCTTCACGCATGCGCTCGCTGTCTTTCAAGCGCTGCTGCAATTCGGCGATCTGGCCTCCAGCGCTCAGGGACAAGGGCGCCGAATGACTGCCCTCGGTGCTTTCCTCGCCATGGGCGGGCGCCCCGATCGCCAACGTGACCAACAACAGGCACAACGGACCTTTGCGCATTGCAACTCCTGAATTCCAATCGAGATTAGACAGGTTGTCGGCAGGCGCACGGGAAAAATGAGCAATCGAGCGCAATGAGCCGCGAAGGCTCATCGCGTCAGGGGATTTACGGCAGGACTTGCTTGAACGGCTTGACCACGACATTGGCATAGACGCCGGCCGCCACGAACGGATCGGCCTCGGCCCAGGCCTGGGCGGCGACCAGGGAGTCGAACTCGGCCACGATCAGGCTGCCGGTAAAACCCGCCGCGCCCGGGGCATCGCTGTCCACCGCCGGGTGCGGGCCGGCCAGTACGATGCGACCTTCGGCCTTGAGCTTTTGTAGCCGCTCCAGGTGTTCAGGGCGGGCGGCCAGGCGTTTTTCCAGGGAGTCGGCGACGTCGGTGGCAATGATTGCGTAGAGCATGTCAGTCCTCGGTTTTTGGCGTGGTGGGGTCGGCATCGTGCAGGTGACGGGACAGGTAGATGCCCTGGCCAATCAGGAACAGCAAGGTCATGCCCAGGCTGCCGAAGACCTTGAAGTCGACCCAGTATTGCTGGAACGTGAATGCAACGAAGAGGTTGGCGGCGCCGCAGAACAGGAAGAAAACGATCCAGGCGATGTTCAACCGGGTCCAGATCACCTCTGGCAAGCTCAGGGCATGGCCCATGATGCGCTTGACCAACAGGCGGTCGCCAATGAAGTGGCTGCCGATAAAGGCCAGGGCAAACAGCCAGTTGACCACCGGTGCTTTCCATTTCAGGAAGGTCTCGCTGTGGAAGGCCAGGGTCAGGCTGCCGAAGACAAGGCAGGCGATCAAGGTCAGCCACTGGCTTTTTTCCAGCTTGCGCTGGGACACGAACAGCGCGCCATAGACCACCAGGGAACTGATGATCAGCACGGCGGTGGCGCTGTAGATACCGCCAACGGTCAACGAGTGACCGGCAATGTCGACGGTCCGTGGATCAAGTTTGTAGACGATGAAAAACAGCAGGAGCGGGATGAAATCGATGAATTGTTTCACAGTGGCAGCCAGAAGCAGGATGTGGCGGCATAATAACAAACATCCTTGGCCGCGATAGGGCCAGCTGATTTGAGGTAACAAAGTCTCGTGAATGTTGATTTGCACTGCCACAGCACGGCCTCCGATGGCGCCCTGGCGCCCGCGGTTCTGGTGGCGCGGGCGTACGAGCACGGCGTGCGAGTCCTGGCCCTGACCGATCACGATACCCTCGAAGGCCTGGACGAGGCGCGCAGCGCCGCCACCGCGCTGGGCATGCAGCTTGTCAACGGCGTTGAGCTGTCCTGCACCTGGGGCGGGGCGACCATCCATGTGCTGGGCTACGGTTTCGATGTGAATGCGCCGGCGCTGGTCCAGGCCATTGCGCAGTTGCGCGACGGTCGCTGGCTGCGCTCCGAGGAGATCAGCCGCAAGCTGGCCCTCAAGGGCATGCCCGGTGCGCTGGACGGCGCCCGGCAAATCCAGCAGGCCCTGGGCGACAGCGGCAATGCGCCGGCCCGACCGCATTTTGCCGACTGGATGGTGAGCGAAGGTTACGTCAAGGATCGTGCCGAAGCCTTCCGCAAATGGCTGGGGGCCGGCAAGCTGGGGGACGTCAAGCAGCATTGGCCTACCCTCGAAGAAACGGTCGCGACGCTGCGATCCGCCGGGGCGTGGATCAGCCTTGCACATCCCTGGCACTACGATTTCACTCGCAGCAAGCGCCGCCGCCTGATAGCCGACTATATTCAAGCAGGGGGCCATGCCATCGAAGTGGTCAATGGCCATCAGCCGGCCGAGCAGGTCGGCAGCCTGGCGATCCTCGCCCGGGAGTTTGGACTGCTGGTGACTGCCGGCAGTGATTTCCATGGCCCGGGGGGCTGGTCCGAGATTGGCGAATACCGCCCGTTGCCGGAAGATCTGCCACCACTATGGTGTAGATTCAAACATGATCCCGTTATCGCCGCCGTCTGAACAGGTAGAACACGTGAGTCAATTTTTCCAGATTCATCCGGAAAACCCGCAAGCGCGCCTGATCAAACAGGCGGTAGAGATCATCCGTGGCGGTGGTGTAGTGGTTTATCCCACCGACTCGTCCTACGCGATCGGTTGCCAGATCGGCGATAAAAATGCGGTGGAGCGCGTAAGACGCCTGCGCCAGTTGGATGACAAGCACAACTTCGCGCTCATCTGTAGCGACCTGTCGCAGTTGGGGCTGTTCGCCAAGATCGACACCGGCACCTTCCGTCTGCTCAAGGCTCATCTGCCAGGGCCTTACACATTTATTCTCAATGCCACGCGGGAAGTCCCGCGGCTATTGCTGCACCCGAAAAAACGCACCATCGGCCTGCGTGTGCCGAGCCACCCGATTGCCTTGGCGCTGTTGGCTGAGTTGGGTGAACCGCTGATGAGCGTGACGTTGATCATGCCCGGCGAGACCGAGCCGTTGACCGATCCCTATGAAATGCGCCAGATACTCGAGCACCAGGTGGACCTGATCATCGACGGCGGTTTCGGCGGTATGTCGGCCTCCACCGTGATCAACCTCGCCGATGGCGAGCCGCAAGTGGTGCGTGTCGGCTGCGGTGATCCGACGCCATTCATGGTCGAGGCCTGAATGTCCGTTGTGGAAACCGCCGTCGAAAGCCTCGACAGCCAGGCCGGTGCGCAACAGGAATTGCCCTTCGCCATGGTTTACGGCCAGGCGGTCATGGAAATGCCCCTGGACCTGTATATCCCGCCGGATGCGCTGGAAGTTTTTCTCGAAGCCTTCGAGGGCCCGCTCGACCTGTTGCTGTACCTGATTCGCAAGCAGAACATCAACATCCTCGACATCCCTGTGGCGGAAATCACCCGGCAGTACATGGGCTACGTCGAGCTGATGCAGTCGGTGCGCCTGGAGCTGGCAGCTGAATACCTGGTGATGGCCGCGATGCTGGCCGAAATCAAGTCGCGCATGTTGCTGCCGCGTTCGGCCGCGGTCGAAGAGGAAGAAGACGATCCCCGGGCCGAGCTGATCCGCCGCTTGCAGGAGTACGAACGCTTCAAGGTTGCCGCCGAAGGCATCGACGGCTTGAGCCGGGTGGGGCGCGATGTGGTGGTGCCCAAGCTTGATGCGCCTGAAGCGCGGGCGCGCAAGTTGCTGCCGGATGTGAGCCTGGAAGAGCTGTTGATGTCCATGGCCGAGGTGTTGCGCCGAGGCGATATGTTTGAAAGTCACCAGGTCAGTCGCGAAGCGCTGTCCACCCGCGAGCGCATGAGTGATGTGCTGGAGCGGCTCAAGGGCGGCGGCTTCGTGCCGTTCGTCGAGCTGTTCACCGCCGAGGAAGGGCGGTTGGGGGTGGTGGTGACGTTTATGGCGGTCCTGGAATTGGTCAAGGAATCCTTGGTCGAGCTGGTGCAGAATGAGCCGTTCGCAGCGATCCATGTGCGGGCCCGAGCCGAATAACGAGCAAATCAATGAATCTGACTGAACCCCGCGAGCTGGCGCCCTTGCTTGAAGCTTTCCTGTTGGCTTCTGGAAAGCCGCAATCGATGGAGCGCCTGTTTGAACTCTTCGAAGAAGGCGAGCGGCCTGAGCCAGCCGTGTTCAAGAAAGCCCTGACGCTGTTGGGCAAGTCCTGCGAGGGACGGGCTTTCGAGCTCAAGGAAGTGGCGTCCGGTTATCGCCTGCAGATCCGCGAGAAATTCTCGCCCTGGGTCGGGCGCCTTTGGGAGGAGCGGCCGCAACGCTACTCCCGGGCGATGCTCGAAACCATGGCGCTGATCGCCTATCGCCAACCGATCACCCGGGGCGAGATCGAAGATGTGCGGGGCGTGGCGGTCAACAGCCATATCGTCAAGACGCTGCTGGAGCGCGAGTGGATCCGTGTCGTCGGCTATCGCGATGTGCCGGGCAAACCGGCGATGTTCGCCACCACCAAGGCCTTTCTCGATCACTTCAACTTGAAGAACCTCGACGACCTGCCGCCGCTTGCCGAGTTGCGGGAGCTGGAGCCAGAACCGATGCTTGAGTTCGACGACGCCCCGGTGCCCCAAAGCCTGCAAGAGTTGGCCGATGCCAGTGCCGAGCCTGAGGAGCCGAAGGAGGAGACCAGTTTCCATTCGTTGTTGCTGGAGCTGGACACCATGGAGGAGGGCCTGAAGACCGACTTCGACGATTTGCTGCGTGACGCTCCGGATAGCGAAGACGGGACGGAACAACTGCCGCAGCAAGGCGATGCAGTTGAACTTGCGGCCGAGCCTGAACCCGAACCAGAACCAGAAGACGATATTCTCGGCGTTGCGCAGGCACGGGAAAAGCTGCTCGCTGCGGTTGCCGCCCTCGAACCGCGCGAGCCCGAACCCGAGCTGAGCGACGAAGAGGCCGAGGCTCGCGCCCTGGCCGAAGCGATTGAAAACGAGCGGCGCCAGTTCGACGATTGACCCGCTTGCCCATGCCGGCCTTGCGGCGTGACAGGAATTATCATGAGCGCCACCAAAGACCCCTGCATCAGCCTCTGCAAGTTCGACGATGATATTTGCATCGGCTGCGGGCGCAGCAAGCGCGAAATCAAGGCCTGGAAAAAACTCGACAAAGAGGACAAGCGCGTCGTACTGGCCGAAGCGGCTCTGCGCCTGATCAAGCTTGGCGCCACCGGTCGGCGGAAAAAGCGCTGAGCGCTGTACGATCAGCTAGTCTCTGATGCGCGAATGTCTCAACGAGCGTATGATTCGCGACCCTTTGGCGATCCCTTCGCCGAATGACCTGTTTTCAAAGCGTCAGGCCACGCCTGACCCGACCACACCGGGAGGTGCCCAGAAATGAAAGACCTAGACCAGAATGACAGCCAGGAAATCGGCCCAGCAGGCGAGAAGCTGCAAAAAGTCCTTGCCCGTATCGGCGTCGGTTCGCGCCGTGACGTGGAAGCCTGGATCACCCAGGGCCGCATCAAGGTCAACGGCAAAGATGCCACCTTGGGCCTGCGTGTCGACATGCACGACGCCATCACCATCGATGGCAAGGTGATCAAGCGCGAAGAGGCCGCCGAAACGGTGCGCCGCGTGATCATGTACAACAAGCCCGACGGCGAAATCTGCACCCGTGACGACCCGGAAGGCCGCCCGACGGTGTTCGACAAGATGCCGCGTCCGAAAGAAGGCCGCTGGATCAACATCGGTCGCCTGGACATCAACACCACCGGTCTGCTGATGTTCACCACCGACGGTGAACTGGCCAACCGTTTGATGCACCCGTCCTACGAGATGGACCGCGAATACGCCGTGCGCGTGCGGGGTGAAGTCGATGACGAAATGATCGAGCGCCTCAAGGCCGGCGTTGTGCTGGAAGACGGCCCGGCGCGGTTTACCGACATCAAGCAAGCCCCAGGCGGTGAAGGTTTCAACCACTGGTACCACTGCGTGGTGATGGAAGGCCGGAACCGTGAAGTGCGCCGGCTGTGGGAATCCCAAGGCCTGGTGGTCAGCCGCCTGAAGCGCGTGCGTTTCGGTCCGGTGTTCCTCAACTCCGACCTGCCGATGGGCCGCTGGCGCGAAATGACCCAGCAGGAAGTCGACATCCTGGCGGCTGAAGTGGGCCTCAAGCCTGTGGCGATGCCGCAGATGACCGCCAAGAGCAAGGACAAGCTGGATCGCATGCAGCGCAAGTCTTCGCGTCCGATGGGCAAGACCGAGCGCGTGCGTACGCTGCGCCCTGCTGCCGACGGCGTAGCGACTGGCCCACGGCCTTCCCGTGAGCCTCAGCTCGAAGGCGAACGCCCGGCCCGCAAGCCGGCGCCGCGCCAGGACGGCGAGCGCGGCCCGCGTACGCCACGTCCGGCCAACGGCCGTACCGAGCGTGGCGAAGGTCGCGGCGCTCCGGCGGGTCGCGGCACACCGGTCGCCGACCGTCCGGCCGACACCAAGCGCCCGGCCAAGCCTGCACCGAAAAAGCGCCCGGGCATCATCCTGGCCGACCGTGACGCACCATCGGGCAAACGCCGTGGCGCGCCGGCCGGTTCCGGCCAGCGTCCAGGGTTTGGACGCCGCAAGCCGGAGTAAGGCAGCTGTGAGTTTCTAGCTGCAACTGCAAGAAAAAACGCCAACCGTTGGGTTGGCGTTTTTTTTTGCTTGGCTCGAGGTGACGCGGCGCAGACAGGCCGCCATCGCCAGCAGCCCCTAAAGCACAAACCGCCCATCAAACATCGGCTTATTGTCCAGCGCCAGCACACCGCCTTCGAAGATCAGGTCCAGATGATGGCTGCCCTTGGCCCCGCCGCCCAGCCCAAGGTGCAGGCCGCAGTGGCGTTCTTCGAAACCGGCATTGCGGGCGTACAGGCTCTTGACGCCTTCGTTGGTGCCGATTCCCAACTCCTCGATGCGCCGGTTCGATGGGTTGGCGTCCAGGTATCGGTTGAAATCGTGTTCCAGGCCCGGCACGTCGGTGGCAATTTTCTGAATAGTCGAATCTTCGATCCACAGCTCCAGCGGCGATTGCAGCACACCGTATTTGCGGGCGAACGGAATCGTGCTGAGAAACGTCCCGACGAATTTCACCTGGCCATTGATGGCGTCGCTGTGGGTAGCAATTTCGCCGGGGGCGAGGTCGTAGTTGCCGACGCCATTGATGTCGGTCCACTTCTTCACGCCGTTCAACGCCGTGTCGAAATACGAGCCGTAGCCATCTTCGAAACTCAAGGTCGCGGCTTGGGACATGCGGCGGATGAGATGGCTGTTGAGCCCGGCGATGCGTTGGGGGATGACGCTGAAGGTGTCGTAGAAATAGTCGCCGTAGTCCTTGAACAGCAGCGATTTCTTCCAGTTCTCCGCCATCACGCTTTGCAGCGCACGGACAAAGTCCGGGCCGTCGGGACGTGGATTGGGCAGGGTGGAAGAGTCGTAGAAGAAAATGTACAGATCGCTCTCGGCAATGGCCTGTGACAGGCGTTCGGTAGTTTCCAGATCCAGGCGCATGGCGCTGAACTGGAACGGCGAGCCGCTGCCAGCCTGTTCGGCGATGGCACCGGTCAATGCTTCGTAGTCGGCGGTGTGGCCGAGCAATACCTTGGCGGGCTGGATGCCGGCCAGGGCGGGATGATGTTCGAGGTAGTAAAGGAAATGTGAGATGGCTCGTTGTGTGTCCATGCTTATTCTTCCCTGACGAATGATTGGCGTCCTGACAGCAAAGTGGCGGAGCCGACCGGCCGGATCAGCTCCGCCGGGTATCGCTTACAGAGGCCACATCGCCGTGCCGAACGGAACGACGGCGTCGGCTTGCATCATTTCAACGGCGGCTTCATGGGTCGGTGCCTCGAACCATTCATCCAGTTGCAGTTCGGTTTCCAAGTCTTTGTCCAGTGTTTGCATAATGAATCTCCTAGATGACTTTTTGCGGAAAACGCGGGCCGATTCGTGAGCAGAACCCGAGCGAACCGGCGCCGCAAAAACTCGCCGGCACGATGCCGTGGCAAGTGGGGGAAAACCTAGTCGAGGGTTTTTTGGAATGCAAAAAAATAATTTATTTTTTTCTTTTGAACTTTTTATTCCAATTTATGGAGGGAGATTTACCCTTTTGAAAACAGCCGTCTGGGGTTGTTTTTTTGTTAGGCAGCTACCTACCGTCAATTTGCGGTCATCCTTCGGAAATTTCCTGCATGGAAATTTTACGTTACGGCTTGTAAAGGAATGCTGACGGTTTTGACCGTTCGGGCGAACAGGTGTTGGCATCTGGGAAGGCTGTAAGAAAAAGCTGCCGAGTGGCCCGGCTTGACGCATTTTTTGATACTTCGCAGCGCTTGTTTCATGCCCGCGGGAAGGGTCAGATGCGCGCCAGACCTCAAGTGCGGGGTGAGACACTGATCGGGTGGTGTCTGGCAGCAAGGGGGCTGCAGTGTACAATGCGCCGCGTTTTACTGTGACCCTTCGCGTACCCACGCACTTTCAAGGTTATCCGCCTTGTTCACTCCGCCACGCCACAAGCGTGTCGGGTCCGATTTCGTCACAGATAAAAACAAATAGGTGACGCATGACCGTTGTAGAAAATACGCATTCAGGCGAGCTGAAGCGCGGCCTGAAAAATCGCCACATCCAGTTGATCGCCCTCGGCGGCGCGATCGGCACCGGCCTGTTCCTCGGCTCGGCGGGGGTGCTGAAATCAGCCGGCCCGTCGATGATCCTCGGCTACGCCATCTGCGGTTTCATCGCCTTCATGATCATGCGCCAGCTTGGCGAAATGATCGTCGAAGAGCCCGTCGCCGGCTCCTTCAGTCACTTTGCCCATAAATACTGGGGCGGTTTCGCCGGTTTCCTGTCGGGCTGGAACTGCTGGATCCTCTATATCCTGGTGGGCATGTCCGAGCTGACCGCGGTCGGCAAGTACATTCATTACTGGGCGCCGGACATCCCGACCTGGGCGTCGGCGGCGGCGTTTTTCGTCCTGATCAACGCCATCAACCTGGCCAACGTGAAAGTCTTCGGCGAGGCCGAATTCTGGTTTGCGATCATCAAGGTGGTGGCGATTGTCGGCATGATTGCCCTGGGCAGCTATTTGCTGGTCAGCGGCAACGGCGGCCCGCAAGCCTCGGTGACCAACCTGTGGGCCCACGGCGGATTTTTCCCCAACGGCGTGAGCGGCCTGGTCATGGCGATGGCCATTATCATGTTCTCCTTTGGCGGCCTGGAAATGCTCGGCTTCACCGCTGCCGAAGCCGATAAACCGAAAACCGTGATTCCCAAGGCCATCAACCAGGTGATCTACCGGATCCTGATTTTCTACATCGGCGCGCTGGTGGTGCTGCTGTCGTTGACGCCGTGGGACAGCCTGTTGACCACGCTCAATGCATCCGGCGATGCCTACAGCGGCAGTCCGTTCGTCCAGGTGTTCTCGATGCTGGGCAGCAACACCGCGGCGCACATTCTCAACTTCGTCGTGTTGACCGCGGCGTTGTCGGTGTACAACAGCGGCACTTACTGCAACAGCCGCATGTTGCTCGGCATGGCCGAGCAGGGCGATGCGCCCAAGGCCTTGGCGAAAATCGACAAGCGCGGCGTGCCGGTGCGTTCGATCCTCGCATCGGCGGCGGTCACGCTGGTGGCGGTGCTGCTGAACTACCTGGTCCCGCAGCATGCGCTGGAGTTGCTGATGTCGTTGGTGGTCGCGACGCTGGTGATCAACTGGGCGATGATCAGCTACTCGCATTTCAAGTTCCGCCAGCACATGAACCAGTCTGGGCAGACGCCGCTGTTCAAGGCGTTGTGGTATCCGTATGGCAACTACGTCTGCCTGGCGTTCGTGGTGTTCATCCTGGGCGTGATGCTGTTGATCCCCGGCATTCAGATCTCGGTCTATGCGATTCCGGTCTGGGTGGTGTTCATGTGGGGGTGCTACGTGATCAAGAACAAGCGCAGTGCCCGGCAAGAACTGGCGATGGCGGCCGCTGCCAAGTAACAATCCTGAAATACGACAAACCCGGCCAAGTGCCGGGTTTGTTGCATTAAGGCAAGACACCTGAAAATTCGCGGTATCCTGTGGAGCCTGATACCGGACACTTTCCATGCTGGTGATTTCCAACAACGTGCACCTCCCCGACGCGGAGATCGAGCTGACGGCTATCCGCGCCCAAGGCGCCGGCGGGCAGAACGTCAACAAGGTTTCGAGCGCCGTGCACCTGCGCTTCGACATTCCGGCCTCGTCCTTGCCCGAGTTCTACAAGGAGCGGCTGCTGGCGCTGCGTGACAGTCGGATTACCAGCGAAGGCGTGTTGATCATCAAGGCCCAGCAATACCGCACGCAGGAACAGAACCGCACCGATGCCCTGGAGCGTCTGGTCGAGCTGATCCTCAGCGCCACCAAAGTAGAAAAGAAGCGCCGCCCGACCAAGCCGACCTTGGGCTCAAAAAAGCGCCGCCTGGAATCCAAGACCAAGCGCGGTTCGATCAAGGCCGGTCGCGGCAAGGTGGATTTCTAGTTCTTTTCCCGTTCTTCACGGTAGCGAGGTGCCTGGCGATACAGGTAGACGCTCAATGCCAGCCCGCCCAACGCCGCCAGCGCGGCGAACAGGAAGATCGAGGCAAAGCCGAACCCTGCGGCAATCGCTCCGGCCAGCGGACCGGTGATGCCCAGCGACAAGTCGATGAACAGCGAATAAGCACCCACCGCCGCCCCACGACTGGAGGCTGGCACCAGGTTGACCGCTTCCACGCCCAGCGCCGGGAATACCAGCGAGAAGCCGAATCCACTCAACGCCGCGCCCGCCAGCGCCCACTGTGCATCTGGCGCCAACCACAACAGCAACAGACCGAGGGTTTCCACCGACAAGCAGGCGATGGCCACCCGGAACCCACCGAGACGGTTGATCAGGTTGCCGAACAGCAAGCGTGCGCCGATGAAGCTGGCGCCGAACAGGCTCAGGCACAGCACGGCGTTATCCCAGTGCTGTGTCGCGTAGTACAGGGTGATGAAGGTCGCGATGGTGCCGAACCCGATGGACCCCAGGGCCAGCCCGCAGCCGTGGGGCAGCACACGTCCCAGCACGTGCATGAAGGGCAGGCGTTCGCCAGAGACGATGGGCGCCGCGGTCTTGCGCCAAGCCAATGCCAGCCCCAGCAGGCCGAGCGCAATGATGCTGACACCCATGCTCCAAAGTCCCAACGCATTGACTAGCCAAACCCCCAGCGGGGCACCGATCGCCAGCGCGCCGTAACTGGCAATTCCGTTCCAGGAAATCACTTTGGCGGTGTTCGCCGCCCCGACTCGGCCGATGCCCCAGCCAATCGAACCCGAGCCCACCAGACTTTCGGCACTGCCCAACACCAGGCGACCGATCAGCAGGCTGATCAGGCTGAATGTCGGCAGGTGTGGCGTCCAGGCGGACACCAGCATGAACACACCGCTCAGACCGCAGCCGGCGAGGCCGAACATCACCGCGCGCTTGCTTCCCAGGTTGTCGATGATGCGTCCCGCATAAGGACGGCTGAGCAAGGTGGCCAAGTACTGGACGCTGATCACCAGCCCGGCGATCACCGCGCCGAAACCCAGTTCGCCATGGACGAACCCGGGCAGCACGGCCAGGGGAATGCCGATATTCAGGTAGCCGATGAAGGTGAACAGGACGATGGAGACGACTTGCAGCGTGACCGCCAAGGGGCGCTGGGGATCTGGCATGGGTAAAAGGTCCACGGGGCAGCTGGATAGATAGGCTGCTTATGATAGCGGCGACCGTGGGGGTGGCGCCTGGAAAAGTAAAACTATTTGCCGGACGGCGCCTCAGCTGTGTTGTTGCCAGCGACCAGATGTGTGGTCACCAACGCAGCAAGGGCATTTTCCTCCGTGCCGAACCGAGCCAGCAGGGCGGCTTGTTTCTCGGGAGAAAGACGGGTCCAGATATCGACCATTTTTTCCGCTGTGCCGATCAGCACGCTGGCCTGGGCTTCGCTGAAAGCAGGGGTGTCATCGGTCATGGTACGGGGCTCAGGATTCAGGCGGTGTGGAAAGCGCATCTTAGCGCTTTCCACACAGTCTGGTGGTGCGAGTGAATCAGTCTTCGCTGTCAGCCTGGCGGCTTTCAGTGGCTTGCGGCGGCTCGGGTTGCTGGGCGTCGGGTTGCCCCCCGGCTTGTAGCGTGGTCGTCTGCTCAGGTTCGTGCAGGCTTGGGAAGGGGAGATTAGGAATCTCGTGCATATCGCGCTCCTCGCAAGGTCTGTTGATCGATCGGGTTAGATCCGCGCTTGTACAAAGCGTGGGCAGGATACCCCAGGAGAAATGACAAAAAGACTTTTAAATCCCGACGCACGACAAAAGGGATTGTCTGGACAAGTCATGACCACTGGGGGAAACGACGCCGCTACCGATGGTCGCCGAGGCTCAAGAACAGGGCATGTGGGCCGATCCCATGTTCATATCCTCCACGCTCAGTCGCGACAGTGTCCCCTGGACATGGAGGTCCTTTATTTGAAGAGATCGATTGCATGTTTCTACAAAAATCCCTGAGAGCTCAGATTCTTGCCTTGCTGACGGGCAGCCTGCTGGCAACGTTGTTGATCGCCCTGGCGTCCTTTCATTTCCTTTCCGATGGCATTCACAATTATCGCAACCTGATCGATGGCCCGTTGCGTGCGTCGCAATTGATCGATGAGGCCAACCTGCAGTTCAAAGTTCAGGTCCAGGAGTGGAAGAACGTCTTGCTGCGTGGCAAGCAACCGGCGGAGCTGGATAAATACTGGAAGCAGTTCGAGGCGCGTCAGGGCGACGTCCAGAGCCTCTTGGGCGAATTGATCAAGCACGAAGGGGTTCCCGCTCCCATCAGATCACGCATCGAACGTCTGCGGGGCGAACATGCCCAGCTAGGTGCGGGCTATCAAAAGGGCCGTGATGCGTTTGTGGCGGCAGGCGGCGACGCTTCGGCGGGTGACGCAGCGGTCAAGGGCGTGGACCGTGCGACCAGTGAGCAGATGAGCGAGCTGGTGGTAGAGCTGCATAAACTGGGCGATGAACAATCGGCGCTGATCAGTGCCGGTGCCGATCGCACGATCATGCTGGGCACGGTGATCATGCTTGTCTCGGGGCTGCTGGTCTGGCTGCTGAGCCTGTGGCTGATCAACCGCAACCTGGTACAGCCCATCCGTAACCTGATCGAATACGTGACTCAACTGAGCCGCGGGCGTTTTGGCGAACGCGTCACCAGCACCCGCCAGGATGAGTTGGGCGACCTGGCCCTGGCGGCGAATACGCTGCGCGATTTCCTCGCCGAAACCTTCACGCGCCTGCAACGCAGTGCGACGGAGCTGGACAGCGCCAGCGGTGAGCTCAATGCCATCGCCAGCCTGATGAGCCAGGGGACGAGCGAACAATTCGAACGCACCGATCAGGTGGCGACGGCGATGAACGAAATGTCCGCCACCGCCCAGGAAGTCGCCCGCCATGCCGCCGACGCCGCTCGGGCCGCCGATGAGGCCGATCACTCGGCGCAACAGGGCGAGAAGGTGATGCAAGGCACCATCCACACCATCACCCAGATGCGCGGCGAAATCGCCAACACCGCCACGGTCATTCGTCGCCTGGAAACCGACAGCGGTCGCATCGGCAAGGTGCTGGAAGTCATTCGCGGAATTGCCGAACAGACCAACCTGCTGGCCCTCAATGCCGCCATCGAAGCCGCTCGAGCCGGTGAGGCAGGGCGTGGTTTTGCGGTGGTCGCCGATGAAGTACGCAGCCTCGCCCAGCGCACGGCGTCGTCGATCATCGAGATCAACCAGATCATCCAGACGGTGCAAACCGGTGCGGTGGACGCGGCCCAAGCCATCGAAAGCGGGCAGTCGCGCAGCGAAGAAAGTGTCGAGCAAGTGACTCAGGCCGGCGAAATGCTCGAACGCATCACTCATGCGGTCGAAGCGATTCGCGACATGAACCGCCAGATTGCCACCGCTGCGGAGGAACAGACTTCCGTTGCCGAAGACATCTCGCGCAACCTGACTGAAATCACCTGCATCGCGAGCACCAACCTGGACAACGTCCAACGTACCGAAGCGGCGAGCCGGGATCTGCACGGGCTGTCTGGGCAGTTGAACGAAGTGACGGCGCGGTTGAGTGCCTGAGCGCATTGACCTGACGGGAGTAGGCGTGTTTGGTCTGGGGACATGGTTGACACCTGTGGCGAGGGAGCAAGCTCCCTCGCCACAAAGGCTTATGCATACCTGAGGTGCATCAATCTCAATAATCGCGCCGCTTGCGAAACGCCCAGCGGCCGGCGATCACGGTGAAAGTCGCCACCAGTGCGACCAGGATCCAGAAGCCGTGGTCATCACCGGCCAACGGCACGCCGCCGACGTTCATGCCAAAGAAACCGGCGATGATGTTGATGGGCAGCGCGAGCACCGTAACCACGGTCAGGGTGAACAAGGTGCGGTTGCTTTGCTCGTTGAGATTGGCGGCGATTTCTTCCTGCAACAACTTGATCCGCTCGCCGAGAGCGGTGAGGTCGTTGATGATCAACGCGAACTCCTCGGTGGATTTGCGCAGCTCCTTGACGTCTTCTTTCTGCAGCCATTGCGGCGGGCGGTTGAGCAGGCGCAGCAGCGAACCGGGCTCCAGCGCCAGCAAGCGTTGCAGGCGCACCAGTACCCGGCGGTGGCTGCCCAGTTCGGCGCGGTTGTTGGATACGCGCGACGACAGCAATTGATCCTCGATCTGATCGACGCTGAGGCTGGTCTTGCGCACGATCTGGGTCAGCACCTCGCCCTGGTCGCGCAGCAAATGCACGAGCAGTTCCAACGGTGAGCGAAAGCACTCGCCAGCCTTCACCGATGAGCGCAGCTTGTCGACCGAATGCAAAGGCTGCAATCGTGCGCTGATGATCAAGCGACTGTGGACGCACACCCACAGTGTGGAGACATCCGAGGACACCAAGTTGCTGAGGTTGAACACCACGTCATTCACCACCGCCAGCAGCGCCGAGTCCACGTGCTCGATGCGCGTCGAGCGCGAGCCTTCGTGCAGGGCTTCGAAAAACTCATCGGGCAAGGCCAGATGGTTTTTCATCCAGCGCTCGCAAGCGGCATGAGCCAGGTTCAGGTGCAGCCAGAGGAATTCATCGGCATCCTCCGGTTGCTGCAGGCTTCGCAGGGCCTGGGCCGAATCGATCTCTCGCCCGCGTTCGCCGGGGCGGAAGCGAAACCCGTAGAGCAGGCCGAACAGGTCCGGATCGCGGTGGCTTTGATCGATGCTGTGATTCATGCGGGCTCGCTGGCGGGAGTGCCTGTCGTGGCGATGACAGGTTCACTAGAGCGGCATCATTGCAGGGTTTTTTGATGGTTTTGTGACAGTTGCGCTGTGTTGCCTGGATCGGCAGCTATTTACAGTGCGCAAAAGAGCCGCGCAACTTGAAAGTTGCGCGGCTCTTTCTTTTACCAAAGGATCAAGTGTCTTGCTTGTCGGACAGGACTTTGCCGGTAGTTGCGTCGAAGTCCACGTCAAACTCTTTGCCATCGGCCGTTTTCAGTTCCACTTCATACTCATAGCCGTTGAAGTGGTTATCCAGGTCGGTGTCGGTGATGGTAGCGCCCGGGTGCAACTTCAGGGCTTCGGCATTCATCGATTCAAGGGATTTGATCTTGCCGTCCTTGACCAACTGGGGAATCTGGTCGATGCGGACATCAGCCTGGGCCAAGCCAGCGGTAAGGGTCAGTGCAGCGGCAGTAAACAGGGCAGTCAACGTTTTCATGAGGTCTTTCCTTGGTGTCGTTAAAGGGTGAGTCGTTTAAGTGGTTTCAGATTATCTCTGGCAACTTAATTCACCCTTAATTCGAAAAACTTGCATCGACTGCACCGATCCGACCCAGATTCCTCAGTAACCGTTCTTCCCTAACAGCTGCGTCACACTGCCTGTCTCGGGACGCTTGAAGTACTTGAGCAGTTCGCTGGCCCGATTGGTGAAAATGCCATCTACGCCGGCCTCCAGCACTTTCTTGAAATCCACCGGCTCATCCACAGTGTAGACGTGCACCAGCAGGCCCTGATCGTGGGTGTATTGATTCATCCATGGCTGCACCAGATCCGCATAGCTCTGGCTGCCGCCACCGGACAACGCCGCTGAAGGCCCGGTGCCAATGGCGCCGTGGGCCTTGGCGTATTGGACCCATTGCTCGAACTCGGCCTTGTCCTTGGGCTCTTGCTTGGCGTAATACGCTGCTTTGTCGGATTCGCCGGACTCGGCAAACGTTACCTTGGACTTGGGTTCGATATTGCCTTCGCCGACCCACAGCAGCAGGATTTTTGGCACCTTGGGCATTTCCTGATGCAGCAGTTCCAGGCTGCTCTTCTCGAAAGTCTGCAAGACTACTTTGCCCTTGCCCTGGCCCACGCCGATGGCGCCCTTGGCCAGCTTGGAGCCTGCCGGGCTCAACCAGCCGCGATCTTGCAGCTTGTCCTTCAGGTCACGCTCGATGCCTGGAAACAGCTTGGGCTCCTTGGTCTCGATGTACAGCCCCGGTTTGTGCTGCGGGTTGCCCTCGGCAATGTTGATGACTTCATCCAGCGTCAGGATTTTCAGGCCCGCGAATGAAGGACGAGCGCGGTCCGGGTAGGCCGCGTTGAACCAACTGCCGGCGTCCAGCGTCTTGAGCTCGGCCATGGTGAACTCATTGGCGGTCTTGTCCTTGCGCTCGGGAAACCTGGTCGCGACATCGGTGGTGCGCAACAGGCTGTCGTCGTGCAAGACGAACAGCACGCCGTCCTTGCTACGTTGCAGGTCCAGTTCCAGATAATCGGCGCCCAGGTCACGCGCCAATTTGTAGGCCGCGGCGGTGGACTCCGGGGCATCGAACGATGCGCCGCGATGGGCGATGACCGCCGGGTGGGGGATACCTTGCAGGGTTGCCAGGGCCTTGGGACTTGGGGTTTCGGCGGCGTGTGCCGGACCGAGTCCGAGCATCACACTCAGCATCAACGCGCTACGGGTCAAGGTGACAGGCATGTTCGAGATCCTTTCGTGGGGTAAAAATCACTCTTTTATCAACTGAACGCGTTCGGCGCTATCGCCGGACCGACATAAACCTGCGTGATACAGATCTTCCCCTCGTTTCGAGCGCCCATGCGGACCGTTTGGCTCAGGGTTATTTCCTGCATCACCGGAATCGAAGTCCAGCGACATTTATTACAAGAAAACTTCCGCGTGCAGCGATTCGCTCCGTGGAAACGACCGCAGGCGTTTGTTTTCCCCTGGCTTGTCTGGCTCGGCTAAAAATCGAGCAATATGGCTTAACAGTTCCAACGGTGCCTTTGTTTTTCTGGGCTCTTACTATGAGCAGCAGAGCGAAACGGCTCGCTCGTATTCCATATCAAGGGACTGACATGACTAATCGATACACCGGGTGGATGACTAAGTTAGGGGTTCTATCTTTCATTGCTTTTGCTGTTCAGGCGCAGTCTTCAATAAGTGAAGATAACAGCCAGGCCTATGAGTATTTGAATGTCACGGAACTCAATCAAAGACTGACTGACAACCAACTTACTTCGGTTGAGCTGGTGAACTATCTGAACAATCGGATCCAGGCTCTGGACAAGGAAGGCCCTCACCTCAAAGCGGTTCTCGAACTGAATCCTCAGGCTCTGGCAGACGCAGCGTTACGTGACAGTGAGCGCGCGAGCGGTAGCATTCGAGGCCCACTGCACGGTATTCCGGTATTGATCAAAGACAATATCGACACCGCAGACTTGATGCAGACCACCGCCGGTTCTCTGGCGATGGCAGGGTTGCCGGCCGCGCAAGATGCGTTCGTCATCCAGCAGCTGCGCGACGCCGGCGCCATCATCCTGGGCAAAGCCAACATGAGCGAGTGGGCTGGCATGAGGGACCCAGAAGCGCCACGGGGTTGGAGCGGTCGGGGTGGACAAGGGCTCAACCCCCACGTGTTAAGCGCAGGCCCCTGCGGTTCCAGCTCTGGCCCGGCTTCCGCTCTGGCTGCGGGGTTTGCGCCACTTTCAGTGGGCACTGAGACCAATGGCTCGATCATCTGCCCGTCTGCTGACAATGGGATCGTTGGTCTCAAGCCCAGTCTTGGCTTGGTGAGTCGCTCCGGTGTCATTCCAATTACCCGGCGGCAGGATACCCCCGGGCCGATGGCCCGTACGGTCTACGATGTCGCTTTGCTGTTGAACCACCTGGCGGGCGCCGACCCAACCGACCCGCCTACCGCCGATGCTCCGCAAGACACGGATTACACCAGCGCTTTATCTACCGAGGCGTTGCAAGGGAAACGGATTGGCGTGTTCCTGAATAATGAGGAAACGCGCAGCGCTGCCTTTCCACTATGGCCAACCGTTATGACTACCCAGGATCGTTCGCAATGCGACTTAGGTAACGGGATGGTGCACGACCTCGGTGTTCAGTTTTGCACAGCGCTAAAAGCCATTCAGGGTAAAGGAGCGACCCTCGTTCCAGTGACCTTGAGTCTTCCAGACATGAGTGATTATTTTCAAGTAATGATGGCTGGGATGAAGCTCGAATTGCAGGCTTACTTGAACACTCGCAGCGGTTTGCCAATCGCGACCCTGAATAATCTGATTACTTTCAACGAGCAAAATCCGGGGGAAGGCAACTATGGCCAGCGGATGCTTGAGCAAGTCAATGAGCAAACCTGGAGTGAAGAACAAATAGATGCCGTATGGCTGCCGATCCAGGCCAGCTTTAAAAGCATGATCGATGCACGATTTAACGATGACACGCTGGATGCCATGGTGGCCGACTTCGACGGCGGTATTTCCCAGCCGAGCGCGGCAATAGCGGGTTACCCTGTCATCACCGTACCCTCGGGTGTAGAACCGGGCGGTGTGCCAACGTCCATATCGTTTATCGGTTCCATGTGGGGAGACGCCGGGTTATTAGCGCTTGCTTATGCCTATGAACAAGCCTCGTTGAAACTGGTCCATCCAACGTTCAGACCCTAGTCGAGGTATTGGCCTGATGATCGGGGCTGGTCGATTGTTCTTTCGACGCTTTCCGGTTCGTCAGGCTCGTTTAGTCGAGGATGCGTCGAATGGCATATTGCGATGCTTTTTCAGGTCGCTTTACAGTAATCTTGGCAACAGCAATTCCCCAACAGAGGGAAGCTTTTAAACCAGCATTCGCTTGTCTTGCGTGTAAACCATCGATCAGACGTCCTGCGGGACGCATCCATGAGGTTTACCATGCGCACCACTTCGACACTCATCTGCCAGGCCGCCGATCAACTCAAGGGTTTTGTCGGCCTGAACCGTAAGACTGGCCAGTACATTGTGCGTTTCAGCGAAGACTCTTTCGGTATGGATGTGGCCGACGACGGCATCATCCCCACCAGTGAATTTGTCTGGACCCCAGCGGCCGATGACACCCTGACCCTCAAGCGTGAGCGGATCCAGTTGCTGCTGGACCAGAATATCGACGACCGTATCAACATTACCGAACCGTTGCGGGTGTACATGGCGCGCAGCGATCTGCCGGAAATCCTGGCGATGCGGCAGTTGGTAGGGGGCTGAGCCAAGAGTCTCGAGTTGGCCAGGGAACCGGTTCGGCGTTGTCTGTTGGAGGCTATGCCTGCGCCATGGCGCAGGCTTGGACAAACGCGCGGACCAGCGGTGGTACGCGTCCTTCCAGCGCAGCACGCTCGGGCTGGAACAGCGTCGCGACAAAGAACGGATGATCGCGCAACTCTACAGCGCGCAAGTCGGCGGCCGAATCCCGGGCGACGGCATGCAAGCGTTCGCTCAGCAAGTCTCGCTCGAAGTGTGGATTGACGCCGAAACGGCAGTGGTAGCCCTCGAAAACCGTCCGGCGACCATAGGCCTTGGCAATCAACGAGTCCGCTTCCAGCTGCAAGCTGTCGATGGTTTCGACCAGGGCACAGCTCAGCGGCGTCAGCAGTGCTCGTTCCGCTTCTGGTGAGGTTTCACCATGAACGGCATCGACCCAGCCCATTACGTTGCGGGCATATTCCAGCACAGCATGTTGAAAGCCGCCGCAGGTGCCCAAGAAAGGGCGACGCTGTTCGCGGGCAAAACGAATGGCACGCAAGGCGCCGTCTTCGTTTTGGTAAGGGCTGCCGGGCACGCACCAGACACCGTCGAAGTGCTCCAGCACAGCGTTCTCGGTAATGAGCGGCGTTGCCAGCCATTGTAAACGGATGGAATGACCGGTTTGCTTGGCAGCCAGCTCAAGTGCGAGGGGGATCGCCCGGTGCGCGGTGATGTGTGGGTCGTGGTCGCCGACCAGGGCGATGTTTAACGGATGCTGATTTTCCATGGGAGGCTCGCCGCTTGTTGATTCCTGGGCGCCAGTATAAATTGGCGTTTGTGCAATCAATATTGGCGTTTACCCAAGTGATCAATGCAGCGACGCACTATCGTCTCGACTATCCCGACCTGTCGCTGATCCTCGCGCTGGTCCGTGGCGGTTCGCTGGCCCGGGCCGCTCGGCTATTGCACGTGGACGTGTCGACGGTGTTTCGTTCGGTCCGTCGGCTGGAGGCGGCCCTGGGCCAGCCATTGTTTGAAAAGAGCCGTGCTGGATATTTGCCCACAAGCCTTGCCCAGGCGTTGGCGGAGCAGGCCGAGCGTGCCGAACAGGCGTTGGAGGCCGCGCGCGTCGGCGTGGAGCAGGGCGGCCAGGTGGTCAGCGGCACGGTGCGCCTGACGTGTACCGATGCGGTCCTGCAGGCATTGCTGTTGCCCGCGCTGGCGCGATTCATGCCCGCTTATCCAGCGTTGACGCTGGAGCTGAGCACCTCGAACGACTTCGCCAACCTCAGCCGCCGCGATGCCGACATTGCCTTGCGCCTGACCCTTGCGCCACCGGAACATCTGGTGGGGCGCAATTTGGGCCATGTGGTTTATCGGGTATGTGCTGGCGACGCGTATCTGCGCTCGACGAGTCTGCGGGACTTGGCGTCGATGACTTGGATCGCACCGGACGATTTCCTGCCCGATCACCCCACCGTGGCCTGGCGCCGCCAGCACTTGCCCGGCGTGGTGCCGGCCTATCGTTGCAATAGCATGCTTTCGGTCACCGAACTGGTGCGGGCTGGTTTGGGGGTGGCGGCACTGCCGGACTTTTTGATCGATGGCAACCACGGCCTGACGCCCATTGGCGAGCCATTGGCCGGGCATGACACGGCGCTCTGGCTCCTGACCCGACCGGACTGCCGCGCGTTGCGCTCGGTGGTGACGCTGTTCGATGAACTGGGACGCACTCTGCGGCGCAGCTGAGGTTCAGCGCTGGTAACAGGCCAGGAACATGTCCAAGGCCGATTCGATCACCTGGGCCTGTTCAGGCGATGCAAGGCTCGGTTGCCCCATGGAAATCTGCGGCCAGAACGCGAATGTCTTGATCAGCCCGTGCATCTGTTGGGCAGCAAATGCCGGGTCAACTGGTTTCAATCGGCCGGCGGCCTGGGCCATGCGAATCCAGACGGCCAAGCCTTCTTCGCGCTCGCCCATGCGCGCAACCATGTCTTGGGCCCGCTCAGGGGAGTGGATCGTTGCGGCGATGGCGATGCGCGCCAGGTCGAGAAAATTCTCGTCCGCCAGCATCTGCAGTTTGGCTTGAAGCAGCGTTCGAAGCTGATCGCGTAACGGCTGATCCGGGCTGTACGGGGTGAGCTGCTCTGCCGTGATGCTGTTCCATAGTCGATTCAGAATTTCGGCGAACAGCGCTTCCTTGCTGGGGAAGTGGTTATACACCGTGCGTTTCGAGACGCCGGCAGTCGCCGCGATCCTGTCCATGCTGGTGATCTCGAAACCGCTGCTGCGAAACTCCGCAATTGCGGATTGAAGGATGGCTTCGCGTTTTCGCTCAGTAAGGCGCTGCGGTACGGTCATGGGCATTCGTCGGTAGGAAAAAAAGAACTTACACCCGGCAGTTTACTTGTCCAGGCGATTCATGCAATCTAGAAACTACACCATGTAGTGTAGTTTTTCAGTCGGGCGGCTGTGCGCGCATCGCAACAGCCATCCAGCGTCCCACAACGGCGAAGCGCAACGTGCCGACGCCCTTGGAGTCATCGCACCATGACCACACCTTTTTCTTCGACCGAAAATCGCTCATCGCGGCATGAACAGGGCAAGTACCGCAATCATGCCGTTACGCCACGTGAGGGTTTTGGCACGACCTTGCGCGTCATCTGGAACATGATCTTCCATAAACCGCGCAACACGCGGCCCGCGGGCACCATCGACGTTCGACCGTTGACTCGCGCCGCTCTGCTGGCGGCGCCGAACCACAGCGTCTTCCGTCTCGGCCATTCCACCGTGTTGCTCAAGCTACGGGACAAATTCTGGCTGACCGACCCGGTCTTCTCCGAGCGCGCCTCGCCCGTGCAGTGGGCCGGCCCGAAGCGTTTTCATCAGCCGCCCATCAGCCTCGAGGAGCTGCCACCGATCGAAGCGGTGATCCTTTCCCATGACCATTACGACCACCTCGACCAGCACGCCATCCTGAAACTCGCTGCCAAGACTCGCTATTTCCTCGCACCGCTTGGCGTGGGCGATACCTTGGTCAAATGGGGTATCGACGCCGGGAAGGTGCGCCAGTTGGATTGGTGGCAAGGCACCGAGGTGGCGGGCATCGAATTCGTTGCCACACCGTCCCAACACTTTTCGGGGCGCGGCCTGTTCGACAGCAACGGCACGCTATGGGCCTCATGGGTAATGATCGATGGCGACAGGCGAATTTTCTTCAGTGGCGACAGCGGTTATTTCGACGGTTTCAAACGCATCGGCGAGCAATACGGGCCCTTCGACCTGACGCTGATGGAGACCGGCGCCTATAACGTCGATTGGCCGCATGTCCACATGCAGCCGGAGCAGACCTTGCAGGCCCACATCGACCTCAAAGGCCGCTGGCTGCTACCAATCCACAACGGCACGTTCGATTTGGCGATGCATGCCTGGTATGAACCCTTCGACCGCATTTTGGCCCTCGCCTGGGAGCGCAACGTTTGCATCACCACGCCGCAAATGGGCGAAGCATTCACCCTGACGCAACCGCAACGTGGCCGAGCCTGGTGGCTGGACGTGGAGCCGTCGGCTTATCAGAACCAGACCGGCATGGCCTGACGCCCCGACTCGTTTATTCGATCATTGCGTAGTCCGGCCGCTCCATCGGATCTGGCGTGGCGCCCTTGATATTCATGCCGCGTCCCGGAGCGAAACCCGGGAAGAACACCAACCCTTCGGCCTCCAGCCGGAAGGCCAGCGCCAGGCGCGTCACGTCAAGCAGCTCGCCACCGGCCTCGAAGCGTCGAATGGCCCGGACCGAGACGCCGGACTGTCGCGACAGCTCTTCGACACTCCAGCCCAGCATGGCTCGGGCCTGCTGGCTGTGAGCGGGGGTGAATTGATAGACAGCGATGCGTTCCAGGGTGGTTTTGATTGCGAGAGAGGCCATGGGGGGCTCCAAAGCTGTGGGATGAAAAAGCACTGTGTTTTTGTACAGTTGTTTTGAATCCCGATCAATCTCATTTTTTGATCAATGACCGGCGGTCTTCTCCAGCCAGGCGCTTGGGGCGTGACCCAGGACACGACGAAACATCGTGGAGAATGCCGCAGGGCTGTCGTAGCCGAGATCCAAGGCTATGCGTGTTACCGAATCCCCTTCAGCCAACCGGGCCAACGCCGACATCACACACGCCTGTTGCCGCCACTGACTGAAGCTCAACGTGGTCTGCCGGCTGAACAGGCGATTGAACGAGCGCAGGCTGATATGCACTTGCGCCGCCCATTCCACGGGCGAGGCATGGGCGTCGGGGCGTTCCAGGAACGCCTGGCACAGGCTGAGCAGGCGCGGATCCTTGGGTAGCGGAAGGTGCAGCGGAAGGTGGGCGCTGCGCAGCAATTCATGCAACAGCAGATCGATCAACGCACCGTCCCGTCCAGCCTCGTCGTAGTCCGGCGCAAGCTCGACGGCTTCCATCAACAACTGACGCATCAGGGGCGATACGCTGATGACCTGGCACCGCGTGTCCATGGCAGTTACCGCGTCCGGTTCGATGTACAAGCTGCGTGTACTCACGCCCAGCATCAGCACCTCATGGGCAACCCCGGGCGGGATCCACACCGCCCGTTGCGGCGGCACCACCCAGTTGCCGTCCGCCGTGCTGACCCGCATGACCCCGGTGGCGCCGTAGAGCAATTGTGCGCGGCGATGGCGATGCAACGGCAGCACTTGCCCATGAGCGTAATCGGTGCCGATGGCAACCACGCTCCGGGGTATCGCATCCAAGAGATCGATCGAACTGTTGCGCATCGGTTGGCCACTCATGATTGGCGTAAACGCGAACATTATTGGCCTGTTTGCTACAGCGGGCCAAGCGTCGCGTCCCTATCGTGAGGCCTTTCCATTTCCCGGATTCGCCTTGATGTTTTATGTATCGCTTTTATGCTTCGGCTGCCTGAGTGGCGTGACGGCCGTGTTGTTTGGCTTCGGCGGCGGATTCGTCGTGGTGCCCTTGCTGTACCGCATGCTCACCGTCAGCCACGGTGCCGACGACCCCATCGGCCAATCTGCAATGCACATTGCCGTGGCTACCTCGACCTGCGTCATGATCGTCAACTCACTGATCGCCACCGTGAAGCATCACCGCGCTGGGAACATCATTCGTCACTACGTGTGGCCGTTGGGCGGCTTCATCGGCCTGGGCGCTATCGTCGGAGCTGTTGCCGCGATGTGGGCAAGTAGCGAAGTCATTCGCTATGCCTTCATCATTTATTTGGGCGTGACCATTCTGGACTGCTTGTTCCGACGCGGTTTTCTGACACAGTCTGACGCCGTAGTCCCACGCCGATTGGGCTGGGCAGAGGTCTCGGCGGGCGGGATCAGCATCGGCACCATCGCCACTTTTCTGGGCGTGGGCGGCAGCGTCATGACGGTGCCGTTATTGCGCCGTTGCGGGCTGAACATGTCGCGCGCGACGTCCATGGCTAACCCGTTGAGCTTGCCGGTTGCGGTGGCCGGGACACTGACTTACATGGCTATGGCCGGGGTTGCCGAGTTTGATTTGGGGCCGCGGTTTGTCGGTTACGTCGACTTGATGGCGTTCGCTGTGCTGACACTCGGCGCGTTAGTGGGGATTCGTCTGGCAACGCCATGGATCGGACGGATGCCGGATGGGGTTCATGCCTGGGTCTATATTGGATTGTTGGTCGTTGTGATGCTGGGCATATCAATACAATAAAATCTCCATGCAGCGTTGCTCGATGTCTGGTTGAAGGAGGGTGGCATGTCGATATCCGACAGTGACTGGAAGCATTACAACGAGCTCAGCGAGCTGGCGTTGGAACGCTTCTGCCAAGGCGTTCTTTCGGATGCCCAGACGGTGGCTCAGAACGAAGCCTTATCAGCTCACGCTCGATACCGCACGCTCTAAGGCCTCATGCGAGATCGGGACAAGAGCTTGGCGGTGGCGTTCAACGTAGGTCGACATCGAGACATCTCTTTATCTTTGAGATTGCGGATTGCGTACGACCTGCTGAGCGATCAAGAATTGACGGTTCTGAGTGAAGAGTTACGTGAAAGGGTCTCTGACGCTGTTCGCCGACCCTTCGAGATTGAATGGGCCGACGACGCCTAGCGTTTCTAATATTTCCGAGAATTTGAATGCTGATCTTCAACTGCACCGAAGCGGCCAGCAACTTTTTCAGCCGTGTGAGCAAAGGTAAGAAAGTCACCCCGGTAGAGAAACCACCATCACCTGTTATCGAGGACGATGAGCTGGGTGAGCTCGACGAACAATGTCTGGTTCATGTGATCACTGTGCAACGCAAACAGGTGTTGTTCGTCATCCACGTGCGAACCCGTTACTGCATGATTTTCGCCGGGGCTAAAAAAGCGGACGTTGAAGGTTTTGTTCAGCGTTTTTCCGAACGATGGATCAATGGCCTGATGCGTCACGCGGGGCAGCACGACCTTCTTCGCTGGGTCGATGATGAAGCGATGATGGAGCGCTTCCAGGAAAGTTGTCGTGAGTACATCTTTTATAAACGTGGCCACCGTGGTGCGCAAAAGCACCTCAACGAGATTTCCTGGATTTTTGAGGACTGTGCCGCCGAATGGGGCACGTTACCCTCTGATGAGTTCTCTGCAGGCCGCTTCGACGGCAATATGAACGACACCCCCAGAAGCAGTAAGGGGCATAAGGATTATTACTACCCGGACGAGGAAATGATCGTTCACTGGTTGCGGCGTTATGGCGGTTTGGATGAGTCCGCCGCCCAGGCCGCACGTGAGCGGCGCATGGAAGTGAAGCGGGAGATGCGGGCGTACGAACGGCAACTTGCTCAAGAAGCGCAATGAAGAAGGCGTAGCGCTACAGCTAGCCTAAGGCGAAATCACTTATCGGCCAACCCCGGCGCCTCCCGAATAATGAAGTGATCCAGATTCTCGATATTGGCACTGAACACCCCGAACGTTTCTTCGGGGTTTTTCTTGCTCGGCACCTGCTTCAACTCCGGCGTGACGCCATAAAAGAAGCAATACAACGGCGCGTCACTGTCGATGGCATGCTTGATCTCTGCCAGGAACGCTTTGCGCTTGCGGTAGTTATCGATCAGCTTCTTGCTCAGGTAAACGTTGACCGAGTAAGGCTTCTTCTTCGCCTCGTCCGGTTGCTTGAACCAGACCTTTGCTTCGAAATCGATGCGAAAGCTCAGCGTATAATCCTTGATCTCCTTGATCTTGCCCCAGTAAATCAAGCCCTTGTTGTCCTGCAAGTAATCAATTTTCTTGAAGAACGACCCATAGGGCGCCGTGTGCTCGCCAATCTTCAGCAGCTTGCTCTTGAGCAGATCCTTGTCCGCGAAGTTCGAGACGAAACACTCCACCGGGTGGGCGAAGACGCTGGTCTTGTCGGGTGTCGAGTCCTGGGCGGATTGGGCGTCATCGCCGTGGGACGATAGGGTGGGGGGCGTAGGTCGAGTCGCGTCAACATCCTTCGGCAGATCCGAAGGCTTGCGTACGTACTGACGCCGAGTCAGCAACAGCTCCGACGGAAAATGCTCCTCGCGGCCGTCATCCGTTTCCGCCTCGCCACTCTCTACACCCAACCCCGGCGTTTTCGGACTGACATAAGGGCAGCCCTCGATATGCCGGGTAGTAGGCTGGTTCTTGAAATGCGGCGTGCGGATGTAATTGACGTTCTTGGCGTTGAACGTCGTCAGCCGATTCTCCTCATCAAACGCCGCCCGACAGACATCGTTGGGGCATTGAAAGCGCTCCTTCGCCGAATCGAAGGCCATGGTCTCATCGAAATTCAAATCCCGAACGTCATAGATCGAAAGCTTGGCATCGAGGCTGAGGCAGTAGGCGGTATCGAATTTCATCGGGGCTCGGGTCCGTGAGAGGAAGTGTATTAATACCGAAGGGCAGGGCGGGATGCATCCGAAGTTTCAACACACCACAAAATCCCTGTGTGTGGATTTGCTCGCGACTCCCAAAATCAATCCGGCCATCAAGCCTGCCGCCCACGCTGCGCCCTGATATGAACTGTGGCGAGGGACCGGCCGCCGCGTCTTCGACGCTGCGCTGTCGCGCAGGGAACTGGAGCGCCGTCTACGACATATCTGTTTTTGATCGTTCCCACGCTCTGCGTGGGAACGCATCCCGTGACGCTCTGCGTCACCTTCCAGAAGCGGAACGCGGAGCGTCCCTGGCAACATTCCCACGCAGGAGCATGGGAACGATCGATATGTATTTTCAGCCTTAAAAATCAGATAGTTGCAATTTGTTCCATGAGAGCTTGCTCCCGCTGGGCTGCGTAGCAGCCCCAATTCCATATAACCAACAAAAAACCGCCGCCCGAACACGGACGGCAGCTAAGATTGAATGCTCAAAACCCTCGCAAAACCCGAGAGGCTTTCCGCCACCAGGATTCATGCTGGCTAAACGGATCATCCACCAGCACCGCCGGCATATCCCGCAAGCGAATCCAAGGCTCATCTTGCCAGTGCAGCATGCAGAGCGACATCTTCGGTCAATCCAACACGCTCAACATCGGCCGTTCCACCTTATGCGAGTAGCGTTCATCCCGCAGGGTAGGCACTACCTGATGCGTGATCCACTCACGCAGCAATCGATACTCAGGGCAGTAGTGATAAACCAGCAACGCATAGACGCCCGACTCGCTCAGCATCAGGCGCTCTTCGGTCAAGCCGTGGACATGCACGAGCATCATCCGGCGCTGGTCAGCGTCAAGCTTGCGGGTCATGCGTTCATCGAGGTGCTTGCTCATCAAGCGACCCAAATCGGAGGCGCTGAACCAGGCCTGGTTTTCAACCAAGAGGGCATGAAGATGGACGTTGTGACGGGTAAAAACCGCCGGAATGTAAGCATCAGACATGATGGGTCTCCGAGGTACACGGAGAACAGAGCTGCGTTTTCGTGGGCATAACGACCTCTACGTTAGAAGGGTATGGCGCGAGCCCGACGTAGAGGATGTAAGAAATCCCAACTAGCTTCTTCTTCACACAGAACTGCAAATGTCCTTAGACAGTACGCGGTTCTATGTTCGGCGATTAGCTACTACGTTGGGCGTTTCTTAGGCACCTGCGACCAAGATAGGTAACGAGGCGATACGGCGTCAATACGGAACGATTCTGAGTTTTGCGTAGGGTAAAGGTAGCGTACCGGTCCCAGAGTTAAACGCAGTTTTGGCCCCGTAGAAATACAAAAACCCCGTTTTCACGGGGTTTTTAGTTACGCGTGGAGCCTAGGATTTTTCTTTCAAATCAATCCCAGCTCAAAGCCCCACCCGTCTGATACTCAATAACTCTCGTCTCAAAGAAATTCTTCTCTTTCTTCAAGTCCATGATCTCGCTCATCCAAGGGAACGGATTCGTCGTCCCCGGATACTCTTCCTTCAACCCAATCTGCGACAAACGACGGTTGGCGATGAACTTGAGGTAGTCCTCCATCATCGCCGCGTTCATGCCCAGTACGCCGCGAGGCATGGTGTCGCGGGCGTATTCGATTTCCAGCTGGGTCCCTTGCAGGATCATCTGGGTTGCTTCTTCCTTCATCTCGGCATCCCACAGGTGTGGGTTTTCGATTTTGATCTGGTTGATCACGTCGATGCCGAAGTTCAGGTGCATGGATTCGTCGCGCAGGATGTACTGGAACTGCTCGGCGACGCCGGTCATCTTGTTGCGGCGGCCCATGGAGAGGATCTGGGTGAAGCCGCAGTAGAAGAAGATGCCTTCCAGGACGCAGTAGTAGGCGATCAGGTTGCGCAGCAACTCTTTGTCGGTTTCCGGGGTGCCGGTTTCGAACTTCGGATCGGAGATCGAACGGGTGTATTTCAGGCCCCAGGCGGCTTTTTTCGCGACCGATGGGATCTCGTGGTACATGTTGAAGATCTCGCCTTCATCCATGGCCAGCGATTCGATGCAGTACTGGTAGGCGTGGGTGTGGATCGCCTCTTCGAAAGCCTGGCGCAGGATGTACTGGCGGCACTCCGGGTTGGTGATCAGGCGGTACACGGCCAGGACCAGGTTGTTGGCAACCAGGGAATCGGCGGTGGAGAAGAAGCCCAGGTTGCGCATCACGATGCGGCGTTCGTCGTCGGTCAGGCCTTCCGGGTCTTTCCAGAGGGCGATGTCGGCGGTCATGTTGACTTCTTGCGGCATCCAGTGGTTTGCGCAGCCGTCCAGGTACTTCTGCCAAGCCCAGTCGTACTTGAAAGGCACGAGCTGGTTGAGGTCGGCGCGGCAGTTGATCATGCGCTTTTCATCGACGGCGACACGGGCGGAGGCGCCTTCGAGTTCGGCGAGGCCTTCGGCAACGTCGAGTTTGTCGAGGGCGGCCTTGGCGCGAATGATCGCGGCCGAGTCGCTGGCCGTCACGGCGCGGGCTTCGAGCGCGGCGGCACCGCCGGCGCTGTCGAGGCGGTCCATGTTGGCTTCAGAAGCGTGGCCGGCGTTGGCGCCTTTTACCGCGACTTCGCCGCCGTCTTCTTTGTCGAATTCGTCCCAGCTCAGCATGACGTGTCGTCTCCTGCGTGAGGGCCAGATGCCCATTGAAAGGCCTACTGGCCGCGGTGGATCTTGGAAAATCGTTTGTTGCAGCAGCTGACGCAGGCAATAAACAGAAAAATGTACGGATTCACTGAAGCGGCTGTGAACGCACCGGCGTGTCGACCGTTGCGTGGGCTTCAGGCTGGCTTTGACCCCTGTAAGGGAATATTGCAGGCCCGTATAAGGCGGCATTATAAGGACTTTTTTGCCTACGTGGTGCGGCGAAATAGCTCACAGAAGAGGTGGCGGGGGAGATATCCCCGTGGGAGCGAGGGTTTACAAGGCTTTGGCCGTTGAAGATTTTTTTTGCATGGGTTGGAGGACGGATATTTTTGATCAGAAAATGATCGGTTTTTGCGGTTCTGCACTACATGTTGTGGTTTATGAGGGTTTTTTGTTGCTCCAGACACAACCAGGCCCGACCGGAATCGGGCCTTGGAAAACGCCAGTTGTGATCAATCGGCGGAGCAGCCGTTGCCCATGACGCGGTAGCGCAGGATATGGCGCTGCCCGTTGGAATCGGCGTATTCCATTTGGGCCGGGACCACTTCGCAGACGTCCGGGATCGTACTCATGGAGATGACTTTGGCAACGTCCAGGTGGGTGGAGTAGCTGTAGTCCTCAATCGCCGGTTTTTGCTGCGCGGCATTGAGTGGGGTTTCGCCAGCCATTGCGGTGGCGCAAAGGCTGCCGAGGACCAGAACCCATAAAGCTTTCATTTGAATTTCACCTTTTGAGGTCGAGTTGGGTCACGCAGCCTTTTTGGGGCTGCGTGTGGAACAGATGTTGGGAAAGTTCGATCAACGGCCTTCGTGGGGGCTGTGTTGCGTCAATCTTTGTTGCCGGTTGGCGAGGCTGATTTTAGGAGACGAGGGCAGGGCTAAACAGGCTCGGTTTTGATAAACACTATTGATCGTTCTGGCAATAATCGGCTCAAGAAGCGCTAAGACCCTGGCGGATCCCGAGCAAGCTGGTTCTCGCAAAGGAGCGTTTCCAGGGCGCAGTTGCACGTTAGTACCGACATTTTGTAGGGACTTGTTACTACCATCGTCGAATGGTTCTATAGGCCCGCCCCAAGCTACAACGGAACCATACAAAAACAACTATTGTCACCGAGGTAAGAAAGATGAGTGCGGCTTCTGTGTATCCCGTTCGTCCCGAGGTAGCGGCGAATACGCTGACTGACGAGGCGACCTATAAAGCCATGTACCAGCAGTCGGTCGTCAACCCGGATGGCTTCTGGCGCGAGCAGGCCAAGCGCCTCGACTGGATCAAGCCTTTCACCACGGTGAAACAGACTTCTTTCGACGATCACCATGTCGACATCAAGTGGTTCGCCGACGGCACCTTGAACGTTTCCTACAACTGCCTCGACCGTCACCTGGCCGAGCGCGGCGATCAAATTGCGATTATCTGGGAAGGCGATGACCCTGCCGAGAGCCGCAACATCACCTATCGCGAGCTGCACGAAGAAGTCTGCAAGTTCGCCAACGCCCTGCGCGGCCAGGACGTGCATCGCGGCGACGTGGTGACCATCTACATGCCGATGATCCCTGAGGCCGTGGTCGCGATGCTGGCCTGTGCCCGGATTGGAGCGGTTCACTCGGTGGTGTTCGGCGGTTTCTCCCCTGAAGCGCTGGCTGGCCGGATCATCGACTGCAAATCCAAAGTGGTGATCACCGCCGACGAAGGCATTCGCGCCGGCAAGAAGATCCCGCTCAAGGCCAACGTCGATGACGCGCTGACCAACCCGGAAACCAGCAGCATCCAGAAAGTCATCGTGTGCAAGCGCACCGGCGGTGGCATCAAGTGGAACCAGCACCGGGACATCTGGTACGAAGACCTGATGAAGGTGGCCGGCACCGTTTGCGCACCGAAGGAAATGGGCGCCGAAGAAGCCCTGTTCATCCTCTACACCTCCGGTTCCACCGGCAAGCCCAAGGGCGTGCAGCACACCACCGCCGGTTACTTGCTCTACGCGGCGCTGACTCACGAGCGCGTGTTCGACTACAAGCCGGGCGAGGTCTACTGGTGCACCGCCGACGTGGGTTGGGTCACCGGTCACAGCTATATCGTCTACGGCCCGCTGGCCAATGGCGCGACCACACTGATGTTCGAAGGCGTGCCGAACTACCCGGACATCACCCGGGTGGCCAAGGTCATCGATAAGCACAAGGTCAACATTCTCTACACCGCGCCGACCGCCATCCGCGCGATGATGGCCTCAGGCACCGCCGCCGTCGAAGGCGCCGATGGCAGCAGCCTGCGCCTGTTGGGATCGGTGGGCGAGCCGATCAACCCGGAAGCATGGGGCTGGTACTACAAGAATGTCGGCAAGGAGCGTTGCCCGATCGTCGACACCTGGTGGCAGACCGAAACCGGTGGCGTGCTGATCAGCCCACTGCCAGGCGCCACGGCGTTGAAGCCGGGTTCGGCCACGCGTCCGTTCTTTGGCGTGGTGCCGGCGCTGGTGGACAATCTCGGCAACCTGATCGAAGGCGCCGCCGAAGGCAACCTGGTGATTCTCGATTCCTGGCCAGGCCAGGCCCGTACCCTGTACGGCGACCATGATCGTTTTGTCGATACCTACTTCAAGACCTTCAGCGGCATGTACTTCACCGGTGACGGTGCGCGTCGCGACGAAGACGGCTACTACTGGATCACCGGTCGGGTGGATGACGTGCTGAACGTGTCCGGCCATCGCATGGGCACCGCCGAGATCGAAAGCGCCATGGTCGCCCACCCGAAAGTCGCCGAAGCGGCGGTGGTGGGTGTGCCGCACGACATCAAGGGGCAGGGCATTTATGTCTACGTCACCCTCAACGCCGGCGAAGAAACCAGCGAGGCCCTGCGCCTGGAGCTGAAGAACTGGGTGCGCAAGGAGATCGGGCCGATTGCTTCGCCGGACGTGATCCAGTGGGCGCCAGGGCTGCCGAAAACCCGTTCCGGGAAGATCATGCGCCGTATCTTGCGCAAGATCGCCACGGCGGAGTATGACGGGTTGGGTGATATCTCCACCCTGGCCGATCCGGGTGTGGTGGCGCATCTGATCGAGACGCACAAGACCATGAACGTGGCCTGACGGTCACCAGTAACACCGAAAAGCCCTGCCCGGTATTTGCCGGGTGGGGCTTTTTTTATGGTCGCTGGCGCGCACTATGTGAGCCGGGAGTGGGAGCGCCTTTGTGGCGAGGGAGCTTGCTCCCGCTGGGCTGCGCAGCGGCCCGAAAACCAGGCACCACGGTTATTCAGTCGTACCGTATCGGCCGGCCTACGACTGCTGCGCAGCCGAGCGGGAGCAAGCTCCCTCGCCACAGGGTTTTGTGTGTGGCTGGCATGGTCTGCGAATAAATATCGAGCTTCGTCGTCAGATGCTTCCGAGCGTTACCGGTGTTTCGAAATGTGTAACCGAAGGCGCCACAACGGGGCGATGTGAAACGCCAAGCCCCGATATAGGGCGGCTCCAGGCGTCTCGGAAAACAAGCCGACACGCTGTGCTTGCCGGATTAGAAGGGTTTGCGAATAATGGGCCCGCTATTTGCAGCATGGATCGGTTCCCTTTCTTTTGCTCTTGCATGATTTTGCGGGGCTGTCAATGTGCTCGAACAGCTTTCTCGGTGCTTCTGTAATTTGTTGTCGCATTGAAGAAATATCGGCTTCGGGCCTGTCGTTAGAATGCCGATCACTCGCTCGTCGTGGCTTGCGTTGAATAAACGTGAGCTTCCTAGGACGCAGCACCAAAGTTCGTTCCACCCATTCGCATATTGGGCTGTTGCTCACTCTGCCGTTTTCGCCCTTTACCGATGGAGTCCCAAGATGAAGAAACTTGTGCTGCTTGGCGCCCTGGCACTGTCCGTGCTGTCCCTGCCGACCTTCGCCGATGAAAAACCGCTGAAGATCGGTATTGAAGCGGCTTACCCTCCGTTCGCCTCGAAAGCCCCGGACGGCAGCATCGTCGGCTTCGACTACGACATCGGCAATGCGCTGTGCGAAGAGATGAAAGTCAAGTGCGTGTGGGTCGAGCAAGAGTTCGACGGCCTGATTCCGGCGCTCAAGGTGCGCAAGATCGACGCGATCCTGTCGTCCATGTCGATCACTGAAGATCGCAAGAAGTCCGTTGATTTCACCAACAAGTACTACAACACCCCGGCTCGTCTGGTGATGAAGGCCGGTACCCAGGTCAGCGACGGCCTGGCTGAGCTCAAGGGCAAGAACATCGGCGTGCAGCGCGGTTCGATCCACGAGCGTTTCGCCCGTGAAGTCCTGGCCCCGCTGGGTGCCGAGATCAAGCCGTACGGTTCGCAGAACGAGATCTACCTGGACGTGTCCGCTGGCCGCCTCGACGGCACCGTGGCCGACGCTACGCTGCTTGATGACGGTTTCCTGAAGACTGACGCGGGCAAGGGCTTTGCGTTCGTCGGTCCGGCCTTCACCGATGAGAAATACTTCGGCGATGGCATCGGTATCGCGGTTCGCAAGGGCGATGCGCTGAAAGGCAAAATCAACGACGCAATCGCTGCCATTCGCGAGAACGGCAAGTACAAGCAAATCCAGGACAAGTACTTCGCCTTCGATATCTACGGCAAGTAATTACGTCCCGCCACTCGTGCGAAATGGCGCAAGCAACAGGATCTCTGCGGTTTGCGCCATTTTTTCATCCCACTTTCGAGGACCTGAATCATGTTGAAAGGCTACGGGGCTGTCATCCTCGATGGCGCATGGTTGACGCTTCAGCTCGCCTTGTCGTCCATGGCCCTGGCCATCGTCCTGGGGTTGATTGGTGTCGCGTTGCGCCTCTCGCCGGTGCGTTGGCTGGCGTGGCTGGGCGACCTGTACTCGACGGTCATCCGGGGCATTCCCGACCTGGTGCTGATCCTGCTGATCTTCTACGGCGGCCAGGACCTGATCAACCGCGTCGCGCCAATGCTCGGCTATGACGACTACATCGACCTGAATCCGCTAGCGGCCGGCATCGGCACCCTGGGTTTCATTTTCGGTGCCTACCTGTCGGAAACTTTTCGCGGTGCATTCATGGCAATCCCCAAGGGGCAGGCCGAGGCGGGCTTGGCGTATGGCATGAATGGGTTCCAAGTGTTTTTCCGGGTCATGGTTCCGCAGATGATTCGCCTGGCGATCCCCGGGTTCACCAACAACTGGTTGGTGTTGACCAAGGCCACTGCACTGATTTCGGTGGTGGGCCTGCAAGACATGATGTTCAAGGCCAAGCAGGCGGCGGATGCCACCCGCGAACCTTTCACCTTCTTCCTGGCAGTGGCGGCGATGTACCTGGTGATTACCAGTGTCTCGTTGTTGGCATTGCGTCACCTTGAGAAGCGCTACTCGGTAGGCGTAAGGGCGGCTGATCTATGATCTTCGACTACAACGTCATCTATGAAGCCTTGCCGCTGTACTTCAGCGGCCTGCTCACCACCCTGAAGCTGTTGGCCCTGTCGCTGTTCTTTGGTCTGTTGGCCGCGCTGCCCCTGGGGTTGATGCGGGTGTCTAAGCAGCCGATCGTCAACATGACGGCGTGGCTCTACACCTACGTGATCCGCGGCACGCCGATGCTGGTGCAGTTGTTCCTGATCTACTACGGGTTGGCGCAATTCGAAGCCGTGCGCGAGAGCTTCCTCTGGCCGTGGCTGTCCAGCGCGACGTTCTGCGCGTGCCTGGCGTTCGCCATCAACACCAGCGCCTACACCGCGGAAATCATCGCCGGCAGCCTGCGGGCCACGCCCAACGGCGAGATCGAGGCGGCCAAGGCCATGGGCATGTCGCGCTACAAGCTGTATCGCCGGATCCTGCTGCCGTCGGCCCTGCGCCGGGCGCTGCCGCAATACAGCAACGAAGTGATCATGATGCTGCAGACCACCAGTCTCGCGTCCATCGTGACCCTGATCGACATCACGGGTGCCGCGCGCACGGTGAATGCGCAGTACTACTTGCCGTTCGAGGCTTACATCACGGCCGGCGTTTTCTACCTGTGCCTGACCTTCATCCTGGTGCGCCTGTTCAAGTTGGCCGAGCGCCGCTGGCTGGGTTACCTGGCCCCGCGCAAGCACTGATAACGCATCGATCCGATCGACTGCTCAACGATTGACGTTTTGTGAGAACCGACCGCATGTACAAGCTTGAAGTCCAAGACCTGCATAAACGCTATGGCAGTCACGAAGTGCTCAAGGGCGTGTCCCTGAAAGCCGCCGCTGGCGACGTGATCAGCATCATCGGCTCCAGTGGCTCCGGCAAGAGCACCTTCCTGCGTTGCATCAACTTGCTTGAGCAGCCCCATGCCGGCAAGATCCTGCTCAATAACGAAGAGCTGAAGCTGGTCGCCGGTAAGGATGGCGCCATGAAGGCCGCGGATCCCAAGCAGTTGCAGCGCATGCGTTCGCGGCTGTCGATGGTGTTCCAGCATTTCAACCTGTGGTCCCATATGACCGCGCTGGAAAACATCATGGAAGCGCCGGTGCATGTATTGGGCGTGGCCAAGGCCGAGGCTCGCGAAAAGGCTGAGCACTATTTGAACAAGGTCGGCGTGGCGCACCGCAAGGACGCCTACCCGGGTCACATGTCCGGCGGCGAGCAGCAGCGCGTGGCGATTGCCCGTGCGCTGGCGATGGAGCCTGAGGTGATGTTGTTCGACGAGCCGACCTCGGCCCTTGACCCGGAGCTGGTGGGCGACGTGCTCAAGGTGATGCAGGCCCTGGCCCTGGAAGGCCGGACCATGGTGGTAGTGACGCATGAGATGGGTTTTGCCCGCGAAGTGTCGAACCAACTGGTGTTCCTGCACAAAGGCATCGTCGAAGAAAGCGGCAACCCGCGCGAAGTGCTGGTCAATCCGCAATCGGAGCGCCTGCAACAATTCTTGTCGGGCAGCCTCAAGTAATTGCTCCCGTTACGCACCTGATTTGGATCATGCTGCGCGCCATGCGCCAGATGGTCTAATTTGGTTGCAGCCGCTTTTGGCTTTAACACTGTTTTTGCTTCGGATTGCCCGCCATGACTGCCCATCGAATAGGTTTCCTGATTTGGCCCAGCACAAAAGCCTTGACGCTGGCGCTGGCCGAGGAGGCCTTGCGCGTTGCTCAGCGAGTGCATCCGGACGTGGTCTACGAACTGTCGTTCCTGCAAGCCGAGCCGCCAGCCGAAGGCGCGTGGCAGTTACCGGGCGAGCCTTGGGCCGGCAAGCTCGAGGGCTTGCAGAAGCTGTTCCTGCTGGCGGATGAGCCACCGACCGCGCTGGCCTCGCCGCTGAGCAGTGCACTCAAGCAACTGGTGCGTGCCGGTTGTGTCATCGGTGGCCTGTCTGCCGGTGTCTATCCGCTGGCTCAGTTGGGCTTGCTTGACGGTTATCGCGCCGCCGTGCATTGGCGCTGGCAGGACGATTTCTCCGAGCGCTTTCCCAAGGTCATCGCCACCAGCCACCTGTTTGACTGGGATCGTGATCGCCTGAGCGCTTGCGGCGGCATGTCGGTGCTCGACCTGTTGCTGGCGGTGCTGGCCCGGGATCACGGTGCGGAACTGGCGGGTGCGGTGTCGGAAGAGCTGGTGGTCGAGCGCATTCGCGAGGGCGGCGAGCGCCAGCGCATCCCGTTGCAGAACCGCCTCGGCTCCAGCCATCCAAAGCTCACCCAGGCGGTGCTGCTGATGGAGGCCAACATCGAAGAGCCGCTGACCACCGACGAAATCGCCCAGCATGTGTGCGTATCGCGCCGGCAACTGGAGCGGATCTTCAAGCAATACCTCAACCGCGTGCCGAGCCAGTATTACTTGGAGCTGCGCCTGAACAAGGCGCGGCAGATGTTGATGCAGACCAGCAAATCCATCATCCAGATCGGCCTGTCCTGCGGGTTCTCCTCGGGGCCGCATTTCTCCAGCGCCTATCGCAACTTCTTCGGCGCCACGCCACGGGAAGACCGCAACCAGCGCCGCAGCAGCAGCCCGTTCGAATTGTCCTCGGTGCCGTCCGAGCGGGGCTAGGTCTGGCGCAACCCCTTTATAAGTAGGGCATGTAACCCTGTGGCGAGGGGATTTATCCCCGCTGGGGTGCGAAGCAGCCCCATTCAACGCGTTGGGTCAGGAATAAAACGGTTGGCAGCTTTTACGACTGCTGCGCAGCCGAACGGGGATAAATCCCCTCGCCACAGGGTGTGCTTTGCATGGCCGAGGGAAATGTGGATGCAGGCGCCTCAAATACACCGGCAACGTTTAAACTGCGCCTTTGCGACGCTATTTGTCGCATTGCCGTAAACCCGCGCAAAACGTGGGTTGGCGCTATAAGAAGTTGTCGCTTGGCGGCAAGGCCGGGCCGAAAACTGTCCTTACAATCCTTACCAAGCTCGCCAGTTCCAGGCGGGTGTTCCTCTTCAGGAGACTCCGATGTCCGTTGAGCAAGCCGCGGTACAACGCGCCGATTTCGACCAGGTGATGGTTCCCAACTATGCACCTGCTGCCTTTATTCCTGTGCGTGGTGCCGGTTCCCGCGTGTGGGACCAGTCCGGTCGCGAGTTGATCGATTTTGCTGGCGGTATCGCAGTCAACGTACTCGGCCATGCCCATCCGGCGCTGGTCGGCGCCCTGACTGAACAGGCCAACAAGCTGTGGCATGTGTCCAACGTATTCACCAATGAACCGGCGCTGCGACTGGCTCATAAGCTGATTGACGCAACCTTTGCCGAGCGCGCGTTCTTCTGCAACTCCGGCGCCGAAGCCAACGAGGCCGCCTTCAAGCTGGCCCGTCGCGTTGCGTTCGACCGTTTCGGCAGCGAGAAATACGAAATCATTGCCGCGCTCAACAGTTTCCACGGGCGCACGCTGTTCACCGTCAACGTTGGCGGGCAGTCGAAGTACTCCGACGGTTTCGGGCCTAAAATTACCGGCATCACCCACGTTCCTTACAACGACCTGGCGGCGCTGAAAGCGGCTGTTTCGGACAAGACCTGTGCCGTGGTGCTGGAACCGATCCAGGGCGAGGGCGGTGTATTGCCGGCCGAACTGGCCTACCTGCAAGGCGCCCGCGATCTGTGCGATGCACACAACGCGCTGCTGGTCTTCGACGAAGTGCAGACCGGCATGGGCCGCAGCGGTCACCTGTTCGCCTACATGCACTACGGCGTGGTCCCGGACATCCTCACCAGCGCCAAGAGCCTGGGCGGTGGTTTCCCGATTGCCGCGATGCTCACCACCGAAGCGCTGGCCAAGCACTTGGTCGTCGGCACCCACGGCACCACCTACGGCGGCAACCCGCTGGCATGTGCGGTGGCCGAAGCGGTGATCGATGTGATCAATACCCCCGAGGTGCTCAAGGGTGTCAACGCCAAGCACGATAAGTTCAAGGCGCGCCTGGAGCAGATCGGCGAGAAGTACGGCCTGTTCACCCAAGTGCGTGGCCTGGGCCTGCTGATTGGTTGCGTGCTGAACGACGCCTGGAAGGGCAAGGCCAAGGACATCTTCAACGCCGCCGAGCAGGAAGGCCTGATGATCCTGCAAGCCGGCCCGGACGTGATTCGTTTCGCGCCGAGCCTGGTGGTGGAAGACGCCGACATCGACGCCGGCCTGGACCGTTTCGAGCGGGCCGCGGCGAAGCTGACGCAAGCCTGATTCGCCAGTCCGAACCGACTCCAATGAATGAGCGGCGCGCTGCCGCTCATTCATTGAGTATTTTTTCTCTGTGTATCGGCCTCGCGGTCGACCCGTTTATTTCAAGTTAAGGAGTGACACCATGCTGGTGATGCGCCCCGCGCAAATGGCTGATCTGGGCGAGGTACAGCGTCTGGCTGCGGACAGTCCGATCGGTGTCACTTCCTTGCCGGATGACGTGGAACGCCTGAGCGACAAGATCGCCGCAAGCGAAGCCTCGTTCTCCGCCGAAGTCAGTTTCAACGGCGAGGAGAGTTATTTCTTCGTCCTCGAAGACACCGCCACCGGCAAGTTGGTGGGCTGTTCGGCCATCGTCGCGTCGGCCGGCTATTCCGAGCCGTTCTACAGTTTTCGCAACGAGACCTTCGTCCATGCGTCCCGCGAGCTGAAGATCCACAACAAGATCCACGTCCTTTCCCAGTGCCACGACCTGACCGGCAACAGCCTGTTGACGAGTTTCTACGTGGTGCCGGAACTGGTCGGGTCGCCGTGGGCGGAGCTTAATTCCCGCGGCCGCCTGCTGTTCGTCGCCAGCCATCCGGAGCGGTTCGCCGACTCGGTGGTGACCGAGATCGTCGGCTACAGCGATGAGAATGGCGACTCGCCGTTCTGGGACGCCATCGGCCGCAACTTCTTCGACCTCAACTACGCCGCCGCCGAGCGTTTGTGCGGGCTGAAAAGCCGCACCTTCCTTGCTGAGCTGATGCCGCATTACCCGATCTATGTGCCGCTGTTGCCGGATGCCGCCCAGGAAGCCATGGGCCAGGTTCATCCACGGGCGCAGATCACCTTCGACATCCTGATGCGCGAAGGTTTCGAGACCGATCACTACATCGATATCTTCGACGGCGGCCCGACCCTGCATGCGCGCGTTTCGGGCATCCGTTCGATTGCCCAGAGCCGCGTGGTGCCGGTCAAGATCGGCGAGCCGGTCAAGGGTGCCGGCCGCCAATACCTGGTGGCCAACGCCCAGTTGCAGGATTACCGCGCCGTGCTGCTTGAGCTCGATTACGCGCCGGGCAAGCCAGTGACCCTGGACATGGAAGCGGCCGAAGCCTTGGGCGTCGGCGAGGGCGCCAGCGTGCGCCTGGTAGCGGTTTAACGCCTTAAGCTGAGTTTCGCGGGTGGCGTGAGCGGCCCGTTTGAGGAGATAGCATGATCGTTCGTCCTGTACGCAGCAGCGATTTACCCGCTCTGATCGCCCTGGCCCGCAGCACCGGTACCGGCCTGACCACCTTGCCGGCCAACGAAGAGCGCCTGGCGCATCGGGTCGGCTGGGCCGAGAAGACCTTTCGCGGCGAAGCCGGGCGCGGCGATGCGGACTACCTGTTCGTGCTCGAAGACGATGACGGCCGCGTGGTCGGCATTTCCGCCATCGCTGGCGCCGTGGGCCTGCGTGAGCCCTGGTACAATTTCCGGGTCGGCCTGACGGTCAGCGCTTCCCAGGAACTGAACATCTACCGGGAAATCCCGACGTTGTTCCTGGCCAACGACCTGACCGGCAATTCCGAGCTGTGCTCGCTGTTCCTGCACGCCGACTTCCGCAGTGGCCTCAATGGCCGGATGCTGGCCAAGGCGCGTCTGTTGTTCATCGCCGAATTTCCACAGCTGTTCGGCAACAAGATCATCGCCGAGATGCGCGGCATGTCCGACGATAACGGCCGTTCGCCATTCTGGGAAAGCCTGGGTCGGCATTTCTTCAAGATGGAATTCAGCCAGGCCGACTACCTGACCGGTGTGGGCAACAAAGCCTTCATCGCCGAGCTGATGCCCAAGTTCCCGCTGTACACCTGCTTCCTGTCCGAAGATGCCCGGGCCGTGATTGGCCAGGTTCATCCTGACACGGAGCCGGCGCTGTCGATGCTCAAGAGCGAGGGCTTCAGCTACCAGGGTTACGTTGACATCTTCGATGCCGGCCCGGCCGTCGAATGCGAGACCGGCAAGATCCGCGCGATTCGCGACAGCCAGGCGTTGGTGCTGGCCATCGGCACGCCGGGCGATGACGCCACGCCGTTCCTCATCCATAACCGCAAGCGTGAAGACTGCCGCATCACCGCAGCACCGGCGCGCTTCGCCGCGGGCACACTGGTGGTCGATCCGCTGACCGCCAAACGTCTTCAACTCAACGCCGGCGATCAAGTGCGTGCCGTGGCGTTGTCTGCCGCTCGGGAGTCGAAATAATGAAATCGCTGTACATCGCTGGAAGTTGGCTGGAAGGCCAGGGCGACGTCTTTGAGTCGTTGAACCCGGTGACCCAACAGGTGCTGTGGTCTGGCAAAGGCGCCACGGCCGCGCAGGTGGAGTCCGCTGTGCAGGCGGCGCGCCAGGCGTTCCCGGACTGGGCGCGGCGCTCGCTGGATGAACGCATCCAGGTACTGGAAGCGTTTGCCGGCAACCTGAAGACTCATGCTGACGAATTGGCCCGTTGCATCGGTGAGGAAACCGGCAAGCCGCTGTGGGAATCGGCCACCGAAGTCACCAGCATGATCAACAAGGTGGCAATTTCGGTGCAGAGCTACCGCGAGCGGACCGGCGAGAAGAGCGGCCCGCTGGGCGACGCCACCGCCGTGCTGCGCCACAAGCCCCACGGCGTGGTGGCGGTGTTCGGCCCCTACAACTTTCCCGGCCATTTGCCCAACGGTCACATCGTGCCCGCGCTGCTGGCAGGCAACTGCGTGTTGTTCAAGCCCAGCGAGCTGACGCCTAAAGTCGCCGAGCTGACGGTCAAGTGCTGGGTCGAGGCCGGCCTGCCAGCGGGCGTGCTGAACCTGCTGCAAGGCGCGCGGGAAACCGGTATCGCCCTGGCGGCGGAACCGGGGATCGACGGGCTGTTCTTCACCGGATCCAGTCGCACCGGCAATTTGCTGCATCAACAGTTTTCCGGTCGGCCGGACAAGATCCTGGCGCTGGAGATGGGCGGTAACAATCCGCTGGTGGTGGATGAGGTGGCCGACGTCGATGCGGCGGTCTACACCATCATCCAGTCTGCCTTCATTTCCGCCGGCCAGCGCTGCACGTGCGCACGCCGTCTGCTGGTGCCGGAAGGGGCGTGGGGCGATGCCTTGCTTGAGCGCCTGGTGCAAGTCAGTTCGACCATCGAGGTGGGCGCCTTCGACCAGCAGCCGGCGCCGTTCATGGGCTCGGTGGTGTCCTTGGGCGCGGCGAAAGCGCTGATGGATGCGCAGAATCATTTGCTGGGCAAGGGCGCGGCGCCGTTGCTGGCCATGACCCAGCCCCAGCCACAGGCTGCGTTGCTGACGCCGGGGATTCTCGATGTGACTGCCGTGGCCGAGCGCCCCGATGAGGAACTGTTCGGGCCGCTGCTGCAAGTCATCCGCTACAAGGATTTCGCAGCAGCGATCAGCGAGGCCAACAACACCCAATATGGCTTGGCCGCCGGCTTGCTGTCGGATTCGCAAGCGCGCTACGAACAGTTCTGGCTGCAAAGTCGTGCAGGTATCGTCAACTGGAACAAACAGCTGACCGGTGCCGCCAGCAGCGCGCCGTTCGGCGGTGTCGGCGCCTCGGGCAACCATCGCGCGAGTGCCTATTACGCGGCGGATTATTGCGCTTATCCGGTGGCCTCGCTGGAAACCCCAAGCCTGGTCATGCCGGCGAGCCTGACGCCTGGTGTGCGGATGGCGTAAAACCGCTATCGCGGGTTCGCTCGCGATAGCCGCGCCGTAGTTGTTATTGATGCCTATAAAAAACAGATTCTCGTGGAGCCTCGCTGATGAAATCCTATGAAGTCAACTTTGACGGTCTAGTGGGGCCGACCCATAACTACGGCGGGCTCTCCTACGGCAACGTTGCGTCCCAGAGCAACAGCCAGCAGTCGTCCAACCCCAAGGAAGCGGCGCTGCAGGGCCTGGCGAAAATGAAGGCGCTGATGGAAATGGGTTTCCAGCAAGGTGTGCTGGCGCCACAGGAGCGTCCGGACGTGGGGGCCCTGCGTCGGTTGGGTTTTTCCGGCAGCGATGCCCAGGTCATCCAGCAGGCGGCGAAGGAAGCGATGCCGCTGCTCGTCGCCAGTTGCTCGGCCTCGAGCATGTGGGTCGCGAATGCCGCCACCGTCAGCCCAAGTGCCGACACCGCCGACGGCCGCGTGCATTTCACCGCCGCCAACCTCAATTGCAAATACCACCGCAGCATCGAACACCCGACCACCAGCCGTGTGCTCGGAGCGATGTTTGCCGACCAGCAGCACTTCGCTCATCACGCTGCCTTGCCGGCGGTGGCGCAGTTCGGCGATGAAGGCGCGGCCAACCACACGCGTTTCTGCCGCGCCTATGGTGAGGCTGGTGTCGAATTCTTTGTGTTCGGTCGCAGTGCTTTCGACAGCCGTTATCCATCGCCGCACAAATACCCGGCGCGCCAGACCCTCGAGGCGTCCCGCGCGGTCGCCCGCCTGCATGGCTTGAGCGAAGAGGGCGTGGTGTACGCCCAACAGAATCCGGCGGTGATCGACCAGGGCGTTTTCCACAACGATGTAATCGCGGTGGGCAACGGCGAGGTGCTGTTCTATCACGAGGACGCATTCCTCGAGACCGAGAAGATGCTGGCCGAACTGAGCAGCAAACTTGCCAAGGTTGGTGGGAAATTCCAGTCGGTGTGCGTGCCGCGTTCGGCCGTTACCGTCGATGATGCGGTGCGTTCCTACCTGTTCAATAGCCAATTGCTGTCGCGTCCCGACGGTTCGATGCTGCTGATCGTGCCGGAGGAATGCCGCGGCAACGAACGCGTCTGGCAATACCTGCAAGGCCTGACCGGCGCTGGCGGCGTGATCCGCGAAGTGAAGGTCTTCGACCTCAAGCAAAGCATGCAGAACGGTGGTGGCCCGGCGTGCCTGCGGTTGCGCGTGGCGCTGAACGAAACCGAGCTGGCGGCGGTGAATCCAGGGGTTATCATGACCGCGCCGCTGTACGATTCGCTGACCCACTGGGTCGATCGCCACTACCGCGACCGGATGACCGAAAACGACCTGGCGGACCCGCAATTGCTGCTTGAATGTCGGTCGGCACTGGATGAACTGACACAAATCCTTAAACTTGGCTCGGTTTATCCCTTCCAGATCAATTGAAAGCGCGCGCGACCTGACTACAGTCAAAGCAGGGCGCGTTGCCTTATCCCCAGACGAGAATGTAAAGACATGAGCGATACCCTGCAGCTGATCCTTGAAGACACCGACGGCACGCAACTGGAAACTTCCTGCACGCGCGTCGCAGTGATGTGGCAAGGCAAGGAACTGTGGATCCAGCAGGATGGCCGCGGCCAGTTGCTGATCGGCGTCGACGTCGAAGAAGGGGATGAGGAATACGCCAACCTGCTGCTGCGTCCATTGGCGACCAACCTGGTCAGCCTGCAACTGGAAATGGAACCGGCCGACGTCGGCGATGATGACCATGTCCATGGCCCGGATTGCGGCCACGACCATTAAGGAACCCGCGCTATGCTCGCCCTCGGCAAACTGCTTGAACTGACGCTCGCCGGCCGTGAACCGGCGGAGAAGACTCAACTGACTGTCGAAGGCGTACGGATGCGCTGGTTGAGCGAGGGCGCGCTTGAGGTCAAGCCGCCCGAAGCCTGGGATAACGGCCTGGACCTGCTGCTATCGGCCGGAATCCACGGCAACGAAACCGCGCCGATCGAATTGCTCGACCGCCTGCTTCATGGCATTGCCCGCGGCGACCTGAAGCCTCGGGCGCGCATTTTGTTCCTGTTCGGCAACCCCGAGGCCATCCGTCGTGGAGAGCGCTTCGTCGAGCAGGACGTCAACCGGCTGTTCAACGGTCGCCACGAATTGAGCGGCGGCCCCGAAGCGTTGCGAGCGTGTGAACTTGAACGACTGGCCGCGAGTTTCTTCAGCGTGCCGGACCGCAGCCGTCTGCATTACGACCTGCACACTGCGATTCGTGGCTCGAAGATCGAGCAGTTCGCCCTGTATCCCTGGAAGGAAGGCCGTCCGCATTCACGTCGCGAACTGGCGCGCCTGCGCGCGGCGGGCATGGAGGCGGTGTTGCTGCAGAACAAGCCGTCCATCGTCTTCAGCGCCTACACCTACGATCAGCTCGGCGCCGAGTCTTTCACCCTCGAATTGGGCAAGGCCCGGCCGTTCGGACAGAACAACGGGGTTAACGTCAGCTTGCTGGAAACCCGCCTGCAACAGATCATTGAGGGCAACGAGCCGGAGCTGGATGAAGGGCTCGATGGCTTGCAACTGTTCAGCGTCGCCCGGGAAGTCATCAAGCACAGCGATAGCTTCCGCCTGAACTTGCCGGCGGACATCGAGAATTTTTCCGAGCTTGAAAAAGGTTATGTGCTGGCCGAGGACATCGCCCAGACTCGTTGGGTGATCGAAGAGGAGGGGGCCCGGATCATCTTCCCGAACCCCAAGGTCAAGAATGGCTTGCGTGCCGGGATTCTGATCGTGCCGGCGACGGACGAAAACCTGGCCTGAATCCAGCGTTGACTCGGTCGTGGGAGCGAGCAAGTCCGCCCCCACGATCGAATCGGCGTCAGACTGCCAGGGCGCGCTGCTCACTGCGGCGCAATGCCCGGGTCTTGTGCAGCGTATCAGCGCAGGTCTTCGCCGCTTCCTGGCCCTTGTGCACGAAATGCTCGAAGAAGAACTTCTGATGTTCTTCGCCGGCATGAAAGTGATGTGGCGTGAGCACGACCGAGAACATCGGCACTTCGGTTTCCAATTGGACCTGCATCAGGCCGCTGATCACCGATTGGGCGACGAATTCGTGACGGTAGATGCCGCCATCCACCACCAAGCCTGCAGCAACGATGCCGGCGTACCGGCCGGATTTTGCCAGCAGCTTGGCGTGCAGCGGAATTTCAAAGGCGCCGCCAACCTCGAAGAAGTCGATGTCGCTTTCCTGATAACCCTGGCTGATCATCTCGGCGACGAAGCCTTTACGGCTCTGGTCGACGATTTCCTTGTGCCAGCAGGCCTGGATGAACGCGACGCGCTCGCCCGGATGGGTTTTGGTTTTGCTGTCGATTGCAGTGGGTTGCATGTTCTGGTTCCTGTTTGTGTGAAAAACAGGGCGTCATGAATCGAAGGGGATTCGAGGGTACGCCGCGCACAAGACAGTCGCAGGCGGCCCTTGGGTGTCAATCCCGTTCTCTCTTCATCCGGACTATGACCGTCGGCCCCGGGATCGCACCGGGTCTGCTGACCTTGTCGCTGCACCGCAAGAAAGTGGTGAGTGCCAAGCGCTCGCGGGCTATGCGCATTGCGCGCAATTACCGCCGGTGGGGAGTTGCACCCCGCCCTGAGAACGTTTTTGTCGCCGTGGTTGGCGGCGGAGGATTTTTAACACATATTTCGGTGCAACGCATGGGCAACTGGCTTGATTATTCATCGCCATGCCCGCAGTAATTGTCATCCGAAAGGGCATTCCCCCATCTGAACCCGAGGCCAGATTCATGAGCGTTATCGACCTTCGCAGCGACACGGTGACTCAACCTTCCGCCGGCATGCTCGATGCCATGGCCAATGCGCCAACGGGCGACGACGTCTACGGTGAAGACCCGACCGTCAATCGCCTCGAAGCCGAACTTGCCGAGCGCCTGGGCTTCGCGGCGGCGCTGTTCGTGCCGACCGGCACCATGAGCAACCTGCTGGGGTTGATGGCTCATTGTGAGCGCGGCGACGAATACATCGTCGGCCAGCAGGCCCACACCTACAAATACGAAGGGGGCGGTGCGGCGGTGCTCGGTTCGATCCAGCCCCAGCCTCTCGAGGTACAGGCCGATGGCTCGCTGGACCTGACGCACGTGGCTGCGGCGATTAAACCCGATGACTTCCACTTTGCCCGCACCCGCCTGCTGGCCCTGGAAAACACCATGCAGGGCAAGGTGCTGCCCCTGGAATACCTGGCCCGGGCCCGGCGTTTCACCGAGGAACACGGCTTGGCGCTGCACTTGGACGGCGCGCGCCTGTACAACGCCGCGGTCAAGCTGAACGTCGACGCGCGCGAGATAACCCAGCATTTCGATTCGGTGTCGGTGTGCCTGTCCAAGGGCCTGGGTGCGCCCATTGGCTCGGTACTGTGTGGCAGCGTCGAGCTGATCGGCAAGGCCCGGCGGCTGCGCAAGATGGTCGGTGGCGGCATGCGCCAGGCCGGGATCCTCGCGGCGGCGGGGCTGTATGCCCTGGAGCATCAGGTCCAGCGCCTGGCCGATGATCACGCCAATGCCCAGCGGCTCGCCGACGGCTTGCGTGCGGCAGGCTATGACGTCGAGCCCGTGCAGACCAACATGGTCTACGCACAGCTTGGCGAGCGGGCCGAGGCGATCAAGGCATTCGCCGCGGAACGTGGCATCAAGCTCAGTGCCGCGCCCCGTTTGCGCATGGTGACCCACATGGACGTCAGCGCGGGGCAGATCGACCAGGTCATCGACACTTTCGTCGACTTTTCCCGCAACTGATCGCCCCGGCGAGCCAATTGACGGTTTCTATCGCATAAACACGCTGTACCCCACGCAAAGGGCCGATATAATGCGGCCCTTTGCCGTTGCTTCGTCTGTTGACGTTTTGCACAGGCCTTTGGCCGCAGCCTCCGTGGAAGAACCTAATGAAAAGCGCAGAAATCCGTGAAGCCTTCCTTCGCTTCTTCGAAGAGCAAGGCCACACCCGAGTAGCCTCCAGCTCTTTGATTCCGGGCAACGACCCGACCCTGCTGTTCACCAACGCGGGGATGAACCAGTTCAAGGACTGCTTCCTGGGCCAGGAAAAACGTGCCTACACCCGTGCGGTGAGCAGCCAGAAATGCGTACGCGCTGGCGGCAAGCACAACGACCTGGAAAACGTCGGCTATACCGCTCGTCACCACACCTTCTTCGAAATGCTGGGTAATTTCAGCTTCGGCGACTATTTCAAGCGCGACGCCATCACCTTCGCCTGGAACTTCCTGACCTCCGAGAAGTGGCTGAACCTGCCCAAGGAAAAGCTCTGGGTCACGGTCTACGCGACGGATGACGAAGCCTATGACATCTGGACCAAAGAGGTCGGTGTCCCAGCCGAGCGCATGGTGCGCATCGGCGACAACAAAGGCGCGCCTTACGCTTCCGACAACTTCTGGACCATGGGCGATACTGGCCCGTGCGGCCCTTGCACCGAGATTTTCTACGATCACGGCGCCGACATCTGGGGCGGCCCACCCGGCTCGCCGGAAGAAGATGGCGACCGCTACATCGAGATCTGGAACAACGTCTTCATGCAGTTCAACCGCACCGCCGATGGCGTGTTGCATCCGCTGCCAGCGCCGTCGGTGGACACCGGCATGGGCCTGGAGCGGATCAGTGCGGTGCTGCAGCACGTTCATTCCAACTATGAAATCGACCTGTTCCAAAGCCTGTTGAGCGCTTCGGCCAAGGCCATCGGGTGCTCCAACGACAACCAGGCTTCGCTCAAAGTGGTGGCGGACCACATCCGTTCGTGCGGCTTCCTCATTGCCGATGGTGTGCTGCCATCCAACGAAGGCCGTGGCTACGTGCTGCGCCGAATCATTCGCCGCGCCTGCCGTCACGGCAACAAGCTGGGCGCCAAGGGCAGCTTCTTCTATCAGATCGTCGCCGCGCTGGTGGCCGAGATGGGCGAGGCTTTCCCGGAACTCAAATCCCAGCAGGCGCACATCGAGCGCGTGCTCAAGGGCGAAGAAGAGCAGTTTGCCAAGACCCTGGAGCAGGGCCTGAAGATCCTCGAGCAGGACCTGGCCGAGCTCAAGGGCAACGTGGTTCCGGGCGATGTGGTGTTCAAGCTGTACGACACCTATGGCTTCCCGATGGACCTGACCGGCGACATCGCCCGCGAACGCAACCTGACCCTCGACGAGGAAGGTTTCGAGCGCGAGATGCAAGCCCAGCGCGTGCGTGCGCGTTCCGCCAGTTCTTTCGGCATGGACTACAACAGCCTGGTCAAGGTTGACGTGGCGACCGAGTTCACCGGTTACGCCGCGACCACCGGCTCGGCCAAGATCGTCGCGATCTATAAGGACGGCCAATCGGTCGACATCCTGAGCGAAGGCCAGGAAGGCGTGATCGTGCTGGACAAGACGCCGTTCTACGCCGAATCCGGCGGCCAGATCGGCGACAGCGGTTATCTACAAGCGGGCAGCTCGCGTTTCGACGTGCGTGACACCACCAAGACCGGCGGCGCCTTCCTGCACCATGGCGTGCTGGCCTCGGGCAGCCTGATGATCGCCGCTCCGGTGGCGGCCCATGTCGACGCCGAGGTTCGGCATGCCACGTCGCTGAACCACTCCGCCACGCATTTGCTGCACGCCGCGTTGCGCCAAGTGTTGGGCGAGCATGTCCAGCAGAAGGGCTCGTTGGTAGATAGCCAGCGCCTGCGCTTTGACTTCAGCCATTTCGAAGCGATCAAGCCGGAGCAACTCAAGGCGCTGGAAGACATCGTCAATGCCGAAATCCGCAAGAACTCCCCGGTAGAAACCGAGGAAACCGACATCGAGACCGCCAAGCGCAAGGGCGCGATGGCGTTGTTCGGCGAGAAGTACGGCGACAGCGTGCGCGTGCTGAGCATGGGCGACTTCTCCGTTGAACTGTGCGGTGGCATCCACGCCAACCGGACCGGCGATATCGGCCTGCTGAAGATCATCAGCGAAGGCGGCGTGGCTTCCGGCGTGCGGCGTATCGAGGCGGTCACTGGCGCTGCGGCGCTGGCGTACCTCAATGCGGCGGAAGAACAACTCAAGGAAGCGGCGACCCTGATCAAGGGCAGCCGCGACAACCTGATCGACAAGCTCTCGGCCGTGCTGGAGCGCAACCGCCTACTGGAAAAACAACTCGAGCAGTTGCAAGCCAAGGCTGCCAGCGCTGCGGGCGACGATCTGTCGGCCCAGGCCGTGGACGTCAAGGGCGTGAAGGTGCTGGCCGTGCGTCTCGATGGCCAGGACGGCAAGGCGCTGCTGGCGCTGGTCGATCAACTGAAAAACAAACTCGGCCGCGCAGTGATCCTGCTCGGCGGTGTCCATGAGGAAAAGGTCGTTCTCGTCGCAGGCGTGACCAAAGACCTGACTGGCCAACTCAAAGCCGGTGATTTGATGAAGCAGGCCGCTGCGGCAGTGGGCGGGAAGGGCGGTGGTCGTCCGGACATGGCGCAAGGCGGCGGTACCGACGCCAGCGCCCTGGACGCGGCACTGGCCCAGACCGTTGCATTTGTAGAGCAGGGTATTTAAGGCAGCGCTCCGGGCTCGCCAAGCGTGGGCCCGACCGCTGTTGATTGATTATTGGGCGCCCTTCATGGGCAGAGGCGGCTTTGAAATGGCTTTGATCGTACAGAAATTTGGAGGCACCTCGGTCGGCACCGTCGAGAGAATCGAACAAGTCGCCGACAAGGTTAAGAAATTCCGTGACGCGGGCGACGACCTGGTGGTCGTGCTGTCGGCAATGAGCGGCGAGACCAACCGTCTGATCGATCTGGCCAAGCAAATTAGCGGCGACCAGCAACCGGTCCCCCGCGAGCTGGACGTGATCGTGTCCACTGGCGAGCAGGTGACCATTGCCTTGCTGGCCATGGCCCTGATCAAGCGTGGCGTGCCGGCGGTGTCCTACACCGGCAACCAGGTTCGTATCCTGACGGACAGCGCGCACAACAAAGCGCGTATCCTGCAGATCGACGATCAGAAAATTCGCGGTGACCTGAAGGCCGGTCGCGTTGTGGTCGTCGCCGGCTTCCAGGGCGTGGACGAGCACGGCAATATCACCACCCTCGGTCGTGGCGGTTCCGATACCACCGGCGTGGCGCTGGCGGCAGCCCTCAAGGCTGACGAGTGCCAGATCTACACCGATGTGGATGGCGTCTACACCACCGATCCGCGGGTTGTCCCCGTGGCTCAGCGCCTGGACAAGATTACCTTCGAAGAGATGCTGGAAATGGCCAGCCTCGGTTCCAAGGTGTTGCAGATCCGCGCGGTTGAATTCGCCGGCAAGTACAACGTTCCGCTGCGCGTTCTGCACAGCTTCAAAGAGGGTCCGGGCACCCTCATTACTATTGATGAAGAGGAAACCATGGAACAGCCGATCATTTCCGGCATCGCTTTCAACCGCGATGAAGCCAAGCTGACCATCCGTGGTGTGCCAGACACTCCCGGCGTGGCCTTCAAGATTCTCGGCCCGATCAGTGCCGCCAACATCGAAGTGGACATGATCGTGCAGAACGTCGCGCACGATAACACCACCGACTTCACCTTCACCGTGCACCGCAACGACTACCAATCTGCTGAAACCGTGCTGAAAAAGACGGCTGTCGAGATCGGTGCCCGGGAAGTGGTGGGCGATACCAAGATCGCCAAGGTCTCGATCGTCGGTGTCGGCATGCGTTCCCACGCAGGCGTGGCCAGCCGCATGTTCGAGTCCCTGGCCAAGGAAAGCATCAATATCCAGATGATCTCCACCTCGGAAATCAAGGTGTCCGTGGTGATCGAAGAGAAGTACCTGGAGCTGGCCGTGCGCGCCCTGCACACGGCTTTTGAACTCGACGCTGCTGCCCGACAGGGCGAGTAAGGCGTTGTCCGGAGGGCGCGGCATTGACCGCGCCCTTTGTTTTTCTGAATGGCGTGCCCCAAAACTGTTCTTTTGCGCGCGCTGGTCAATACTAGGCCTGTAGGCTGCGACCGTTTCGGTTGTAGGTCCCATGCCTTTTTTTTGCAGATTGTTGTCCCTGAACTGAATTGGGTGAGGAGAAAGGTATGCTGATTCTGACTCGTCGGTGCGCAGAAAGCCTGATTATTGGCGATGGCGAAATCACCGTGACCGTGCTCGGCGTCAAAGGAAACCAAGTACGTATCGGCGTCAACGCACCGAAAGAGGTCGCTGTGCATCGGGAGGAAATTTACCTGCGTATCAAGAAAGAGAAGGACGACGAACCAAGCCATTAATTTTTATCGATTTTTATGTTTGCAAACGGGGATGAAGGTGGTTAATATACGCCCCGTGTTGCGGAGAGCTGGCCGAGTGGCCGAAGGCGCTCCCCTGCTAAGGGAGTACACCTCAAAAGGGTGTCGGGGGTTCGAATCCCCCGTTCTCCGCCATTATTCGTTTAGTGCGCTGTAGTCTGGCTTGATCGGTAAGTGATTGAAATTACTGAAAAAAGCGCTTTACAAAAAGATTCGGCGACCTATAATGCGCGGCAACAAATGCACTCGTAGCTCAGCTGGATAGAGTACTCGGCTACGAACCGAGCGGTCACAGGTTCGAATCCTGTCGAGTGCACCATTTAAGAGTTGCTTGCAGCAATGCAAATAACTTGGCTTCAACCAGTTGTGATCTGGTATAAAACCACAATCTGCACTCGTAGCTCAGCTGGATAGAGTACTCGGCTACGAACCGAGCGGTCACAGGTTCGAATCCTGTCGAGTGCACCAAACACCAAAAAGCCCGCGTTTAACGCGGGCTTTTTGCTGTCTACGATTTGCCTTTTACACAGCCTTTCTCATCGAATACAACTTCTGCACTGCGGCCTTTCTTCGCTTTGTAGGTATACCGCGTACTCGAATTCCGAATCTTGATCGTGTCGGGCTTGCCCAGCGCGCTGATGACGTCCTGCTGGCTCATGCCGGCGATGATGCGTTGGTTGATGATGGCTTCGCGGCGCTGGCCGGCGTTGATCAGATTCCCGCAGTTGTCTTCGAACTGGCCAACAATGGCCGGTTCCTTGCGCCTGGTTATGTTGCCGGATGTTTGACGGGGTTCCGCTTCGGGCAGCATCGGCTCGGCGTGGCTCGGCGTGAACGAATGAATCTGCTGCAGCGACAGGGTCTCGCCTGCTTCGCAACTCAAACTCGTAAACGTAACCTGCCCAGCGACGTTTTCGCAGCGGTGCACGGTTTGCCCGGTAGCCCATAAAGGCATACAGGGCAGGGCGGCGAGCAAAAACAGACAGTGACTTGGCGACATCATCCTGGCGTCCTCCTTGACGTTGAAATCAAAGGGTAGCCGCTGGGTTTCTGCCTAGGCATGTGTTTTCTTTTCAAGATAAGTCGTCGTAAATGCAGAGGTTCAGCCTGTGTCCAGGTTTGTCTCGCAAGCGCTTGTTCTTGCCATGATTTTTTAACGTTTTACAGCTTCAAGCGGTGTATGATTGCGCCCGTCAGCCCCGCCGGGGCTTTGGAATATCTTCATGGACTTACCCAGTAGTTACTCAATATCCCGTTTTGCCAATCATGAACTGACTGATTGATCCTTCCGGCGTGTTCCACTGCTGGGAGTGGAGTTCGCCTATGACCGAAGTAGAAGTAAAAAAAACGCAGGAAAGCCTTCAGGATCGCCTCGCTCAAGTCGTTGAGCTGCTGCATCGCCAGCGGGTCGTCGAAGACCTGACGCATCGCCAGGAAGGCCCTCACTCCGACCGGGTCGGGAACCTGGTCCACCGGCAGAATCTCGTCGAGTTGCAGCGCAAGCTCGATGACCTGCACTCGGCCGACGTCGCCTACATCCTTGAAGCCTTGCCACTGGAAGAGCGTCTGACGGTCTGGCAACTGGTCCAGGCTGATCGCGACGGTGACATTCTGCTCGAAGTGTCCGACTCGGTCCGTGAGACCCTGATCGCCGACATGGATGATCACGAGTTGCTGGCTGCCGCGAAGGAGATGGACGCCGACGAACTCGCCGACCTTGCCCCCGAACTGCCGCGCGACGTTGTCCATGAGCTGATGGAAGCCCTCGATGGCCAGCAGCGTGAGCGTGTGCGCTCGGCGTTGTCCTACGACGAGGAGCAGGTCGGTGCGCTGATGGACTTCGAGATGGTGACCATCCGCGAAGACGTCAGCCTTGAAGTGGTCTTGCGCTACCTGCGTCGCCTCAAGGAGCTGCCGGGGCATACCGATAAACTCTTCGTGGTCGATTACGACGGCGTGCTCAAGGGCGTGCTGCCCATCAAGCGCTTGCTCGTCAATGATCCAGAGAAGCAAGTGGCCGAGGTCATGGCCAGCGATCCGGTGAGTTTCCACCCGGACGAAAATGGCTACGATGCCGCCCAGGCGTTCGAGCGTTATGACTTGATTTCCGCGCCGGTGGTGGACAAGAACGGCAAGCTGATCGGCCGTCTCACCATCGATGAAATGGTTGACCTGATCCGTGAGGAAAGCGAAAGCGAAGTCCTCAGCATGGCCGGTCTGCGCGAAGAAGAAGATATTTTCGCCTCGGTCTGGAAATCCCTGCGTAACCGTTGGGCCTGGCTGGCGGTCAATCTGATTACGGCTTTTGTCGCTTCCCGCGTCATCGGCCTGTTCGAAGGCTCCATCGAGAAGCTGGTGGCGCTCGCGGCGTTGATGCCGATCGTTGCCGGTATCGGCGGTAATTCCGGCAACCAGACCATTACCATGATCGTTCGCGCCATGGCGCTGGACCAGGTCAGCACCGGCAATACCTCGCGATTGATGCGCAAGGAATTGGCAGTGTCCTTGATCAACGGCGTGGTCTGGGGTGGGGTGATCGGCGTGGTGGCGTATCTGCTATATGGCAGCTGGTCGCTTGGCGTGGTCATGACTGCCGCGATGACGCTCAACCTGCTGTTGGCCGCGCTGATGGGAGTATTGATCCCGATGACCTTGGCCCGTCTGGGGCGCGACCCGGCAATGGGGGCCAGTGTGATGATTACCGCCGTGACGGACAGTGGCGGTTTCTTTATCTTCTTGGGTTTGGCGACGATCTTCCTGCTCTGAGCACCTCATAAAAGAAGCCCGCCTGATTGGCGGGTTTTTTCTGGGCGATGACTTTGCAATCAGATGCCGGATCCAAGGCAAAAAAAAGCCAGCACAAGGCTGGCTTTAATGTCTGGGCTGCGATCAGGACGCGTCTGCGGCCATTTCGACGTCGTGGGCAATCAGCGAAACGAGGGCGTTTTGCTGGCGATGGGAGAGTTGTCGGAAGCGTTGAAGCAACTCGCGCTCATGCAACGACAGCTCCGGGCTGTCCAGGCGCATGCTCAGCTCTTCACCCAAGGCACCTTCCTGAATCAGGCTTTGCTCTAGGCGCGCGATGATTTCGGAGTTCATGCTGCGGTGATGATTACGAGCCACCTCGGCAATGCGTTCCCGCATTCCGTCTGGCAGACGTACGACGAACTTGTCAGCCGTACGGCTGGAATAAATTGCCTGTTTCATTGGGCGCATATTTATTTAACCGGTTAGTTCAGGGGAGCGGTTCTCGGGATTGGCCGCAGGATGTCGATAGGACAAGGTCTGCAGCCAAATGTTCAACCTGAATTGTTAAGAGGCCCGCATCATGCCTCAAAATTGCCAGATCATTGGCGCCAATTCTGTGACAAATTCTGATCCGCGTAAAGGCGTTATGCCAGTACCCTTCGTCAAAAAATGCGGACTGGTTTGAAAAAACACACAGGTTCCGCATTTGTGACCACTGCATCGTGTCGTTGTGCCATACCGTTGGGCGGATAACCGGTACGGAGCGAAACCTCTGCCGTCCTTGTTCTTTATAGGATAGTGGCAAATGGCCGATTTACTAGGCCGGGATGCTTTGGCGCGGATGAATGGCGGCCGAATTCTCCAGGGACGCGGTCGCTGCGCGTACCGAGCCGCACCATTTGCCTACACTTAAAAAACATGGACGACATGACAAACGCAGGGCTGGCCGTTAACATGCTCGCCGTCCAACGCACCGCGTTTCTCGCGGTCGACTTGTGTCTCAGTAGCTCAATTGGATAGAGCATCCCCCTCCTAAGGGGAAGGTTGGCAGTTCGAACCTGCCCTGGGACACCATATTTTCTGCCCCGCCCTGCAAGTCTCTCTCGATCCCCTTAACGGAACGCCAACCGCTGCCGATAACCCGATGAGCCGGTTTTCGTGACGCCCCGAGGTTCTGGATTGGCTCGCGATGTGCGCTGCGAGTGTCTATCCTCTGCGCGCGTCGCCGGGCTGCGGGGCGGTGTTTCATCGTTTTGCCGTTGAGTTCATCTTCTTATTTGCCTGGACATCCTCGATGCTCGCGTACCACCAAAAAAGTTTTCTGATCGTCGATGATTTCTCGGATTTCCGCAGTTCCGTCCGGTCTATGTTGCGTGAGCTGGGCGTCAAGGACGTGGATACCGCCGACACCGGTGAGGTGGCGCTGCGCATGTGCTCGCAAAAGCGCTATGACTTTATTCTGCAGGACTATCACCTGGGCGACGGCCGCAAGAATGGCCAGCAAGTGCTGGAAGACCTGATGGTCGAAAAGCTCATCAGCCATGAAAGCGTGTTCCTCATGGTGACTGCCGAAAGCAGCCAGGCGATGGTGCTCAGTGCCCTGGAGCATGAGCCCGATGCGTACCTGACCAAACCGTTCAATCGTTCCGGCCTGGCCCAGCGCCTGGAGCGCCTGGAGCAGCGCAAGACGCTGCTCAAACCGATCCTGCAAGCCCTTGATCGTGGCAAGCCGATGGAAGTGCTCAACGCCTGCATCGCGCTGTGCAAGCAGGATCCGCGCTACGGACCGTTGTGCCTGCGCTATCGAGCCGATGCGTTGCGTGACTTGAATCAGAACGAAGCGCTGGAGCGCCTATACAACACCATTCTTGCGGACCGCCCATTGCCATGGGCGTACGCGGGCCTGGGAAAATTGTTGTTCAAGCGCGGTCAGGTCCTTCAGGCCAAGGACGTTTATCAGAAGGCTCTGAAAGTATTCCCGATGATGCCGGCCTTATATGACGGCATGGCTGAAGTGCTGGTGGCCGAAGGCGATACGAAACAGGCGCAACACGTATTGGAAGAAGCGGTTCGCTTGTCACCGCTGGCGGTGCGCCGGCAATCGTTGCTGGGCAAGCTGGCAATGACCAATGAAGACTACGAGACCGCCTCGAAAGCCTATCGCCAGGCGGTCGGGCAGGGTGCGCAGTCGCGCTTCAAGGATCCGGAAAGCAATCTCGGCCTGGCCCACGCGTTGATCAGCAAGGGTAGCGAGAAAGGCCTGGACACGCGTACCCGGCTGGAAATCAACACGACGCTCAGCGCCGTGGCGAAGGATAATCCCAGCGATCCGGGGTTACAGGTTCGGGCCCGCTTGATGAAGGCCACGAGTCTGCTGCTCAACGATGCCGAAACCGCCGAGAAGCTGACCGAGCAGGCCTTGCAGCGTCTCGACGGCATGGAACAGTTCATGAGCGCCGAAGCCGCTTTGCTGGTTGCCAAGCAGTTGCAGATGCTTGGGCAGACCAGCGCCGGCGAGTCGATGCTCAAGAACTGCGCGGAAATTTATGGCGATGACCCAGCCGTGATGCAGGGTATCGCCAAGCTCACCGATGACCCCAACATCCTCAACCAGGGCAACGCCGCCGCCGAGCTGAACCGCGAAGGTGTGCGCGTCTACAAGACCGGCGCGTTGCCTGAGGCGCGAGAGCTGTTCCGTCGTGCCCTGAAGATGCAGCCCAAAAACATCAGTATTGCCCTGAACATGGCGCAGTCGTTGTTGCACGGCACCGATACCAGCGTGGAATCGGAGCTGCTGCAGGAATGCCGCGCCTGCCTGAAACTGGTGGGCATGATGCCCGACACCGATGCGCGTCATGCGCGTTATCAGAAACTGCGAAGCAAGGCATTTGGCGATGAATGACAGCGAACAGGCGCTCGATTTTTCCACGGTGATCGCGTCTACCGTGCACGACATGAAAAACTCCCTGACCTTGCTCATGCAGGCTCATACGCAATGGCTCGAGCGTTTGCCGGAACCTGATCGGCAGACGTCGGAGCAGGGCGTGATGGAGTTCGAATTCGCCCATCTCAATGGCTTGCTGGTGCAACTGCTGGGGTTGTACAAACTCGGCGTCAATCAGTTGCCGCTGCATCCGGCCTATCACGAGCTGGATGATTTCATCGAAGCGCAACTGGCCGGCCATCAGGACGTGTTCCGCAGTCGCGGGATCATGGCCACTTATGAAGTCGATCCGCTGAGCCCGCTGGGTTTCTTCGATCGCGAGTTGATTGCTTCGGTGCTCGATAACATGATCAACAACGCCATTCGCCACGCTCGGCAGACCGTGTTGATCAGCGTGAGCGATGAGGCCGGGCAACTAGTCCTGACCATCAATGACGACGGTGAAGGTTATCCGCCCGAAATGATCGAGCGTCAGGCCGAATACGTCCAGGGCATCAACCACAGCAGTGGCAGCACCGGGCTGGGCCTGTATTTCGCGGCGAGAATTGCCGGGCTGCATCAGCGTGGCGGTTTGAGCGGGCGTACCGAAATTGCCAATGGCGGTGTGCTGGGTGGCGGAGTGTTCAGGCTTTACTTGCCTTGAGCCCGTTGCGCCAATAGCGCCGGCGATGCGCATCGTCTCTAAGCGCCGGTGTTTATTGTTTTCAGGCGCTTGATATTCCGAACAGCTGGAGCCTATTTTGTACGGGTTGCCGTTCGCGGCTCGCACATAACAAGGATTGCGTCATGACGACCGATGGCCAGCGTTCACTCGCGCAGCGACTGACCGGCATTGATGAGATTGAATGTGTCACGCCGGATTTGAATGGCGTGCCCAGGGGCAAGGTAATGACCGCCGAGGGCTTTTTGGAGGGCCGGCGGTTGCAGATGGCGCGAGGCGTGCTGCTGCAATGCATCATGGGCGGTTATCCGCCGTCGCGTTTTTACGGTAGCGACGATGGCGACCTGGCGCTGGTCGCTGATCCAGAGCAGGTCCATCGCCTGCCGTGGAGCCAGTCGCCGCGTGCCTTGGCTATTTGCGACGCCGATGAGCTGACCGGCGAAAGCTCGCGACTCTCCACACGTGGCCAGCTCAAAGCGGTGATCGCCCGGTATGCCGCCCGCGGCTTGGCGCCGGTGGTGGCTACCGAGTTGGAATTTTTCGTGTTCGCACCCAACCCGGACCCCACCCAGCCATTCCTGCCGCCGGTGGGGCTCGATGGCCGCCGCGAAGACGGCCAGTCCGCGTTCAGCGTGAGTTCCAACAACGGCTTGCGCCCGTTTTTCAACGAAGTCTACGCATGCATGGCGGCGCTGGGATTGCCCCGCGATACCTTCATGCATGAAATGGGCGTGAGCCAGTTCGAGATCAATCTGCTCCATGGCGATCCGTTGTTGCTCGCCGACCAGACGTTCCTGTTCAAGCACCTGCTCAAGGAAGTCGCCCTCAAGCACGGCCTGACCGTGGTCTGCATGGCCAAGCCCCTGGCCCATACGCCGGGCAGCTCGATGCATATCCATCAGAGCGTGGTCGAACTGGGCAGCGGTCGTAATGTGTTCAGCGACGAGGCGGGCGAGCCGACGGCAGCTTTCCGGCACTTCATTGGCGGGCAGCAGGCCGGCATGGCGGATTTCACCGCGCTGTTCGCACCGAACGTGAACTCCTACCATCGGTTGTGCCATCCATTCGCCTCGCCAAACAACGCGTGCTGGTCCCATGACAATCGTTCCGCCGGGTTGCGCATCCCCGCCAGTGCGCCGCAGGCCCGACGGGTCGAGAACCGCTTGCCGGGTGCCGACGCCAACCCTTACCTGGCGATTGCCGCGAGCTTGGCGGCGGGCCTCCATGGCATCGAAAACCAACTTGAGCCGAGCGCTGTGATCCAAGGCGAATTCGAGGTGCCGGATAATTTGTCCCTGCCGTGTACCTTGCACGCGGCCCTCGAACGTCTCAAGCGTAGCCAGTTGGCGAAGGAACTGTTCGGTGCCGAGTTCATCGAAGGTTACATCGCTTCGAAGACCATGGAACTGACCAGCTTCTTTGACGAAATCACTCCCTGGGAGCGGCGTGTCCTAGCGGCCCAGGCATAACGAACCGTTGCATTCGGGCTACCTTCAATAGATAGCCCTCACTCACCTCAAGGAGCCGCTCGGAACGCCGATGCGCCAAATCTGGAAACCTTTTCGAGCGCTTTATTTTTCCTCGCTGATGATGCTCATCGGCTCGGGCCTCCTGAGTACTTACCTGGCCTTGCGCCTGGCCGCCGACCACGTCGACAGCCTATGGGTCGGTGCGCTGATGGCCGCCAACTATTTCGGCCTGGTGCTGGGCGGCAAGATCGGTCACCGACTGATTGCCCGCGTCGGGCATATTCGCGCCTATTCGGCCTGCGCCGGAATCGTCGGCGCGGCGGTATTGGGCCACGGCCTGATAAATTGGCTGCCGGCCTGGATCGTGCTGCGGATGATTGTTGGCCTGGGCATGATGTGCCAGTACATGGTCATCGAGAGTTGGCTCAACGAGCAGGCCGAGGCCAAGCAGCGCGGGGTGGTGTTCAGCGGCTACATGATCGCCTCGTACCTGGGGCTGGTGCTGGGGCAATTGATTCTGGTCATGCACCCGGCCCTTGGGTTGGAACTGCTGATGCTGGTGGCCTTGTGCTTCGCCCTGTGCCTGGTGCCGGTGGCGCTGACCCAGCGGATTCACCCGGCACCCTTGCATCCGGCGCCGATGGAGCCGCGTTTCTTTATCAAGCGCGTGCCGCAATCGTTGACCACGGTCCTGGGCTCCGGGCTGATCGTCGGCTCCTTCTACGGCCTGGCGCCGCTGTACGCTTCTCAGCAGGGCTTGAGCACAGAACAGGTCGGTCTGTTCATGGGTAGCTGCATTTTTGCCGGGCTGCTGGTGCAATGGCCGCTGGGCTGGCTATCGGATCGTTACGACAGGGCGCTGTTGATCCGCTGCTTCGCGTTGATCCTTGTGGTGTGCGCGCTGCCGTTGGCGATCCTGCCGAAGGTGCCGCTGGAAGTGTTGTTCGTGGCGGGGTTCTTCTGTTCCCTGGTGCAGTTTTGCCTGTATCCATTAGCGGTGGCGTTCTCCAACGACCATGTCGAAGGTGATCGTCGGGTGTCGCTGACGGCCATGTTGCTGGTGACCTACGGCGTTGGCGCCAGTATTGGCCCGCTGGTGGCCGGGGTGCTGATGAAGTTGTATGGCAGCCAGATGCTCTACGGCTTTTTCGCCTTGTTTGCGTTGATCCTGGTGTGGCGGATCCGGCCGAAAGCGGTAACCAATCTGCATCAGGTCGACGATGCGCCGCTGCACCATGTGGCCATGCCGGACAACATGACCAGTTCACCCTTGGTGGCGTGCCTCGATCCGCGGGTCGACGAGCAGGTTGTGCAGGAGCAGATGCAGACGTCACCCAATCCGGACGTCGAGCCCGAGCCGGAATTGGAGCCGGTCATCGAAGGGGCCGACGATGAACCTCCACCCTCCGATTTCACTCGGGCAAGGCCTTGAGCCTGGCATAAAAAACGGGCAATCCCTCGTGAGGATTGCCCGTTTTTTCATGCGTGCGAAAATCAGAAATCGTCTTTATCGAACCGACGGGCTTCACGCTGCAATTGATACACGAAACGCTCGACCTGACGCTGTACCAAGCCGCTGATATTGTGAAAGCGAACACCGGCAAAAGTGGTATTGATCCGCTCTTCAAAATGCAGATAGCGCAGTTCCACCGGCGCGGTCATGTTGCCGAAAGGCAAGGCGGCGATAAAACGCTCGTAGACTTGACCCAGTTGCAGCCGTTCGGTGATGTCGCCATCGAAGCGTAGCTTGCAGCCGGTCGCGGAGATATCCAGCAACTTGCCGTTCACCGGAGACTTCAGCTTGTCGCCCCCCAACTCCACGTTCACCAGCTGCGCCAGTTTCAGGGCGGCGCGGAAGGCATTGCGACGTTGGTGATAAACCACTTCATCAGGCAGGGCGCCGCGATAGCAGCGTCCGTCTTTGGACTCCTGGATGGTCAGCACACCGTTGCCTTCCCACGCGATGCGCACGCCATCATGGAAACCCTCGACTCGAAACGGCTCGCCCGCCAGCAGGAAACGCTCGCCGTCACGGGGGATCATTTCATCCAGGGCCAGGGTATTGCTTTCGCGGTCGACATCCACCAGATAGCTCTGGAAACGCTGGCTGCGCTCATGGAAGGTGATGATCAACGGGTCATGGCTGTCTTGCAGCATCCGCAGGTTGCCGGAGATTTCCAGAGGGGTGCTGAGGACCTTCGGTGGCTGCGGAGCATCATCCGCGTTTGAGGCATTGAACACGGTGGGTCAATCTCCAGGCAAAATACGACTACAAAGAGCCAGCATTTTGCCAGCATGTAGCGCGCGTTGATAGTGCGCAGGCATCGTTCCCTTCATGCCTGGCTGAGCGGGCGGTGCTTGACCAGTTTTGCGGTCGAACCGCGAGCGTCATAAAGCGTAGGGATTTCGCCACCATTGAGGATGCGCAACTGGTTGGCCGTAGCGGCCTGCTGCATCTGGATGGATTGACCGATTCGAGCGTTGGCGGCCTGGCACTGGCTGAGCAAGTCAGTGAGCGCTGCGCTCTGGGATAACAGCTGATCGCCAATCGATGATTGACTCGCCAACTGCTCAAGGCCGCTATTGTCGGCGGGCAGGTTGAGGCTGGCGAGAATCTCGCTGCGCTTGCGGCCATGCTGATCGAGCAAAATGATCAATGCCTGTTTCTGCGCCAGAATATTTTCCAGCAGGGGCATGTCGCGACCGTGCAGTGCCAGGGATTCGGTCTGCAGCAGCTCCAGCAATTGTTGCGCTGGAGCGAAGTCGTCGTTGATCAGTTGCAATAAATGAGTGTCGTGCATGGCTGGCCTTGGGTCTTAAGCGTCCAAAAGCCTGGCGCAGGCGGCGGCCTAGCGCTGGGCTTCGAAATTGAGCAGTTTGCTGGCTACACGGTTGCTGTCGACTTGGTAGCTGCCATCGGCGATTGCTGCTTTCAACTGCGCCACGCGGGCGTTGTCGACGACAGGTTGATCGCGCAGCTTATCCGTGACCTTTTGCAACTGCTGAGCCTCATTGCTGAGGTGTACCGACTCCCCGTTGCTGACAGTAGAAGCTTTTTCGGCTGGCTTGGATTTGTCGGTTTCGACGGTTTCCTTGCTGGCGCTGGTACGGGTGGTGCCTGTCGTGGGCGAAGAGCTGTTTAGACGGTTGAAATCGATGACCATGGTAAAAAACCTCTGGGTATTTGGACGCTTGCCATGTTTTCGGCCATTCCCAAATAAACTTTAGGCTCATTTATCAAATGAACGTGCGCACATCTGCGCTTGCCTTTGCGTAGGCACAGTCTAGGGAACACCGAGGTCAAGCGCCAGCCTGTCACCCTCCTTACATAGCCACTTCCACTTGGCCCGGCGCGGTCACTTGCGCCTTGATGACCCGCTGGGAGTTGAGGTTTTTCACTCGAATCTGTTCACGCATGCCGCCGTTGGACAGGGCTTCGCCGGGCATCCGCACGGCCAGGGTGCCGCTGCGCGCGGTGATCACGACCTGATCGCCCTTGCGGACCACTTCGGCTTGTTCCAGGTGCACGAGGGTAACGACCTGATCAGCGACCATTGGTCGGACAAGTTTCTGCCCGATGGCCTGATCGACGGAGGTCAGGAAACCCTGGGTAATCTGGCTGACATCACGTTCACGCAGCACCACATCCTGAGGCTCGACAATCCCGGCACGCTTGAGCGGGCGAGTGGTGGTGACAATCTCCCGAAACAGGCGCACTTGAGCGGGCACGAACACCGTCCAGGGCGCGGCACTGTCACAACGAACCTTCACTGTGACGCGGCCCAGGGGCCTGGCTGGGCTCTCCAGCGAGGCAGTCAATTCCTTGTCGCACATCGGCATCCGCATGCGCGGGTCGAGCTGGTTGACTTCGATCTCGTAACGACCTTCGGTTTGAGTGGTTGCCAGATAGTCTTCTACGGTGAACTCAAGAAAGCCCTGAGTGACGCCGATAAGGAGATCAGGCAAGGTTACCGCAGCAGCACCGAGGGCAGGACCGCCCGAAGCGAGCAGGCAGGCAGCCAGCAACGCACCGAGCCAGTGGCGGCAGTGAGTGGTCAGGCGTCGAGAAAATGTCGTTTGTGCGTTCATGCCGGTTCAATAGCAAGCCCCGTGCCGTTTAGTGATGAATGCGCGTCGGACACATTAGCGTTAGGTAGGAGTCAGGGCATGGCGGGAGTGATGGATTCGGTAAACCAGCGCACACAGCTGGTCGGTCAGAATCGCCTGGAGCTGTTGTTGTTCCGTCTCGATGGCCAACAACTGTATGGGATCAACGTATTCAAGGTCCGCGAAGTGCTGCAATGCCCTAAGCTGACGTTGATGCCGAAGTCCAGTCCCGTCGTGTGCGGTGTGGCGAATATCCGGGGAGCGACCATCCCGATTCTCGATCTGGCAATGGCAACCGGTTCCGGCCGGCTGCTGGACCAGAGCAACCCATTCGTGATCATCACCGAGTACAACACCAAGACCCAAGGGTTTCTGGTGCGATCGGTGGAGCGCATCGTCAACATGAACTGGGAGGAGATCCACCCGCCACCCAAGGGCACTGGCCGCGACCACTACCTGACGGCGGTGACGCGAGTCGACAACCAGCTGGTGGAAATCATCGACGTGGAGAAGATCCTCGCCGAAGTGGCGCCGACCCCAGAGGCGATTTCGGTCGGTGTAGTGGATGCAGAGACCCAGCACAAGGCGATTTCGCTGCGTGTGCTGACCGTCGACGATTCATCGGTGGCACGCAAGCAGGTCACCCGTTGTCTACAAACGATCGGCGTCGAAGTGGTCGCCCTGAACGACGGACGGCAAGCGCTGGATTACCTGCGCAAGCTGGTCGAGGAAGGCAAGAAACCGGAAGAAGAATTCCTGATGATGATCTCCGATATCGAGATGCCGGAGATGGACGGGTACACGCTGACATCGGAGATCCGCAGCGACCCGCGTATGCAAAAGCTGCACATCATCTTGCATACTTCATTGTCCGGGGTGTTCAACCAGGCGATGGTCAAGAAGGTCGGTGCCGATGATTTCCTGGCCAAGTTCCGACCCGATGACCTGGCTTCCCGGGTGGTCGAACGCATCAAGTCAGCAGGTTAAAAGGTCGGGCGCGTTGTGCGCCCGGCAAGTCAATACAGTGAAAAGAGGCGGTATTTTGTCTACGGGTAATTTGGATTTCGAACAGTTCCGGGTCTTCCTGGAAAAAGCCTGTGGCATCTTGCTTGGTGAAAACAAGCAATACCTGGTGTCTAGCCGTCTCAATAAATTGATGGAACAGCAGGGCATCAAATCATTGGGCGAACTGGTCCAGCGTATCCAGACCCAGCCGCGCAGCGGTTTGCGCGAGATGGTGGTGGACGCCATGACCACCAACGAAACCCTGTGGTTTCGTGATACCTATCCCTTCGAAGTATTGAAGAACAGGGTTTTGCCGGCGGCCATCAAGGCCAGCCCGGGCCAACGCTTGCGTATCTGGTCGGCGGCCTGTTCGTCGGGGCAGGAGCCTTATTCGCTGTCGATGTCCATCGACGAGTTCGAAAGGACGAACCTCGGCCAGTTGAAAATGGGCGTACAAATCGTCGCCACCGATCTGTCGGGGACTATGCTCAACAATTGCAAGACCGGCGAGTACGACAGCCTGGCCATTGGCCGTGGCCTGTCGCCTGATCGCTTGCAACGTTACTTCGACCCGAAAGGGCCAGGCAAATGGGTGGTCAAGGCGCCCATCAAGAGCCGAGTGGAGTTCCGCTCGTTCAACCTGCTCGACAGCTACGCCAGCCTGGGCAAGTTCGACATCGTGTTCTGCCGCAACGTGTTGATCTATTTCTCCGCTGAAGTGAAGAAGGACATCCTGCTGCGTATCCACAGCACCCTGAAGCCGGGCGGCTATCTGTTCCTTGGCGCGTCCGAGGCATTGAACGGCTTGCCGGATCATTACCAGATGGTTCAGTGCAGCCCTGGGATCATCTATCAGGCGAAGTGATGGGTGTGCTGCGGGTCGGCCGTTTACTCGTTGGATAAATCCGCCAATGGATGGCGCCCCTCCCATGCCTTGTGGAAATGCGCCTCTACTGCCGCTTCGGGCACATGGTTGATGTCAGGCCAGTGCCAGCGGGGTTTGTGATCCTTGTCGATCAACCGCGCCCGTACGCCTTCGCTGAATTCCGGATGACGGCAGCAGTTCAGGCTCAGGGTGTATTCCATGCGGAACACTCCAGCCAACGACAGATGGCGCGCGCGGCTGATCTGCTCCCAGACCAGGTGCGCCGTCAGCGGCGAGCCTTCGGTCATGGTCTTGGCCGCCCGGGCGATCAGCGGATCCGGATGGTCCAGCAGCAAGCTGAGGGCTTTCCAGGCGCAGCGCACATCACTGACGTCCAGCCATTCGTCGATTTTCTGCCGGCGCGGCAACCATTGCGCATCCGGTAACTGGCCGACGGCTTCCTGCTCCAGCGCCTTGAGCAGGCTGTTGAGCTGCATCTCGGTTTGCTCCTGCCAGTTGAGCTGCAGAAGACCCTCGATCAAATCGTCCTGTTGCTCATCAAGCAGAAAGCGGTCGGCCAGGCCCAAGTCAATCGCATCCCGGGCGTTCATGTGGGCGCCGGTCAGGCCGAGAAACAGGCCAAGCTTGCCGGGCAGGCGCGACAGGAACCAGCTGGCGCCTACATCTGGATATAAGCCGATGCTGATTTCCGGCATGGCCAGGCGACTGCTTGGCGTGACGATCCGCGTACTGGCGCCTTGCAGCAGACCCATGCCGCCGCCAAGCACATAGCCATGACCCCAGCACAACAAGGGCTTGGGGTAGGTGTGCAGATTGAAATCCAGCCGGTATTCCGCCGCGAAAAACTGCGCAGCCAGGGGCGGCACTTCGCCGGGTTGGGCGCGGCAGGCTTCCACCAGGCTACGGACCTCGCCGCCGGCGCAGAAGGCCTTGGCGCCGTTGCCGCGCAGCAATACACAGACCACCTGCGGCTCCCTGGCCCAGGCGTCGAGGCGATCACGCAAGGCGTTGATCATGGGCAGGGACAGGGCGTTCAAGGATTTCTCGGCGTCCAGGGTGGCGATGCCCAGACGCGCTCCGTTGATGCCGGTGAGTTCTTCGAAGTGCAGATTCATCGTGACCTCGATCAGAAAATTGAATGATCAGTATGACCGCTGTGTGGGAAAGTGCCGGACCAGCGTCAGATCAATTGACAAGCCCTGTAGGCTTTCCTAGGGTGCGCCCATTGTTTTTTTCGAGTGCAACCATGACTGCCGACGATCGTATCAAACTCGAACCGAGCTGGAAGCAGGCACTGCGTGCCGAGTTCGACCAGCCCTACATGACCGAGTTGCGCGAGTTCCTGCGCGGGGAATATGCGGCGGGCAAGGAGATTTATCCACCGGCCCCGCTGATCTTCAATGCGCTCAATTCCACGCCGCTGGACGAGGTCAAGGTGGTGATACTGGGCCAGGATCCGTATCACGGTCCGGGCCAGGCCCACGGCCTATGCTTTTCAGTACAGCCGGGCGTGCCGACACCGCCGTCGCTGGTAAACATCTACAAGGAATTGAAGCGCGACCTGAACATCGACATTCCCAACCATGGCTATTTGCAGCATTGGGCTGACCAAGGCGTGTTGCTACTCAACACTACCCTGACCGTGGAACGCGCCAACGCCAATGCCCACGCCAAAAAAGGCTGGCAGCACTTTACCGATAAGGTCATCGAGGTGGTCAGCGAGCACCAGCCTCACTCGGTGTTCCTGCTGTGGGGCGCTCATGCGCAGAGCAAGCAGAAGCTGATCGATGCGACCAAACACCTGGTATTGACCTCGGTCCACCCGTCACCGCTGTCGGCCCATCGAGGCTTCATCGGCTGCGGGCATTTCAGCCGGACCAACAAGTTTCTCGAACAAAATGGTGAGAAGCCGATCGACTGGCGATTGCCGCCGGTCTGAGTGGCAGGCGGAAAAAGCCCGTCGGACGATCAGACCGAATCGGGCTTGCGAGTCCAATACCTAAATAATGGCTCCGCCAGAAACAGCACGAACAACAGCCGCATGACTTGCAATGCTGTTACCAACGGCACCGACAACTGTAGCGTTTCCGCCGTCAGGCTCATCTCCGCGATGCCGCCGGGCATCATGCCGAGCGTCAGCGACCGCAAGTCCAGATGGGTCAGGGTGCTCAGTCCGAGGGCTGCGAGGGTGGCGATGAGCATCGTCAACACCGTGCCGATCAAGGTGCGACCCATGAACGACGGTGCCCGGCGGAAGAACTGTCGGTTGAAATGACAGCCCAGGCCGCTGCCGATCAGCCATTGGCCGATCTGGCTGCCACCCTCGGGCAGGCCGATGTGCAAATCCCAACCGATGCTCACCGCTGCGCTGACCAGCAGCGGCCCGAACAGCCAGGGGTTGGGTTGGCGCAAGCGTTCCCAGATCCAGGCGAGCAGGGCGCCCGCCGGGAACAGAATCGCCAGCCACAACCAATCCACTGTAGCGGCGTGGTGGAGCGGAGTGCCTTCGCCCAGCAGATACTTGAAAGCGGCCGGCACGCACAGCACCACCACCAGCACCCGCAGGCTCTGACCCGCTGCGACACGGCTGAGGTCCGCGCCGTTGCGAGCGCCGAGGTTGACCATTTCGCCGGAACCGCCAGGCATGCTCGAGAAGAATGCGGTGGCGCGGTCTTCGCCGGTGCGGCGCATCAGCCACACGCTCACCACGCTGGACACGCTGGTGATCAGCGCGCCGAAGAAGATCAGGCCGAAGTGGCTCAGGACTTGTTCCATCACCACCGGCGTAAAGTGTAGGCCGATACCAATGCCCACCACCCATTGGCCGCATTTGCGGCCGCCGGGGATTTCCATCAGTTGCCAGGGAGTCAGGCAGCGCACCAGGATGATCGCCAACAGCGAGCCGACCATCCAGGGCAACGGCCAGCCGATCAGGCTGGCCAGATAACCGCCGGCCAGACCGACCAGCGGTGTTCCCCACCATTGTCTGAAGGTTGGCGCCTCAGACATTGGCCAGGGCACGACGCTGGGCGCTGCGACGACGCCAGATGCGCAGCAGTGGCAAGAACAACATGATCGCCGTCAGGATCCAGCAACCGAAGGTGATCGGACTCGACCAGAGGATTTCCAGCGCACCGTTGGAGATCGACAGCGCACGGCGCAGGTTCTGCTCCATCAGGCCACCAAGGATGAACCCCAGCAGGACGGGCGACAGCGGGAAATCAAACTTGCGCAGGATGTAGCCGAAGATGCCGATACCGATCATCAGGAACAGATCGAACGTGGTGGCGTGCACCGCGTAGACACCGATCCCGGTGATGATCGCGATGACCGGCACCAGCGCCCAGTTCGGCACGGCCAGGATGCGTGTGAAGATACGGATCATCGGGATGTTGAGGATCACCAGCATGATGTTGGCGACGAACAACGACGCGATCAGGCCCCAGACGATGTCCGGTTGTTGCTGGAACAGCAGCGGGCCGGGCGTGATGTTGTACAGCGACAGCGCGCCGATCATCACCGCCGTGGTACCCGAGCCGGGAACACCGAGGGTCAGCATCGGCACGAGTGCGCCGCAGGCTGCGCCGCCGATGGCGGTTTCCGGTGCCGCGAGGCCGCGCTTGTCGCCTTGGCCGAACGTGCCACTGGTTCCGGCGATGCGTTTTTCAGTCATGTAGGCCACGGCACTGGCCAGGGTCGCGCCCGCGCCAGGCAATACGCCCATGATGAAACCGAGCACGCCGCAACGGATGTTCACCCAGAAGACCGAGGCCGCTTCCTTGAAGTTGAACATCATTCGCCCGGTGGCCTCCACCGCTTCCTGGCCGCGATGGGTTTTTTCCAGCAGCAACAGGATTTCGCTGATGGAGAACAGGCCCAGCACCAGCACGACGAATTGGATACCGTCGGTCAAATGGATGTTGTCACCGGTGAAGCGGTAGACGCCGCTGTTGGCATCGATGCCGACACAAGACAGGAACAGGCCGATCAGCGCTGCAATGAACGTCTTGAGCGGTCGATCACCGGCCATGCCGCCGAGGCAGACAATGGCGAACACCATCAGGACGAAGTATTCCGCCGGCCCGAATGCAATTGCCCATTTGGCTAGCAGCGGGGCAAACAGCACCATGCCGCAGGTGGCGATGAACGCGCCGATGAACGAACTCCACGCCGACAGCGACAACGCCACCCCGGCCAGGCCTTGACGAGCCATCGGATAGCCGTCGAGGGTGGTCATCACCGTGGAGGCTTCGCCGGGGATGTTCAGCAGGATCGAGCTGATGCGTCCGCCGTATTCGCAACCCAGGTACACCGCCGCCAGCAGGATCAGCGCCGACTCCGGCGGCAGTCCCAGTGCGAAGGCAATCGGGATCAGCAGCGCCACGCCGTTGATCGGGCCCAGGCCCGGCAGCAGGCCGACCACAGTTCCGATCAGCGTGCCGCTCAACGCGGTGACGAGGTTGTACGGCGTCAGCGCAACGCCAAAACCCTGGCCTAGATAATTCAGGGTATCCATATCAATTCTCCAGGACGTCGAGCAGGCCCAGGGGCAGCGGCACGTCCATCAGCTTGTCGAACAACAGATAAAGACCGATGGCCATCAGGCTGATGATCACCGCGCTCGGAACCCAGCGACCGCCATACAGGCGCGCCATCGGCACACCGACCAGGATGCTCGCGACGATGAAGCCCAGGGGTTCGAAGGTCCCGGCGAATACCAGCAGCAGTGCCACGCAGATGCCAATCTTCTGCAGGGTTTCACGGTCCAGTTGCGGGTCGTCCTCGCTGTGCACGACCGGCGTAGGGCGAAACAGCATGTACAGCAGCGCCAGCCCCATCAGCGCCAGCAACAGCAAGGGGAACGCGCGCGGACCGACCGGTTCGTAGGAAAAGGCGGCCTGATAGGGCCAAGCCATCAGTGCCAGGCCGATACAGACCAGCAGTAGCACCGCGGCAAAAATACGTTGGATGGTGAGCATGACTAACTCCTGGGCGGCGCCGACAAAACCAGCGCCGCCGCGAGAACAGAGACGGTTACTGGATCAGGCCGAACTCTTTGGCCAGCACCTTGTAATCAGCCACTTGCTTCTTCACGTAGGTGTCCAGTTCCGGGCCGGTCATGGCGAACGGGAACAACTCGCGCTGGTCACGCAGCTTGGCGAACTCGTCGGAAGCCAGCAGTTTGTCGAAGGCATTTTTCCACCAGGCGTAGTCTTCATCGCTGACCTTCGGCCCGAGGTAGAAGCCACGAACCACCGGCCAGACGATGTCGTAGCCTTGTTCCTTGGCGGTCGGAATGTCTTTCATTTCCGGCTCGTCCAGGCGTTTATCGGAGAACACCGCCAACAGACGCATGTCGCCACTCTGGATGTGCGGCATGGAGTCGGAGATGTCGGTACTGCCCACTTGGATGTGACCACCGAGCAGCGCAGTGGCAATTTCGCCGCCGCCTTCGAGGGCCACATAACGCAGTTCGCGAGGGTTGATGCCGGCGGCCTTGGCAATCAAGGCAGTCTGCATCCAGTCCTGGCTGCCGACGGTGCCGCCGGAGCCGATCACCACGGAACCGGGATCTTTCTTCAGCGCCTGGACCAAGTCATCGAGGGTCTTGTAGGGCGAGTCGCTTTTCACTGCGATGGCGCCATAGCTGGTGCCCACGGCAGCGAGCCAGCGTACTGCGCTTTCATCGAAGCGACCGAACTTGCCTTGTGCCAGGTTCAGCAACGAGCCGCTGGACCAGGCCACCAGTGTGCCGGCATCGGCCGGGCGCTGTGCAACCACCGCGTTGTAGGCCACCGCGCCGACACCGCCGGGCATGTAGGTGACGCGCATCGGTTTGGTCAGTAGTTTTTCGTTGAGCAGCGCGCTTTGGACCAGCTTGCACGTCAGGTCGAAACCACCGCCGGGGGAGGCTGGGGCGATGCACTCGGGGCGCTTGGGCTCTTTGGATGGATCAGCCGCGAGCAACTGCCCGGCGAACATCAGGCATCCGGCGGCCAGGGCTACTTTACGCAGTGATAGGTTCATTTTTGTCTCCACAGGAGTTGTTGTTGTGTGTTGCGAATGAGGCATTGCCAGGCGTTGGCGCTGTAGCTGACCAGCGACGATCAAAGGCGCGGCAGATCGCGCTGCGCGAGTGCACCGAGACGTCGATTGAAATCGGCGCGGGCAGCGGCACAGGCAAGGGTAGTCTGGTTGAGTCTGGAAAGACGGATGGGCGTTGACGCCTTGGGCTGCATGGACAGCATGGTGAATACTCCGCTTTATTGTTTTTATTGGTGAAAACGCTTCGAGGCGTTTTTCGCTCGCGAGGTGTGTCGCGACCGGCAGTCGTAACTGTCCGTGTCAGGACTCTAACGGCCGAACCTTTCGCTAACCTTTCAAAAGCTTTCAGAATGTTTTTTGCCTTCACAGTGGCGGATGCGGCTGTAAACTCCGCGCCAAAGAATGGCGCTGGCCATCCCCTGAATCGAGGAAAAACCCATGCGTGTCCTGCTCGTCGAAGACCATCTGCAGCTCGCTGAAAGTGTCGCCCAGGCCCTCAAGAGCACGGGCTTGACGGTGGACGTGCTACACGATGGGGTGGCCGCCGACCTGGCGTTGAGCAGCGAGGAATACGCGGTGGCGGTCCTTGATGTGGGGTTGCCGCGCATGGACGGATTCGAGGTGCTGGCGCGCTTGCGAGCGCGGGGCAAGACCTTGCCGGTGCTGATGCTGACCGCTCGCAGCGATGTCAAGGACCGCGTCCACGGGCTGAACCTCGGCGCCGACGATTACCTGGCCAAGCCTTTCGAACTCACCGAGCTCGAAGCCCGGGTCAAGGCGTTGCTGCGCCGTAGCGTGCTGGGTGGCGAGCGCCAGCAGCGCTGCGGAGGACTGGTCTACGACCTCGACACCCGTCGCTTCACCCTCGACGACGAACTCATGACACTGACGTCCCGCGAGCAGGCCGTGCTGGAGGCGTTGATCGCCCGGCCTGGTCGGGTGATGAGCAAGGAGCAGTTGGCGGCCCAAGTGTTCGGCCTGGATGAAGAGGCTAGCCCCGATGCCATCGAAATCTACGTGCACCGTTTGCGCAAGAAACTCGACGGCCATGCGGTGGCAATCGTGACGTTCCGGGGGTTGGGTTACTTGTTGGAAACCCGCGATGCATAAGCCCGACAGCCTGCGTTGGCGGCTGCTGCGCAACCTGGCATCGCTGTTGGTGGTGCTGATGCTCGCAAGCGGCCTGAGCGCCTATTGGAACGGTCGTGAAGCAGCCGATACCGCCTACGACCGCACATTGCTGGCTTCGGCCCGGACCATTGCCGCCGGCCTTTCGCAGCGAGACGGCACGCTCAGCGCCGATGTGCCTTACGTGGCCTTGGATACTTTCGCCTATGACAGCGCCGGACGGATCTACTACCAGGTCAACGACATCCACCAGAAGCTGATTTCAGGTTACGAGAATCTTCCCGGTCCGCCGCCCGGTACGCCGCGCACCGATGACTATCCCGCGCTGGCACGTTTCTACAACGCTCGATATGAAGGCCAGAATGTGCGAGTGGTGAGCCTGCTCAAGGCCGTGAGCGAGCCGGAGATGAATGGCATGGCGGAAATTCGCGTGGCGGAAACCGAAGAGGCGCGGGTCAGCATGGCCCGGAGCCTGATGGCCGATACGCTGTTGCGGTTGGGCATGCTCGCCGTGGGTGCGCTGCTGTTGGTGTGGTTCGCCGTCAGTGCCGCGCTGCGTCCGTTGGAACGCTTGCGCACGGCAGTGGAAGAGCGTCAGCCGGACGACTTGCGACCTTTGCCGCTGATAGAGGTCCAGCATGAGCTGTGGCCGCTGGTCAGAGCCCTGAATCATTTCACCGAGCGCCTGCGCGGCCAGTTCGAACGTCAGGCGCAGTTCATTGCCGATGCCGCCCATGAGTTGCGAACCCCTTTGGCCGCACTCAAGGCGCGCCTGGAGTTGGGCTTGCGCGCCAGCGAGCCGCCAACGTGGCGCGAAACCCTGGAAAGCGCGGCCCAGGGCACCGACCGCCTGACCCATCTGGCGAATCAGCTGCTGTCGCTGGCACGAGTGGAAAATGGTGCGAGGGCGATTGCCGAGGGCGGCGCGCAGTTGCTCGACCTCAGCCAACTGGCCCGTGAACTGGGCATGGCCATGGCGCCGTTGGCCCATGCGCGGGGTGTCGCATTGGCCCTGGAAGCCGAGGAGCCTGTCTGGTTGCGGGGCGAACCGACACTGCTGAACGAGCTTTTGAGCAATCTGGTAGACAACGCCCTGGCCCATACGCCAGCGGGCGGCAATGTGATCCTGCGGGTCGCCGCACCGGCGATACTCGAGGTCGAGGATGATGGCCCAGGCATTCCCCTGTATGAACGAGAGCGGGTGTTCGAGCGCTTCTATCGGCGCAACCAGCAAGTGGCCGGCTCCGGCTTGGGGTTGGCGATCGTTGGGGAAATCTGCCGGGCGCATTTGGCGCAGATCACCTTGCATGATGGGCAGGAGGGGGGATTGAAGGTGCGGGTGAGTTTTATCCCTGGCTCAGACTGACTCTGAGTCGAGGGCCTGTGGCGAGGGGATTTATCCCCGTTGGGTCGCGAGCGGCCCTTAAAAGCTTGCGCCTGCTGCGCAGTCGAGCGGGATTAAGCTCCCCCGCCACATGAAAGTGTGGTGGTTGCGAAATTTGTCAGTAAAACATCGACCGCGCCTCTTCGATGTCCGCGCACCGGTCCTTGTCGTCCAGGTCCAGGCCCAGCTTCTTGACCGCGGGCACTCCAAACACGTCGATCTTGCTCAGCGGATGATTGCTGTCCCTGTGGCAATACAGCGAGGCGACCTGCACCAGGTCGACGTAATCGAGCTGCCTGGAGTCCCGGCTGAAATCCAGATACTGGCCTGGCAGTTTTACCAGCTTCTCCGGAAACTCCCAGACACTGAGCAGCTTGTCCCCCAATACGGGATGAATCGTCTCGATGACGTGGTTGAGGCTGACCGGGTCCGAGAGCAACTCATTGTTGTCCTCGGCATACGTCAGGATCGGCAGGACGCCAATCTGGTGGACCAGCCCACCCAATGCAGCCTGGTCAGGCTTGAGATGGGTGTAGCTGCGGCACAGCGCGTAACTGACGCCCGCGATCTCCAAGCTTCTGCGCCAGACTTCCCGCATCTTTTGTTCCACGACCTCGGAGCGGGCATGGAATATCTGTTCCATGACCAGGCCGATGGCCAAATTGCTGCTGTAGTTGACCCCCAACCGCGTGATGGCCGTGTGTAAGTCGGTTACTTCCTGGGTAGCTCGCAGCAGCGGGCTGTTGACGACCTTTATCAGGCGCGCCGACAGCGCCGTGTCGCGGCCGATCACTTTGCTCAGGTTGCTGACGCTGATCTCCGGGTCTTCAGCGGCCCGGCGAATCTGCATGGCCACTTCCGGCAATGTCGGCAGGACCAAGTCGTCATTATCGATGGCCGCCACCAAGTCCCGCTGGACCTTATCCGCCAAATCGCTCATTTCGTTTCTCTAGGTGCTGCGAAAAATGTTGCGATCAACGCTGGATTTCGCGGTCGCGGTCCAGTTCGTAAGGCAAGTCCAGCAAGTGTAGCGCGGGTCCTTCCAAAGCACCGAGGTGCAGATTTCCATCTTCTGCCGCTTCGGCCTGCAAGACTGCCAGCAGTTCAATATTTCTTTCGGTGCGGGCGGCAATGACGACCTCGCCGATGGAACTGCCGTGGGTGGGAGAGAAAAGGGCGGTGCCAGGTTCTGGCAGTTCATCGGCTTCCAACTGCAGGCGATACAGTCTGCGTTTGAGTTTGCCCAGGTACTGCATGCGCGCGACTATTTCCTGGCCGGTGTAGCAGCCTTTCTTGAAGCTCACGCCGCCAACGGCTTGCAGGTTGAGCATTTGCGGAATGAACAGTTCGCGGGTGGCCGGCATGACTTGGCCTATGCCCGCGCGAATCTGGCCCAGCAACCATTGGTTCAGGTCGCTTTCGGCCAGCAGCGTGCGCAGGCGGGTGCGCAGCGTATCGGCCTGTTCGGCGCGAGCCCAGAGCTCGGCGCGGCCGGGAGAGACGCGAATGGCGATCAACGATTCATGGCGAGCCACGCTGTCAGTGTCGACCGGCAGCTCCAGGCCCAGGTCGCTGAGCGCTGTGTCGGCGTTTTCCAGTCCGAAGCGGACCCAGGCTGCGCTTTCATCGGTGAGCTTGGATTTGGAAAATACAGCGTATTTCTTCAAGTCCGCTAGTTGCGGCTCGAGCAGTTCGGTGGCCATCGCCATCAAGACCCCGTCACCTTCGAGCAGGATCCGGAAGCTCGATTGCATCCGGCCTTTCTGGGTGCACCGGGCGCCCAGGCTGGCCCGGCTGTCGCTCAGGTAGTTGAGATTGCAAGTCAATTGGCCTTGCAGGAATTTGCCGGCGTCCACGCCGCGGACCGCGAGTACGCCTTCGTGGGACAGGGTGCAGAAAAAAGCGGAATCAGCCATGGGTCATCGCAGGGTAAAAAAGTCTGGTGGACATCATAAGGGGGCGCCCTTGAAATGGGTAGTTTACAAAGGATTGGCGGCGCCCGACCAAAGCCGTCTGTTCCGCCACGGTCGGGCCTGTATACTTGCGCTCTATTTGAGGAGCGCTCCATGGTTGAAGATGTTGAACTGAATCGCCTCTACTGGCACAGCCGCCGCGGCATGCTTGAGCTTGACGTGCTGCTGGTGCCGTTCGTGAAGGAGGTCTACCCGCACCTCAATGAGGTGGATCGTGCGTGCTACGTTCGCCTGCTGGAGTGCGAGGACCAGGATATGTTCGGCTGGTTCATGGAGCGCAATGAATCCGAAGACCCGGAGCTGCAACGCATGGTCCGGATGATCCTGGACCGTGTCCAGCCCAAGTAATTGCTTCGAATGCCGCTGGCACGTCTCCGGGCAGTTGCTGGCGGCCTACCTGCTGGCCCAGGCATTCGCCCTGGGTTCGTCGTTGCTGTCGAATGTCCCGCCCGTGTTCGCCGCCGTTGGCGTCGTGCTTTGCATATGCCACGGCGCCTGGGTATTGCCGCGATTTATATTGCTGACTCATCGCCAAGCCTTTCGTGGCTTGCGTCGTGATGCCGATGGCTGGCAGCTCTGGAGCGCCAGTGGTGGCTGGCAAGCGGTGCAGTTGCGGCCCGACAGTCTCGCGTTACCCTTGATCGTCGTGCTGCGCTTTCGCCTGCAGGGTGAGCGACGGGTTCGCTCGTTGTGCGTGCCCCGTGACGCGCTGGCGCCGGATGTCCATCGGCGCCTGCGCGTGCGGCTCAAGTTCAGCCGGCGTAGGTGGGCGGCACCAGAATAGTGTCCAGCGCTTCCGGCAGCAGGTTCGGGTAGTCGAGCGTGTAGTGCAGGCCGCGACTTTCCTTGCGTTCCATGGCTGAGCGAATCATCAGTTCGGCCACTTGCGCCAGGTTGCGCAGTTCAATCAGGTCGCGGCTCACCTTGTAGTTGCTGTAGAACTCATCGATCTCATCGAGCAGCAAGCGCACCCGATGCTGGGCCCGTTGCAGGCGCTTGTTGGTGCGTACGATGCCAACGTAGTCCCACATGAAGCGCCGTAATTCATCCCAATTGTGCGCAATGATCACGTCTTCATCCGAGTCGGTGACCTGGCTGGCGTCCCACGAGGGCAGGGCGGCGGGAACAGCGACCTGGGTCAATTGCTCAAGGATGTCTGCCGCTGCGGAGCGTGCGTAGACAAAACACTCCAGCAGCGAGTTGCTGGCCATGCGGTTGGCGCCGTGCAGGCCGGTGAAACTGGTCTCGCCGATGGCGTACAGGCCTGGCACGTCGGTGCGGCCCTGCTGGTCGACCATCACGCCACCACAGGTGTAATGCGCTGCGGGCACCACCGGGATCGGCTGCTTGGTAATGTCGATGGAAAACTCGAGGCAGCGTTCGTACACCGTCGGGAAATGGCTCTTGATGAACGCTTCAGGTTTATGGCTGATGTCCAGGTAGACGCAGTCGATGCCCAGGCGCTTCATTTCATGGTCGATGGCCCGTGCAACGATGTCCCTAGGGGCCAGTTCCGCACGAGGATCGAAGCGTTGCATGAAACGCTCCCCATTGGGGAGCTTCAGGTGAGCACCCTCACCACGCAGGGCCTCGGTCACCAGGAAACTCTTGGCCAGCGGGTGATACAGGCAGGTCGGGTGAAATTGGTTGAATTCCAGGTTCGCCACCCGGCAACCCGAACGCCAGGCCATGGCAATGCCGTCGCCGCAGGCGCCGTCGGGGTTGCTGGTATACAGATAGACTTTCGCCGCGCCGCCGGAGGCCAGGATCACGAAGCGTGCGCCGTAGGTGTCGACTTCGCCGGTGCCTCGGTTGAGGACGTAGGCGCCCAGGCAGCGGTCGCCGTCCAGGCCCAGGCGTCTTTCGGTGATCAGGTCGATCGCGACTCGCTGTTCCAGCAATTCGATATTCGGCCGCTGCCGGGCCTGGGCCAGCAAGGTCTTGAAGATGGCCGCGCCGGTCGCATCGGCGGCATGGATGATCCTCCGGTGGCTGTGGCCGCCCTCGCGGGTCAGGTGGAACTCAAACCCGCCATCTTCAGTACCGGATTGCTCGTCACGGGTGAAGGGCACGCCTTGGTCGATCAGCCATTGGATGGCCTGTTTGCTGTGCTCGACGGTGAACCGCACCGCGTCGGGATGGCACAGGCCGCCGCCAGCGTTAAGGGTGTCGTCGACGTGGGATTCAATGGTATCGGTGTCATCCAGCACGGCGGCGACACCGCCCTGGGCCCAGAAGGTCGAGCCGTTGGCCAGGTCGCCTTTGCTCAGCACTGCGATGCGCAAGTGCTCCGGCAGGGTCAGGGCGAGGCTCAATCCGGCGGCACCGCTGCCGATTACCAGAACATCGTGTTGGAACTGTTGGCTCATTAGAAGTTTTCCGCTCAAGGCGACCCGGTTTCGGGGTTGGCACCAGACATCCGCTACATCGGGTCGGGAAGCCACGCAGCCCACTAGTATATAGAGGGGGGGACCGGCACAATAGCCGGGCGTTCATGGCAATATGGAACCAGTGGGGCGGGAAAAGCGAGGCGCTTCGTCGCAGGACGGTTTTCCTGATGAACGACAAGGCGGCCGTTTCGTCGATTAAGCGCTGTTTATCTCGTCACGCAAGGCCAATGTTTGCTTCGAAGCTCTATAAATAGCGGGAACTTTTGCCAAGCGTCTACGTTCAATAGACGGTTGCCTGCAAAAGGGAACAGCGTCGGGTTGGTGCAGGACTTCGATTTGAGTCCTCCTCCGACAGGCCCGGCGACAGATTATTCGCGCAGCCGGGGAATCTCGTGCTGCGCTTTTCGTGCGTGCCGGATCAGAGCACGCCGGAAACTTGCTTGGAAGGGGGAGAACTTTTGCGAAAAGCCCGAGTCTATGTTTGCAAGCCCGGTCAATTAGTAATGCAAGCCTCCTTCGAGCTTATCGAGGAGTGTTCATGCTAACCCAGGAAGAGGATCAGCAGCTGGTCGAACGCGTTCAGCGCGGCGACAAGCGAGCTTTCGATCTGCTAGTGCTGAAATACCAGCACAAAATTCTCGGGTTGATCGTGCGTTTTGTGCACGACACCCATGAAGCCCAGGATGTCGCCCAGGAAGCCTTCACAAGGCCTACCGCGCACTTGGTAATTTTCGCGGGGACAGCGCGTTTTACACGTGGCTTTACCGCATCGCCATTAACACGGCGAAAAACTATCTGGTTTCACGCGGCCGCCGGCCGCCGGATAGCGATGTAAGTTCCGAGGATGCCGAGTTCTATGATGGCGATCATGGCCTCAAGGACCTCGAGTCACCGGAGCGAGCGTTGCTGCGGGATGAGATCGAAGGCACTGTCCATCGAACCATCCAGCAATTACCTGAAGATTTGCGTACGGCTTTAACTTTACGTGAATTCGACGGTCTGAGTTACGAGGACATTGCGAGCGTCATGCAGTGTCCGGTGGGTACCGTGCGCTCCCGGATCTTCCGCGCTCGGGAGGCCATCGATAAAGCCCTGCAACCGTTGTTGCAGGAAAACTGAGACAGCGGCGACAGCCAAGAGAGGAACGCCATGAGTCGTGAAGCCCTGCAGGAATCGCTGTCCGCAGTGATGGATAACGAAGCGGACGAATTGGAATTGCGTCGGGTATTGAATGCCTTTGACGATGTTGAAACCCGTGAGACCTGGGCTCGTTACCAGATCGCCCGGGCTGTCATGCACAAGGACTTGCTGCTTCCGCGTCTGGACATCGCTGCGGCCGTTTCTGCTGCATTGGCTGATGAAGCCGTACCGGCGAAAGCCTCCCGTGGTCCATGGCGTAGCCTGGGTCGACTGGCTGTGGCCGCTTCGGTGACCGTAGCCGTACTGGCAGGTGTGCGCTTGTACAACCAGGATGAGATTGCCGGTGTACAGATGGCCCAGCAGTCCAACCAGCCAAGCTTGGCCACCCCACAGGTCAAAGGCCCTGCGGTACTGGCTGGCTACAGCGAAGGTTCGGAAGCTGCCGGCACCAACGGTGTCCTGCAAGGACAACCAGGCTGGCATGATCAGCGCTTGCCCAACTATCTGCGCCAGCATGCCCAGCAGGCTGCGTTGAAAGGGACTGAAAGTGCACTGCCATACGCTCGTGCAGCGAGTCTGGAAAACCGTTAAGGAGGACCATGCGCGCCATACCTCTCTTATCGCTTCTGCTCGGTGGCTGGTGCGTTGTTCCAGCCCATGCCGGTGAGGCTCAAGACTGGCTTAATCGTCTAAGCCAAGCCGAGCAACAGCAAAGCTTCCAAGGTACTTTCGTTTACGAGCGTAACGGTAGTTTTTCTACCCATAGCATCTGGCATCGCGTCCAGAATGGCAAAGTCCGCGAGCGGCTACTGCAGCTCGACGGTTCGGCACAGGAAGTCATGCGCATTGATGGACGTACTCAATGCGTCAGTGGCAGCTTGATCGCTGGGCTGGGAAATACGCCTGATGGCACTGCGCGTGCGCTCGATCCGCAAAAACTCAAGAATTGGTATGACCTTGCCGTCATTGGCAAGTCGCGCGTGGCTGGGCGACAGGCAGTGATCGTCGCCCTGACGCCCAAAGATCAGCATCGCTATGGCTTTGAGTTGCATCTGGACAAGGAAACCGGTTTGCCGCTCAAGTCGCTCCTGCTCAATGACAAGGGCCAGTTGCTCGAACGTTTTCAGTTTACCCGCCTGAATATCACCGAACCTTCGGACGGCGATCTGCAGGCCAGCGCCGAGTGCAAGGCCGTTGCGCAAGACCCTGATAAAGCCCCCGCGGTAAAGACCGCCTGGCATTCGGACTGGCTTCCGCCTGGCTTCGAACTGACCAGCAGCGTTGCGCGAAAGGATCCGGACACCAAGGTCCAGGTCAGCAGCTTGATGTACGACGATGGCCTGGCTCGCTTTTCGGTGTTTCTCGAACCGTTGAACGGTGCTACAGCTACCGACACTCGCACCCAGTTGGGGCCGACGGCTGCTGTATCTCGTCGTCTCACCACGCCACAAGGTGAAATGATGGTGACGGTGGTGGGTGAAATCCCTATCGGCACGGCGGAACGTATCGCATTGTCCATGCGCTCCGACGTCGCGGCAGCGAAGTAGTACATTGCTCAGGTGGCTCGATTGCGCATGAGGCCGGTAACGCCGAGGCTTGATCGAAATGCCGAAACTTCCTGTCAGCATTTTCATTTGCAAAAATACGATTTTTTTTCTATAGGTCAGAGCCGCTCGGCTCTGGCCTTGTCTGTTTGCGGAACAAAAATACCGGCGTATCGTTACCCGGTGTTTTTGCTCCATATCGCTTAACCATGCTCGTCGTAACGGGAGCCGTATGTCGATACCACGCTTGAAAACCTATCTCTCCATATTTGCCACCGTACTGGTTCTCGGTCAGGCTGTTCCCGCGGTGGCGGTCGAGTTGCCGGACTTCACTCAATTGGTCGAACAGGCTTCGCCGGCTGTCGTGAACATCAGTACCACGCAGAAGCTGCCGGAGCGTCGGGTGATGGATCCGCAAATGCCGGACCTGGAAGGCTTGCCGCCCATGTTGCGTGAGTTCTTCGAGCGTGGCATGCCGCAGCCGCGCTCGCCCGGTGGTGGCCGCCAGCGTGAAGCGCAGTCTTTGGGCTCAGGCTTCATTATTTCGCCGGACGGCTACATCCTGACCAACAACCACGTGATCGCCGACGCCGATGAGATTCTCGTGCGCCTGGCCGATCGCAGTGAGCTCAAGGCCAAGCTGGTCGGCACTGACCCACGTTCCGACGTGGCGTTGCTGAAGATCGAAGGCAAGGATCTGCCCGTGCTCAAGCTCGGCAAATCCCAGAACCTGAAAGCCGGCCAGTGGGTGGTGGCGATTGGTTCGCCGTTCGGCTTTGACCATACCGTGACCCAGGGTATCGTCAGCGCAATTGGTCGCAGCCTGCCGAATGAAAACTACGTGCCGTTCATCCAGACCGACGTGCCGATCAACCCGGGCAATTCCGGTGGCCCGTTGTTCAACCTCGACGGTGAAGTGGTAGGCATCAACTCCCAGATCTATACCCGCTCGGGCGGTTTCATGGGCGTGTCCTTCGCCATTCCGATTGACGTCGCCATGGACGTTTCCAATCAGTTGAAAAGCGAAGGCAAGGTCAGCCGTGGCTGGTTGGGCGTGGTCATTCAGGAAGTAAACAAAGACTTGGCTGAATCGTTCGGGCTGGAAAAACCTGCTGGCGCCCTGGTGGCGCAGATTCAGGAAGGTGGCCCGGCTGCCAAGGGTGGCCTGCAAGTCGGTGACGTGATTCTCAGCCTCAATGGCCAGCCGATCATCATGTCTGCTGACCTGCCGCATTTGGTGGGCGCACTGAAGGCCGGTGCCAAGGCCAACCTGGAAGTGATTCGTGAAGGCAAGCGCAAGAACGTCGAGCTGACGGTTGGCGCGATCCCTGAAGAAGGCAAGGAACTGGATTCACAGCCGAAGTCTGGCGTAGAGCGCAGCAGCAATCGCCTGGGCGTGGCCGTGGCTGAGCTGACCGAGGAGCAGAAGCGCACGCTGGAGCTGCAAGGCGGCGTTGTGATCAAGGAAGTACAGGACGGTCCCGCGGCGCTGATCGGCCTGCAACCGGGCGACATCATTACGCACCTGAACAATCAGGCCATCGGCTCCACCAAGGCGTTCACCGACATTGCCCAGGCACTGCCGAAGAATCGTTCGGTGTCGATGCGGGTCCTGCGCCAGGGACGTGCGAGCTTCATCACTTTCAAACTGGCCGAATGATCGGTTGATCGCTGAAAAAAACCGCCTCGAAAGAGGCGGTTTTTTTTGTCTGGCGAATGCTCAGCCCATCATGTCCTTGACCATGCGCTCCTGTTCCATGAGCTCTCGCTGCCGGGCATCAATGCGCGACGACAGCGGGAAATTGGTGCCGGCGCGCCGTTTGGCGAAGTCCAGCTGCTGAATGGCCTGACGGTAATCGCCCACCAGCGCGAAGTATTCGGCACGTGCTTGATGCAGGCCGATGATATTGCCTGACAGCCCGCGGGTTTCCGCCACCATGTACCAGACGTCCGGGTCGTCCGGGCGGTTCTTGAGCAGAGTTTCCAGGGCCTTCTCGGCATCGGCGGGGCGGTTCTGCTTGAGCAGCAGTTCGACACGCACTTGGTTGAGCGGATAGTTGCCCGGGTATTGCACCAGTAACCGGTCGACGCGAGATTGAGCATCCGCCAGCTTGTTGCTGGTAATGTCCAGATCCACTTCGGCCAGGTTGTAGATGATCTCGTTAGGCGATTTCGCCAGCAACGGCTTGAGATTTTCGCGAGCCTCATTCAACTGGCCGCCCTTGATTTGCGCGATCGCCAGGCCATAACGGGCGACATCGTTCTTCGGGTTTTCATCCAGCAGTGCGCGAAAGCGCTTGGCGCCCAGGCCCGGGGTTTCTTCGTAGGTCAACTGGACCCGCGCGCGAATCAGTTGATAACGCATGCTGTCCTCGATGCCCCCCGGCCTGGCCTGTTCGGCACGGTTGCGGGTGTCGGCAATGCGCGATTCGGTGACCGGGTGAGTCAGCAGGAACTCCGGAGGCTTGGCGTCGAACCGGTATTGGCGCATCAAGCGTTCGAACATGGTCGGCATTGACCGCGGGTCGTAGCCTGCTTTTTCCAGGTTCTGGATACCGATGCGGTCGGCTTCCTGTTCGTTCTGCCGGGAGAAGCGGCGTTGCTCCTGGATGGCGGCGGCCTGGGTCCCGGCGATGGCGGCGATGCCGGCGTCACCGCCGCCGGCGGCGGCTATCACGATGCCGGCCAGCAGTGCGGCCATCATCGGCACCTGCATGCGCTGCTGGGCTTCGACGCCGCGAGCGAAGTGGCGTTGTGACAAGTGCGCCAGTTCATGGGCCATGACCGATGCGTACTCGCCTTCGGTCTGCGCGTTGAGGAACAGCCCGCCGTTGACCCCGACGATGCCGCCGGGTGCGGCGAACGCGTTGAGCTGGGGACTGTTGATCAGGATGAACTCCAGGCGCCGGTCGTTGACCTGGCTGGTTTCCACCAACTTGTAGACACTGGACTCGACGTAGTCCTTGAGCTGCGGATCGTTGAGTTGCGAGACCTGGCTGCGCAGCAGGGCCAGCCAGGCGCGACCCAGTTGATGTTCCTGTTCCGGCGAGACGATGGCAGAACTGGCATCGCCAAGTGACGGCAGGTCGTCGGCGAAGCCCGGTGAGGCGAGCAGGCAAGCGAGCGTCAGCAGGGTGGGGCGCAGAAATGTCATGCACGGAGCCTTAGTCGACAAAGACCTTACTGTAGCCGGACAGCGGGTCTGGGACCAGATATTCTAGGCGGCTCGACGACCTGTTGCGGAGTGAAACAATGACCGATGCTGTAGCCCACGATGCCGAGTTGGACGCCAGTGGCCTGAACTGTCCGTTGCCGTTGCTCAAGGCCAAGCTGGAACTCAATCGCCTGGCCAGCGGCGCCGTGCTCAAGGTGACCGCGACGGATGCGGGCTCCCAGCGCGACTTCCGGACCTTCGCCAGGCTTGCCGGTCATACGCTGCTGCGTGAAGAAGACGAAAACGGCGTCTACCGTTATTGGCTGAGGAAAGCCTGAAAACGGACAGCAATTCATAAGGATTTTTAATGTTCAAAGTGTTACGTGACTGGATCCAGCGCTACTTCTCCGATGAAGAGGCGGTGGTATTGGCCGTGCTGTTGTTCCTGGCCTTCACGGCTGTCCTGACATTGGGCGGCATGCTCGCGCCGGTCTTGGCGGGGATGGTGCTGGCGTACCTGATGCAGGGGCTGGTCACAACGCTGGAGCGCTTGCGGCTGCCAGGCTCCGTGGCGGTGGGGTTGGTGTTCGCACTGTTCATGGGGCTGCTGGTGGTGTTCCTGGTGGTGATCGTGCCCTTGCTCTGGCACCAGTTGGTAACCTTGTTCAACGAGCTGCCAGGGATGCTCGTGAAATGGCAATCGCTGCTGCTGCTACTCCCGGAGCGCTACCCGCACCTGGTCTCGGATGAGCAGGTGCTGCAAACGATCGAAGTGGTGCGCGGCGAGATCGGCAAGTTCGGCCAGTGGGCCCTGACGTTCTCTCTGTCCAGCTTGCCGCTGCTGGTGAACATCATGATCTATCTGGTGTTGGTGCCGATCCTGGTGTTCTTCTTTCTCAAGGACCGGGAAATGATCGGACGCTGGGTTCGTGGTTACCTTCCTCGCGAACGGGCGCTGATCACTCGGGTAGCCCAGGAAATGAATCGCCAGATCGCCAACTACATTCGCGGCAAAGTCATCGAGATTTTCATCTGCGGCGGCGTCACCTATATCGGTTTCGTCGCCCTGGGCCTCAACTACGCCGCGTTGCTGGCGCTGCTGGTGGGGATTTCGGTGGTGGTGCCTTACGTCGGCACCGTGGTGGTGACCGTGCCGGTGGCGCTGATTGCGCTGTTCCAGTGGGGCTGGAGCGACCAGTTCATCTATTTGATGGCGGTGTACGGAATCATCCAGACACTGGACGGCAACGTGCTGGTCCCGCTGCTGTTTTCCGAGGCGGTGAACCTGCACCCGGTGGCGATCATCTGCGCGGTTTTGCTGTTTGGCGGGCTGTGGGGGTTCTGGGGAGTGTTCTTCGCGATTCCCTTGGCGACGCTGTTCAAGGCGGTGCTGGATGCGTGGCCAAGCAAGGAACCGGTGGTGGCGCCGCTCTTGTAGCCGTCTTGGGCACATGGCGAGCCGGCTCGCCATGTGCCCAAGACAGGCAATGACACCTCAGGCGTTATTCAGCGCCTGAGCCGCCGCCAGCACCGCGTCCACATGGCCCGGCACCTTCACGCCACGCCATTCCTGACGCAATACACCGTCCTTGTCGATCAGGAAAGTGCTGCGGTCAACGCCCAGGTACTCCTTGCCATACAGCTTTTTCAGCTTGATCACATCAAACAGCTGGCAGACGGCTTCGTCCTTGTCGCTGATCAGCTCGAACGGGAATTCCTGCTTGCACTTGAAGTTCTCGTGGGACTTGATGCTGTCCCGGGAGACGCCAAACACCTGGGTGTTGGCCGCCTGGAATTGTGCGTATTGATCGCGAAAACCCTGGCCTTCGGTGGTGCAGCCGGGAGTGCTGTCCTTGGGGTAGAAGTAAATCACCACCTGCTTGCCTTTGAGGGCCGCGAGGCTGACAGTCTGCCCGCTGGTGGCGGGCGCTTGGAAATCGGTAACCGGCTGGTCGACGGCAACGGCCATGAACGCTTCCTTACATTGGGTTTTGTGGACGCCACGGTTCGATCAATGCGTCCAGGTTCATCGCATCGGCGAAATCCAGGAACTGATCACGCAGCCAACTGATCTGGGTGCCGGCCGGCAAGGTCACGGTGAACGTGGCGTTGAGCATGGTGCCGCCCGTTTGCGGGGCCTGATAGGTGTCGCACGTGAGGTTTTCCAGCTCGACGTGGTGGTCCATGAAAAACTGGCACAGCTCGTTGATGATGTCCGGGCGGTAGGCCGAACTCACATAGGCCACGTAGGGCAGGGCCTGGGGACGGTTCTCCAAGGCAGCGCTGCGCACCACGTTAACGGTGAAGGCGTGCTTCTTGGCCAACACGGGCAGGCTACCTTCCAGGCGGGCGAGGGCGTCCCAGCTGCCGGAGATCTCGAGCACGAGCGCGCTGCATTCGCCATGACGGGTCAGGCGTGAGGTCACGACGGCGCAGCGATTTTCATGGCTGGCGCGGCACAGGACGTTAGTCAGCTCCATGGGGTTGGCGCCAAGGGCACTGATAACAAGGAATTGTTCGCGGACTGTGGGGGTGGACATGCAGCATTCCTAAAGCGATGAGCGGTCGGTATGTTTCAGCTCGACGGGGCGACAGCACTGGGAAAACGAACGGTTCAAGCCTTTTGCTTTTTTGTGGCGCTGCGCTGCGGGACATCACGCAAACACCTGTTCAAGAGCAGGATCGAGGCTTGTAGCGACGAAAACGGAGGCTGGAAACCGGCGTATGAGCTTATCGGTACCGATCAAAGGCTGAAGGGTAGCGAAAACCATCGCCAAGGGGAATGGGAGTTCGCTTGTACAAGCATCTTGGCGCCAGTACCATTACGGCTCTCTTTTTCCGGCAGGAGCGGTTTCATGATTGCGGGCAGTATGGTGGCACTGGTCACACCCATGGATGCACAAGGGCGTCTTGACTGGGCCAGCCTCAGCAAACTCGTGGACTTCCACCTTGAAAACGGCACCCACGCCATCGTCGCCGTCGGTACAACCGGCGAGTCGGCAACCCTTGACGTCAACGAGCACATCGAAGTCATCCGCGCCGTGGTCAAGCAGATCAATGGGCGCATTCCGGTGATCGCCGGTACCGGCGCCAACTCCACCCGCGAGGCCGTCGAGCTGACCCGCAACGCCAAGGAAGCCGGGGCCGACGCCTGCCTGCTGGTCGTTCCGTACTACAACAAGCCGACCCAGGAAGGCTTGTACCAGCACTTCAAGCACATTGCCGAAGCGGTCGACATCCCGCAGATCCTCTATAACGTCCCCGGCCGCACCTCCTGCGACATGCAGGCCGAGACTGTGATTCGCCTGTCCACCGTCCCGAATATCATCGGCATCAAGGAAGCCACCGGCGACCTCGTGCGAGCCAAGGCCATCATCGATGGCGTCAACAAGGATTTCCTCGTGCTGTCCGGCGATGATCCAACGGCCGTCGAGCTGATCCTGATGGGCGGCAAGGGCAACATCTCCGTCACTGCCAACGTCGCCCCGCGCGAGATGGCCGACCTGTGCGAGGCCGCGCTCAAGGGCGACGCCGACACCGCACGGGCACTCAACGAAAAACTGATGCCGCTGCACAAGGACCTGTTCATCGAGGCCAATCCGATCCCAGTGAAATTTGCCCTGGTCGAAATGGGCTTGATGCACGAAGGCATTCGCCTGCCGCTCACCTGGTTGAGCAATACCTGTCAAGAACCGCTGCGGCAGGCCATGCGCCAGTCCGGCGTCCTGGTTTAATTGAGGAACTACAACGCATGAAGCGAATGGCCGGCCTTTCCGCACTTGCCTTGATTATCTCCAGCACCAGTGGCTGTGGATGGGTCTGGGGCCCGGATGGTTATTTCCGTGACCGTGGTAGCGACTACCTCGAAGCGCAACAGACTGCACCGATGCAACTGCCACCCGACGTCAGCGTCGCCAAGCGCCTGGATCCGCTGTTGCCGATCCCGCGCAACGTCGCCGACGACAGCGTCAAGGGCGAATACATCGTGCCGCGTCCACAGCCGCTGTCGGCCGTGGCCGATGCGAGCGACTACACCCTGCAAAAGAGTGGCGATTCGAGCTGGGTCATGGGCCAGCACCCGCCGGCCGAAGTCTGGCCCGTGGCGATCCAGTTCTTCCAGGACAACGGTTTCCGCCTGGATGAGCAGCGCCCACAGACCGGCGAATTCACCACCACCTGGCAACGCGCCGATGAACTGTCCGCCGCCATGGCCAAGCGCCTGAGCGCCGCCGGTGTTGCCGCCGACAGCGAAACCCGCGTACGGGTACGGATCGAGCCGGGTGTGCAGCGCAACACCAGTGAAATCTACGTCGTCAGCGCCGAGCGTCCCGCCGGCAGCACCGCCGACGTGGCCTTCACCAACCGCTCGGTCAATAGCGGCCTCGACGCCGCGCTGGTGGACGACATGCTCGCCAGCATGAGCCGCACCGCCGAGCAGGGCGGTTCGGTGTCGATGCTGGCCACCCGAGACTACGACACCCCAAGCCGCGTCAGCCTGAGCGAGGACGGCAGCGGTAACCCGGTGCTCAACGTCGGCTCCGACCTGGATCGTGCCTGGTCGAGCGTGGGTCGTGCGTTGGAGCAGGGCGAATGGCGAGTTGAGGACATCAACCGCAGCCTGGGCCTTTACTACATCAACCTCGCTGAAAAAGCCGAGAAGAAAGACGAGAAGCCTGGCTTCTTCAGTGGTCTGTTCGGCAGCGCGCCGGACAAGGAAGAAATCGAAGCCCGTGCCGAGCGTTATCAGGTTCGCCTGAGCAAGGTCGGCGACAACGTCCAGGTGACCGTCGAGAAAAACATCAACACCGTTGCGCCGGCCGATGTGGCCCGCAAAGTGTTGGGCGTGATTCAGGACAACCTGGGCTGATCCGATGCGTTTTGCCGTTCTCGGCAGCGGTAGCCAGGGCAACGGCACGCTGATCGCCAGCGCCGGTACCTATGTGCTGGTCGATTGTGGTTTCTCCTTGCGAGAAACCGAGAAGCGCCTGTTGCGCCTGGGTGTCCATCCGGCGCAACTGAGCGCGATACTCGTGACCCACGAACATGCCGACCACGTGCATGGCGTGGGTTTGCTGTCTCGGCGCTACAATCTGCCGGTCTACCTGAGTCGCGGAACGCATGGCGGCCTGCGCAAACCCATCGAACCGGCTGGCTTCGTGGCCGGTGGCGAGCAGTTGCGCATCGGTGCCCTGGACATCAGCGTGGTCAGCGTGGCGCATGACGCCCGTGAGCCGACGCAATATGTCTTCAGCGATGGCGAGCGGCGCTTCGGATTGCTGACCGACCTGGGCTCGTACTGCGACAGGGTCATGGACAGTTATCGGGACCTCGATGCGCTGATGATCGAGTCCAACCATTGCCGCGACATGCTGGCGCGAGGGTACTATCCGTACTTCCTCAAGCAGCGGGTCGGCGGGGAACACGGACATTTGAACAACCACCAGGCGGCATTCCTGGTGGCCGAGTTGGGCTGGCAAGGCCTGCAACACCTGGTCCTGGCCCATCTGAGCAGCAAGAACAACCTGCCGCAGCTGGCCCGGCAATGTTTTGTCGACACCCTTGGGTGCGACCCGGACTGGCTGCAACTGGCCGATCAAGATTCAGGGCTCGACTGGCGACATATCGCCTAGCCCACTACTTAGCAAGCGGAGCCCATCATGGAAAAACGTGAAGAACTCTACCGCGGCAAAGCCAAGTCGGTTTACAAGACCGACGACGCTGACCGCTTGATCCTGCTGTTTCGCAACGACACCTCGGCGTTCGACGGCAAGCGCATCGAACAGCTCGACCGCAAGGGCATGGTGAACAACAAGTTCAACGCCTTCATCATGCAGAAACTCGAAGCCGCCGGCGTGCCGACCCAGTTCGACAAGCTGCTGGGCGACAACGAATGCCTGGTCAAGAAGCTGGACATGATCCCGGTCGAATGCGTCGTGCGTAACTACGCCGCCGGCAGCCTGGTCAAGCGCCTGGGCGTGGAAGAGGGCATGAAGCTCAATCCCTACACCTTCGAGCTGTTCCTGAAGGACGACGCCAAGGGCGATCCCTTCATCAACGAATCCCACGTCGTGGCCTTCGGTTGGGGCACCAGCGAACAACTGGCGCGCATGAAGGAATTGTCCCTCAAGGTCAACGAAGTGCTGACCAAGCTGTTCGACGACGCTGGCCTGTTGCTGGTGGACTTCAAGCTTGAATTCGGCGTGTTCAGCGATGGCTCCATCGTCCTGGGCGACGAATTCAGCCCGGACGGCTGCCGCCTCTGGGACAAGGACACCAAGAAGAAGATGGACAAGGACCGCTTCCGCCAAGGCCTCGGTGACGTCATCGAAGCCTACGAAGAAGTCGCCCAGCGCCTGGGTGTACCGCTGTAATCGACGCAAGCATCTGATAGCACGGAAAAAATTTCGCCCGGGGGTTCGCTTCCGGCAAATGTGCTGGTATGATGCGCGCCACTGGAGAGATGCCGGAGTGGCCGAACGGGACGGATTCGAAATCCGTTGTACTGGCGACAGTACCTAGGGTTCAAATCCCTATCTCTCCGCCATAATTGTGTATGACTAAACCCCTGAAATGGTTGAACATTTCAGGGGTTTTTTCGTTTCTTGCGTTTGGTTTAGGGGGGAGCTAAAGGGCTCGCTATGATGCCGTCTCAGAATGCTCTGTGAATGCGGTTGATAGGTTAGCTATCGACTTGGGAGAAGGGCGGGAGATACGACTTGTAGACGCGTGGTGGTTGGCCCAGCTCTTTTTAACGACTGGTTTTCCCCGTATTGGCATCTAGGTAGACTTTGTTGCTTAGGGACATACCGCCGCAATACGTGAAGTACATCCCCGGGCCCCTATTGCTCGAAGCCATCCACCCTCCCATCTCTATGAAGTCTCCTTCCGTACAGGTTCCTTCGTCTATGAGTTGGCGAGCGGCCTGGGAAAATTTGGCCTTGTAGATTCTGTAGTCGTCCGAACCTTTGATGAGGGAATCATCGCCGGTTGCGTTCTCTGCGGGGTCATTAGGACGATTCTTACTAAAATCTTTGATTTGGACCCATTCGGCGAATTTTCCTTCTCTAATGCCGTTGGCACTGGTGCAGGCTTTGTTCCCGTCTTTCACATACTCGCTTTTACCTCCAACACAAGATGCTGAGTACGCCTTGGTGATACGGGCCCAATCTCCTTTTCTTTCTAAAACGTCTACCCCCTCCCTAAACATTAGACGGCCTGCTACTCCACACTCGGTAGAAGGACAGGTGTGTCTGGCGGTGCGATCAGTGGTCACCCACAGCTTGCTTTCCGCCAGCGCATGGATTGAGAGTGTTTGAAGTACGCTGTAAATCGAGAGGCTGAGAATGAAACTTCCGATTTTCATTGGTTTGCGCCTTGATGATTTATATTTTTCCAGTTCCGTGTTTCTTCAAAAAGTGCGGAAGTTTTAACGACTGGCATCCAAGCCTACTTTGTAATAGGAAGCTTGCCAGTGATTACAAATCTATCGAGCACTTTCTGACCATCACGTGCAGCTTGTCGAACGTCAAGAAATGTCAGCTCTTCGTGAGTGACTTTTCTGCGCGCTTTCTCGACTTTTTTATAGTAGCCATCGGAGCCTCCGAGGTGCGTTGATCAGCTTATGTGATTAATCGAGTCTGGGTAAACCGGAGGGTTTCAGTGTCATCGAACCATGCTCGTTTTGACGAAATAGGCCCCGTGAGAGGCCCTTTGAGCTAGGCCGGCTCTGCATCCAATCGCCGGGCAATGACATCGAGCACGTCGCAGCCATCCCTCAAGGAGATGCAGCATAGTTGTGCAAAGTCCTGGAGGACCACTGACTCACTCGGAATATCTCCTCGCATGGCGAGGTTCTCTAGAAGCTGGGTGACCGCGCGAATTCTATAGCCCGCCGTGTCGAGCAGGATGTGCAAAGGCGCAGAGGTATCGACGAAGAGGGGTTGATCGTCGGCATTGTTGGTAAGAGCCATGTATCTATTCATTTCAAACTCCGTTTGATTGAGGGCTTTTCTTACCATTTGTCATTGGGTCGCCAAACCCAAGCCGCTCTTACGAACGACAATTGGACTATAGAGCCCTTCTGTAGAAATCATCAATCAGATGATGCGTAAGAAGATTCCCTGAATTATGTGGGCTGGAAATGTCAGAAAATTCCCCTTCTGCAATTGCGTCCCGCCGCCCTTTTTATTGCGCCCACCCCATTCTGGGATCTAAATAATCACGGCGTTTCGGTCGCAGTTTTGCGGCAGGTCGTCAGCAATCCAACGCCGGCCCGCTTGGGTACGCTGGGCGTCGGCGAGCCGATAAAGACTATTTCTGACGTTTGGCTTTGGCGGCTTTTTGCACGGCTGGGTAGTAACTGATGTCCAGCCTCCCCATCTTCGGCAAGGGGACGCAGGCATAGACGCTTTGGTTCGGTGCAAACCAATCTGAATCGAATAAAACCTGGACTTCATGATTCAAATCGAACTTTGTCCGGTGGGTCAGTCCGCTTGAAGAAAAACCAGGATCTGCGGGATCTAACACAAACTCACCTGGGTAAAGCTTCTCGGTTTTTTGAGTCGTTCCATAGGCGATTCTTACGGCGTGGTCGTCATCAAAAACAGCGACTATTAAACCGGGTCGAGCTTTTGGGCCGGGTTTCCCGACAACCTCTGGAAAATGGCACCAGACAAAATCGCCTGGTGCAGGCAGTGGACGAAAAGGAACGGTCATTAATAGAGCCTTCTGGTTACGCGTTCCTCCGGAATATCCGTAGCAGGGCTAGCGGCACGAATCGCGGCGATTTGTTCTTGGGTCAACGGGCCGTCATCCAGCTCGTACTTTGGTAAATAACGGTCAGCTAGCTGACGCAGTGCGAGGTGAGCGATTTCGGTTTTACTCAGGCCGGTCTGACGCATAAGTAACTCGATGGTCGAGAGACTGACCCCCGTCGGTGTGTCCTGTTTACGTAACCGCAGCAGGAAGCTTTCGGATTTTTCAGCGATGCTGGGCATGATGTGCTCCATGTGTAGCGTGGTCTCAAGTTAGGGAGCGTCCTGCTCCTGTACACCTTCTTCCTGAGGGTGATATCTATTGTATATCAGTTTTCCAGAGTGAACATTCTCTTGAATCCTGACGGTGAGGTGCTATCTGCGGCGATCTTTGAAGCCTATCGCGGCTGGAGAACCTGTGCGACGGGCTTGTATCCAGATGAAGGCTATCAATGTGGTTTTCAGAAAGGTCCTACGAAGCGCCTCACTTTTGGTTGAGTCGTTTCGTCACTTCTTTGTGACAATCAGACTAATGGTCTATAGCTCAAGACATGGCTGCCGATAGGTAGGTATTCCCCCGTGTAAGGAGTGACCCCCATGCCGCGATTTTTTGCCGACCTTGGCTTTCGCTGGAAAATCACTCTCCCGATCGCCTTCCTGGCTGTATTGCTGGCCCTGATGGGGTGGACAGGCATGCGTGGCATCAACCAGGTGACCGAATCCAGCACGCAATTGACTAAACGTTATCTGCCGGCCATCAGCCTGTTGCTCAATGCTGATCGTGATCTTTATCAGGCGTTCGTGGCCGAGCGCAGTCTGTTGGATGGTCATGCAGACGTACATGTGCAAGCGCTGAGTGCCAGTCATGGCGAGAATGCCAAGCAGGCTTACGACCGTGTGCAGCAATATGCCGCAATGCAGCCCGGTGCCGAGGCGCAGGCGTTGGTCAGTCAGTTCAATGACAGCTTCGGCAAATGGATGCAGGTTTCGCGGCGGGTCCTCGAGCAGTCTGTCGGCGATCCGCAGGGTGCCAGCGCCCTGAGTTTTAGTGACAGCGAGCGCCTGTTCGAAGCCATGCGTGATTCCATCGACAAGCTGGGTGAGCTGGAAGATGCCGCCTCGCACCGTGAGGGCGACGCGGCGATTGAAAACGGCGAGGCCGTCGGTATACATCAGGGCGTGATTCTGCTGGTCGGCCTGCTTGGTTGCATCTTGGTAATCGTTGTTCTGCCCTTGGTAGTGCTGACCCCTATGCGCCGGTTGTTGCAAAGGGTCGAGCAGATCGCCGAGGGCGGGGGCGATTTGAAGGGGCGTCTCGAAGTGCGTTCGGCCGATGAGTTGGGCCAGCTCGGCAGCGCTTTCAACCGCTTTCTCGATAAGCTGCAGCCTTTGATCGCCGAGGTCGGGCGGGTGACCGGGGAAGTCGACTCCGCGGCGCGCGCCATGGCCACCATGGCGGCGACGAATGACCGATTGATTAGCAGCGAGCACGCCGCACTGGATCAGGTCAGCACCGCCGCCACGCAGATGAGCGCGGCGGTGCATGAAGTGGCGCATAACGCGGCGAATGCCTCGGGCGCCGCGCAGCAGGCGAGCAGCCAGTCCCGTGACGGTGCCGAGGTGGTCAGCAGTACCATCGAGTCGATCCGCCAGTTGGCCCAAGAAGTGGAGAGCGCTTCGGGCACGATCGAGGCACTGGCCCAGGAAACTTCCAGCATCGGCGCCGTACTCGAGGTAATCCGCGGCATTGCCGAGCAAACCAACTTGCTTGCGCTGAACGCGGCCATCGAAGCTGCGCGAGCCGGTGAGCAAGGCCGTGGTTTTGCCGTGGTCGCCGACGAAGTGAGGGCGTTGGCGGCGCGGACCCAGGATTCGACCAAGGACATCCAGGTTCGCATCGAGCGCTTGCAAAGTGGTGTCGCCAAGGCCGTGCAAGCCATGCAGGTCGGTAGCGATAAGGCCCGGGACAGTGTTGAACGCGCCGCGGGTGTCGATCAGGTGCTCAGCGGTACCGGTGGTTCGATCCAACGGATCAACGACATGGCCGCGCAGATCGCCAGCGCATGTGAAGAGCAGAGCAGCGTCACCGAGGAAATAGCCCGCAATATTTCCGATATCCGTGATCTGTCCAACGAAGCGGCCTCCAATTCTGCCCAGAGCATGCAGGCCAGCCAGCAGCTCTCCAATCTTTCGAGAAACCTGGCAGAGCTGACCGGCCGCTTCCGTACCTGAGGCAGGTGTTGTCGTGTCCGTTGCCGATCAGTTGCGAGCGTTGCATCAGGACGGTTTTGTCCTGATGCAGGCTGTCTTGAGCGCGGGGCAGATCGCCGACCTGCGTTACGCAACCGACCAGCTGAAACCCCAGCACTGGGACTACAGCGGCGTCATCGATCATTACAAATGTGTGTTCAACCGTGACCCGTTCTGGCTGCCGTACCTGGAAGTGAGCGGGGTGATCGAGCTGGCCGAGGCTGCCTTGGGGGAGGATTGTCACATCATCGGTCAGACGGCCTGGCGCTGCCATCCAGGTTTCATCGGCGCCCCGCTGCATCTGGATTACCTTCCTATGGCGCTACCCTCCAGCCTGTTGGAAAACCCGGCCTTTGACCTGCCGATGCAGGTGTTCACCGCGCAGTTTTATCTCGATGACATCGATGCCGACTTGAGCCCGACACAGGTCATTCCCGGCAGCCACAAGGCTGGCCGCGCGCCAATGGCGGGTGAAACGCAATGGCAGGGCCGTGCGGCGCAGCCAGTGCTGTGCCGGGCGGGCGATGTCCTGATATTGCGTAGCGAGTTGTGGCACGCCGGCAGTGACAACCGCACCGTCGACCGCACGCGGTACATGCTCCAGGTGCACTACGGCCGGCGGATGATTGCGCAGAAGTTCTCGCCTTATTTACATTGGCAGTTCAACCCTGAGGTCCTGGCCGCCGCGACACCTCGCCAGCGACGGCTGCTGGGCGACCATCAGGAAGCAGAATACGACTGAACCTGGCTCGGTCAGATCCAGACGTCATTGACCGCCGTTCGCTCATTGGTTTCTTCGCCGGTATTGATGACGCCCCGAGGCTCGATCAATAGCAGTTTCACTTGCCGTTCGGCACTGGGTTTGTGCTCGACACCCTTCTTCACCACGAACATCTCGCCCGGGCCAATCGTTATTGCGCCGTCGCGAAAGTCGATACGCAGCTCACCTTCCAGCACGACGAATGTTTCGTCGGTGTCGGCATGGGTGTGCCAGATGAAGTCGCCTTCTAGCCGGGCGATCTTGAACTGATAGTCGTTCATTTCGGCGATGACCTTTGGCGCCCACTGTTCATCAAACAGTGAGTATTTCTGGGCGAAGTTGATCGGGGAGTACTGATTCATCGGGACACGCTCCTCAAAACTGGGTGATGAGCGCTACCTTACGGCGCAAGGGCGAGGCAGGTATTGGATGATCGTGCAGCTTTGGCGTTGCGCGGCGTAACACCTCAACGCAGCATCTTTAGCCAGCGTGCCGGTGAAATACCAAAAGCCTGGGTATGCAGTCGAGTCATATGGCTCTGGTCGAAAAAACCGCAAGCCACGGCTGCTTCGCTCAACGGCACGCCATGCAATACCAATCGCCGAGCTTCGTTCAATCGACGCTGGGTGATGTAGCGGTAGGGGCTGGTGCCGTACAAAGCGCGGAAATCCCGAGACAGGCTCCACCGGTCCCGGCCACTGGCTTGAACCAGGTCATCCAGGGTAATCGGCTGGTCAAGGGCGTCGTGGATGAGTAGGCGTGCACGCTCTGCCGCCGGATAGTCGATCAGTCGGCGTCCACGCTGGCCACCCGCCGCGACAGAGAGCGCCTGGGCGACGTCGTAGATGGCGTCTTCTTCCTCCAGCGGATCGAGGCCATGTTCCAGGCTGCCGAGCAGCCTGCGGGTCGCGATGTTGAGGCGAAGATCGTTGGACAGCCCGCCTTCAATGAAGGGCAACGGCTTACCGCCCAGTACTTGCTGGATCAGCGATGGCTCTATGTACGACATCCGGTAGCGGAAGCCGTCGCTTGTCCCGGCCTCACCATCATGGACCTCGTCCGGGTGCAGCACGATGGTGCCGCCCGGCTGGCTATGACGTTTGCTGTGCCGATAATTGAAGCTCTGGACACCGGAAAGGGTGAAGCCGATGGCATAGGTGTCATGTCGGTGGGTGGTGTAGCCATGCCCACTGAAATAGGCCTCGATGCGTTCCAGTCTCCTCGATTCAGGCGCGCGCATCAGCCAATCGCGACGGCTGCTTGATTGAGTCATGGGCAACGACCTCTCGCTGTTGTCCGCACACGATACCTGTCTGGTGCCTCGTGCAGCAAAAAACTCCAGCGTGAGCAAAGCTGCTCGTCTAGCTGAGCAGCTTTTCGAGGTGTGCCCGTGTCCGGCTTCAGATCTCCTTCACCGGCGTCTCGCCATGGGCGCTTTTGATCAACCCGATAACATGCAGGCAATCCGCCTTGTTCACGTAGGATTCACCACTGGCGATGGTTTCATGATTGCCGGCCCTCAAGCGCCAGCGCCATTGGCCTTGTCCGGTGTTCGGGGTACCTCGGGTCTGTCTGTAGATCTCAAAATACATCGGTTCGCTCCCTGCGATTTACTGATTCAAGGCATGTTTCGTACATGTCGTCGCAAGCCTAGCCAAGCTGAAAGTTTTCGCTATTGGGAAAACGTTTCCAATGATTGTGAGATATTTCAGAAAATTGCAGCACCTGCTCAAAACGCGAACCAGGAGCCATGGATGAATCGCAACGAACTGCGCAAGGCCGACATCAATCTGATGGTGGTTTTCGAAACGCTGATGCTCGAGCGCAACGTGACACGGGTAGCGGAGAAACTGTTCCTGGGCCAACCGACCATCAGTTCGGCGCTCAACCGTTTGCGCACGCTGTTCAACGACCCGTTATTCATTCGCGTCGGTCATCGCATGGAGCCGACTGCCCGGGCCGAGGAAATCATCCAGCACCTGTCGCCGGCCCTGGATTCGCTGTCGGTGGCCTTGAGCCTGACCCATGATTTCGATCCCGCCAGCAGCACCATGACGTTTCGCATCGGCCTGTCCGATGACGTGGAGTTTGGCCTGCTGCCGCCGCTGTTGCGCAGCTTGCGCCAGGAGGCGCCGCAGATCGTGTTCGTGGTGCAGCACGTCGACTATTGGCGCATCCCCGACCTGCTGGCGTCCGGCGACATCACTGTCGGTATCAGCCAGACTCGCGGGTTACCGGCCAACGCCAAGCGCAAGCTGCTGCGGCACATCCAGCCCTGCGTGTTGCGGGCCGATGCCTCGGACACGCCGTTGACCCTGGACGAATACTGCGCGCGGCCACACGTGCTGGTGTCCCATACCGCCAACATCGCCGGGTATGCCGATGAATGGCTGGCGGAAATCGGTCGCAAGCGCCAAGTGGTGCTGTCGGTGCCGCAGTACAGCGCATTGCCGGCGCTACTGGCAGGCACGGACCTGATCGCCAGCCTGCCGGACTATACCGCCACCGCCATGGCTGCTTCCGGCCAGTTGTTCAGCGAACCTTTTCCCTTCAAGACGCCAACCCTGGACCTGTCCATGGTCTGGCTGAGCCACGTCGACAATGACCCGGCCGAGCGTTGGCTGAGGTCCCGTCTGGAGGCGTTCATGAGTGAGCGCGTGGGTCCGATGGGCGAAACAAAACCTGCCTGAAACAGCAAAGTCGAGGTATGGTTGCGGCGGCTGTCATCTCAAGATCATATTTTCGAATTGGAGTCGAACACATGCCTCACCTGCACATGGAGTACACCGCCAACCTGACTGAGCTGAACGCCGACGTCGCGCTGTTGCGCCTGAACAACGCGCTGGTAGCGTCCGGGCAGTTCGCCGCAGAGTTCGACATCAAGAGTCGGGCCGTGAAAATCGAGACCTTTCGGGTCGGCACTGGCATCGGTGAGCGGGGGTTCGTGCATGTGAAACTGGCGCTGCTAAGCGGTCGTTCGCCGGAAATCAAGAAACAACTGGCAGACAATCTGCTGGCCGTGGTCCAGGAGCTTGGTCCGTGGCCGGCCGGGGTCAGCGTGCAGTTGTGCGTGGAGATTCTAGACATCGACCGTGGTCCTTACGCCAAGGCGGCCATCGGTCTTTGAAATACGGTGTGCACACGCCGTGGATCGATTAGGCGATGGCTGTTTGAAGTGGCCACTTAAATAATAATTTAACAGCAACTTTTTCACGAAAAATTGATGGCGGGCTATCTAGAGTTTGTGTTGCCGTAGGAAATGAATTTTTCACATTTACTGCGCCAGCCTTATAAAGAACGTTCAGGAAGTCCTCGCCATCATGTCAACTGTTAAAGCCGTGCGCCCCGAGTGGGTGACGCTGATCGCCAGTGCGTTTCTACTAGTGGGCTTTAATCTGGTGCTCTGGCAACACCTGCTCATGATCACCGCATCGGACGGTCACGGAGTTTTGCTGTGCCTGGCCTTTGGCGTGATGGTGTTCTGCGCGTTCAACCTGGTGCTGACGCTGCTGGCGTTCCGTCCGCTGCTCAAGCCTGTGCTGACGCTGCTGTTTCTGATCAGTGCCGGCGTGGCGTATTTCATGGCCCAGTATGGGGTCTTGATCGACGCCGGCATGTTGCGCAACTTCGCCGAAACCAATGCCACGGAAGTGCGTGGCTTACTGTCAATAAAATTGTTTGGCTATCTCTTTTTATTGGGCGTGCTGCCAGCCTTGCTGTTGTTCAAGACCCCCGTAAACTATCGTCGCTGGCCCAAGGAATTGTTAAGTAAGTTGATTGTCGCGGTGGTCTCGGCGGCCGTGCTCGGTGGGGTTGCATTGATCAACTACCAGGGCCTGTCTTCGTTGTTTCGCAACCACCACGAGTTGCACTTGATGGTCGTGCCAAGCAACTACATTGGCGCGTCGATCGGCTACTTGCGCGAGCAGGTCGCGTCGGCCAAGCAACCGTTCATTGCCTTGGGCGAGGATGCGAGCCGGAATCCCGCCTGGCAGACCCATGGGCGAAAATCCCTTACCGTGCTGGTCGTGGGGGAGAGTGCCCGGGCCGAAAACTTCGGCATCTTGGGCTACACCCGCGATACCACGCCGCAACTGGATAAAGAGGCGGGGCTGATCGCCTTCACCGACGTACATTCCTGCGGCACCGAAACCGCCGTGTCGGTCCCCTGCATGTTTTCCAACATGGGGCGCAAGGACTACGACGCCAGCAAGGCGAGGAACGAAGAGGGCCTGCTGGACGTGCTCAAGCGCGCCGGGCTGGAGGTGATCTGGCGGGACAATCAGTCCGGCTGCAAAGGCACCTGCGACCGGGTCACGGTGCAAGATGTGAGCAATCTCAAGGACCCGACCCTGTGCGCCAACAGTGAGTGCCGCGACGAGATTCTGCTCCAGGGCCTGCAGCATTTCATCGACACCCTCGACAAGGACACTGTGCTGGTATTGCACCAGATGGGCAGCCATGGGCCGGAGTACTTCAAGCGTTATCCCAAGGAGTACGAGCATTTCACTCCGGTGTGCGAAAGCAACGCGCTGAACAATTGCAGTCGCGAAAGCATCGTCAACGGTTACGACAACACCTTGGTGTACACCGATCACGTGCTGTCGACGCTGATCGATCTGCTGCGCGCCAATCAGGACAAAGTCGACACCGCGATGCTGTACCTGTCGGACCATGGCGAGTCCTTGGGCGAATACAACCTGTTCCTTCATGGCACGCCGTACATGCTGGCCCCGGAGCAACAGAAGCACGTGGCGATGCTGGCCTGGTTTTCCGACAGCTACCAAAAGTCCTTCGCCGTCGATACCCATTGCCTGCAACTGAGTCGGGACAAACCCCTGAGCCAGGACAACCTGTTCCATTCGATGCTTGGGCTGCTGGAGGTCAACAGCAAAGTCTACAACCAGGATCTCGACTTGTTCGCCAGCTGTCGCGGTGCGGTGATTGACGGTGTGCTGGCCCGGAAATAATGCCTACACCTTTTTTTCACGCAGCGTTGTTTAACCTGTTCTTCAATCTTTCTTCATGAGCTGTGAGCATGCCCCGGCAATCCCCATCCACTGTCGAGCTTGAGTTCGCCAGGCAGCATGACCAGGAGCATGCGCAAATTTGCCGTCAGCCGGCGCCTCGCCGCTTGCGCCTGGCGTTCTGGCGTGACGAGCAGTTGGTGCGCAACGCCTTGAAAGTGGCGGGTGAGCCTGGGCTGGTGCTGGACGTGGCGTGTGGGGCGGGGCGGTTCTGGCCGGTGTTGGGCGAACATGCCAACCGGGTGATCCTGGCGGCGGACCCGTCGCCAGGCATGCTTGAGCACGCCCGCAGCCATCATGAAGGCGCATTGCTCGAACGGGTCACGACTTTCCCGAGTTCGGCGTTTACCCTCGGCCTGTCAGCCAATGCGGTCGACTGTATTTTTTGTTTGCAGCTGTTTCTGCACGTCAAGGCCAGCGAGCATCGCCTGGCCTTGCTGCACGAATTTCATCGGGTCAGTCGCGACACGGTGATTGTCTCGGTCCAGATCGAAGGGCCTCTCAAGCTCGGCAAGCCGACACTGCGGGGCCTGGCCGATAAGGGCGACGTCGAAGCGCAGTTCATCGAGGCCGGATTCACCGTGCTGTGGCACCAGGATTTCCTGCCGGGTTTCGCGATGAAGCGAGTTTACGTATTACGCAAGGCCGGTTAACTCTGGATGTAGGACTATTCTTGCGTTTGCGCAGGCGATTTCTCTCAAGCTCTTGCTCCGTAGATGCTCGCAACCGCCGACGGCGATATATACTGCGCGCCATTCTTCAAGGGAGAGCCGTGTGGCCATCGATATTCACTGGATTCGCGACAACGATAGCCTCGGTCAGTTTTGCGCCGAATGGCAAGCGTTGCCATTCGTCGCCCTCGACACCGAATTCATGCGGGTCGACACTTTTTATCCGATTGCCGGCTTGCTTCAGATCGGCGACGGCAAGCGCGCCTACCTGATCGATCCCTTGGCCATCAATGACTGGAAACCCTTGGCCGCGCTGCTGGAGAACCCGGCGGTGCTCAAGGTGTTGCATGCCTGCAGCGAGGACTTGGAAGTCCTGCTGCGCCTGACCGGCAGCCTGCCCGCGCCGTTGTTCGACACGCAATTGGCCGCCGCCTACTTGAACCTTGGTTTTTCCATGGGCTACTCGCGGTTGGTGCAGGAAGTACTGGCCATCGAACTGCCCAAGGGCGAGACCCGTTCCGACTGGTTGCAACGGCCCTTGTCCGAGACGCAAATCAGCTACGCCGCGGAAGATGCGGTGCATCTGGCGGAAGTTTTCGTACAGCTGCGCCCGAAACTTTCCGACGACAAGTACGCCTGGGTGCTAGAGGACGGCGCCGAACTGGTGGCCAACCTGCGTCGCGAAATCGACCCGTACGAGGTGTACCGCGAGGCCAAGCTGGCCTGGAAGCTGTCCCGTGCGCAACTGGCCGTGCTGCGCGAGCTGTGTGCCTGGCGCGAGCGCGAAGCGCGGGCCCGTGACCTGCCGCGCAATCGCATCATCCGTGAGCATTCACTGTGGCCCCTGGCCCGCACGCAGCCGGATAATCTCGGCGCGCTGGCGAAGATCGAAGACATGCATCCGCGTACCGTGCGCCAGGACGGCGAATTTCTGCTGGACCTGATCAAACGTGCGGCCAGCGTGCCCCCCGAGCAATGGCCACCCGCCGTGCCCGAGCCACTGCCCATCGAGGCGTCGGCGCTGCTCAAGCGCCTCAAGGCGCTGGGGCAGGCCGAAGCCGAGCGCCTGGGCATAGCGCCGGAGCTGATGCTGCGCAAGAAAACCCTCGAAGCCCTGTTAAAAAGCGGCTTTCCCGAGGGTCCTTACCAATTGCCCGATTCGCTGCGTGGCTGGCGCCGCGAGTTGATGGGCCAGGCCCTGCTCGACAGCCTGGCCACCGCCGGAGAACAGCCTTGAAACGTATCTGCTCCATCTATCGAAGCTCGAAGAAAAACGAGATGTACCTGTATGTGCTCAAGAGCGATGCCTTGAAGCGTGTGCCGGAGCCATTAATGGCGGCATTCGGCAAGGCGATCCATGCCTTTGACCTGGTGCTGAGTCCCGAGCGGGAGCTGTCTCGGGAGGACATCAACAAGGTGCTGGAAAATCTCGACACCCAGGGTTATCACTTGCAAATGCCACCGGCCGAAGACGAGTACATCGAGCATTTGCCGGAAGAGTTGCTGCGACGCAACGACCCGATCTGACACTACCCAGGCGCCGGTCTCGGCGCCTCTTGAAACATTGAAACGATTTGGCGATGGTCCGTAGGGACGGAGCGATACTCTGTCAGCGGCCGTCTGCACTGTTTTTGAAAGGTTAGATTCATGCGCGTTCTGATTGCCGAACACGACCACGCGGTGTATGCCCAGCTTCTGCGCCAAGCTGCACCCGATATCGAAGTGCTGACCAGCGGCGATTCCGCCGAGTTGTCGCGGCTGGCCGCGGACTGCCCGGTCTGGCTCGGCCAGCCTGATCTGTTGGCGACGCTGTTGCGTCAAGGCCATCAACCCCGTTGGTTGCAATCGACCTGGGCAGGCATCACGCCGCTGCTGGCCGAGGGTTTGACACGCGATTACCGACTGACCCGCGCCGTCGGTATTTTCGGCCAGGTAATGGCTGAGTACGTGCTGACCTACATGCTGGGCCATGAGCGCGAAGTGCTTGCGCGGTTGGTCAGCCAAGTGGAGCGCAAGTGGGACAACCGCCAAGGGCAAAGCCTGGCAGGACGCAAGGTGCTGATTGTCGGGACCGGTGATATCGGTCAGTGCGTGGCGCAGTTCCTGGTGCCGTTTGGCGTGCAGTTGTACGGCATCGCCAGCGAAGCCCGGGAGCTGGCGCCGTTTGTCGAAGTCGGCGCGCTGGAAGATTTGCCACGCCTGGTGGGCGAAGTGGATTACGTGATCAATCTGCTGCCGAACACCCCGAACACCCATGACATCTATGATGCGGCGCTGTTCAAGCATTTCAAACCCACCGGGCTGTTTATCAATGTCGGCCGTGGCGTGGCCGTGGTCGATGCAGACCTGGTGCAAGCCTTGAAAGAAGGGCACTTGGCCGGCGCGGTGATCGACGTCTGCCGCCAGGAGCCATTGCCGCAGCGCCATCCATTCTGGACCGCGTGGGGCCTGCTGCTGACCGGTCACAGCTCGGCTCCGACCTCGCCGCCGATGATGGTGCAACTGTTCCTGGAAAACCTGCGGGCCTATGAGGCCGGTGATGGGTTGCGTGGGGAAGTGGATTTCAATCGGGGCTATTGAAACCCACCCCGATCAAAGGGTGGAAGCACCGTATCTACTTCAGTGCGCGGGAGCCCTTGTGGCGAGGGAGCTTGCTCCCTCGCCACGGGTTCGGCGGGCTCCTTACAGAGTGAAGTCGCCTTCGGCCACCAGCTCGCTCAACGGCCGGCGCGGGCTTGGGACTTCCCGGGCCTGGAGGTAGTCGGCCAGGGTGGATTTGTCCCCCAGCTTGCCAATCGCCACGGCGGCGGAACGTGATGACGCAACCTACGTCCCGGCGCCCGGCCTGACAAGCCCCTGTTACCGGCAGTCGCCAATGCTTGGCCTCGGGAGGTCCCGGCACTAGACTGTCGGCCTTTTCACCACGTGATGTTGATGCCCGAGCCATGGCCGCCAAAGTCGAACCGTTCTGGATACGCAAAACCCTCGATCAGCTCGATCCCCAGGAATGGGAATCGCTGTGCGACGGCTGTGGCCTGTGCTGCCTGCAAAAGCTCGAAGATGAAGACGACAACAGCGTCTACTACACGCGCATCGCCTGCAAACTGTTGGACCTGAAGACGTGCCAGTGCACCGATTATCCCAATCGCCGCGACTTTGTCCCGGACTGCATCCAGCTCACGCCGGGCAAGGCCGATGAGTTCAAATGGTTGCCGCCGACCTGTGGCTATCGACTGGTCAGCGAGGGCAAGGACTTGCCGCTGTGGCACCATCTGGTCTGCGGCGATCGGGACGCTGTGCACCACGAACGCATTTCCCAGTCGGGGCGCATGCTGGCCGAAGGCAGGGTGGCTGAAGACGATTGGGAAGATCACCTGATTTTCCGCGCAGGCTGAATCCAACGACATCGCACCACAGGGAGCGCCCATGGCGGCAGGATTGAAATGGATGCTGGCGGCTGCACTGCTGGCGTTGTGCGGGCCGCTGTGGGCGGCGCAGAAAGTCGACCTTGATTATCACGTTCACTTGTTGCCGCAGAGCGATCAGGCCGAAGTGCGCCTGACCCTCGCGCGGGGCTCGGCGGTGCGCAGCCTGGATTTCGATCTCGGCGACGAAGGCCGCTATAGCGATTTCAAGGCGGACGGCCAATGGCAGCTCACCCCCGGCCACGGCTCGCGAGGCGTTTGGCGTCCAGCCGCCGACAAGGCGAGCCTGACCTACCGCGTGCGCATCAGCGAATCGCGCAAGAACGGTTCTTTTGAGACCCGCATGTCCCCGGGATGGGCCTTGCTGCGCGGCGACGACCTGGTGCCGCCGGCCAAGCTGGATCAGCAGGACGGCATCGAGTTGGTGTCGCGCCTGGAGTTCGAACTGCCCGTCGGCTGGAAGAGCATCGAGACGTCCTGGCCGCGTATCGGCAAGCAACGCTTTCGCATCGATAACCCTTCGCGCTTGTTCGACCGGCCCACGGGCTGGATGCTCGCCGGCAAGCTCGGCAGCCGCCGCACGCGCCTGGGTGAGACCGAGGTCACCGTCGCTTCGCCCCAAGGCCAGGGCATGCGGCGGATGGACGTGCTGACGCTGCTGACCTTCGTCTGGCCGCAAGTGCAGGCAGCGCTGCCGCGTCATCCTGCCAAGCTGCTGATCGTCGGTGCGAGCGACCCGATGTGGCGGGGTGCCCAGGCCGGTCGCGATTCGGTTTACCTGCACAGCCGTCCACCGCTGGTCAGCGAACGGGGCAGCAGCCCGCTATTACGGGAATTGGTCCAGGTACTGGCGCGCATCAACGACCACGATCGTAGCGACTGGATTGGCGAAGGGTTGAACGAGTATTACGCCATCGAACTGCTGCGCCGCGCTGGCGGTATGAGCGATGAGCGTTATCAGGGCCTGAATGATCGCCTGGTCCGGGACAGCAAGGGCGTCACAACCTTGCGCGGCGAACAGGTGAGCCCTGCAATGGTGGCCAAGGCGGTGCTGTTGTTGCAGGAGCTGGACCGCGAAATCCGCCTCAAGACGCGCAACAAGCGTTCGCTCGATGACGTGCTACAGGGCGCGATGCGGTTGGAAACGGTGGATACCGAGGAGTTTGTCCAGCTCAGCGAGAGCATTCTTGGCGAACGTTCCACCGCGCTGGACACTCGGTTACTTCAGTAATTTCGCTTCATCGGTCGCACAGCCGAGATCAGAGCCCAGCCTTCGGCGAAACCAGCGAATCATTTCCGGTAACGGTGGCTGTATCGGTCGCGGCCGTTGCATTGGCCTTCATGCGCGACAACTCATCGCCCGCCTGTTCGATCCGGGCGCGGGCCTCGTGCAGATGCTGACGATTCCTTTCCAGCATACTCTTGGCCGAGCAGTGTCCGGTGATGCCGCGGGCCAGGGCCATGCCGCCGATTGCCAGTTGAGCCAGGCCGAACACTCCGCCGCGGCGCAGGCCCTTGCCCATCATCAGCACCCCACCGGCCAGTGAACCAATGCGCTCCCAGCCGTGTACGTTTTGCGGGGTACGGGATTGAAAAGGGGTGGTCTCAACCGGCCCGAACGGATTGTTATCGCTCATGATCTGTCTCCAGTGTGGGGATTTGTATAAAGCTGACTGCCAGAGCGAATCCGTCGTTCCATCAATTTCGCGCCGGTCAGCGGAATTGCGGACCCGAGCGCGTGTTGTTGCCTTTGGCCATGCGGTCGTACAACACGACATTGACCGTGGCCGCCAGGTTCATGCAGCCGTTGGTGGGGATGTAGATCACGTCTTCGCACCAGTCGCGGATGTCTTTGTCCAGCGAGCCGTCTTCCGGGCCGAAGATATACAAGGCGCGGTCCGGGTGCGTGTATTCGGGCAGCGGCCGGGCGCCTTCCACCAGCTCGACGGCCACCGGTACGCAGCCAAGGGGCAGGATCTTCTTCAGGTCGTCGATGCCGATCAGCGGGATTTCGTAGTGGACTTTCTTGGTGTCGGTGACGAAGTCGGCGGCGCGTTCATAACGCTTGCCCGTGTAGAACACCGACGCCACGCCGTAGCAACCGGCGGCGCGCATCACCGAACCGACGTTTTCCGGTGACTTGGGGTTGAACAGACCGATGCAGCTGTAGCGTTTGTTGGCCACGGACGGGGTGCCTTTGAGAAAAGGCGCGATTATACGGGGAATGCCGTTCACTTACGAAAAACGATACGCCTGTGGCGAGGGAGCAGGCTCCCTTGCCACCCGATGGCCTGCTACTCGTCTTTTTTCATCAGTCCGGCCAGTGCGGCGAAGGGGTTATGGGTCGCCTTGGCGATCTTCGGCGTGCTCAGGGAGCCCTCGCCAAAGTATTGCTGGTCGGTATAACGCGAGTGCTCGTTGTCGTGGCAGTACAAGCACAGCAGTTCCCAGTTGGAACCGTCCTGCGGGTTGTTGTCGTGGTTGTGGTCGCGGTGGTGAACGGTCAGCTCGCTCAGGCGCTTGCCGGAAAACTCACGGGCGCAGCGGCCGCAGACGTGGGGGTACATTTTCAGGGCTTTGTCGCGGTAGCCCATTTCCCGGTCGCGCTGGGCGTCGGCAAGGATGCGGTCCAGCTTGGCAGTGTTGGACGGTGGGGTGGACGAACTCATGGGTTCACCTTTGTAGAAAAGACTGATGACGGTTGGACAGAGTTTAGCTCAGCCCTTGAGCTTCTCGGCAATCCAGATGGTGTGGCGGGTGCCTTTGTTGCCGTGGGCGAAGACTTGCACCTCTTCAGCCTTGAAGCCGGCCTTCTTCAGCTTGTCGGAAAACTGCCGGTCAGCACTGGCCGACCACACGGCCAGCACGCCCTTGGGCCGCAGGGCTTTGGCGCAGGCGGCCAGGCCACCGGCCGAATAGAGCCAGCTGTTGGCTTTCTGGGTCAGGCCTTCGGGGCCGTTGTCGACGTCCAGCATGATTGCGTCGAAGCCCTGGGGCTCGGCTTGCAGTACCTTGGCGACGTCTTCCATGCGGATCACCGTGCGCGGGTCCGACAGCGGCCGTCCGGCCTTTTCGCCCAAGGGGCCGCGATTCCACTCCACCACGCCGGGAACCAGTTCGGCCACCACCACTTCGGCGCTCTTGCCCAAATGCTTGAGGGCCGAGGCGAGGGTGAAGCCCATGCCGAGCCCCCCGATCAGCACGCGCGAGCCAGGACGGCCGGCGACCTTGCGGCAAGGAATCTCGGCCAGGGCATCTTCGGAACCGTGCATGCGCGTATTCATCAACTGCCCGCCGTCACCGCCCTGGATCTTGATGACGAAGTCTTCGCCATACTCGAACAGGCACAGGGCACCGCCGTTGTCAGGGATAGGGGTGGTGTCGAGTAGAACGAAACGTTTCATGGAAATCTCATGGGAAGGGGCAGACTTGCCCGGTAGGGACTAGCCTCAAAGCAGACAATAGCCATGGAGCCATTGATGAAGTGCAGCATTCTAACGGCCATTGCCCTGGCGGCGCTCTCGATAAGTTATGCACAGGCCCAGCAACCGACGATTCCGGTATCGCCGCCGAGCATTCCCGGTTCGCCCGGCACCGCCACGCCCATGCCGTACCCGCCGGTCGCGCCCAGCGGCGTACCCAAGGCCGGCCCCGGAAGTGGCGGCCCGCCCTTGTTGCCACCGATCGAAATGCCCAGGCCGCCGAAGGACCAACCGATACCGGGCCTGGAACCTAAGCCGCCGAAGGCCAAGTCGCCTGGAGGCTAGACCTGCTGCGAGAGCAATTGCCCGTCGGCCATGCGCAGGCGCTTGGACAGGGAGACGGCGAGGGCGCGGATGATCTTGGCGGCAATCTTCGGCGCGTCGTTGAGCATTTTTTCCAGGGAGTCCTTGCCCAGGTTCAGCAACTGGCAATCAGTGGCTGCAATGCAACTGGCCGAGCGCCGTTCGCCGTCGAGCACGGCCATCTCGCCGAACGCCCGGCCGCTGCGCAGTGTAGCGATGGTGACGGGTTGGCCGTCAGGGCCGGTTTTCTGCACGGCGACCTGGCCGGTATGGAGGATACACATGAAGCTACCGGCATCGCCCTCGCGAAAAATCGCTTCGCCTTGGGCGATGGTGCTGACGCTGAAATAGCCCGCCGCCGCCGCGAAGTCGACGGGCAGCAATTGGTCGAACAGGCCGCAGTCCATCAGCCAATCGCGAATCTGGTTGTTCAGTAAAGTCGGTTCTGACATGTCGTCACGGTCTTTTTCTTGTGTTTACAGGGTCAACCTGGCCTGGGAGAGAACAGATGGGATGCCAGGCCAATGGAGCTAAGACCCGGCCATCCCACAGAGTTCCTCAGGCCCGTCCCAAAACCTTCAGCACAAACGCATATTCGAGCGCTACGTCACGCAATCCCTGGTAGCGACCGCTCATTCCACCGTGGCCGGCGCCCAGTTCGGTCTTGAGCAGCAGCGGGTTGTCATCGGTCTTGGTGGCCCGAAGTTTGGCCACCCATTTCGCCGCTTCCCAATATTGCACGCGGCTGTCGTTGTAGCCGGCGATCACCAGCATCGCCGGATACGCCTGGGCGCGAACATTTTCATAGGGGGCGTAGGCCCTGATCCGATCATAGACCTGCGGCTCTTCGGGATTGCCCCATTCGTCGTATTCCGTGACGGTCAGCGGCAGCTCGGGGTCGAGCATGGTATTGAGCACATCGACGAACGGCACTTCGGCAACTGCCACCTTGAACAGCTCGGGGCGCTGATTGAGCACCGCGCCGATCAACAGGCCACCGGCGCTACCACCGCTGATTGCCAACTGATCGGCCGTGGTGAAACCCTCGGCGATCAGGTGTTCGGCGCAGGCGATGAAGTCGCTGAAGGTGTTGTGTTTGTGCTCTTGCTTGCCGGCGCGGTACCAGGCTTCTCCCAGCTCGCCGCCGCCGCGTACATGGGCGATCGCAAACGCCACGCCACGGTCCAGCAGGCTCAGCCGCGCGTGGGAAAACCACGGGTCGAGGCTCTCGCCATAGGCGCCGTAGCCATACAGATACAGCGGCACCGGCTGGCCGAGGGCTTCACGCTTGACCACCAGGCTGATGGGCACCTGCGTGCCGTCCGGTGCGGTCGCCCAGAGCCGCTGGCTAACGTAGGCATCGGCGTCAAACGGACCCAGCACCGGGGTTTGCTTGAGCACGACTTGTGCGCCGCTGGCCAGGTCTAGCTGACGGATTTGCGCCGGACGGTTCAGGGCCTCGTAGCGCAGGCGAATCCGCTCGCTGACGAATTCCAGGCTGTTCTGCACATGCAGGCTGTAGGCCGCGTCCGGCAACTGCACCCGATATGCCGGCAAGCCATGTGGATGAACTTCGATGGTCGGCAGGCCGCCTTCGCGCAGGCTCAACGTCATTGCGCTGGCGTTCAGGCTCAGGCCATCGATCATCACTGTGTCGCTGTGGGGGATCAGGTTCTGCCAGTCGGCCTCGGTCGGCGCTTCGCCCGTATCGGCGGCCTGGTACAGCGCGTAATTGATGCCGTCGCGGTTGCTGCGGATGAACCAGGTCCACTGACCGTCGAGCAAGCCGTGATCGACATCATATTCATGGTGCTCGACCCGTGGCGCCAGGCAGGTAAACGGCAGTTGCGGTTGCGTGGCGTCCAGCACCCAGATCTCGCTGGTGGTCTTGCTGCCCAGGGACAGGATCAGCTGGCGCTCCGAACTCGAACGGTAGCAGTGCAGGAAGAAACGCCCGTCCGGCTCATGGAACACCTCTTCGGCGGCGGTGCCGTCCAGGCGATAGCGCAGCAGCTTGTGCGGGCGATGGGTGTCGTCCAGTTCGCCAAAGAACAGCGTCAGGCTGTCGTTGGCCCAGGTCATGCTGCCGTCGCAGTTTTCGAAGGAGAGTTCGCTGACCTTGTCGTTGGACAATTCCTTCACGAACAGGGTGTAGATCTCATCGCCCGTGGTATCCAGGCTGTAGGCCAGGCGCTGATGGTCGGGGCTGATGCTGAACGCACCCAGGGAAAAGAACCCGCCGCCGGCCAGCGCGTTCGGGTCCAGCAAGAGTTGTTCATGAGTTTCATCGACGGTCAGGCTGTCGTCGGCCGGACGCGGGCAGCGGTAATGGCGCGGATATTCGTCACCGGCCGTGGTGCGCGTGTAATACAGGTACGGGCCCCAGGGCGAGGGCAGGGACAGGTCGGTCTCGAGGATCCGTCCCTTGATTTCCTGGAACAGCGTTTCGCGCAATTCGGCCTGATCGGCGAGTCGGGTTTCCTGATAACGGTTTTCGGCCTTGAGGTATTCGAGCACGGCGTCGGTGTCGCGCTCCTGCAGCCAGGCATACGGGTCGACACCGGCGTCCTTGCGGGCAATCGGTGCGTCGGGAACGTGGGCGGATAGGGGCATGAAAAAATTCTCGGGCTGGATACGAAAAGGGACAAGGGGCCGGCGGCGTCAGTTCTGTTGCCGGACCGAAAAACTCACCACGCCAGCCAAGGGGCAGACGCCGGGGCAGCCTGACGAGCGAAAAGCCGTTACTATAAGCGCCTCTTTGCCTGCCTTGCCATGGACACCATGACCGAGAACGACTATCTGATTGCCTGGGGCCTCTACGCCTTCGCCGCCTTGGGCTGCCTGCTGGTATGGATGCGCATGACCCGCTTCATGTGGCGCTGGTTGCGCGAGCCGCTGCGGCTGTTGATGGCGGTGCTGCTGTTCAGCCCGACCATCGTCGACCCGGTGAAGGAAAAGGTTGCGCCGGCGCTGGCGATTGTCGCCCTGGATGTGCTGTTCAAGGTTGGCAACAATCTCTGGCGCGCAGCGTCGGACCTGCTCATGTACGGCATGATCGCCTTCGGCCTCTACCTGATTGTCGTGCTGATCCGCTTCCCTATCGAACGTGCTTCAAAGGCCCGCAAGGAGCGAGCTGCCGCCGCGAAAGCCGCTGAGGCAGCCGAGCCTGACGACGAACCGCCGTTCGGCGTCGCCGGCGATGACCGCTACGGTCGCCCGCCCGTGCCGAGCAACCCTCAGCGTTCGCGTATCGAACCGCGCCTGTAGCCAGGCCTCCCATTCCTTTGAGGGTTCGAGCATGTGTGAATTATTGGGCATGAGTGCCAATGTGCCGACCGACATCGTGTTCAGTTTCACCGGTTTGATGCAACGCGGGGGCAAGACCGGACCGCATCGCGATGGCTGGGGGATCGCCTTCTATGAAGGCCGCGGCTTGCGCCTGTTCCAGGACCCGGCCGCGAGCAGCGAGTCGGAAGTGGCAAACCTGGTGCAGCGATATCCGATCAAGAGCGAAGTGGTGATCGGGCACATCCGCCAGGCCAACGTCGGCAAGGTCTGTCTCTCCAACACCCACCCGTTCGTGCGCGAGTTGTGGGGGCGCAACTGGTGTTTCGCCCACAACGGCCAGCTCGCCGATTTCCAGCCGGGTGTGAGCTTCTACCGCCCCGTGGGCGATACCGACAGCGAAGCGGCTTTCTGTGATTTGCTCAACCGGGTGCGCCAAGCCTTTCCGGAACCGGTGGACGTGGAGCATTTATTGCCATCGTTGATCGAAGCCTGCAGCGAATATCGCAGCAAAGGCGTGTTCAATTGCCTGCTCAGCGACGGTGACTGGCTGTTCTGCTATTGCTCGACCAAACTGGCGCAGATCACCCGGCGCGCGCCGTTCGGTCCGGCGCGGCTCAAGGATGTCGACGTGATTGTCGATTTCCAGGCCGAAACCACGCCCAACGACGTGGTCACGGTGATTGCCACCGAACCCCTGACTGAAAACGAAACCTGGACCCGCTACGAACCGGGCCAATGGAGCCTGTGGCGACGCGGTGAATGCGTCAGCCACGGTCGGACCGAATAAGGACGTCACGCTATGTTGCTCAGTTATCTACGGTTGGTGTTGTTCGCGGTGGGCCTGCTGGTCGGGGTCCAGGTGCCAGGCTTTGTCAGCGACTATGCCAAGCGGGTCGAGGCTCACCTGATCGAGGCGCAAACCGGGCTCCAGGGTTTCCAGGGCACCGCGAATCAGTTTTTCAAGGGCGACATGCAAGCCCTGGTAGCGCATTACCGCGCCAGCGAAGACCCGATCTTTCGCAGCGATGCCGACAGCCTGAACACCTTGCTGGTGCGTCAGCAGGCGTTGGACAAGCAATTCCAGGCGATGCAAGGCCCGTGGTACATCCGCCTGCTGCAAGTGGCCTTGGCCGCCGACCCGGACATCCGCAAGGAAACCTGGAACGGCTACAGCTACCAGATCCTGCTGACCCCCGAGGCCATGATCTGGGGCATCAGCGGTGCCCTGTTGCTGTCGTTCGGCCTGGAATGCCTGTTCCGGTTGATCGACTGGGTCGTGCTGGGCGGCAAGCGCCTGCGCCAGAGCCGGCCAATCGAAGAGCGCGACCTGCGCGGGCTCTGACAGCGCTTTTCGTGGCGAGGGAGCTTGCTCCCGCTGGGCCGCGCAGCGGCCCCAAAACCAGACGCTGCGCAGTGTCAGGCTGATGATGCCCGGCCGTTTTGGGTCTGCTTCGCAGACCAGCGGGAGCAAGCTCCCTCGCCACAAAAGCGGTCCGCCTTTCCTGGCGATGCTCCGCCCAATCAAATTTTTCTTATGACCCGGCCAAGGTTTTATTCGTTGGACGGGATCGGCTGCGCGCTCAAGAATCGGGGCAACGGTCTCCACGCCAGCGTCGTCGAGACTCACAACAATAAAACCGTGGAGAACCACCATGAGTGCACCCGACACGCTCGGCGTCCCCCAGCCGCAGGCCCGTTCCGGCCCGTTCGACTGGTACCGCAACATCAACCAGCAGGAACGGCGCACGTTCTGGAGCTGCAAGATCGGTTATGCCCTGGACGGCATGGACACGCAAATGCTCAGTTTCGTGGTGCCGACCCTGATCGCCATGTGGGGCATCACCACCGGTGAAGCGGGGCTGATCCACACCAGCACGCTGATCGCTTCGGCCATCGGCGGTTGGGTCGCGGGTATTCTCTCGGACCGCATCGGCCGGGTGCGCACCTTGCAACTGACGGTGTTGTGGTTCGCCTTCTTTACCTTCCTCTGCGGCTTCGCCCAGAACTACGAACAGTTGTTGATCGCCCGCACATTGATGGGTTTCGGCTTTGGCGGCGAGTGGACCGCCGGCGCGGTGTTGATGGGCGAGGTGATCCGCGCCAAGGACCGTGGCAAGGCGGTGGGCATGGTGCAATCGGGTTGGGCGCTGGGCTGGGGCATGACGGCGATTCTGTATGCGCTGTTGTTCTCGGTCTTGCCGCCGGAAGACGCTTGGCGCGCGTTGTTCATCCTCGGCATCGTGCCGGCGGTGTTCGTGATTTTCGTCCGCCGGTTGGTCAAGGATCCGGAAATCTACAACCAGACCAAGGCCCGACTGACGCCGGAGAATCCGGCCAAGTTCTACGAGATCTTTGCCCCCGGCATCCTCTTCACCACCATCCGGGCTTCGCTGCTGACGACAGGCGCGTTGGGCGGTTACTACGCGATCACCTCCTGGCTGCCGACATTCCTGAAAAACGAGCGAGGTTTGAGCGTGCTGGGCACCGGCGGATACCTGGCGATGGTTATCGTCGGTTCCTATGTGGGATACGTTATCAGCGCGTACTTGAGCGACATCCTCGGTCGCAAGAAAAACTTCGTCCTGTTCGCCGTCGGCTCATTCACGATCGTGCTGCTGTACACCCAAGTGCCGGTGAGTAATACCGTGATGCTTTGGCTGGGCTTCCCGCTGGGTTTCTTCGCTTCGGGAATGTTCAGCGGCATGGGCTCGTTCCTTACCGAGTTATTCCCGACCCGCATCCGGGGCTCGGGCCAGGGTTTCTGCTACAACATTGGCCGGGCAGTGGCGGCGCTGTTCCCTCTGTTGATTGGTATTCTCAGCCAGAAGGTGCCATTGAGCGTCGGTATCGGTGCGTTCGCGGCGGTGTCCTACGGAGTGGTGATCCTCGCGGCCCTGAGCCTGCCGGAAACCCAAGGCAAGCAGTTGGAAGCCGAGTAACTGATAACCTGTGGGGCCAAATGCCCCATAGCTAAAAAGAAAGAGCCTACAGGAGCGTTCACCGTGAACCGCCTGCTATTGAATTGCGACATCGGCGAAAGCTTCGGCAACTGGACCCTGGGTCTGGACGCCGAGGTGATGCCCTTTATCGATTGCGCCAACATCGCCTGCGGCTTCCATGCCGGCGACCCGAGCATCATGCGCAAGACCGTCAGCCTGGCCCTGAGCCATGGCGTACGGATCGGCGCGCACCCGGCCTATCAGGATCTGGCGGGCTTCGGCCGACGTTCCATGGCCTATGGCGCCCAGGAATTGCAGGACCTGCTGCACTATCAGGTCGGCGCCCTGGACGGTATCTGCCGCGCCCAAGGTGGTCGGGTCAGCTACGTCAAACCCCACGGCGCGATGTACAACGACATGATGGCCAACCCGGCGCAACTGCGCGCGGTAATCCAGGCAGTCGCCGCTTATGACCGGCAATTGCCGTTGATGCTGATGGCGACTCGGGACAACAGCGCCGCCCAAGCCTTGGGCGATGAGTATGGCTTGACGCTGTGGTTCGAGGCCTTCGCCGACCGAGCCTATGACAGTGCCGGTCACCTGGTTTCCAGGCAATTGCCCGGGGCGGTGCATCACGATCCCGAGATCATCATCGGGCAGGCCCTGACCATCGCCCGCGGCGATGCGCTAACGGCCAGCGATGGCAGCCCCTTGAATCTGCACGCCAACACCTTGTGCGTGCATGGCGACAACGCCAGTTCCGTAGCCGCCGTGCAGCGTATCCGCCAGGCCCTGGATGGGCAGAACGCGCCATGAAGCCGCGCTTGGAAGTGGTGGCGGTGGACTGCCTGATGGTTCGCCTGTTCGATGAGATCGCCGAGACCAACATGCCGTGGATGCTCGCCGCCAGCGAGCGTTTGCGTGAGGTTTTTGCCGGCGACTTGATCGACCTGGTGCCGTCCTACACCACGCTGATGGTGCATTACGATTTGCTGGCCCTGACGCCGACCCAGGCTCGCGAGCTGATCGGCGAGGCGCTGAACAATCTTTCGCCGGACGCCGGCTCTGTCGGTCAATGCCATGTGTTGCCGGTGTGGTACGACCTTAGCGTCGGGCCTGAGCTGGTCCTGCTATCGAGCCGCAGCGGGTTGACGGTGGAGCAAGTGATCCGTCGCCACACCGAGCGTGAGTACCAAGTGTTTGCCCTGGGTTTCGCGCCGGGCTTCGCCTTCATGGGGCTGGTTGACGAAGAACTGGCCGCGCCGCGCCTCGATACGCCGCGCAAGCGGGTGGCAGCGGGCAGCGTGGGCATCGCCGAGCGCCAGACCGCGGCGTACCCGGTGGTCTCGCCCGGCGGCTGGAACCTGATCGGTCGCACCCCGGCCAGACTGTTCGACCGTGAGCGCGACGGCTACAGCTTGATGCGACCCGGCGACACGGTGCGTTTTGCCGCCATCGATCACGCTGAATTCATCGCCCTGGGCGGCGACGACAGCCCGTTGGAGGTCCAGGCATGAGTCGTTTGTTGATCGAGGCCAGCACACCGCTGTGCCTGTTGCAGGACACCGGCCGTTTCGGCGTAAGGCACTTGGGCGTGACCCAGGGCGGGGCGGCGGACTGGCTGTCGATGAGCTGGGCCAATTGGATGTTGGGCAACGCGCCCGACGCGGCGGTGGTGGAAATCACCCTCGGCGGCTTTACCGTGGTGGCCGAGGAAGATTGCGTGCTGGCGCTGGCCGGGGCTGATCTGGGCGCGCGGGTGGATGGCCAGGCGGTGGCGTCGTGGCGGTTTTTTAGCCTGCGCCGAGGCCAGACCCTGGCGCTCACCCAACCGGTGCTTGGCGCCCGGGCTTACCTGGCGGCGCCCGGCGGGTTCGACGCGCCCGCGGTGCTGGGCAGCCGGGCGACGGTGGTGCGCGAAGAACTGGGTGGCCTGGATGGGCGGGGGCGGGCGTTGAGTCGCGGCGAACACTTGAGTTATTCAGGCGCGGCGACGCCTCGGCCCATGCCGTACGCGCTGATTCCAGATTTTCAACAAGCGCAGCCGCTGGACCTGATCCTCGGCGCGCAGAATGGCGCGTTCAGTGGACGCAGCCTGTTCGATGCGTTCAACACTGCGTGGACGCTGGACAGTCGCGCCGATCGCATGGGCATGCGCTTGCTGGGCACGGCGCTGGAATATCAGGGGCCGGCGATGATTTCCGAGGGCATTCCGCTGGGGGCCGTGCAGGTGCCGCCGGACGGCCAGCCGATCGTGCTGCTCAACGATCGGCAAACCATCGGCGGCTATCCGCGCCTGGGCGCCCTGACACCGCTGTCCCTGGCCCGGCTGGCGCAATGCCTGCCGGGGGCGCAGGTGCAGTTGCGGCCGGTGGTGCAGGAGGTTGCGCATCGGCAGCAGGTTGAATGTCTTCAGGCGTTCTTGAGGGGTTGAAAAGCTTCGCGATCCGCCGGGGTCGCGAAGAGACATCACTGGCGCGAAGTGCTTATTTGGAGAGAAACCGCATCCCTTCTTCCAAGCCTCGCAAGGTCAGCGGATACATCCGGTCTTCCACCAACTCCCGCACGATGTTGGTCGAGGCGGTATAACCCCAGGTGTCCTTCGGGTACGGATTGATCCAGATGAGCTTCTTGTATTTCTCCATGAAGCGCTGCATCCACACATAACCGGCTTCTTCGTTCCAGTGCTCGACGCTGCCGCCGGCCTGGGTGATTTCGTAAGGGGCCATGGCGGCGTCGCCGATGAAGATTACTTTGTAGTCGGCGCCGTACTTGTGCAGCAAGTCCTGGGTCGATGTGCGCTCCGAGGTGCGGCGCAGGTTGTTCTTCCACACCGATTCGTAGACGAAGTTGTGGAAGTAGAAGTACTCCAGGTGCTTGAACTCGGTCTTGCAGGCCGAGAACAGTTCTTCGCAGATTTTCACGTGGGCATCCATCGAGCCGCCGATGTCGAACAGCAGCAAGAGCTTGACGGTGTTGCGTCGCTCGGGGCGCATCTGGATGTTCAGCAGGCCGGCGTCCCGGGCGGTGTGGTCGATGGTGCCGTCGATGTCCAACTCTTCGGCCGCACCTTGGCGAGCAAATTTGCGCAGGCGTCGCAGGGCGATCTTGATGTTGCGGGTGCCCAGTTCGACCTGGTCGTCGAGGTTCTTGTACTCGCGCTGGTCCCAGACCTTCACGGCCTTGCCCTGGCGCTTGCCGGCGTCGCCGACACGGATGCCCTCGGGGTTGAAACCGCCGGAGCCGAACGGACTGGTGCCGCCGGTGCCGATCCACTTGTTGCCGCCAGCGTGGCGTTCCTTCTGTTCCTCCAGGCGCTTCTTGAACTCTTCGATCAGTTTGTCCAGGCCACCGAGGGACTGGATTTGAGCCCGTTCTTCATCGGTCAGCGAGCGCTCGAACTCCTTGCGCAACCAGTCTTCGGGAATCAGCGCCTGGAGGTGATCGTCGAGTTTTTCCAGGCCGTTGAAGTAGGCGGCAAACGCCCGGTCGAATTTATCGAAATGCCGTTCGTCCTTCACCAGGATCGCTCGGGACAGGTAGTAGAACTCATCCATGTCGGCAAAGATCACCCGCTGTTTCAGCGCGTTGATCAGGTCCAGCAATTCACGCACCGACACGGGCACCTTGGCGGCGCGCATCTCATTGAACAGGTTTAGCAGCATGGCAATCGCCCTCGCTCTTGTTAGACGAAGAGGATCAGCGAGTGCCGCGACGGCTCATGAACGCCAGGCGTTCGAGCAATTGCACGTCCTGCTCGTTCTTGACCAGGGCACCGGCCAGCGGCGGAATGGCCTTGGTCGGATCACGCTCGCGCAGCACCGCTTCGCCGATGTTGTCGGCCATCAGCAGCTTGAGCCAGTCCACCAGTTCGGAGGTGGAAGGTTTTTTCTTCAGGCCCGGCACCTTGCGTACGTCGAAAAACACGTCCAGCGCTTCGCTGACCAGGTCTTTCTTGATGTCCGGGTAATGCACATCGACGATTTTTTGCAGGGTGACGCGGTCGGGGAAGGCGATGTAGTGGAAGAAGCAGCGGCGCAGGAAGGCGTCCGGCAGTTCTTTTTCGTTGTTGGAGGTAATGATGATGATCGGGCGCTGCTTGGCCTTGATGGTTTCGTCGGTCTCGTAGATGTAGAACTCCATCTTGTCGAGTTCCTGGAGCAGGTCGTTGGGGAACTCGATGTCGGCCTTGTCGATCTCGTCGATCAGCAGGATTACCCGCTCCTCGGATTCAAACGCTTCCCAGAGCTTGCCTTTCTTCAAGTAGTTGCGCACGTCATGGACTTTGTCTACGCCCAATTGCGAGTCCCGCAGGCGGCTGACCGCGTCGTACTCGTACAAGCCCTGGTGAGCCTTGGTGGTTGACTTGATGTGCCAAGTGATCAGGCGCGCGCCGAAGGACTCGGCCAGTTGTTCGGCAAGCATGGTCTTGCCGGTGCCCGGTTCGCCCTTGACCAGCAGCGGCCGCTCCAGGGTGATGGCTGCGTTCACGGCCAGTTTCAGGTCATCGGTGGCCACGTAGGCGCGGGTGCCTTCGAACTTCATCGGTATTTCCTCGAACGGTGTCGCCGGCCCGGCGAGGCAAGGCGCGCGAAATAGATATCGTGCCCGACTATAACGCGAGCCCCCGCCGACTGTGAACGCAGACGCTGTATTCAGTCTCTGAATGGGGCGTCACATGTTGACTCAGTCTCGGCCGCTTGCCAGTATTGCGTATCGCCAATTTGGCGATACAGTTCCGGATTCATACTTTTCTAACGGTCAGCCGCACTTGTGGCGAGGGAGCTTGCTCCCGCTCGAGTGCGCAGCGCTCGCAGGCTTTTAGGGCCGCTTCGCGGCCCAGCGGGAGCAAGCTCCCTCGCCACAAGTGCGCTACACGTAAGCCATGTGTTGGTCGTTGGACTGGGTCAGGGCTCATCAGGCGCAACTGCTGGAGGATTGGCAACGATGCTACCCATGAAACGACCGCGGCTATTGGCCGTGCAGCCTTTATTACCGTGCATTCTCGAACTGACTTTTATCGATGGTCAGCAACTGACGCTGGACCTGAGCGCCGATGTGCAACATTTTCCGGGCCTGCGACCTTTGCTGGAGGAGGGCGCGTTTGAAGGCGCGGTGCTGGGTGACGACGGCTGGAGCGTCGAGTGGCCGGCGCTGGATATTCAGATCGGCGCCGACACTTTGTACCTGGATGCGCTGGCGCAGAATGCAGAAGATGAAAACACCCGCATCTTCATCAGTTGGCGCGCCCGCACCGGCTTGCCGTTGAACCAGGCGGCCGAAGCGCTGGGGGTCAGCGCCCGTAGCATCAGCCGCTACAGCAGTGGCCGCGAGGCGGTGCCGCGTTCGCTGGCCCTGGCCTGCCTGGGCTGGGACTCGCTGCAACGCACCACAGCCGTAGCGGCGGCGGAGCAGAGCGGCCGCTACACCGTCACCCGCAAGCCTTAATCCTCGGACGGTGGCGGTTGCTCGTAGCGGGCGCTGAAGGCCTGGACAAAACCGTTGCGCAGGATCTGCAGGAAGGCTTCGAACGCACCTATGTCCTGTTGGTGGACGTTGCCGCTGAGTTCCACGCGGGTGGCAAACTGGTTTTTGCGCTGGTTCTTGAGGGCCGTTTCACCCCCTCCGACCAACGCTTCCCAGACGGAGCGGAAGATGTTCTTGTTTTTGTTTTCCACGTCCTGCTGCCAGTCGAACACATCCACGTCGCGCAGCAGCGGCTTGATATAGCCGCTGAGCTTGGCGTTGTTGGCTTCGGCTTCGACCACCAGGTCGCCGTGGCCGGCGTTGAAGTCAAACTTGCCGTAGGCCGCGGCGAAGTCGTTCAGTCGTTTGAGTTCGATGTTCCTGGCCCGCAGGCGGAAATCGAAGTCCTCGAAGTCGCTCAGCGGGTCGAACGTGGCCTGGACTTCCAATGGCGCGTGTTCGGCCACCAGGGCCTTGCCCTCGAAGCGGGCGTCGCGCTTGCCTTCGGTGTCGACCACATTGGTCAGGTTATGGAGAGTGGCATTCACGTTGGTGGCTCGCAGGTTGACCGGCGGCTTGGAGTTGAAGTTGCGGAAGGTCACCTTGCCATCGTTGATCCGCACCTCGTTGAGGGTGATGGGCATCAGCTTGCTCAACTGCTCGCGCCAGTCGGTGCCTTGGCCGGTCTGGGAGTCTTGTCGGTTGGCGCCACCGTCGACGAAATTGACTTCGGGATGGGCGAACTCCACCTCGGCCACGACCGCGTGGTCATGCCACAGTGAGTGCCAGCTCACGGACAAGTCGACCAGTGGCGCATCGACGAATGGCACCGGGACCTTACCGTCAACCTTGACGATTCGCAGGCCGTTGATCCGATAGGCACCGCGCCAGAGGGCCAGGTCGACATCGGTCACTTGACCACGGTAACTGCCCATGTCGGCCAGTTTGTCGTTCAGGTAGTTGCGCACCAGATAAGGCAAGGCGAAATGCAGGGCCACCAGTAGCGCAACGATGGCGACGAAGGCCCACAGTGGCCAGCTGTATCGACGCTTCATGTCAGTAGTCTCCGTTGTTAAACCATTGACTGTTGTCACAGCGGGAACGTTCGGTGCAACTGGACGCCCTTTGGCAACAGGCTTACCTTAAAGCGCTAAATTCCCTCTGCATTAAGGACCCGGTCATGAGTCGTATATACGCTGACAACGCCCATTCCATCGGCAATACGCCGCTGGTGCAGATCAACCGCATCGCCCCTCGTGGTGTGACCATCCTGGCCAAGATCGAAGGGCGCAACCCGGGCTATTCGGTCAAGTGCCGGATCGGCGCGAACATGATCTGGGACGCTGAAAGCTCGGGCAAACTCAAGCCTGGCATGACTATCGTCGAGCCAACCTCGGGCAACACCGGGATCGGCCTGGCGTTCGTGGCGGCTGCCCGTGGCTATAAACTGATGCTGACCATGCCGGCGTCCATGAGCATCGAGCGGCGCAAGGTCCTCAAGGCCTTGGGCGCGGAACTGGTGCTCACCGAGCCGGCGAAAGGCATGAAAGGCGCCATCGAGAAAGCTGCCGAAATCCTCGCCAGCGACCCGTCGAAGTATTTCATGCCGCAGCAGTTCGATAACCCGGCCAACCCGGCCATCCACGAGAAAACCACCGGTCCGGAAATCTGGAACGACACCGACGGCGCCGTCGATGTGCTGGTCGCGGGCGTGGGGACCGGCGGAACCATTACCGGCGTTTCGCGGTATATCAAGAACACCTGCGGCAAACCGATCCTGTCCGTGGCGGTAGAGCCCGAAGCGTCGCCGGTGATTACCCAGGTGATGGCGGGGCAAGAGATCAAGCCCAGTCCGCACAAAATCCAGGGGATCGGTGCGGGTTTCGTACCGAAGAACCTCGATCTGTCGATCGTGGACCAGGTCGAGCGGGTCACCGACGATGAGTCCAAGGCCATGGCCCTGCGCTTGATGCAGGAAGAGGGGATTCTCTGCGGCATCTCCTGCGGCGCGGCGATGGCAGTGGCTGTGCGCCTGGCGGAAAAACCGGAAATGCAGGGCAAGACGATCGTGGTGATCCTGCCGGACTCGGGCGAGCGCTACCTGTCGAGCATGCTGTTCAGCGACTTGTTTACCGAGCAGGAGACTCAGCAGTAACTGAGCGCCGGTTTAACGGGGAATTTTAGCCGAAAGAGCAGGCTCTTGTGGCGAGGGAGCAAGCTCCCTCGCCACAAGAAGCATCTCGCCCATTTGGAAGGCAGATTGGGATTCGTTCGGTGCGTCAGCCAAGGTTCAGCTGACGCATGTTAACAAGGGCTTTGTTGCGTAATCCTCAACAGTGAATGTCGCGTCTGTCGATGTTTCATCTGGACGAGGATATTTAACATGGCTTGCCGCCGCGTCGGGCTGATGGCGCTGCGCAATTCAAACAAGGAGTTGAAAGAAATGACCGTTTCGTTTGTCGCCAAGGCCTCGGTGTTGCTGCTGTTCCTGGGCAGTACGCTGTTTGTGCATTTGCGTGGCAAGGCGCGTCTGCCGGTGTTGCGCCAGTTCGTCAATCACTCCGCGTTGTTCGCCCCCTACAACGCCTTGATGTACCTGTTTTCCGGGGTGCCTGCCAAGCCGTACCTGGATCGCAGCAAGTTCCCCGAACTGGATGTGCTCAAGGACAACTGGCAGGTGATCCGCGACGAAGCCATGCACTTGTTCGACGAGGGTTACATCCGCGCCGCGGAGAAAAACAACGACGCTGGTTTCGGTTCGTTCTTCAAGAAGGGCTGGAAGCGTTTCTACCTCAAGTGGTACGACAAACCGCTGCCTTCGGCACAGCTGTTGTGCCCCAGAACCGTCGAGCTGGTGAATCGGATCCCCAACGTGCGAGGCGCGATGTTCGCGCTGCTGCCGGGCGACAGCCACCTCAATCCTCATCGCGATCCGTTCGCCGGGTCGCTGCGTTATCACTTGGGACTGTCCACGCCCAATTCCGACGATTGCCGGATCTTCGTCGACGGGCAGATCTATGCCTGGCGCGACGGCGAAGACGTCATGTTCGATGAAACCTATGTGCACTGGGTCAAGAACGAAACACCGCAGACTCGCGTGATCCTGTTCTGTGATGTTGAGCGGCCCCTGAAAAATCCGCTGATGACTCGCTTCAACCGCGCCATCAGCGCCTTCCTCGGACGCGCCACCGCACCGCAGAACCTGGACGATGAGCACGTCGGCGGCATCAACCGGGCCTATGCCTGGAGCAAATCGCTCAGCGACTGCATCAGCGGCCGGGTCAAGCAATTCAAGCGCAAGCACCCCAAGGCCTACCGGGTGATGCGGCCCGTGCTGGCGGTGGCCGTGTTGACGGCGCTGGGCTATTGGTTGTTTGTTTAAACATTGCGTAGTTCATAGGACGCTGGTTATAGTCAGCGCTCTCCGGGTTTTCGAACCCACCTTCCAAGAGATCGGCTCATGCCTGCATTCCCTTTCACCGCGGTTGTGGTTCCAGCGTTCGACGCTGGCGTCGTGCCGTGCGGGAACCCGCCGCCTGAGCAGATCGGTCAATACCCCCCACCTGTCAGTCGCTCTTCGGTGTACGCCTGCGTATCACCGCCGGGTGTTGGCGTTCAGGGCTGACCGGCAACGGCTGCCGTTCCCTGTGCCCGCCTGAAAAAACGACTGGATTTCAGCTTCGGCTGAGTTGGCTTTTTGCCTGACTACAGGTGGTTTTCATGTTTTCCTTTTCCAAAAACGCCTTATTGGCGACGGCTTCCACGAGCCTGTTCGTTTTGCTGTGGAGCAGCGGGGCGATCTTTTCAAAATTGGGCCTGGCCCATGCGTCACCGTTCGCTTTCCTGCTGATCCGTTTCGCTATCGCCCTGTGTGCGTTGGTGCTGTTGGTCCCGTTGCTGAAGTTCAAGCTGCCACGGCCCGGCAAGCCGATGCTCTATGCGGCGGTGACCGGCCTGGTGTTGTTGGGGGCCTATCAGATTTTCTATCTGCTGGCGCTGCAACTGAACGTTACCCCCGGCGTGATGGCCACGCTGATGGGTGTGCAGCCGATCCTCACCGTGGTGCTCATGGAGCGTCAACGTTCCTGGCAACGGATGTTCGGCCTGGCGCTGGGCTTGGTTGGACTGGTGATGGTGGTGTACCAAGGCATCGGCCTGGCGGGCATGTCCCTGGCGGGGATGCTCTGTGGGTTGCTGGCGCTGGTGAGCATGACCGCGGGTTCGATCATGCAGAAGCGCATCACCGACAATCCGCTCGGCACCCTGCCGGTGCAATACCTGGCCGGGCTCATCCTGTGCGCGGTGTTCGTGCCGTTCCAGCCGTTTCACTTCGAACACAGCATGGGTTTTATCGTGCCGGTGCTGTGGATGGGGCTGGTGGTTTCGGTGCTGGCGACCCTGCTGCTGTATCGGCTTATCGCCCGGGGCAACCTGGTCAACGTGACCAGTCTGTTCTACCTGGTGCCGGCGGTGACAGCGATCATGGACTACCTGGTATTCGGCAACCGGCTGGCGTTGTTGAGCTTGCTGGGGATGGTGCTGATTATCATCGGCTTGGTGTTTGTATTTCGTAAGAGTCGCTAGCTGATTCCTGTCGGACCAATGCCATCGCGAGCCTGCTCGCGATGGCATTTTCAGGTTCGCCGAAAGACTAGCGGGCAGAAATCTCAACCGGTTTCGCCGCTCCAGGCTTGAGCACCAGCCACAACGCCGCGGCAATCAACACTCCGCCATACAGGTGCGCCATTCCCAACGGTTCATCCAACAACAACGCCCCCCATAGCACGCCGAACGGCGGGATCAGGAAGGTCACGGTCATGGACTTGACCGGGCCGATGGAACTGAGCAGGCGGAAATAAAGAATGTACGCCAGCGCTGTGCACACCAGCCCCAATCCGAGCAGCGAAAGCCAGACGCTCCAACCGCCCCAACTGGCCGGTGGTTGGCTGATGACGCTGTAGCCAAACAGTGGCAGCAGAAAAACCGTGGCGCCAAACATACTGCCCAAAGCCGACAAGCGACTGTCCAGCCCACCTTGGTGATCGAGCCAGCGACGGGTGAGGAAACCGGCAAAACCGTAGCAGGTGGTGGCGAGCAGGCAGGCGAGGGCGCCCATCAGCAATTGCAGGTCGAAGGCCACCGGGCCGGCGCCGGTCAGGATGCCGACGCCAAAGAGCCCAAGGAACACGCCGCTGACCTTGGCCAGGGTCAGTTTTTCGCTGAAGAACAACCCGCCGATCAACACCCCCATCAGCGGTGTGGTGGCGTTGAAGATCGCCGAGTACCCGGCCGGCAGGACTTGTGCGGCCAGGGAATAAAAGGTCGCCGGAATGCCTGAGTTGATCAGGCCCAGCACCATCACGATTTTCAGTTTGCCGCGGAAATTCCAATCGATACGCATCAGCGCGAGGATCACCAGCAGTCCGACGAAGGCGATGGAAACGCGAAAAAACGCCGTGGGAATCGTGCCAATTACCGGAGCGATAATGCGCATGAAAAGGAAACTCGCCCCCCAGATGGCGGCCAGTGATAGCAAACGCAAGATATCGACGGGGTTCACGGGGATTTCCTTCCTTGATGGGGTCGCAAGTGTCGCCGCCCCCAAGACCAATGGCAATGGTTGCGTTGCCGCGCAATTGGCCTCTAAGCTCAGTCGCCAATAACAAGCATGACCCGCCGAGGTTTTCCCTATGTCGCAGCCATGGCCCGCCACCGATATCGCCCGTTCGATCCTCGACGGCTTCGACGATTATCGTGAGCATTTCCGGCAAATCACCGACGGTGCCCGTGCCCGGTTCGAGCAGGCGCGGTGGCAAGAGGCGCAGACGGCTTCGGCGGCGCGCATCAGCTTGTACGAAGAAAAAGTCTTCGAAACCGTGGCCAGGCTGCGCGAGGCCTTCGCTGCCGATGCCCTGATGGATGTCGGTTGCTGGCCCCTGGTGAAAAGCGCCTACATCAGCCTGATCGACCTGCGCTTCGACGATGAGTTGTCCGAGACCTGGTACAACTCGATCTTTTGCGGCCTGTTCAGTCATGACCTGATCAGCGACGGCACGATGTTCATTCACACGACCCGGCCGAGCCTGCGTCGTGCCCGCGCCGCCCAGACTCGTACCTATAAACCCGAAGGGCAGCTGGACAAGATGCTGGCGCAGATGTTCGCCGATTATCGCTTCAGCGAAGACTACGCCGACCTGCCCGGCGACCTGAAACGCCTCGAAACCCAACTGCGCGACAACCTGCCGGACTGGGTTTGCAAAGACCCCGAGCTGACGGTGGAATTGTTCTCCTCGGTGCTTTATCGCAACAAGGGCGCTTACCTGGTGGGGCGCATCTACACCCGGGACGACCAATGGCCGCTGGTGATTCCTTTGCTGCACCGCGAAGGCCGGGGTATCCAGATCGACGCGCTGATCACCGATGAGGCGCAGGTGTCGATCATCTTTTCCTTCACCCGTTCGTACTTCATGGTGGACGTGCCGGTGCCAGCGGAATTCGTCGGCTTTCTCAAGCGCATCCTGCCGGGCAAGCACGTTGCCGAGCTGTACACATCCATCGGCTTCTACAAGCATGGCAAGTCGGAGTTCTACCGGGCCTTGATCAATCACCTGGCGAACACCGACGACCAGTTCATCATGGCACCCGGCGTGCGCGGCATGGTCATGAGCGTGTTTACCCTGCCGGGCTTCAACACCGTGTTCAAGATCATCAAGGACCGGTTTTCGCCGTCGAAAAACGTCGACCGGGCCACGGTCATCGAGAAATACCGGCTGGTGAAAAGTGTCGACCGGGTCGGGCGCATGGCCGATACCCAGGAGTTCGCCGATTTCCGCTTTCCCTTGAGCAAGTTCGAGCCAGCGTGCCTGGAGGAACTGCTGGAGGTGGCACCGTCCACGGTGTCGGTGGACGGCGACACGGTGTTGGTCCGCCACTGTTGGACTGAACGCCGGATGACGCCGCTGAACCTTTACCTGGAAAACGCCAACGAAGCCCAGGTGCGCGAGGCGCTGGAGGATTATGGCCTGGCGATCAAGCAGCTGGCGGCCGCCAACATCTTCCCTGGCGACATGTTGCTCAAGAACTTCGGCGTGACCCGCCATGGCCGCGTGGTGTTCTACGACTACGATGAAATCTGCTTCCTGACCGAAGCCAACTTCCGCCACATCCCCCAGCCGCGCACGCCGGAAGACGAAATGGCGTCCGAGCCCTGGTATTCCATCGGGCCGCTGGATGTCTTCCCCGAGGAATTTCCACCCTTCCTGTTCGCCGACGCCGGACAGCGCAAGCTGTTCGATCAGTTGCATGGCGAGCTGTACAACGCCGACTACTGGAAAAGCCTGCAAGAGGCGATTCGGGCTGGCAAGGTAATCGACGTGTTCCCGTATCGGCGCAAGGACCTGGACAACGAATAACTCGGCGGCTGAACGAATCCCCCGTGGCGAGGGAGCTTGCTCCCGCTGGTGTGCGAAGCGCACCCCGGCGATTTGATGACCGGCGTTAAATCCAGGCGCCTGCTTCGCAGTCGAGCGGGAGCAAGCTCCCTCGCCACAAAAGCGCTAGCGCTCGGCGTCCTGGACACAAATCTGCGACAATCGCTCCCTTGCACAAACCGACGACCCTTGCGTACCTGATGACTGACCAAGCCCCCGCTATCGACAAACTGTTGAAAAACCTCGATCACGCCATGCTCGCCGACCGTAACCGGTTGCGGCGGCAGTTGTTCGAGCTGCGCAAGAAGCCCGACGAGACCAAGCTGGCCCAGTGGGTGACGCGCATGCAAGCGTCGTGCGATCAGGTGTTGGCGCGCAAGGCGAGCCTGCCGGTGATTCGCTACGACGACAATTTGCCGATTGCCGCCAAGCGCGACGAAATCAAAGAGGCGCTGCTCAAGCACCAGGTGTTGATCATCGCCGGCGAGACCGGCTCGGGTAAGACCACGCAGTTGCCGAAGATCTGCCTGGAAATCGGTCGCGGCCAGCATGGCTTGATCGGCCACACCCAGCCGCGCCGGATCGCTGCCCGCAGCGTGGCGAGCCGCGTGGCCGACGAGCTGGGCACTCCGTTGGGCGCGCTGGTCGGTTATCAGGTGCGGTTCGAGGACCAGAGCGATGCCAACACCCTGATCAAGTTGATGACCGACGGCATCCTGCTGGCCGAAACCCAGAACGACCGCTACCTCGAGCGCTACGACACGATCATCGTCGACGAAGCCCACGAACGCAGCCTCAACATCGATTTCCTGCTCGGCTACCTCAAGACCCTGCTGCCGCGTCGTCCGGACCTGAAGGTCATCATCACTTCGGCGACCATCGACCTGGAGCGCTTTTCCAAGCACTTCGATGATGCGCCGATCGTCGAAGTCTCGGGCCGCACCTTCCCGGTGGAAACCTGGTACCGCCCGCTGACCCTGGAACAGGACGAGGAGGGCAACCGGGTCGAAGACGACTTGACCGTCGACCAGGCGATCCTAGCCACCCTCGATGAAATCGCCGCCTACGAACGTAGCGAGCGCCGCAGCCCTGGCGATGTGCTGGTGTTCCTGCCGGGCGAGCGGGAGATTCGTGACGCCGCGGACATGCTGCGCAAGGCCCAGCTCAAGCACACCGAGATCCTGCCGCTGTACGCACGCCTGTCGCCGGCCGAGCAACAGCGGATTTTCCAGTCCCACCCAGGTCGGCGCGTAGTGCTGGCAACCAACGTCGCCGAAACCTCGCTGACCGTGCCGGGCATCCGCTACGTGATCGACAGCGGCACCGCGCGCATCAGCCGCTACAGCTATCGCGCCAAGGTCCAGCGTCTGCCCATCGAAGCGATTTCCCAGGCCAGCGCCAACCAGCGCAAGGGTCGCTGCGGGCGGGTCGAGCCAGGGATCTGCATTCGGCTGTACAGCGAAGAAGATTTCCTTGGCCGACCGGAATTCACCGACCCCGAGATCCTGCGCACCAACCTGGCAGCGGTGATCCTGCAGATGCTGCACCTGCGCCTCGGCGAGATCACCGACTTCCCGTTCATCGAGCCGCCGGACGGCAAGGCCATCAGCGACGGTTTCAACCTGCTGCAAGAGCTCTCGGCAGTGGACCGCAACAGCCAGTTGACGCCGTTGGGTCGGCAGTTGGCGCGGCTGCCAGTGGACCCGCGCATGGGCCGCATGCTGCTGGAAGCGGCAAAACTGGGCAGTTTGCAGGAAGTGCTGATCGTCGCCAGCGCCATGTCGATCCAGGACCCGCGCGAGCGCCCGCCGGAACGCCAGCAAGCGGCCGACCAGGCCCACGCTCAATGGAAGGACGCGGACTCGGACTTCGCCGGGCTGGTCAATCTATGGCGCGGTTTTGAAGAGCAGCGCCAAGCCCTGACGGCCAGCCCGCTGCGCAATTGGTGCCGGAAGAATTTCCTCAATTACTTGCGCCTGCGCGAGTGGCGCGATTCCCACCGCCAGTTGAGCCTGATCTGCCGCGACATGCAGCTGAGCCTCAACAAAGATCCGGCTGATTACCCGAAGCTTCACCAAGCGGTGCTCTCGGGCCTGCTGAGCCAGATCGGCCAGAAGACCGAAGACGGCGATTACCTCGGCGCTCGTCAACGGCGTTTCTGGGTTCATCCATCGTCGGGCCTGGGCAAGAAGCGTCCGCAGTGGCTGATGACCGCCGAGTTGGTGGAAACCACCAAGCTGTACGCGCGCATGGTGGCGAAAATCGAACCGGACTGGATCGAACCGCTGGCCGGGCACTTGATCAAGAAAAACCACTTCGAGCCCCATTGGGAGAAGAAGCGCGGGCAAGTGGTGGCGTACGAGCAGATCACCTTGTTCGGCCTGATCGTCGTCGGTCGCCGGCCGGTGCATTACGGGCCGGTGGACCCGGTGGTGTCCCGTGAACTGTTCATCCGCGAAGCGCTGGTGCGCGGCGAGATCCAGTCCAAGGCCAAGTGCCTGAGCGCCAACACCCGCCTTTTGGAACAACTCGACGAACTGGAAGCCAAGGCGCGCCGGCGAGATATCCTGGCGGACGAGGAAACCCTCTTCGCGTTCTACGATGCGCGCCTGCCCGCGGAGATCCACCAGACCGCGACCTTTGATAGTTGGTATCGGATCAACAGCCAGAAAGATCCGCAATTGCTGATCATGCGTGAAGAAGACGTGCTGGCGCGCGAGGCCAGCGAGGTGACGGCCGCTCAATACCCCGACACCTTGCGCGTCGGCGAGCTGACCTTGCCGTTGAGCTACCACTTCGAGCCCAACCACCCGCGCGATGGTGTGACCTTGCGCGTGCCGGCGCCACTGCTGCCGATGTTGCCGCCGGAGCGCCTGGAATGGCTGGTGCCGGGGATGATCGAGGCCAAGTGCATCGCCCTGGTGCGCAACCTGCCCAAGGCCTTGCGCAAGAACTTCGTGCCGGTGCCGGATTTCGTCAAGGCCGCGCTGCAACGCATGACATTCGCCGAGGGCTCGTTGCCCCAGGCGCTGGGACGCGAGTTACTGCGCATGACCGGCGCGCGGGTCAGCGACGAAGCCTGGACCGAAGCGGCGCAGCAGGTGGAGAGCCACCTGCGCATGAATCTGGAAATCGTCGATGGCCAGGGCAAGTTCCTCGGCGAAGGACGTGACCTGGCCGAGCTGACGGCGCGTTTTGCCGAAGCCAGCCAGGCCGCGTTGGCCGTACCGCAAACGGCGAAAAGCCAGGCGCCGGTGGAGGCGAAAGTCTTTGCGCCGGTGGCGGAGAAAACCCAGCAGAAGATCGCCGGGTTGTCGATGACGGTGTATCCGGCGCTGGTGGAAGAAGGCGGCGTGGTCAAGGAAGGGCGCTTCCCAACGCCGGCCGAAGCCGAGTTCCAGCACCGTCGCGCCTTGCAGCGCTTGCTGATGCAGCAACTGGCCGAACCGGCGAAGTTCCTCCGTGGCAAGCTGCCAGGCCTGACGGAGCTGGGCCTGCTGTACCGCGACTTGGGCCGCATCGACGGCCTGGTGGAAGACATTCTGCTCGCCAGCCTCGACAGTTGCGTGCTCGAAGGCGAGCCGAGCCTGCCCCGTGACGGCGCCGCACTGGCGGCCCTGGCCGAGCGCAAGCGTGGCGGCTGGACCGAACACGCCGAACGCCTGGCGAAGCTGACGCTGGACATTCTCAAGCTCTGGCACGGCCTGCAAAAACGCTTCAAAGGCAAGATCGACCTGGCCCAGGCCGTGGCCCTGAACGATATTAAACAGCAGCTCAGCCACTTGGTGTATCCGGGTTTCGTACGTGAAACCCCGCATCAGTGGCTCAAGGAACTGCCGCGCTACCTCAAGGCCGTCGAGCAACGCTTCGAGAAACTCGGCAGCCAGGTGCAGAAAGACCGGGTCTGGAGTGGCGAGTTGTCAAACCTCTGGGCGCAATACCAGGCCCGCGCGGGCAAACACGCCCAGGAAGGCAAGCGCGATCCGCAGTTGGAGCTGTATCGCTGGTGGTTGGAAGAATATCGGGTGTCGCTGTTCGCCCAGCAGTTGGGCACCAAGGTGCCGATTTCCGACAAGCGCCTGGGCAAGCAGTGGGGACAGGTGGAACCCTGAATGAATTCGGTTAGCGCGACCGATCCTATTTCATAGGGACGGCCAGGGAGAATGGGCCAAACGCCAGCGTTTATGGCAAACTTCGCGCCTATAAATGCCGGTCCCGTGGTTTTGAGCTTCAAGGCCACGGGCGGATCGGAATAAAGCGATGCCTGGGCTGCTTCCCCTGGATGGGAAAAGTCCCTTTGCGTATTGGTACGTCGGTGCCAATACTTTCTGCCTGAACAGATCAGAGAAACGACCATGCATAACGTCGTCATCAGCGGCACCGGCCTGTACACCCCGGCCAACAGCATCTCCAACGAAGAGCTGGTGCAATCTTTCAATACCTATGTCGCGCAGTTCAACGCCGACAACGCCGAGGCCATCGAACGCGGCGAAATCCAAGCATTGACCGAATCCAACGCGGCGTTCATCGAAAAGGCTTCGGGCATCAAGAGCCGTTTCGTGATGGACAAGGAGGGCATCCTCGATCCGCAACGCATGACGCCGCGCCTGCCTGAGCGTTCCAACGACGAGTGGTCGGTGCTCTGCGAAATGGCCGTAGGCGCCGCGAAGCAGGCCCTTGAGCGCGCCGGCCGCACCGCTGCCGACATCGACGGCGTGATCGTCGCTTGTTCCAATCTGCAGCGTCCTTATCCGGCCATTGCCATCGAAGTCCAGGAAGCCCTGGGCATCGAAGGGTTCGGCTTCGACATGAACGTAGCCTGTTCTTCGGCGACCTTCGGCATCCAGGCCGCGGCCAACAGCGTGCAACTGGGCCAGGCCCGGGCGATCCTGATGGTCAACCCGGAAGTCTGCACCGGTCACTTGAATTTCCGCGACCGCGACAGTCATTTCATCTTCGGCGATGCGGCCACCGCGGTAATCATTGAGCGCGCGGACCAGGCGACATCGCCGTACCAGTTCGACGTGGTCAGCACCAAGCTGCTCACCAAGTTCTCCAACAACATCCGCAACAATTTCGGCTTCCTCAACCGCGCGGCGGAAGAGGGCCTCGGCACCCGAGACAAACTGTTCGTCCAGGAAGGCCGCAAGGTGTTCCGTGACGTCTGCCCGATGGTGGCGGAACTGGTCGGCGCTCATTTGGCGGAAAACCAGCTGAACGTCGGCGAAGTGAAGCGTTTCTGGCTGCATCAGGCCAACCTGAGCATGAACCAGCTGATCGTGCGCAAGCTGCTGGGGCGCGAGGCTAGCGAAGAGGAAGCCCCGGTGATCCTCGACCGCTACGCCAACACCAGCTCGGCCGGTTCCGTGATTGCATTCCACATGTATCAGGATGACCTGCCCAGCGGCTCGGTCGCAGTGCTCAGCTCGTTTGGCGCCGGCTACTCGATTGGCAGCGTGATCCTGCGCAAGCGGTGACCTGAACTGCTCGATCTACCCGTGGTGAGAGCGCTTGCTCTCACCACGATGGCAACCTGATTTCTCCGCCAACGCTCTAGCTTGCCGCTTGCAGCTCACCTCTCGAAGCTGCCCTTCAGTTATTCCGATTCGAAGTAAAAAGTTCCGCTGTCATAAAATCTTTATGTGATAGCAACTTGCCTGACACACCCCGTCGCCAAGATCCCCTCCCAACACCAGCGGGCCCAGTTCCGCGTGTTTTCTAACGCATAGACTACCAACTAGGGGAATTCTTCGATGATCCGTAAGCACTTCGCAGGTGTTGCCGCCAGCGCACTGGCAATGGCAGTAACCGCCCAGGCTTTCGCCGGCACCGTCACCACCGATGGCGCCGATATCGTGGTCAAGACCAAGGGCGGCCTTGAGGTCGCTACCACTGACAAAGAGTTCAGCTTCAAGCTCGGCGGTCGTTTGCAGGCTGACTACAGCCAGTTCGACGGTATCTACACCGACAATGGCGACAAGGCCGATGCCGCTTACATCCGCCGCGGCTTCCTGGAGCTGTCCGGCGTGCTGTACACGGACTGGGCCTACACCATCAACTACGATTTCTCCCACAACAGCGGCGATTCCGACAACGGTTACTTCGACGAAGCGTCCCTGGCCTACAACGGCTTCAAGCCGGTGTCGATCAAGGTCGGTCGTTTCGACCCGGACTTCGGCCTGGAAAAAGCCACCAGCTCCAAGTGGGTCACCGCGCCCGAGCGTAACGCCGCCTACGACCTGATCGACTGGGCGAACGGCCACCAGAACGGCCTGGGCCTGCAAGCCTCCGGCGTCTTCGCCGATTCGTTCTACGCGTCGGCCGGTGTATTCAGCAAAGACACCGACGACACCGACGGCAACAGCATCAAGCAGGCCAACGGTCGCTTCGTGTTCGCCCCGATGCACGAAGCCGGCAACGTGCTGCACTTCGGTTTGAACGTGGCCTCCCGCGACGTTTCCGACACCGCATTCGACGCCCGTTATCGCTCCCGTCTGGGCATGCGTGGTGTCGAGACCCTGGGTGGCAACGACGCCGGTCCTAACGGTAACCGTCCGGTCCTGGGCGGCGCCAACAACTCGCCGGCCGGTTCCTACGACACCGATACCGCTTTCGGCCTGGAAGCCGCGTTCGCCATGGGTCCAGCCTCGATCCAAGGTGAATACATCACCCGCAAGACCAAGGCTGACAGCGACGCCTTCGAAGACCTCAAGGGCCATGGCTTCTACGTGCAGGGTGCCTACACCATCACCGGTGAGTCCCGTGGTTATAAAATCGGCAAGTTCGATTCGATCAAGCCTCAGAACAAATCCATCGGTGCCTGGGAAGTGTTCTACCGCTTCGACAGCATGACCGTCGAAGACGACAACATCACCACCGCCACCGCGACCCGTGATGTGGGCGATGCCGAAGCCAAGGTGCACAACCTGGGCGTCAACTGGTACGCCAACGAAGCGGTGAAGATCTCTGCCGCCTACGTCAAGGCCAAGACCGACAACGTGACCAACGTCAACGGCGACGACGACGGCAAGGGTGTGGTGGTACGTGCCCAGTACGTGTTCTAAATCGCTTTGACTTGATACACCGCTCCACTTTCATCTGTTACAGCTCCTTTCGACCCCGCCACTGGCGGGGTTTTTTTTAGCCCGCACGGTCCGAATCGGCGATACTCGCCCCATCACCTGGATCACGGGGAACTGCATGCCGCTTCACGTTCTGGACAGTCTGTCCGCCATCGCGCCACATGAGTGGGACGCGCTGGTGCCCGCCAATCAACCTTTCTTGCGCCACGCCTTTCTAAGCGCCCTCGAAGACAGCGCCAGCCTGGGCGCGCATTCCGGTTGGCAGCCCGAGCACCTGTTGCACATCGAAGAGGGACGCTTGCTGGCGGCCTTGCCCAGTTATCGCAAGTGGCATTCCTACGGTGAGTATGTGTTCGATCACGGCTGGGCCGATGCCTGCGCCCGGGCCGGCATCGAGTATTATCCCAAGCTGTTGACGGCGGTGCCGTTCAGCCCGGTCAGCGGTCCGCGGTTGTTGGCGGCGTGTGTGGAGGATGGCTTGGAATTGCTCGGCAGCCTGCCGGGTTATCTGGAAATCGAAGCGCTCTCCAGCGCCCACATCAACTTCACCGATCCTTTCACCGACGCGGCGCTGGCTGGGCAGGAGGGCTGGCTGCAGCGGATCGGTTGCCAATACCACTGGCAGAATCGCGGTTACCGGGACTTCCAGGATTTCCTCGATGCGCTCAGTTCCCGCAAGCGCAAGCAGATGCGCAAGGAACGCGAGCAAGTGGCGGGGCAGGGCATAGAATTCGAGTGGCTTGAAGGCCATCAACTGGACGAGGCGCAGTGGGATTTTGTCTACGCCTGCTACGCCAACACCTACGCAGTGCGACGGCAGGCGCCGTACCTGACCCGGGCGTTTTTCAGCCTGTTGGCCGAGCGCATGCCCGAGGCCATTCGCGTGGTCCTGGCCAAGCAAGGTTCGCGGCCGGTGGCAATGGCGTTCAGTCTGGTGGGGGGCGACAGCTTTTATGGGCGGTACTGGGGATGCTTGGCGGAGTTCGACCGCCTGCACTTCGAAACCTGTTTCTACCAAGGCATGGACTATGCGATAGCCAACGGTTTGCAGCGCTTTGACGCCGGCGCCCAGGGTGAGCACAAGTTGATCCGCGGCTTCGAACCGGTGATTACCCGCTCGTGGCACTACTTGCGTCATCCGGGCCTGAAAGCGGCTGTGGCGGATTTCCTCATGCGCGAGCATGAAGGGGTGCTGGCGTATGCCGAAGAGGCGAAAGCAGCACTGCCTTATCGGCAGTGCTGAGGTTGCTAATGGTCATTACAACACCCTGTGGCGAGGGAGCAAGCTCCCTCGCCACAGGTTTTGTGCAGACTCCGGGCTCAGTCGATCCCCACAAATCCACCCGTCTGGTGCTGCCAAAGCCGCGCATACAACCCGCCATGGGCCAGCAGTTCTGCATGGCTGCCGGTCTCGGCGATGCGGCCGTTTTCCAGCACCACCAGGCGATCCATCCGGGCGATGGTCGAGAGGCGGTGAGCGATGGCGATCACGGTCTTGCCTTGCATCAGCGTCTCGAGGCTTTCCTGGATCGCCGCCTCGACTTCCGAGTCCAGCGCGGAAGTCGCTTCGTCCATGATCAGGATCGGCGCGTCCTTGAGCAGCACCCGCGCGATGGCGATGCGCTGGCGCTGGCCGCCGGAAAGCTTCACGCCGCGTTCGCCCACATGGGCGTCGAAACCGGTGCGGCCTTCGGCGTCCGATAGCAGCGGGATGAACTCATCGGCGCGGGCCTTGTGCACCGCTTCCCAGAGTTGCGCATCGGTCGCGTCGGGCTTGCCGTAAAGCAGGTTGTCGCGAATCGAACGGTGCAGCAGCGAGGTGTCCTGGGTGATCATGCCGATGCGCTCGCGCAGGCTTTCCTGGCCGACGTGGGCGATGTCCTGGCCGTCGATGAGGATGCGCCCGCCTTGTACGTCGTAGAGGCGCAGCAGCAGGTTCACCAGCGTCGACTTGCCCGCGCCGGACGGGCCGATCAGGCCGATTTTCTCGCCTGGCTTGATGATCAGGTTCAGGTCGCCGATGACGCCGCTTTTCTTGCCATAGTGGAAATCCACATGCTCGAAACGCACCTCGCCCTGGGCCACGGCCAGCGGCTTGGCCTCGTCGCGGTCGGTGACGCTGACGGGCTGGGAGATGGTCTGCAGACCGTCCTGGACCATGCCGATGTTTTCGAAGATGCCGGTGACCACCCACATGATCCAGCCGGACATGTTGACGATGCGAATCACCAGGCCGGTGGCCAGGGCAATGGCACCGACGCTGATCAGCGATTGCGTCCACAGCCACAGCGCCAGGGCGGTGGTGCCGACGATCAGCAGCCCGTTCATGCTGGTGATGACGACGTCCATGCTGGTCACCACACGGCCGGCCAGTTGAGCCTTTTCAGTTTGCTCCTCGATGGCTTCGCGCGCGTATTGCTGTTCGAAGTTGGTGTGGGCGAACAGCTTCAGAGTGGTGATATTGGTATAGCCATCGACAATCCGTCCCATGAGCTTGGAGCGGGCATCGGAGGAGACCACGGAGCGTTCCTTGACCCGTGGCACGAAATAGCAGAGCGCGCCGATGTAGCTGGCGATCCACATCAGCAGCGGGATCATCAGGCGCCAATCGGCTTCGGCGAACAGCACCAGGGAGCTGATGGCATAGATCAGCACGTGCCACAACGCATCCACCGCCTGCACCGCCGAGTCGCGCAGTGAGTTGCCGGTCTGCATGATGCGCTGGGCGATACGCCCGGCGAAGTCGTTCTGGAAGAAGTTCAGGCTCTGCTTGAGCACGTAGCTGTGGTTTTGCCAGCGGATCAGGCTGGTCATGCTGGGGCTCAGCGTCTGGTGCACCAACAGGTCATGCAGGGCCACGAAGATCGGTCGGAACACCAGCGCCACCACGGCCATCCAAGCCAGCTCCACGCCGTGGAGCTTGAAGAAGTCTGCGCTGGGCGTGGCTTGGGTCAGGTCGATGATGCGACTCAGGTAGCTGAACAGCGCGACTTCTATCAGTGCGCCGATCAGGCCCACCAGCAGCAGCGCGGCGAAGCTGGGCCAGACCTGTTTCAGGTAATAGGTATAGAAGGGCAGGACGCGGTTCGGCGGGGCCGAGGTCGGCGCGTCGCGGAAGATGTCGATCAGTTTTTCAAAACGGCGGTAAACCATGGGGTACATAGCCCGGGCGAGGGCTCTCCTTCTTTGCTGTGAGCGGCGCGGGGTTGCCGGCGCCGCTCAGGCTTGCCCTGTGCGTTTAGTCGATGCGCTTGGCCGACTTGATGATCACAGGATCGATCGGCACGTTTTGCATGCCTGACTTAGTGGTGGTCTGGGAGTTGACGATGACGTCTACCACGTCCATGCCCTTGACCACTTTGGCGAACACCGCGTAGCCGGCGTCGCGGCCCGGATCGAGGAAAGCGTTGTCAGCCACGTTGATGAAAAACTGGCTGGTGGCCGAATCCGGGTTGGAAGTGCGAGCCATCGACAAGGTGCCGCGAACGTTGTGCAAGCCGTTGCTGGCTTCGTTCTTGATCGGCGCCTTGGTGTCTTTCTGTTGCATCTGCTGGGTAAAGCCGCCGCCCTGGGCCATGAAGCCTGGGATCACGCGGTGGAAAATCGTGTTGTTGTAGAAGCCGCTGTCAACGTACTCAAGGAAATTCTTGGTACTGATGGGCGCCTTGACCGGGTCCAGTTCGATTTCGATCTGGCCGTTGGTGGTATCCAGCAAGACGTGTGGCGCCTTGGCTGGTTGCGCGGCCATCAGGTTGGCGGCAAACAGGACGGAGCCGGCGGCGAGGGCGATTTTTTTCAGCATGGGTTCAGTGATCCTGGGTAGTGGAATCGATTGCGGTCAAGAATTCGAGCAGGGTCTGGTTGAAGCGTTCGGGTTGATCCAGCGGTGTAGCGTGCCGTGAATCGGCGATGACCGCCAGTCGTGCGTCAGGCAAAAGCTTCGTATAAGCCTCTTTCAGCGCCACCGGGGTGTAGTCGTGGTCGGCGCAAATGATGAGGGTTGGACAGGCGATGTGCGACAGGTGTTCCTGCACACCCCAGCCGACGATGGCGTCGAAACTGGCGAGATAGGCGCGTTTGTCGTTCTGTGCCCAGCGTCGGGCCATTTCCAGGCGCAGCTCGGTTTGCTCGGGCTTGGGGAACAATTTGGCGCCGAGGGCCTTGCCGATGGTTTCAAGGCTCAGCAGGCGCATCAAGCTCCAGCGCTTGAACCATTGCCAGCAATCGTCGGGCGTGCGGACTTTGACTTCAGGGGCGCTGTTGACAATGCACAGGCTCTTGACCCGTGCGGGTTCATCCACGGCCAACTGGAAACCAATCATGCCGCCCATGGACCAGCCCACCAAGTGCACCGGGCCTAGGTCGAGGTGGTCGATCAGGGCGCACAGGTCGGCGCTGAAGCCTTCGATGCTGTAGCGCTCGCGGGGCTTGTCGGAGCGACCGTGGCCGCGCACATCGGGCACGATCAGGCGATAACGGGCGGACAACACCGGGATCTGTCTTTCCCAGTCCCGCGTGCTCGAGCCCAACCCGTGGACCAGCACCAGGGGCGCGCCGTGGCCGTACTCTTCGTAATGCAGGTTGCAACCTTCGTGCTCGAAATAGGCCATCGGCGAAATCCTTGTCAGGCTTGTTCAGGGGCGGCGAACGGCGCATCCAGCGGCGCGGTGTCAAAGGTGCGCAGCAGTTCGATGAGGATTTGCGTGGCCGGGCCCAGGGGTTTTTCCTTGTTTGAGAACAGATAGAAGGTCGAGTTGCGGCTGCCTCCCTGTTCCAAGGGTAGACGCTTGAGCAAGCCTTCCTTGAGTTCTCGCTCGATCATATGGCGGGGCAGCCAGGCGAATCCCAACCCGCTGCCGACAAAACTCGCGGCGGTAGCCAGGCTGCCGACGGTCCAGCGCTGTTCGGCACCGAGCCAGCCGACATCTCGGGGTTGCTGGCGGCCGGAGTCGCGGATGACTACTTGCAACTGGCTTTCCAGGTCCTGGAAGTTCAGCTCGCGATTGAGGCGGTGCAAGGCATGTTCGGGATGGGCCACCGCGATGAACTCCACATCGCTCAGTTCCGCGCCCAGGTATCCGGGAATGCTGAAACCGCTGATGGCCAGGTCCGCCACGCCTTCGAGCAGCACTTCTTCGACCCCCGACAACACTTCCTCGCGCAGCCGCACCCGGCAGCCACGGCTTTGCGGCATGAATGCCGTCAGGGCGCGCACGAGGCGGGCGTTGGGGTAGGCCGCGTCGACTACCAGCCGGACTTCGGCTTCCCAGCCTTGCTCCATGTGGTGGGCCAGGTCTTCCAATTGGCTGGCCTGTTTCACCAATTGCCGGGAGCGGCGCAACAGCACACCACCGGCTTCGGTCAGCACGGCCTTGCGCCCGTCGATGCGCAGCAACGGTACGCCGAGCTGATCCTGCATGCGCGCGACGGTGTAGCTCACCGAGGATTGGGAGCGGTGCAGCACTTCGGCAGCCTGGGCGAAACCACCGTGGTCCACCACCGCCTGCAACGTTCGCCACTGATCAAGGGTCACGCGGGGCGCTTTCATATTGAGCTCCTCTTGTCCTAAGCTGGCGGTCCCTTGGTGGAGACTGCCGAATGAAGAAAATCTGTTGTGCGTTGCTGGCCCTGTTGCCATTGACCGCGTTCGCCTACCCGATCGATGTGGAAAAACACCTCAACGGCCTGAGCATCGACTACACCGCCTACGACACCGATGCCGATATTGGCTCGATCCAAGTCAACAACTACGGCAACACGGACGCGGCTTGCGCCGTGGTTTTCCGCAACGGCCCCGAAGCGCCGCGCACCCGCAAGATCGAAGTCGCCGCCGGCAAATTCAAGAACGCCACCGCCAAGTTCAACCGCAACATCATCAAGCTGCGCATCGAGCTGACCTGTAAGCCGAAGTAGCCAACGGCGGGCAGCGTCGCTAGGCGTGCTCCGCTTATAAACGAAAATATCGATGCATTGCAGCAATTATTTGCGCTTTTTCATCGATATGATCGCGCTTAACCTTCACTCCATCGACTGACAACATTCTCAGATGGAGCCTACAAAGCCATGTCCCGCGTCCTGATCATCGAAAGCAGTGCCCGCCAGCAAGATTCGATTTCCCGCCAACTGACCCAGACCTTCATCAACCAGTGGAAAGCCGCACACCCGGCCGATGAGATCAGCGTTCGTGACCTGGCCGTCAATCCGGTGCCGCACCTGGACGCCAACTTGCTGGGTGGCTGGATGAAACCGGCCGAGCAGCGCAACGACATCGAGAACGCTTCGCTGGAGCGCTCCAACCAACTGACCGACGAACTGCTGGCCGCCGACGTACTGGTGATGGCCGCGCCGATGTACAACTTCGCGATTCCCAGCACCTTGAAAGCCTGGCTGGACCACGTATTGCGTGCTGGCGTGACGTTCAAGTACACCCCCACCGGTCCCCAGGGTTTATTGACCGGCAAGCGCGCCTTCGTCCTGACCGCCCGCGGCGGCATCCATGCAGGCGGCAGCACCGACCACCAGGAACCGTACCTGCGCCAGGTGATGGGCTTCGTCGGTATCCACGATGTCACGTTCATCCATGCCGAAGGCTTGAACCTGGGCGGTGACTTCCAGGAGAAGGGCTTGAATCAGGCCAACGCCAAGCTGTCCCAAGTCGCCTGATCCGTTAATCCTCGGGTAATCGCCAAGTGGTCTAGTGACTCGGCGCTTCCCTTCAAACTGTTTTGCGCATCGAACCTCCCTTTGCACTTATTGCTCCCTGAGTGCATCAGCCCGATTGAACGCTTAAGCGAGATCGGGCTTTTTTTTGCCTGCGATCTCATGGCTCCCACTGTTCAAAACCGTTATCTTCGCCGCCATTCGAAACGAGGGCGGTATGGGCTATCTACTTTTTGTGACATTGATCCAGGCGTTTTCCTTCAGCCTGATCGGCGAATACCTGGCCGGCCACGTCGACAGTTATTTCGCGGTGCTGGTGCGGGTCGTGCTGGCGGGGCTGGTGTTCATTCCGTTGACGCGCTGGCGCCAGGTGGAACCGTCGTTCATGCGCGGCATGCTGCTGATCGGCGCCTTGCAGTTCGGCGTGACTTACGTTTGCCTTTACCTGAGTTTCCGAGTGCTGACGGTCCCAGAGGTATTGTTGTTCACCATCCTCACGCCGCTGCACGTGACCTTGATCGAAGATGCCCTCAACCGCCGCTTCAATCCCTGGGCGTTGATCGCGGCGCTGGTGGCCGTGGCCGGCGCGGCGGTGATTCGCTACGACCGGATCAACCCGGATTTCTTCATGGGGTTCTTGCTGCTGCAACTGGCCAACTTCACCTATGCGGCGGGGCAGGTGTTGTACAAGCACTTGGTAGCGCGGCATCCGAGTGACCTGCCGCATTACCGACGTTTCGGCTATTTCTACCTGGGCGCGCTGATGGTTGCGTTGCCGGCGTTCCTGCTGTTCGGCAAGGCGGATTTCTGGCCTGAAGCGCCGTTGCAGTGGGGCGTACTGGTATTCCTCGGGCTGGTTTCCACCGCGCTCGGTTTGTACTGGTGGAACAAAGGCGCTTGCCTGGTCAACGGCGGCACGCTGGCAGTGATGAACAACCTGCACGTGCCGGTGGGGCTGCTGGTGAACCTGTTGATCTGGAACCAGCACGAGGCGTTGGGGCGGTTGCTGCTGGGCGGGTCGGTGATACTGGCGGCAGTGTGGATCAGTCGGTTGGGGGTTCGCCGACCTAAGCCTTCGCCCTGAATATCGTGGTGGTTCAGACCACCTGCTTCTCCGTCTCCGGCAGGTGGCTCGCCCCCAGCACTGCCGGCAGCAGTCCCGAGCGCAGATCCGTGCCGCTTGGCTGCTGGTACAGGTTCAATCCAAACTCCGGCATCACCGCCAGCAGGTAATCGAAAATATCCCCCTGGATGCGTTCGTAGTCGGCCCACACGGTGGTGCCAGTGAAGCAGTAGATTTCCAGCGGGATGCCTTGGGCGGTGGTTTGCAGCTGCCGGACCATGCAGGTCATGTTCGGCTGGATCTCGGGGTGGCTTTTCAGATAGGCCAGGGCATAGGCACGAAAGGTGCCCAGGTTGGTCATCCGCCGGCGGTTGGCCGACATCGCCGCGACGTTGCCCTGGGCTTCGTTCCAGGCCTTGAGCTCGGCCTGCTTGCGGCCGATGTAGTCGGTCAGCAGGCGCACCTGGGTCAGGCGCTGTTCCTCCTCGTCGTGGAGGAAGCGCACGCCGCTGGCGTCGATGAACAGGCTGCGCTTGATCCGCCGCCCGCCGGATTGCTGCATGCCGCGCCAGTTCTTGAACGACTCGGACATCAGGCGCCAGGTCGGGATCGATACGATGGTCTTGTCGAAGTTCTGCACCTTGACCGTGTGCAGGGTGATGTCCACCACGTCACCGTCGGCGCCGACCTGGGGCATCTCGATCCAGTCACCGACCCGCAGCATGTCGTTACTGGTCAACTGCACGCTGGCGACGAACGACAACAGCGTGTCCTTGTAGACCAACAGGATCACGGCCGACATCGCACCCAGGCCCGACAGCAGCAACAGCGGCGAACGGTCGATCAGCGTGGCGACGATGATGATCGCGCCGAACACATACAGCACCATTTTCGTCAGTTGCACGTAGCCTTTGATCGAGCGAGTGCGGGCATGCTCGGTGCGGGCGTACACATCCAGCAGGGCGCTGAGCAGGGCACTGATGGCGAGCACCATGAACAGAATGGTGAAGGCCAGCGCCACATTACCCAGGAACACCGTGCTGGTCTTGCTGAGCCCCGGCACCAGGTGCAGGCCGAACTGGATGATCAGCGACGGCGTCGTCTGAGCCAGTCGATGAAAGACCTTGTTCTGGCGCAGGTCGTTGACCCAGTGCAGGGCCGGTTGGCGGCCGAGTAGCTTGGCGCCGTGCAAGATCAGGTAGCGCGCCACGCGCCCGAGCACCAGCGCAATCGTCAGCAGCAGCGCCAGGGCGAGGCTGGAATGCAGGAGCGGATGCTGATCCAGGGCGCCCCAGAAATCTTGTAGGTTGAGCCAGAGCTGTTTGATATCCATGAACGAGACGGTTCTTCTATAGGCGCGATGGGGCGAATTAGAGCATTTAAGCCCGATAAAGTGACCGTTGATGACAAATCCGTTAATAAAAACACGCTGATTTGGCGCCGTTTGTATAAAGAAACTCGGCCTTCGCGCTCGAAACCGTTACCCTATGCAGCTGTTTTTTTGCATTTCTTCGAGGTAGCACCCGTGTTTTCCCAATTCGCCCTGCACGAACGCCTGCTCAAAGCCGTGGCCGAGCTTAAATTTGTCGAGCCAACGCCGGTGCAGGCAGCGGCTATTCCGCTCGCGCTCCAAGGGCGTGACCTGCGGGTGACGGCGCAAACCGGCAGCGGCAAGACCGCCGCGTTCGTGTTGCCGATCCTTAACCGCCTGATCGGTCCGGCCAAGGTTCGCGTCAGCATCAAGACCCTGATCCTGCTGCCGACCCGTGAGCTGGCCCAGCAGACCTTGAAGGAAGTGGAGCGTTTCTCGCAGTTCACCTTCATCAAGTCCGGCCTGATCACCGGCGGCGAAGACTTCAAGGTCCAGGCCGCCATGCTGCGCAAGGTGCCGGACATCCTGATCGGCACGCCGGGGCGGATGATCGAGCAACTGAACGCCGGCAACCTCGACCTCAAGGAAGTCGAAGTGCTGGTGCTGGATGAAGCCGACCGCATGCTGGACATGGGCTTTGCCGAAGACGTGCAGCGCCTGGTGGAAGAGTGCACCAACCGCCAGCAGACCATGCTGTTCTCCGCCACCACGGGCGGTTCTGGCCTGCGCGAGATGATCGCCAAGGTCCTGAACAACCCTGAGCACTTGCAGCTCAACGCGGTCAGCCAGCTGAACGCCACCACGCGCCAGCAAATCATCACCGCCGACCACAACCAGCACAAAGAGCAGATCGTCAACTGGCTGCTGGCCAACGAAACCTATGAAAAGGCCATCGTATTCACCAACACCCGGGCCATGGCAGACCGTATCTACGGCCGTCTCGTTGCCCAGGAATACAAAGCCTTCGTGCTGCACGGCGAGAAAGACCAGAAGGACCGCAAGCTGGCCATCGACCGCCTCAAGCAGGGCGGCGTGAAAATCCTCGTCGCCACCGACGTCGCGGCCCGTGGCCTGGACGTGGATGGGCTAGACATGGTCATCAACTTCGACATGCCCCGCAGCGGCGACGAATACGTGCACCGTATCGGCCGCACCGGTCGCGCCGGCAACGACGGCCTGGCGATCTCGCTGATCTGCCATGGCGACTGGAACCTGATGTCGAGCGTCGAGCGCTACCTCAAGCAGAGCTTCGAGCGTCGCACCATCAAGGAAGTCAAAGGCACCTACGGCGGACCGAAAAAGGTCAAGGCCTCGGGCAAGGCCGTTGGCGTGAAGAAGAAAAAAGTCGACGCCAAGGGCGACAAGAAAAAAACCGGCGCCAAGGCCCCGACCAAGCGCAAGATCGCCAACCGCCCGAAGACCGACGCCTTGTCGCTGGTCAGCAAGGACGGCATGGCCCCGCTCAAGCGCCGCAAGCCAGAGACGCCGGCGGCTGAGTAAAATCGGCGTTAGCGCTTGATGAAAAAAACCGGACCTTGGGTCCGGTTTTTTTATGAGCAGTTGAATCTGACGCAAAACCCTGTGGCGAGGGAGCTTGCTCCCGCTGGGCTGCGCAGCAGCCCCAATAAAAGCACCCGTTTGCCCCTGGCACACCGAGTTACTGACTTCAGGGCTGCTTCGCACCCCAGCGGGAGCAAGCTCCCTCGCCACAGAAGCGGGGTGTGCTGAGCTCGGCGCTCACTCCGCCTTCTTCTGCGCCTCCTCCAGTTCCCGCAGTCGCTTATCAATCAACTCGCATTTGTCCGGCACCTCCTTGCTGGATGTCTCGATGTTCATGGCCTGCAGTTCGGCATTCATTTCCTTGGCTTTGGACGGATCCTGCTCGGTGAGCTTGGCGACCTTATCCGCCAGTTGCTCGCGCTTGATGGTGGCTTCTTCGGGTGTGCAAGCGGCCCAGGCGGGCAGGGCGCAGGTGAGGGTGGCGGCGAGGGTGAGTGTGATCAGGGTTTTCATGGCTCGGGCCTCGTATTCCTTTGTTGGGCAGATAAACGGTTGAGGCTGATGGCGGGGAGAAAGTTCAGTGATTGCAAGGTGGGCTGCTGATTTAGGGAGTCCTACCGCGGCGCAGGATCTTTTTGTACCTACAGATCAGGTCCGTTTGATGCAAGATGCGCTGCAGCGCGATCAGTTGACCGGGACAGGGCGCTTCGTTGACGAGGTAGAGCGGATTGTTGGCATACGAGTAGAACAACGAGGGCAGCGGCGGCCAAGGGGCAGACAGCAAAATAAATCTGTCCTCGTTTCCTGCGCTGCTTCCGTTATGGCTACGACGTAGTGTGGGTGTGGGGCCGAGCCGTCATGTCGACGCCAAGTGCTTTCATGACCGCCAGGAGTGTTTTCAGAGTGGGATTACCATGCTCGCTGAACGAGCGGTATAGCTGTTCGCGCGACAGGCCAGTTTCCCTGGCCAATTCCGCCATCCCCTTGACTCGTGCGACTACCCCCATCGCTTTGGCGATATAGCTTGCATCGCCGGTTTCCAGGGCATCGCTCATAAACTCCGCGATGGCCTCGGGAGTGCTGAGGTATTCTGCGGGGTCGAATTCTGTAAAAGTCTCAGTCATTCTGTGCTCTCCACGCCTGCATTATCTGGTGGGCGGTTTCAATGTCGCGGCTCTGACTGCCCTTATCGCCGCCACAGAGTAGAATCACCAGCACGTCGCCCTGCTGGTGGAAGTACACCCTGTAGCCAGGCCCGTAATGAATTCGTAGCTCACTGATACCATGGCCGACTGGAGCGACATCGCCAGGTAACCCCTCTGTCAGTCGATTGATCCGTCAGGTGATACGAGCTCTGCCGGTGTCATCCGAGCTTTTTCAGCCAGGATCGGAATTTGCTGGATTCGATCTTCTTCATAAAATGTAGTCTATAAAATACAGAAAAAGCAAGGCTGCATATTCAGGGTCAAGCGTGTGCCTGGTTATTCCATAATTCGAAAGTGAAACGGGCGGCCAAAGGTCGCCCATTTGCGTTACTCAGCAGCTTGCGCCCGCAACCGTCTCCCAATCACATCCATCACATCACACCCGTCGCGCAACGCTATCGTCAGCAATTTGCAAAAATCAGAAAGCACCACCGTATCGGAGCTGATATCCGAGCGGAACGCGATGTTTTCCAGCAGCTGGGTCACGGTGCGGATTCGGTAGTCGGCGGTTTCGAACAGGACGTCGAGTGGGGCCTCGGTGTCGATGAGCAGGGTGGCGGGTGTGCAATCGACGCCAGTGATGGGCATGTATCTGGTCATAGCAAGAGCTTCGGAAGTTGATGAGCCTCTCTGTTGATTCGGGTCGCCAAACCCGGTCGTCTTTTGGGCGACGAGGGACTATAGGCTGGCCTGCTCCACTGCCATAAGACACCGCTTTCCGAGCTTCATGTAGGACGTTTGGCCTGGTATTTGGAGGCTTAAAGCAAGCGACTGCTGCGCAGTCGAGCGGGAGCAAGCTCCCTCACCACAGGGCTCGCGCTCGACTGGGCGGGTTGGCGTATCAGCTGTGGCAGCAACTATGGGGCTTGGCCTCTTCGTATTTATCGTGATACCGCACCCAGTCCATGATTTCGTCTTCGTTGCGGCCCTTGGGCGTCAGGTCGAGGTAGTTATAAGTGCCGACCAGGATGTCCAGGCCGCGGGCGTAGGTGGAGTAGGTGTGGAAGATGTCGCCGGTTTCGTTGCGATAGAAGACACTCAGGCCGGGGAGTTCGCCTTCGGTGGTGTCGGTTTTTTCGTAGTTGTAGGTGGCTTTTCCGGCGGCGGTGTCTTCGGTCTTGAAGCTGACGCCGAAGTCGTAGTTGAAGTCGCAGCCTTCTGACGAGACCCAGTCGAAGGCCCAGCCCATGCGGCGTTTGAAGGGCTGGAATTCGGCCAGGGGCGCGCGGGAGACGGCGACAACGGCGACGTCGTGGTGGGCCAGGTGTTGGTTGGCGCCGTCGATGTGGTCGGACAGGAACGAGCAGCCTTGGCAGCCTTCGGTCCAGGCGGGGCCGAACATGAAGTGGTAGATGATCAGTTGGCTGCGACCGCCGAACAGGTCGGCCAGGCTCAGTTCGCCGTGCGGGCCTTGGAAGCGGTAGGACTTGTCGATTTTTACCCAGGGCAGGGCGCGACGTTCGGCGCTGAGTTTGTCTCGTTCGCGGGTGAAGGCTTTTTCGTGAGCCAGGTGTTGGGTGCGGGCGGCGAGCCATTCTTCCCGCGACACGACTGGATGGTGTTCGATGTTCATGGGCTGCTCCTCAGAGATTCGTTTATCGACGGTTGCTCTGCCTAGTCGTTTGGTTGGCGTCGGATTCGACATGCCGTTGGTCGGCTCGGGGAGAGGACCGGTCGTGAACCCGGCTGAACGGCGCGGCGCCGCCTCGGTCACAAAACAAGTAGGCATCTCACTCTTTAGAGGATGGACCAGGATGACGACTTATAACTGGGACTTGATCGAACGGTTGCTTCACGAAGTGCAGAACGGCGCCGGCCACAGTTTTACCCCTCGGCCCTATGCGGAGCAGCACGCGGCGGCGAAAGCAGCTGAGGGCGAAGAAATCGAGAACCTCGATCATCTGAAAGCGGTCGCCGGGGAGTACGAGAAGTTACTGCTGGAGCGCGGCTATATTGAACCTCGTCCGGAGGAAGAAGGCGGCAATGGCGAGAATTTTGTGCTGACGCCGCGTGGCTCGCGGTTGTTGAGCCTGATCGACAGCAGCATTCCGGGTAACGATCATCCGCGTCAGGTGCTGGATGAACAGGAAGATGCGCTGGATGAGTTTACGTTCGATGATTTGGCTTCGAAGGCGCAGATTGCCTAGATCCAGTCCTATATCACCTGGGAGCGGGCTCGTCCGCTTCCAGGTGATGGCTTGTCCTACCGTTGCGCTGCCTTCAAGCATTTCAAATCACTGAAGTCCTTTTTCACTCCGTCGATTTTTTGCAACAACCGTTCACGCTGCGCCGGGGTGCTGTCGGCCATAAGGTCCACTAGCAAACTGCGGGCCTGGGCTTCGGTTTTGTTGTAGGCCTCGCGGTAGGCGGGGGTCCACAGGCTCTCACGGTTCACCAGCAATTGTTCGATGCGTTTTGGGAAGTCGGGGCTGTGGCGCTGGGCCACGGCTTGGCTGAATTGGTTCTGCCAGTGAGCGCGGTTGGCGATCCATTGCTGGTTCTGGTCGCCGAGGGCGGTGGACCAGGCCACTACTCGTTGGCGTTGGGCGATATTGAGCGGGCCGACCCAGTCATTCAGGCGTTTTTCCATGCGCTCGGCACGTTCCTTGATCTGCTGCTGCAGCGTCGGCTTGAGGTATTCCCGCTGGCGTTTGCGTTGATCCTTGACGAACGCGGCGTCCATGTCGGCCACTTGGTCGTCGCTCAGGCCTTGCAGCAGTTCGATGGTCGACGGGGTGATTTCCCGGGCGGTTTCGGCGATGGCGGCCTTGGCCTCGCGGGTGCGTTGCTGCAGGGCTTCGTCGGTGACCTGATTGGTTTGTACCATGGTCTTCAGGCGATCAAGCCAGTCAAGGTAGCCGGGCAATTGCGTGGTGCAATGCCAGCTCAGGTGCTCCTTGAGGCGATCGTCGAACCAGTCTTTTTGCTCTCCGTTGATCTCCAAATAGTCGTTGAGCGTCCAGGGGATGATCAGGTCGAGGTTGCGGTACGCCAGCCCGACGCGGCTGCAAGCGGTGAGCACGAAGAGCATGGCGATGAACATGGCGGTGCGAATTAACCAGCGCGACATGAGCGAGTCCTTGCGAAAGCGTAGGTGCTTTGTTGGAGCATGGCAGGGGCGCGGCAGTTCAGCCTATTGAATACGTAACGCTTAGTAAAAAGGGTGGGCCATCTTCAGTGTGACCAGTCCGTCGCATTCACTGTTGTGACCCGAATACGCCGAGCAACTGTTGCCGCTGAGGCTCGAATCGCTGTAGATCAGGTCCAGGTCAATGCCTCTCCAGGGGCGGGAGATTTTCAACGACCAGTCGCTGAAGCTGCTGATGTAGCCATTATCCACAGACACCGGCGAGTTGAGCTGATGAGTGGTGTATTTGGCACTGATGCCAATGCCGAACGGCACGTTGCCGCCCAGGTCGGCAAACAGGGTGCTGTTCTGTTTGTCCGGGTCGTTGCTCAGGGCGGCGCCGAAGCGACTGCCGAGCAGGGTCAGGCCGCCATAGAATTCCTGGCTGTCGAGGGTATCGACGGTGGGGTAGCTGTAATGGATGAGGCCGACTTCATAGCCGAGGGTCTGGTCGAAAGGCTGTTTGAAACCCATGTAGGAATCGACTTCAAGGTCGGCGGACACCCCCGCGCTGGGCGACCACTGTCCGATGTACCAGCCGCTGTCGTGGCTCAGGTCCAGGCCGCCATGGAACGAACCGGTGCTCGATGGCGTGACGAGGCCCTGGGCCATGCTGCGGCTGGGCGTGGTACCGAGTTTAAGGTCGAAGTCACCGAGCTCGCGCTGGAACACCTGTCCCTGGACGAGAGGGCAGGCCAATAGGCTGGTCAACAGCACGACCGTGTGAATGCGCATGCTTCACTCCATGAATAGCGAGGAGCAGGGAATCGTAACCAAGCTGAAACGCTTGAGCTAGAGAGGTGCAAGCATACCGGCGAATGCTCGACCGCGATGGCCGTTCGTCGATTTTTTTAGAGAGGGGGGTAAGCAGAGGGGTTCCAGTCCAAGCGCTTCGAGCGTCAAAGCGCTTTGGGACCAGGTGCTGCGGGAATTACTTTTTGCCCAGGCTGATCTGCTTGGACGGGCCGAATGTCTGGCCGCTGACACCTTTGGCAATTTGCTGGATTTCACCGCCGGACTTGAGGAACGCAGCGATCTGGTCGTTGATCGACTCGCTGGTTTCAACGGCTGGAGCTGGCTTTGATTTGCTGTTGGATGCTTTTACGCGCATGACGACCATTAACCTGTAGATAATTAATTGGGCCAGGCATCGTACAGGAAATACTTGACAATTGCTTGGCAAATATCCTCCTGAATTATTATCGCTGAAACCGGAATATCGGCTGGGTTATCCGTATTTATGACCCTAAGTCGCTGTTTTAAATAAGATCACCTGAGCAAGCCCAGCGCCGACGGGAAGCGACGCGAACCGTCGGCCGTCTGACGAATGGCCACGCCTTGGACGAAAACCCAGGAAAATCAAAGGCCGCGCGGCGAAGCTCGTCGTCGGCCACGAATCGCGCCGCAAAACCGGGTAGAATGCCGCCCACGCAATGAGGGTATTGGAAATGGCTTTAGTCGGGCGCTACAACAGTTTGCAAGTGGTTAAACATACCAACTTCGGTTTATATCTGGACGGTGGAGCGGACGGTGAAATCCTGCTGCCCAATCGTTATATCCCCAAGGATATTCCCAGCGAAGATGAAGACTGGCTCAATGTTTTTATTTATCTGGACAGCGACGACAAACTGATCGCCACCACTGAAAAGCCGAAAGTCCAGGTAGGCGAATTTGCCAGCCTGAAAGTGGTTGAGGTCAACAGCATCGGCGTGTTCCTGGACTGGGGGCTGCCCAAGGATCTGCTGCTGCCGTACTCCGAAGAGAAGCGCCAGATGACCGCCGGCGAATATTGCGTGGTGCACGTCTACCTCGACAAACACACCCGCCGCATCACCGCTACGGCGCGCTTGGACCGTTATCTGGACAAGACCCCGGCCAACTATACGCCTGGGCAGGAAGTCGATTTGCTGGTGGCCGAAGCCACTGACATGGGCTTCAAGGCGATCATCAATAACAAGCACTGGGGCTTGATCCACAAGAACGAAATCTTCAAGTTCATGCGTGCCGGTAAAGAGGAAAAGGGTTTCATCAAGGAAATCCGTCCAGACGGCAAGATCAGCCTGAGCCTGCAGCCGGTGGGTCAGGAAGCGGCCACCAGTTTGAACGCCAAGATCCTCGCCAAGTTGCGCGAGAACAACGGCACGCTCCCGGTCAGTGACAAGAGCGACCCGGTATTGATCACCAGCCTGTTTGGCGTGAGCAAGGGCAACTTCAAGAAGGCCATTGGTGCGCTGTACAAGAATGGGCAGATTGTCATTCATGCGGATCGTATTGAGCTGACCTGACCAAATCCCCGCGTGGCGAGGGCGCAAGCTCCCTCGCCACGGTTGACCTTCGCTGTATACAAAATCCTGCACCCTTAACATGCATTCGCGCCCCGTTCGTGGGCGTTTGCCCGCGCCTGCTCGACTTGTTTCGCCGCTGAACACCACGGTTTGTCTCGCATCCGGTGCCTATGGCACGCATTCTGCCTTGGAACCCGTATACAAACCATGCCAGCTCCCGTGCGCAGTGTGGTGGACAATCAACTCGGGGGCTCGGCGGTATCCAAAAGGAGCCCCGCGATGTCCGAGCAAATGCCCAACGGCTATAGCCCTCGTCTCTATAACGAAGACTTGGGCCCGCTGCCGCAGAAATGGAATTGGTACAACATCTTCGCGTTCTGGATGAGTGATGTGCACAGCGTCGGCGGCTATGTATTTGCCGCCAGCCTGTTCGCCTTGGGCCTGGCGAGTTGGCAGGTGCTCATCGCGTTGTTGGGCGGGATTTGCATTGTGCAGTTGATCGCCAACCTTGTCGCCAAGCCGAGCCAGCAGGCGGCGGTGCCTTATCCGGTTATTTGCCGGTTGGCGTTCGGCGTGTTCGGGGCGAATATTCCGGCGGTGATCCGTGGCCTGATCGCCGTGGCTTGGTATGGCATCCAGACCTATCTGGCCTCGAGTGCGCTGATCATTGTGGTGCTGCGGTTTTTTCCTTCGATGGAAGTCTATGCGACGCAGCATTTTGCAGGTTTGTCCTACCTGGGCTGGTTTGGTTTCCTCGGCTTGTGGTTTGTCCAAGCGCTAGTGTTCTGGACGGGCATGGAGTCGATCCGTCGGTTTATCGACTGGGCCGGGCCGGTGGTGTATGCGGTGATGTTCCTGCTGGCCGGGTGGATCGTCTGGAAAGCCGGTTGGAGCAACATCAGTTTTACCTTGGCCGAGAAGTCGCTGTCCGGCTGGCAAGCGTTTGGCCAGGTCATCGTGGCGACAGCTTTGGTGGTGTCGTACTTTTCCGGCCCAACCCTGAACTTCGGTGATTTCAGCCGTTATTGCCGGAGCATGTCTGACGTGCGCCGGGGAAATTTCTGGGGGTTGCCGGTAAATTTCCTGGCGTTCTCCCTGGTCACCGTGGTGATTGTCTCCGGGACTTTGCCGGTATTCGGGGAAATGCTTCACGACCCGATCGCTACCGTGGCGCGCATCGACAACGATGTGGCCGTCTTGCTCGGGGCGTTTGCCTTCGTGACCGCCACCATCGGCATTAATATTGTCGCCAACTTTGTGTCCCCGGCCTTCGACTTTGCCAACGTCGCGCCGAGCAAGATCAGTTGGCGCGCGGGCGGCATGATCGCGGCGGTGGCGTCGATTTTCATCACGCCGTGGAACCTGTTCAACAACCCTGAAGTGATCCACTACACCCTGGACGTGCTGGCGGCGTTTATTGGGCCGCTGTTCGGCATTCTGTTGGTGGATTATTACCTGATCAAAAAACAGCAGATCGACGTCGACGCGCTGTTCGACGACGGCCCGAGCGGGCGTTATTACTACAGTGGCGGGATCAACTGGACCGCCGTCAAGGCGTTGGTTCCGGCGACGCTGATGGGCGTAGCGATCACTTTCACGCCGCTGCTGCAACCGATGGCCAACTTTGCCTGGTTCACCGGATGCTTCCTCGGCGCAGTGTTGTATTTCGCCTTGGCGCGAGGTGAGCCGACGCCGCAGTTGGACAAAACCTACAGCCCCGCCGGCCAAGCCTGATCAGCGTAGGGCGGTCTGGGCGCAAGGGTTTCTCGCGCCGCGTTTGGCGGGCCGCAGCAACAGACCGCCCGCCAACACCAAACCGCTGCCGGCGACGATCAGCGCCGGTTGCAGGCCGCCGCTGAAATGGCTGCTCAGCGCCGCCAGCAATGGACCGCTGAGCTGGCCTACGGCAAAGCAGGCGGTCAGCAGCCCGATGTTGCGCTGGGTCGCGTGGGGCGCCAGTTCCCTTGAACGCAGCACCATCAGTTGCATGCAGGCCAGGAACGGTGCGCCGCATAGGATCACGCCCAGGGCCAAGCCCACGCCACTGCCCAACAGGCAGGCGAATACGCCGGCGGCTTGCAGCCACAACGTAGCCATCAGCCAGCGGCTGGTGGTGCTCGGGTTCGGTCGACGCAGGCTCACCAGCAGCACCCCGGTGGCGGCCGCCAGGCCAAAGCAGGGCCAGAACAGATCCGCCTGCCACTGCCCGTGAAATTGCGCCGAAGCCATTTGCGACAGGAAAGTCGCCGGAATGATGTAGCCGACGCCATACAAGGCGTAGACCACGCAGAGCCGGGCGATTGCGCTGTTGCTGGACGCGGCGATGGGCGCTGCGACCGTGGCCGTCGGTACGGGTTTGGGCAGGGCGGGCAGGATCACCAGCAACATCACCAGCGCTGCGCCGGCATACACCAGCCACAGGGTGTCGGATGTCTGGCCCAGCAAGTTCGAACCCAAGGCCAGCAAGCCTGTAAGAAAAATCCCCAGGCCTGGTCCGGCAAATACCAGTGCGCCGAGTCGGGGCCGTCCCGCCGCCGCTGCCAAAGGTTGGCTCAACGCGGTAATCATCACCATCACCCAGGCACTCGCCACGCCGGTGCCGAAGCGCAGCGCCAGGTGCGGCCAGAACCCCCAGGCCCAGAACGACGCCAGCGTCAGTACTACGCACAGCCACAGGCCTCCCAATAGACGTCGCTGCACCTGTTGCGGACGACGGGCGAACATGGCATCCAGCGCACCGAGCAGATAACCCAGGTAGTTGGCGGCTGCAATCAGACCGGCGGCGGTCAAGTCGACCTGACCTTCGCCGATTAAATGAGGTAATTGCGGTGTAAGGGCGAAGCGGCCAATGCCCATGGCCATCATCAGGGCAATGAAACTGGCGAGCAGGCGAATCAAGGGCGACATGGTCGATCTCCAGCGTCGAGGCGAATGACCGTCAGGCTAGAACCGATTGACTTTCATTAAAAATGAATAATAGTGAGTAACTTGTTCTTTTTTGGAGAAGGTTGTGGAGTTCAGCCAGTTACGGATTTTCCAAGCAGTGGCCGAAGAAGGTTCCATCACCCGAGCGGCAGAACGCCTGCACCGGGTGCCGTCGAACCTTTCGACCCGGCTCAAGCAGCTCGAAGAGCAGTTGGGCGTCGACCTTTTCCTGCGTGAGCGTCAGCGTTTGCAGTTATCGCCTGCGGGAAAAGTCCTGTTGGACTATGCGACCAAGCTGTTTGCCCTGCACGACGAAGCCCATGCGGCGGTGCAGGGTGGCCAGCCGGCTGGAGATTTTGTGTTGGGTACCATGTACAGCACGGCGGCGACGCACTTGCCGGACCTGCTGGCCGGTTATCACCGGGCTTACCCGGCAGTGAACCTGCAAGTGCAATCGGGGCCGAGCGGAGAATTGTTGGAAGGCTTGCTCACCAATCGCCTCGATGCGGCATTGGTAGACGGCCCACTGGAGCTGGCGGGGCTGGATGGCGTGCCGTTGTGCGACGAGCGGCTGGTGCTGATCACCGAGGCCGATCATCCGCCGGTGCGCAGTGCGCTGGATGTCCAGGGTCGCGCGGTGTTCACATTCCGGCGTGGCTGTTCCTACCGGATGCGCCTGGAAGCCTGGTTTGCCCATGATCACGCAACCATGGGCCGGGCGATGGAGATTGAGTCGTACCAGGGGATGCTGGCTTGTGTGATCGCCGGGTCCGGGGTGGCGTTGATGTCCGAGTCGATGCTCGCCAGCCTGCCAGGCCGGGAACGGGTGACGATGCATCCATTGGCCGAGCCGTTTGCCAGCGCAACGACCTGGTTGATGTGGCGCAAAGGCATGGTCGGAGCCAACTTGAACGCCTGGATTGAATTGCAACAACAAGCCTGGCCGCGCGTGCCAATGATCACGGCGCAATCGGCTTGAACTCCCGGGCTGGGATTTGGATCAATTCAGTAACAGATCATTGCAATCTGTCACGAGCATTGCGTAGGACTTCGGACTATTATCAGTGCGAAGGGGCCACAGAAATCTGCCGCTCGCACCACCCTGAGGGGGCACCACGATGAAAGAGAAAATCCAGAACTGGCTTCACGACTTGGGTGTCGCGCTCGGCCTGATCGAACCGCCGATGCAGCCGATACCGATCCGCACCGACGACGAGCAACGCCGCCGCCAGCCGCGCCGCCGGTAAACCCACCTATTTTGGAGAGATCGCAGTCTCGGGCTGTTTCAATTGAAACAGCCCGAGACTGCGATCTTTTTTTGTTTTGACGGGCTGATACAGGAAAAAAAAGGGCATGGCCACCGACGCCATGCCTCTCGAAGAAAACCTTTCCTACTGCTTGATCACGCGGCCTTGGCCACCACATTCGAACGTGGCGACAACAGGCTCACCAGTACAAAACTCACCAGCGCCACGCTCAGGCTGTAGTAGATCGGCGTGTTCGCGTCCAGGCCGTCTTTGAACATGAAGAACAGCGCGGTCAGGAAGCCCAGCGACATGCTAGTGATTGCCCCGGCCGTGGTCGCGCGTTTCCAGTAGATCGCGCCGATCAGCGGGATCAGCATGCCGCCCACCAGCAGGTTGTAAGCCAGGGTGAGGGCGCTGATCACGTCGCTGACCACCAGGGCGATGCCCAACACCACCACACCCAGCAGCAGGGTCGCGATGCGGTTTTCGTGGACGTCGCCGTCGCCGCTTTCTCGGCCCTGGCGCAGACGCGGCAACAGGTCCTGGACCACCGTCGTGGACGCTGCCAGCAGCCCCGCCGCGGCGGTGGACATCAGCGCCGCCAGCGCTGCGGCGATTACCAGCCCGCGAATGCCATTGGGCAGGCTGGTCTGCACCACGCTGGCGAAGGCGTTGTTGACGTTTTCCAGGTCCGGCAGCAACACCTTGGCGGCCATGCCGATCAGCGCACCGGCCAGGCCGTAGAGCACGCAATAAAGGCCGGCGGCAGTGCCGGCGACTTTCGCCACGCGTTCGCTGCGAGCGGTGAACACCCGTTGCCAGATGTCCTGGCCGATGAAGATGCCGAAGAAGTAGATCAGGAAGTAAGTGAGGATCGTGTCCCAGCCGATCGCGGTGAAATCGAAATAACGCGCCGGCAACGCCGCTACCATCGCATCCCAGCCGCCGGCGTCGACGATGGACATCGGCATCAGCAGGAACACCAGGCCAACGGTCATGATCAAGAATTGCACGATGTCGGTCAGGGTCAGCGACCACATGCCACCGATGGTGGAATACAGCACGACGACACCGCCGCCCACCAGGATCGAAGCCCAGAAGGGCAGGCCGAACAGCACTTGCATCACCGTGCCGATGGCGATGGTCGAGGTCGCCCCGATCATCAGCGCATACACCAGCATGATCAGCGCGCTGGCGTGACGAGCCGCCGGGTTGTAGCGGCGCTCCAGCACTTGGGTCACGGTGTAGATCTTCAGCTTGAGCAGCGGCTTGGCCAGGAACAGGCTCAGGCCGACGATGCCCAGGCCGATCGCGCCGCACAGCCAGAAGCCGGAAATGCCGTGGACATAGCCCAGGCGCACGGTGCCGATGGTCGATGCGCCGCCCAGCACGGTCGCGGCCATGGTGCCCAGGTAGAAACCTGGGCCGAGGTTGCGCCCGGCGACCAGATAGTCGTCACGCGTCTTGGCGCGGCGCATGCCATACCAGCCCAGGGCGATCATGCCGGCGGCGTAGATGAGAACGACGATTAAATCCAAAGCCATGATGGCGTGTCTCCGATTGTCTTTTTTATGTGTAGGACGAGGTGGTGCTGTCCCTGGCGAACGAGGTGTTGTGGCGAGGGAGCTTGCTCCCGCTGGACTGCGCAGCAGTCCCAGGCTTTAGCGGTTGCTGCGCAACCGAGCGGGAGCAAGCTCCCTCGCCACAGGTATCTCGTGTGTTCGGATCAGGCGGTTTGCCTGAGGGCTGGTTTATCAAGGGGCGCCGACGCGTCCTTGCTCCGCGCATCCCCCGGCCCGTACACCGCCGCAGGCTCTGGAAACAGTCCCAGCAGCGCCAGGTACACCACCGACGCTAGGCCCAGGGTGACCGGCAGGCTGATGTCGATACCGCCGGCCAGCTCGCCCAATGGCCCGACGAATTGCCCCGGCAGGTTGACGAAGCACAGCCCCACCAATGCGCTGGGAATCCACGCCCCCAGGCCCCGCCAGTTCCAGCCGTGGCTGAACCAGTAGCGCCCGCCGGTTTCGCCGCGGGTGAACACCTGCAAGTCGTCCGGGCAGTAGAAGCCGCGGCGCACCAGCAGGCCGATGATCATGATCACCATCCATGGCGTAGTGCAGGTGATGATCAGCACGGCGAAGGTCGAGACGCTCTGCACCAGGTTCGCGGCGAAGCGCCCGATAAAGATGAAGGCAATCGACAGCACGCCGATCAGCAGCGTCGCCTTGACCCGCGACAGCACGCGGGGAAAGACGCTGGACATGTCCAGCCCGGTGCCGTACAGCGACGTGGTCCCGGTGGACATGCCGCCGATCACCGCTATCAGGCACACCGGCAGGAAGAACCATCCCGGCGAAACCGCCAGCAGGCCGCCCACGTAGTTGTTGGCCGCGATGTAGTCCGGTGCCTTGATCGCCACGATGGTGGCGGTGGCAAGGCCGAACAGGAACGGAATCAGCGTGGCCAACTGGGCAGCGATCACCGCCAGCATGATGCGCGGCTTCGGCGTATTTCGCGGGATGTAGCGCGACCAATCGCCAAGGAATGCGCCGAAGGAAATCGGGTTGCTCATGGCCACCAGCGCTGCGCCGATGAAAGCGGCGTAGAAGCCCGGCTGGCCGAGGCTGACCGTGCCGGCGAACTGGCTGTCGAAGCTCGGCGCGAAGGCGAATATGCCCAGCAGGAACAGCAGGCTGGCGGCCCACACGGCGATGCGGTTGACCCACAGCATGAAGCGGAAGCCGTAGATGCACACGGTCAACACCAGGAGTGCGAACAAGCCGTAGGCCAAGCCCAGGCTGAGGTCGGTTTCCGGCACGCCGATCAAGCGCTTGGCGCCGCCGATCAGCGCATCGCCCGAACTCCACACCGACAGCGAGAAGAACGCGATGGCGGTCAACAGCGAGAGGAACGATCCGACGATTCGCCCGTGCACGCCGAAGTGCGCACCGGAAGACACCGCGTTGTTGGTGCCGTTGAGCGGGCCAAACAGGCCCATCGGCGCGAGGATGATCGAACCCACCAACACCCCCAGCACAATCGCCCAGGCACCGGCCTGGAATGACAGGCCGAACAGCACCGGGAAACTGCCGAGCACGGCGGTGGCAAAGGTATTGGCGCCGCCGAAGATCAGGCGAAACAGATCGCCCGGACCGGCGGTTCGTTCATGGTCGGGGATCTGTTCGACCCCGTTGGTTTCAATCTGCGTAAGGCTTTTATCGTTATTGTTATTCATGATCTGCTCCGATCATCGAGGCGCACTCATCGCACGTGAGCGCTGCCTGCTTGGCTAAGGGGGTGGCAGCCCTTCCGGCATTGCGGACAAATGTTCATGACAGGCCAGCCATAGGCCTTGTTGTTCTTGGCGAAACACAATGGTTTCGCGCTCCTGGCTAAAGTGAAGCTCCCCTTGCATGCGCAGCTCGGTGGCCACGTCATGGATGAAAATCGCCACGTCTCCTTGCAGGCTGACGAAGGCGTTGCTCGAGGTGCAGTTCAGCACCTCGAAGCCATCCTCGGACCGCCAGCGATCCCATAACGCCTGGTAGGCATCGCGGGACAACAAAGGCTGTTCGAGGGTGTAGAACACGAAGCTCGCATCGGCCGCGAACGCGCCGAAGTAAGCGTCGCGGTCATTGCGGGCGAAGGCCGACACCAGTTGCGCGGCGGCCTTGAGCACTTGATCGTGATCGTTCATGGCGGCGCCTCAGCGATGGACTACGCCCGGCAGTACGCAGAGCATCTCGTACAGCAGGTTGGCGCCCAGCAGCGAGGTGTTGCCGGTGGTGTCATACGGCGGCGAGACTTCTACCAGATCGCAGCCGACCAGGTCGAGGCCCTGGCAACCACGGACAATTTCGATGGCCTGGATGGTGGTCAGGCCGCCGATTTCCGGGGTGCCGGTGCCCGGCGCCCAGGCCGGATCGATGCCGTCGATGTCGAAACTCAGGTACACCGGGCCGCCGCCAACTTTCTCGCGCACTTCGGCCATCAGCGGTGCCAGGGATTTGTGCCAGCACTCTTCGGCCTGGACCACGCGGAAGCCCTGGTTGCGGCTCCAGTTGAAATCGTCGGCGGTGTAGCCCTGGGCGCGCAGGCCGATCTGCACAACGCGGTCGCAATCGAGCAGGCCTTCTTCCACGGCGCGGCGGAAGGTGGTGCCGTGGGCGATTTTCTCGCCGAACATGTGATCGTTCACATCGGCATGGGCGTCGATGTGCACCAGGCCGACCTTGCCGTGCTTCTTATGGATCGCCCGCAGGATCGGCAGGGTGATGGTATGGTCGCCGCCCAGGGTCAGGGGGATGACGTTGTGTTCGAGAATCTTGTGGTACGACTCTTCGATGATCCGTACCGCGTCCAGCAGATTGAAGGTGTTGATCGCCACGTCGCCAATGTCCGCCACCGCCAGCGAGTCGAATGGCGCGGCGCCGGTGGCCATGTTGTAGGGGCGGATCATCACGGATTCGGCGCGGATTTCGCGGGGCCCGAAACGGGTGCCGGCGCGCAGGGAGGTGCCGATGTCCAGCGGTACGCCGACGAACGCAGCGTCGAGGCCGGCAGCGGTTTGCAAATGGGGGAGTCGCATCATGGTGGCGATGCCGCCGAAGCGCGGCATTTCGTTGCCGCCCAGTGGTTGGTGAAGAATCTTGTCCACGGGTAGGGCCTCATCGTTTGTTTTATTTATCAGGGGCCGATTCTGCGAAAAGCTTTTGCCGTGAAGAATCGCTGGCGGCAAATACTTAGTTCAGATTTTTCTAAACTAATGGCGGGCGGGCCGATAGACTCCCAACCAACGCCTTCGCCACAGGTTTGCAGTGTCCTGTTTGTATTTGGAGTCCCCCCAATGGCCAACGCTCTACCCGACCTGAAACTGCTGCGCATTTTTGTCAGCGTGGTCCGGCACCAGGGGTTCGCCAATGCCCAGCACGAGCTCAATATTTCCACATCGGCCATCAGCACCTACATGAGCCAGCTCGAATCAGCCCTTGGCCTGGTGCTCTGCCATCGCGGACGGGGCGGGTTCAGCCTGACCAGCAAAGGCGAGTTGTTCCATCAGGAAACCCTGCGCTTGTTGGGCGAACTCGAAGGGTTCGAGCAGTACGCCGCAGCGCTCAAGGGCGAACTGCGCGGTACGCTGAACCTCGGCGTGATCGACTCCACCGTCAGCGACAAGGCCCTGCCGTTTGCCGAAGCCATCGGCGCCTACAGCCAGGAACATCCGGCGGTACATTTGCACTTGTCCGTCATGAGCCCTTACGAACTGCAACTCGGCGTTCAGGACAATCGCCTGGACTTGGCCATCGGCGCGTTCTCCACGCGCATGAGCGGCCTCGTCTACATGCCGCTGTACCGCGAGCAACACTGGCTGTATTGCAGCAACCGCCACCCGTTGTTTAACGAGCGGCGCATCCCTGAACAACTCATCACTCAGCAACGCATGGTCGGGCGTGGTTACTGGAGCCAGGCCGAACTGGCGCGCCATGGCTTCAAGCACAGCGCGGCGACGGTGGAGAGCATGGAGGCCCAGTTGATCCTGGTGCTGTCCGGCGCCTATGTCGGCTATTTGCCCGAACATTACGCCCAAGCCTGGGTCGACAAGGGCGACTTGCGCGTGCTGCTGCCGGCGACGTTTGGCTATCAGGCACCGTTTTCGATGATCGTGCGCCGTGGCCGCAGCCGTGAGCCGTTGATCCAGACCTTCCGCGACTTGCTCAAAGCGCAACTGAATCAGGCCTGACCATGTCCAGAATCCAATGCCCGCGTTGCCTCCGGCCGCAAAGCCACTGCCTGTGCCCGCTGATCCCGAGCCTCGACAGCCGCACCCGGGTCTTGTTGTTGCAGCACCCCAGCGAGGTGAACCACGCCTTGAATACTGCCCGGTTGGCGGCGTTGGGGCTCAATAATGCCGAGTTGATCGTGGGCGAAGTGTTCGCGGATTTGCCCCGGTTGCTCAATCAACCGGGCTATCAGGCGCGGTTGTTGTTTCCTGCCGACGATGCGCAGCCGCTGCAAGCCTATGGCCCGAGCGGTGATTCGCTGCTATTGGTCGTCCCCGACGGCACCTGGCGCAAGGCGCGCAAGCTGCTGCATATGAATCCATTGCTGGCGGCATTGCCCAGGGTGACCCTGGCCGAGGGTGGCGTGTCCCGCTACCGTTTGCGCAAGGCGCCAGGACCGGGGGCGTTGTCGACAGTGGAGGCGATTGTCCAGGCGCTGCAAACCCTTGAGGCACCTGCGAGCTTCGAGTTGTTGCTGAAGCCGTTCGAGGCGTTGATCGAAGGGCAGATCGCGGCGATGGGGGAGGAGACTTATCAGAAAAATCATGGAGGGGGGTGATCGTTCCCACGCTCTGCGTGGGAATGCATCCACTGACGCTCCGCGTCACATCCGCAAAGGGGACGCAGAGCGTCCCGGGCGGCATTCCCACGCGGAGCGTGGGAACGATCAGTCTCAGCCAAAGCCTAGCGCTCGCGCATCGCCTCGGTCCGCGCCTTCAACACCGGTTTGAGCAAGTAATCTAAGACACTTTTCTCCCCGGTGATGATATCCACCGTCGCCACCATCCCTGGAATGATCAGCAGCGGTTTTGCATCGCCGCCCAAATGATTTTTGTCGGTGCGCACCTGGATCAGGTAGAAGCTGTTGCCCTTGTCGTCGGTGATGGTGTCGGCGCCGATCAGTTCGAGCTTGGCGCTCAGGCCGCCATAAATCGTGTAGTCGTAGGCGCTGAACTTGACCATGGCTTTCTGGCCTGGATGCAGGAACGCAACGTCCTGGGGACGGACCTTGGCTTCGATCAGCAGGTTGTCTTCCAGGGGCACGATTTCGATCATGTCGCTGCCCGGCTGGACCACGCCGCCGATGGTGTTGACCTTGAGCTGCTTGATCACCCCATGCACGGGCGAGACCACGGTGGTACGGGTCACACGGTCATCAATGGCGATGCTCGAGGCGGTGATTTTCGACAGCTCGGTGCGTTTCTCGTTGAGTTCCTTGGCCGCGTCGGAGCGGAAGGACTGTTCCGATTCGTCGATCTTGCTCTTGATTTCGTTGATCGCCGATTCGGCCCGAGGGATTGCCAAGGTCGTGGCGTTGAGCGAGCCGCGGATTTCCACCGCGCTGCGCTTGAGCCGCAGGATCTCCACCGGTGAAACCGCCCCGGTGCGCACCAGCGGTGCCGACATGTTCATCTCTTCTTGCAGCAGGCCCAGGGCCGAGCTGAACTGGCTTTGCTTGGAGCGAAACTCCGCGAGTTCCTGGGTCTTCTGCCGCAGTTGTTCAGTCAGGGTGCGTTGCTCGCTGGCCAGGCGTCGCTGGCGTTGTTCGTGCAACGAGCGCTCGTCTTCCGCCACTTGCGGCGCCTTGGCGATCACCTCGGCCGACAGCTTGAAGGGACGGCCTTCTGCCTCGGCCGACAAGCGTTCGACCTGGGCCGTCAGGGCATAGCGGTCGGCCTCGCTCTCGCCCTTGTTCGACAGGAACCGCGTGTCGTCCAGGCGCAGCAGGGTATCGCCCTTGTTCACCATTTGGCCTTCGCGCGCAAAAATCTCGGTGACGATGCCGCCCTCCAGATTCTGGATCACCTGGATCTTGCTCGATGGAATGGCTTTGCCCTCACCAGTGGTGACTTCTTGCAGCACCGCCAGTTTGGCCCAGACCAGCCCGGTCACGATCAGCCCGGCGGCCAGCCACACGGTAACCCGCGAGCGACGGGGCGAATCCTGCAGCGTGGCGCTGGCGGTTTCCGGCATGAACTCGCTTTCGGCGCTTCTGCTGAAACTGCCGAAGTAGCTGCGGGCGGCTGAATCGGGCGTTTGAGCTGGCATGGGACGGTACCCGTTGGTTAGATGAAATAGTGCTCAGTGCTGCTTTTTGTGGCCACAGGGCAGTTGTAGGCAGCTATACCGCCGCGGAGCCTACCCGGCCTTTACGCAGCGCATCGATCACCGCTTCCTTCGGCCCATCCGCCACGATCCGCCCGTTATCCAGCACCACCAAGCGGTCCACCAGACTCAGCATTGAGGTGCGGTGGGTGACCAACAGCACGGTCTTGCCCTGGACATGGGTGTGAAGCTTCTGCCGCAAGGTATCTTCGCTGCTGTTGTCCATGGCGCTGGTGGGCTCGTCCAGCAACAGGATCGGCGGATCGAGCAGCAGCGCGCGGGCCAGCAGCACGGCCTGGCGCTGGCCACCGGAGAGCAACTGCCCGCGCTCGCCCACCGGGCGGTCGAAACCTTGTGGATGCTGGCGGGCCAGTTCGGTAACGCCGGTCAGCTCCGCCACTTCCAGCATGCGCGCGTCGCTGATATAGCGGGCGCCGAGGGTGAGGTTGTCGCGCAGGCTGCCGGCCAGCAGCGGCAGGTCATGGGCGACATAGCCGATCTGCTGCCGCAAGTCGGCGACGTCCAGTTGCCGCAAATCCAGCCCATCGAGCAGCAGTTGGCCTTCCTCCGGTGCATAAAAACCCATCACCAGGCGCGCCAGGGTGCTTTTGCCCGAGCCGCTGCGGCCGATGATCCCGACCCGTTCGCCAGCCTTGAGGCTGAAGCTGATGTCGGCCAGCGCCGGGGTGTCCTGGCCGTTGTAGTGGAAGGTCACGCCGCTGACGTCCAGGGCGCCCTGCAACTGAGTGCGGTCCAGCGGGCGCTGTTTGGCATCGCGCTCCTGGGGCAACGCCATCAGGGCATCGGTGCTGCGCATGGTGAGCTGGGCTTGCTGATAGCGGGTAATCAGCCCGGCGATCTGGCCCAGCGGCGCCAGCACGCGGCTGCCGAGCATGTAGGTCGCCACCAGCGCGCCGACGCTGAGGTTGCCGGCGATGATGCTGTAGACGCCGGCGACGATGGTCGCCATGCCCGCCAGTTGCTGCAGAAAGAGGGTGCCATTGGTTGCCAGCGCCGAAAGGTTGCGCGCATGGCTGTCGAGGCGGGTGAGGGCCCCGTGGGTGCTTTCCCATTGATGCTGGCGCTCGCTTTCGGCGCTGCAGGCCTTGAGGGTTTCCAGGCCGCCGAGGGTTTCGATCAGCAGAGCCTGGCGCTGGGCGCCGAGGGCCAGGCTTTTCTGCACGGTGTCGCGCAGGCGGGCCTGGATGATCATGGCGAAGACAATGGTGATTGGAAACGCCACCACTGGAATCACCACCAGCCAGCCGCCGAGCAGGCCGATCACCACCAGCATCAGCAGGGCGAAGGGCAGGTCGATCAGGCTGGTGAGGGTCACGGCGGTGAGGAACTCGCGCAGGCCCTGGAAGTCATGGATGCTTTGGGCGAATCCGCCGATGGTCACGGGCTTGGCTTTCATCGCCATGCCGGTGATGCGTTCGAACAGGGTAGCGGAGAGAATCACGTCGGTTTTCTTGCCGGCGGTGTCCAGCAGATGGGCGCGCACCACTCGCAGCACCAATTCGAACCCGGTGCCGATCAGCAGCCCCACGGCCAGTACCCATAGCGTCGACGTGGCCTGGTTCGGTACCACGCGGTCGTAGGTCTGCATGACGAACAGCGGCACCATCAGGCCCAGCAGGTTGATCAGGAAACTTGCCAGGATCGCGTCGCTGTACAACCAGCGCGACAGTTTCAATGTGTCGCGAAACCATGCCTCGACCCGCGGCACCAAGGGTGCGCGCAGGTCTTCGAGTTCATGGCGTGGCCGGGCGAACAGCGCCTGGCCACTGTAGTCGGCGGTCAGTTCCTGGCGACTGACCCATTGCTCGCCGCCATCGGCTTCGCTGGGCAGGATCAGCGCCTGGCCGTCCTCGCCCCAGCGCCGCAGTATCGCGCAGCGACCACCGGCCAGGATCAGCATGACCGGCAAGTTGAGCGCAGAAATATCGTTCAGGTCGCGACGCAACAGTCGCGCCTGCAAACTGGCCCGGGCCGCTGCGCGAGGCAGCAGGTCCAGGCTCAAGCGTTGGTGCGCCATAGGCAGCCCGGCGCTGAGGCTGGCGCGACTGACGGTCGCGCCATGGAGTTTGCAGAGGATCAACAGACCGTCCAGCAAGGGATCATCGAAGTTCAGGCGCGGGTCGGCGCCGGGGATTACCGGTTCCATGCGGGTCATGCTGATCACTCCCACTGGATTACTTCAGTTCCGGCAACCGCGCCTGGTTCTTGACCTCGGTTTGGGCGACCGCGTCGGCTGGCAGCACGATCCGTTGTTTTTGCAGCAGCAGGCCCATGTTCGCCAGCACCCGGTACATCGAGTATTCCTCGGTGTAGCGCACCTCGGTGTAGCGACGGTTGGCGTTGTACAGCTCGTTTTCACTGTCGAGCAGATCGAGCAGGGTCCGCTGGCCGAGGCCAAACTGGTCTTGGTAGGCGGCGCGCACGCGAGCGGTGGTGTCGGCGTACTCGCGGGCCGTCGGGGTCTGCTTGCGGGCGTTGAGCATCGCGTTCCAGGCCAGGCGCGTGTCTTCATTGAGCTGGCGCAGGGCGTTGTTGCGAATGTCCATGGCCTGGTTGATCTGATGGGCGTTCGAGGCCAGCCGCGCCTTGTCGCTGCCGCCGCGGAACAGGTTGTAGTTCATCACCACGCCGAGCCGCCAGTTGTTGTCATGGCCTTCTTCGCCGCCGAGGTTGTTGTTGGCGCCCACGGCCGCTTCGGCGTCGAAGCGCGGGTAGAACGGCGACTTCGCTACTTCGTACTGGCTCTCGGCGGACTGCACGTCGGCCTGTGCCGATTTCAGGTAAGGGTTGTTGTCGACCATGCTTTGCTGGGCTTCGCGCAGGTCGACGGGAAGCTCGCCTTTGGTCGAGGGCGGCGCTTCCAGCTCATCGGGCATGCGCCCGACCACGCTGTAGAAATTCGCCTCGGCATCGGCGAGGTCGACTTGGGCGGTGTCGTAATTGTTTTCCGCCAGGGCGCGACGGGCATTGGACTGGTCGGAGTCGGCGGTGCTGCCCACGCCCCGTTCGGTGCGCAGGCCGATCTGATCGTTGACCCGCAGGTGCGCTTGCAGATTGTTCTTGGCCAGGGTCACCAGTTCGCGACGCTTGAGCACTTCCAGATACACCTCGATGGTGCGCAGGGCCAGGTCCTGGGCGGTGCCCTGGGCGTAATAGGCTCGGGAATTGACCACGCCTTTGGTGCGCTCCACTTCATTGGCGGTGTTGAACCCGTCAAAAATCATCTGCCGCAGGCGCAGCTCCGACTGGGTGTAAGTCAGGATGTTGGTGTGGTGGTTGCCCAATGCCCGGGTATTGGTGTTATCGCTGTAGCCGCGGCCATAACCGGCGTTCAAATCCAACGATGGGAAAAAGCCCCCCCTGGCGACCTTGACGTCTTCATTGGCCGACAAACGGCTGTCCACCCGTTGCGCCAGTTCGGGGTGGGTTGCAATGGTGCTCTGGATCGCTTCGGTCACCGACATGGCCTGCACCTGAGAAGAGCAGGCGATGGCCAGTAAAACCGCGCTGTAGAGGGGGGTAAGAACGCGCATGGGGAGCATCTCCTGAGGTCTGTTGTGCTTCGTTGTCGCCAGAATATTGACGTTTAAAAGATCAAAACCGTTTCAACCTTGTAACAACACAGCTAAGAACATCCTGAGGAAAACCTAAGAAGGATTTCTCATAAGGCTTATGCCGAAAAAAACTTATGTGCTCTGAGAAATCCAGCACATTGTTCAAATCGAAAGCCGCGGAAGATAAGGGTTCCGACGACTTTTAGGCGTCAATAAAAAGTTCCATACAAATTTTGAAACGTAGTGAAGACGTGCAAAAAGGTTGAGCGGAGAGGTGGTTTTAAGCGACGGTTTTTTGTCATTGTGGCGAAAGGCTAGCGCTTTGGACGTTCGCGAAAGCTGGCAGATTTTCCAGATTCTGACGGTAACCTGAGCACGCATTCTTCACCCAGACAGGTGCTGACTGCGGTCGGCAGCGGAGGGAATGCACATGGCAGCGCTCATCGGTACCGTCAGCAAGGTGGTAGGGCAGGTTTTCGCGGAGGCTGCCGGCGGGCTGCGGCGGCCCCTGGTCGAAGGCGATCGGCTGTATGCCGGCGAGCATCTGATCACCGGGGCCGAAGGCGCAGTGGCCGTGCATTTGCAGAACGGCCAGGAATTGACCCTGGGCCGCGAGAGCAACCTGAGCCTGACCCCGCAATTGCTCGCCAACCAGGCGCCTCATGTCGACACGCCTGACAGCGCGGCGCCGACCGATGCGCAATTGACCGATGTGCAACAACTGCAGCAAGCCATCGCCGCCGGTGCCGACCCGACCCAGACGGGCGAGGCCACGGCAGCGGGCGCCGAGGGCGGCAACCCGGGCGGGGTGGGCGGCGGGCACAGCTTTGTATTGCTGGAAGAAGTCGCCGGGGAGGTTGATCCGCTCATCGGCTTTCCAACCGCCGGGTTCAATGGGATACCGGAGTTCCCGCAGTTGGAGTTGGCCGCTGACCCGGATGGCGACGGCGATGACGCTGCCGTGCCACCGGTAACGCCCGAGACGCCGGATAATCCCGTCACCCTCGACGGCCTGACCGTGGACGGCGGCGAACTGACCGCCCACGAGGCCAGCCTCGCCGACGGCACGGCGAGCAACCCAGGCGCCTTGGTGCAAAGCGGTACGTTCACCCTTTCGGCCCCCGACGGCCTGAGCAGCCTGAGCATTGGCGGCATCAGCGTGATTGCCGGTGGCGTGCCCACGGGTTTCCCGCAATCCATCACCTCGGCGCTGGGCAATACGCTGACCATCACCGGCTACAACCCGTCCACTGGCGTGGTCAGCTACAGCTACACCCTGACCGACAATGAAACCCATCCGACGGGCGACGGTGCCAACAGCATCAGCGAGCAATTTCCCGTGGTGGCGGTCGATACCGACGGTGATACGGCCACCGGCACCCTGGACGTCAACATCACCGACGACGTGCCCCAGGCAATCGATGACAGCCACGCCAGCACCGCATCGGAAACACTCGTCAGCCTCACCGGCAACGTCTTGCCCAATGATCATCAGGGCGCTGATCGCATTCCCACCGGCTCCGACAGCGGCCCGATCATCGGCGGCACCTTCACCGGCACCTACGGGACGTTGGTCCTCAACCCCAACGGCACGTATACCTACACGCTGAACACCAGCGACCCGCAATTCGTCGCGTTGCACGGTGGCGGCAACGGCACGGAAACCTTCACCTACACCCTGACCGACGCCGACGGTGACACCAGCACCGCGAACCTGGTGCTGCAAGTCCATAACAACGACGACCCGGTGATCATCACCGGTCTCGACACCGAAGGCGGCGAGCTGTCGTTGCAAGAGAAAAACCTCGACGACGGCAGCAGCCCCGACGCTTCGGCGCTGACCCAAAGCGGCACCTTCACCGTGACCGCGTTGGACGGCGTGCAAACCCTGAGCGTCGGCGGTATCAGCGTGGTCAGCGGTGGCGTCGCCGCCGGCTTCCCACAATCGATCACCACCGCGTTGGGCAACACGCTGACCATCACCGGCTTCAACGCGATCACTGGCGTGGTCAGCTACAGCTACACCTTGCTCGACAACGAAGCGCATCCCAATGCGAATGGCGCCAACAGCCTGGGCGAGCAATTTGCCGTGGTGGTCACCGATGACAACGGCACCACCGCGAACGGCAACCTGGACGTGAACATCGTCGACGATCTGCCCAAGGCCGTGGATGACAGCAACGCCGGTACCGCCTCGGAAAGCAACCTGACCCTGACCGGCAGCGTGCTGACCAACGACACCGAAGGCGCCGATCACGTGGCGTCCGGCCCGATTACTCCCGGCACCTTCACCGGTACTTACGGGACCTTGGTCCTCAACGCCGACGGTTCCTACACCTACACGCTCAACGCCGCCGACTCTGACTTCAAAGGCCTCAACGGTGGCGGCAACGGCACGGAAACCTTCACCTACACCCTGACCGACGCCGACGGTGACACCAGCACCGCCAACCTGGTACTTGAAGTCCATAACAACGACGACCCAGTGATCATCACCGGTCTCGACACCGAAGGCGGCGAGCTGTCGTTGGAAGAGAAAAACCTCGACGACGGCAGCAGCCCCGACGCTTCGGCGCTGACTCAAAGCGGCACCTTCACCGTGACCGCATTGGACGGCGTGCAAACCCTGAGCGTCGGCGGTATCAGCGTGGTCAGCGGTGGCGTCGCCGCCGGCTTCCCACAATCGATCACCACCGCGTTGGGCAACACGCTGACCATCACCGGCTTCAACGCGATCACTGGCGTGGTCAGCTACAGCTACACCTTGCTCGACAACGAAGCGCATCCCAATGCGAATGGCGCCAACAGCCTGGGCGAGCAATTTGCCGTGGTGGCCACCGATGACAACGGCACCACCGCGAACGGCAACCTGGACGTGAACATCGTCGACGATCTGCCCAAGGCCGTGGATGACAGCAACGCCGGTACCGCCTCGGAAAGCAACCTGACCCTGACCGGCAGCGTGCTGACCAACGATACCGAAGGCGCCGATCACGTGGCGTCCGGCCCGATTACTCCCGGCACCTTCACCGGTACTTACGGGACCTTGGTCCTCAACGCCGACGGTTCCTACACCTACACGCTCAACGCCGCCGACTCGGATTTCAAAGGGCTGCACGGTGGCGGCAGCGGCACGGAAACCTTCACCTACACCCTGACCGACGCCGACGGTGACACCAGCACCGCGAACCTGGTGCTGCAAGTCCATAACAACGACGACCCAGTGATCATCACCGGTCTCGACACCGAAGGCGGCGAGCTGTCGTTGCAAGAGAAAAACCTCGACGACGGCAGCAGCCCCGACGCTTCGGCGCTGACCCAAAGCGGCACCTTCACCGTGACCGCGTTGGACGGCGTGCAAACCCTGAGCGTCGGCGGTATCAGCGTGGTCAGCGGTGGCGTCGCCGCCGGCTTCCCACAATCGATCACCACCGCGTTGGGCAACACGCTGACCATCACCGGCTTCAACGCGATCACTGGCGTGGTCAGCTACAGCTACACCTTGCTCGACAACGAAGCGCATCCCAATGCGAATGGCGCCAACAGCCTGGGCGAGCAATTTGCCGTGGTGGTCACCGATGACAACGGCACCACCGCGAACGGCAACCTGGACGTGAACATCATCGACGACTTGCCCCAGGCCCACGCCGATTCAGCCTCGGTTGAGGAGGGCGGGACGGTCAGCGGCAATGTGCTGAACAACGATGAGGGCGGTGCCGATGGTCCCGCGGCGAGCGGTGCGGTCATCGGCGTACGGGCGGGCGGCGATACGTCGACCTCGGCCGTCGGCGGCCTCAATACCCAGATCAACGGCGCCTACGGCTACCTGACCCTGGATGCCAACGGCAACGCCGTTTACCACAGCAACCCGAGCGTCGTCAGCGCACCGGGCGCCACCGATGTGTTCACCTACACCGTGCGCGACGCCGATGGCGATGAAAGCACTACGACCATCACCGTCGACGTGCACAACAGCTGCCTCGTCGCTGCGCCGGATCATGAGATCAGCGTCCATGAACGTGCGCTCGACCTCAACCAGGATGGCCAGGACCTGGCCCCCGGCACCGTAACCGGCAGCACGCCGAACGCCAGCAGTGAAACCGCCAGCGGCAGCCTCGTGGATGCGGTGACCGGTGCGGTCGGCGCCGTCACGTTCGCGCTGATCGGCAATGCCTCCGGCGCCCATGGTCAATTGTTGCTCAACCCGGACGGTTCCTACACCTATACCCTGACCTCGCCCGCAACAACAGCGCCCGCCGCCAACGATGGGCCGAACGTGCTGAGCGAAAGCTTTACCTACCAGGCCACTGATTCACTCGGCAACACCGTCACCAGCACCATCGTCATCAATATCGTCGACGATGTGCCCAAGGCTCATTGCGATACCGCTGCGGTGGTGGAAGGCGGGACGGTCAGCGGTAATGTACTGGACAACGACGTGCTGGGCGCGGACGGCGGCGCGGTGCTTGGCGTACGTGCCGGCAACGATACTTCAACGCCCGTCACTGGCGGCCTCGACGCGCAGATCAACGGCACCTACGGCTACCTGACGCTGGACGCCAACGGCAACGCGGTTTATCACAGCAACCCGGACTCGGTCGGCGCACCGGGCGCCACCGATGTGTTTACCTACACCGTGCGTGATGGCGACGGTGACGAAAGCACCACGACCATCACTATCGACGTGCACAACAGTTGCCTGGTCGCCGAAACCGACCACGACGTCACCGTCTATGAAAAAGCCCTGGATCTGAAACAGGACGGCCAGGACCTCGCGCCTGGCACCGCCACGGGCAGCGAGCCGGGTGCCACCGGCGAAACCGCCACCGGCACCTTGGTCGGTTCGGTCACCGGTGCGACCGGCGCCGTAACGTTTACCCTGGTGGGAGACGCCACCGGCGCCCACGGCCAATTGCTGCTCAATCCCAACGGCTCCTACACCTACACGTTGACTTCACCAGCGGCGACCTCGCCCCATGCCAACGACGGCCCGAATGCGCTGACCGAAAGCTTCACCTATCAGGCCACCGATTCCCTGGGCAACAGCACTACCGGCAACCTGGTGGTGAGCATCGTCGATGACGTGCCCAAGGCGGTCGCGTCTGAGCGTTCGGTCACGGCGACGGAGATCGATTCGAACCTGCTGATCGTGCTTGATGTGTCCGGCAGCATGAAAGATCCCTCAGGCGTGTCGGGGCTCTCTCGAATGGACCTGGCCAAACAGGCAATCAACGCTTTGCTCGATAAGTACGATGACATGGGCGATGTGAAAGTCCAGCTCGTGACCTTCAGCGGCAGCGCCACCGACCAGAGCACCGTGTGGGTCGACGTAGCAACTGCCAAGACGTTGATCTCGACGCTGAATGCGCACGGTGACACCAATTACGATGCGGCCGTGGCGGTGGCTCAGACTGCGTTCGCAACCTCCGGCAAACTGCCCGACGCACAGAACGTTGGCTATTTCTTCTCGGATGGCAAGCCGACCTTGGGCGAGATCGGCTCGGCGGACGAAGCCGCTTGGAAGGCCTTCCTCGACGCCAACAGCATCAAGAACTACGCCATCGGCCTGGGCAGCGGCGTCAGGGATGTCCACCTCGATCCGCTGGCCCATGACGGCAGCACTCACACCGATACCGACGCCGTGCTGGTCACCGACCTGAACCAACTCAACTCGGTGCTTTCCGGCACGGTGCAAGGCGTGCCGGTCACCGGCAACCTGTTGGGCGAAGGCGGCTCGTTCGGTGCCGACGGCGGGTTTGTCAAAAGCCTGGTGGTGGACGGCACGACGTACAGCTACAACCCGGACGCCAACGGTGGCCACGGTGCACTGACTGCCAGCGGCGGGCTCAACCACGGCTCCTTCAATACAGCCACCAACACGTTGAGCATCGCCACCGACCACGACGGCACCCTGGTGGTGAACCTTGACACTGGCGGGTTCAGCTACACCTCGCAGACCACCACCGGCACTCTGATCACCGAGCACATCGGCTACACCATCAGCGACAACGACGGCGACCTGGCCAGTTCCAACCTGATGATCAAAGTCGTGCCCAACAGCCCTCCCGTGGCCGTTGAGGACAATGTCATCACCAACGTGCTGTCGGGCAATATCGTCATCCCCAGCGAACTCTTGCTGGGGAACGACAGCGATGCCAACGGCGATCCGCTTACCGCTTCACCCACGGGCTTCAATACGGGCTGGATCGCCAAGGGCGCGGATTTCACCGGCACCAGCGGCACTGCCAGTTTCACCGGCAACAATGCCCAGGTGATCAACCTCAACCGCAGTGCCTTCGTCGCCAACGCTGCGAGCATGACGGCGGTGCTGGTGGTCAGCGGCGCGCTGGGGTCGGTGTCGAACAACAACGCCAACGATGAAGACCGGCTCAACATCACGCTCAAGCAGGGCGAAACCCTGACGCTGGATCACAACCTCACGGCCGGTCGCATCGCCATGGAGTACTCGTTGAACGGCGGGCCGTTCATCGCGATCAACGATGGCGCCTCGTTCACCGCGGCAGCGGACGGCAACTACCAGATCCACGTCACCAACATCCCCAACCCCGGCAATGGCAACGCCAATGCCTCGGAAAACTATCAACTGACGATGACCGTCAACTATGCCGGCGCCCAGGACCACACGCCGGATTACCACGGCACTTACACCGCCAGCGACAACCATGGTGGCAGCGACAGTGCCGGAGTCGGCATCAGCTACCAGGCAGGCCATACGCTCACCGGCACAAGCGGGGACGATGTGCTGCTGGCCGGCAATGGCAACAACGTGCTCAACGCCGGCGATGGCAATGACATTCTCAGTGCGGGCACCGGCAACAACACCTTCAATGGCGGGGCGGGCGGCGACTTGCTCTACAGCGGCAGCGGCAACGACCTGCTCGACGGCGGCAGCGGCAACGACACCGCCAGCTACGCTCACGCCACCGCGGGAGTTACGGTGAACCTCGGTCTGCTGGCCGCACAAGATACCCTCGGCGCCGGCACCGACACCCTGGCCGGCATCGAAAGCCTCGTCGGCTCGAACTTCAACGACACCCTCGCGGGTAACGGCGCGAGCAATCGCATCGACGGCGGGCTCGGCCATGACATGCTCAATGGCGGCGGCGGTGATGACATCCTGATCGGCGGCCTGGGCAACAACACCCTGACCGGCGGCAGCGGCGCCGACACTTTCCAATGGCAGGCGGGCAACAGCGGCCACGACGTCATTACCGACTTCACCCCAGGCCTGGACAAACTCGACCTGTCCCAACTGCTACTGGGTGAAAACGGCAGCGCCGCGTCCCTCGACGACTACCTGCACTTCACCGTCACCGGCACCGGCGCATCGGTCATCACCAGCATCGACGTCAGCAGCATGGCGGGTGCCACGCCGAACCAGACCATTGACCTGGCCGGCGTCAACCTCGCCAGCCTCTACGGCGTCACGCCGGGCGCGGGAGGAATGATCGGCGGCGCGGACACGGCGACCATCATCAATGGGATGCTCAATGATCATTCGTTGAAGGTGGATACGGTTTGAGGTGAGCTGAGTAGGTTTGTCCCATAAGGGTGGCTTCGCCACCCAGCGGGAACAAGCTCCTCGCCACAATGGAAGCTTAGGGTCTTCGCAGCGTCTTCTGCCTGAGGATATAAGCCGTCACCAGCACCGCGCTGGACAGCATGAACACCCGTGCCCACGGGAGTGGCACCAAGTAGCAGGAAAAGAGGATGCTCACCCACATCAGTCCGATGGCGTAGACCTTGCCCTTGAGCGGGATGCCGTTGCCGCTGAGGTAGTCGCTGATCCACGGGCCGAGGCGGGGATGCTCGACCAGCCATTGGTAGAAGCGCGGCGAGCTGCGGGCGAAGCACGCGGCGGCCAGCAGTAGGAAAGGGGTGGTGGGGAGGACGGGTACGAAGATGCCGATGACGCCCAGCACCACGCTCAGCCAGCCGATGGCCAGCAGAGCGTAACGCAGGATCAGCGGGCGGTTGCCGACTGGCGCGGGCATCCGGTCACTCAGTGGTGGCGAGGCTTGAGGATCGCCGGTTTCTCGTCCGGAGCGTTGCACAGCAGGTACAGCGCGGTGAGGGCTTCCGGGATCTGCACGATCATGTCGTCCATCAGGTTCGCGTCGGCGGCGATGTCGGAAAACTCCGGCTGCTCGTCGAACAGGCCGGAACCGACCATGATCGGCAGGAGCATTTCGCTGACTTCTTCCTCGGCGGTTTCGAACCAGGCGGCTTCGCGCAGGAACACGCCTTCCATGAAGCCGATGCACCAGCCGCGCAACTCCGAATCGTCCGGGTCGTCGCCCAGGTCCAGTTCGCACGGCAGCTCGAATTCTTCGTCGGAAGCCAGTTGACGGGCAATGTGAGCCTTGAGGCCGACCAGCGTGGCTTCGATTTCAGCGCGCTGGGCTTCGTCGGCGTAGTGCGGCTCTTCGGCGAACAGGGCGTCGATCCATTCACGATCCGGCACCGATTCTGCGCAGATCGACAGGGCGGTCAGATAGCCGTGAGCGGCCACGTAATCCAGCGCTTCTTCGTGCAGCTCATCGGCGTCGAGGAAGACTTGCAGGCGGGTCAGTTGCTCAGCGAAGGACATTACGGGCTACCTTGGGGAATAAACAATGCGGGAATTCTAGGCCTTCTTGAGCGTCCAGGCCAGCCGCGTGGCGTATTTGCTTCTCGGCGGTGTGGCTGGACGCGCCGGTAGCTCACCGCAGGTCGCAGGTGGGCGCGAGTTCGGTGGCGATGCCGCAACACGATGTATCAGTCGGGTGCGCAGCCCTTGAGCACCAACCGAATAATGGTCTGTGCCGCCGCTTCATAATCGGCTTCATCGAGCTTGGCTTTGCCGGTTACCGCGCTGATCTGCCAGTCGAAGTCGGCATAGGTCTGGGTGGCGGCCCAGATGCTGAACATCAGGTGGTTGGGGTCGATAGGGGCGATTTGGCCGCGGTCGATCCAGGTCTGGATGCAGTCGATGTTGTGCCGGGCCTGGGCATTCAGTTGTTCAACGAGATCGGCGCTCAGGTGCGGGGCGCCGTGCATGATTTCGCTGGCGAAGACCTTCGAAGCGAAGGGCAGGTCCCGGGAAATACGGATCTTGGAACGGATGTAGTGGCTCAGCACCTCGCCCGGCTCGCCGTCGGCGTTGAAGGGCGTGGAGGCCTGGAGGATCGGCTCGATGATGCTTTCCAATACCTCGCGGTAAAGGTTTTCCTTGGATTTGAAGTAGTAGTAGACGTTGGGTTTGGGCAGGCCCGCCTTGGCCGCGATGTCGCTGGTTTTGGTCGCGGCGAAGCCCTTGTCGGCAAACTCTTCGCTGGCGGCACGCAGGATCAATTCTTTGTTGCGCTCGCGGATAGTGCTCATAAACCCTGGGGTTCCTTGCCGGTTCTGGCGGTGGCGCATGGTAGCACCGGGCTCGCGCGGCGCTCAAGAATGCCCATGGAAGCACCGCTCGCGCTATGCTGCGTAGCATTATTTATTCAAGGAGCCCCTTCATGGCTGGAAGCAGTTTGCTGGTACTGATCGACGATATCGCCGCCGTTCTCGACGATGTCGCGCTGATGACCAAGATGGCGGCCAAGAAAACCGCTGGTGTACTCGGTGATGACTTGGCGCTCAATGCCCAGCAAGTGTCCGGCGTGCGGGCCGAGCGGGAACTGCCGGTGGTCTGGGCGGTGGCCAAGGGATCGTTTATCAACAAGCTGATCCTGGTGCCTTCGGCGCTGGCTATCAGTGTTTTCGTGCCCTGGCTGGTGACGCCGTTGCTGATGGTCGGCGGCGCCTACCTGTGTTTCGAAGGGTTCGAAAAGCTAGCCCACAAATTCCTCCACAGCAAGGCTGAAGACCAGGCCGAGCACGCGCAATTGGTCGAGGCGGTGGCCGACCCGGCGGTGGACTTGGTGGCCTTCGAAAAGGACAAGATCAAGGGCGCAGTGCGTACCGACTTCATCCTCTCGGCGGAAATCATCGCCATCACCCTCGGCACTGTCGCCGACGCGCCGCTGACCCAGCAGGTCATCGTGCTGTCAGGCATCGCCATTGTCATGACCGTCGGCGTCTATGGCCTGGTGGCCGGGATCGTCAAGCTCGATGACCTGGGCTTGTGGCTGACCCAGAAACCGGGCCAGGCCGCCAAGAGCATCGGCGGGGCCATCCTGCGCGCGGCGCCCTACATGATGAAGAGCCTGTCGGTGATTGGCACGGCGGCGATGTTCCTGGTGGGCGGCGGCATCCTGACCCATGGCGTGCCGGCGGTGCATCATTGGATCGAAGGCGTGGCGGCCAGTGCCGGCGGCGCCGGGTTTATCGTGCCGATGCTGCTCAATGCCGTGGCCGGGATCGTGGCGGGTGCGCTGGTGCTGGCGGGAGTGATGGCGGTGGGCAAGGTCTGGAAGACCTTCAAGAAATAGAGCAGGCGCCAGAGAACCACCATGGGAGCCAGTCTGCTCCCACGGTGGTCGGTCGGCTGATGGTTACTCGGCGATCTGCAACTTGCGCGATTCGGTGTACACGTAGCGCACTTTTTCGTACTCGAACGGCGAGTTCAGCTGGCCGTAGCGGAAACTGGTCTGGTAGCGCTTGTCCACGCCACGCAAAAGCAGCAGTTCCGGGTGGTTGGAACTGACTTCGGCGACGTTCAGGAAGTTGATCGCCGACTCGGCCGTGTAGTCCACCAGCAAGCCCGAGGTGTCGCGCAGGTTCGACGGGCCGAAGATCGGCAGCACGAAATACGCGCCGCCGGGCACGCCGTAGTAGCCCAAGGTCTGGCCGAAGTCCTCGCTCTGGCGCGGCAGGCCCATGGCCGTGGCCGGGTCCCACAGGCCGGCGATGCCGACGGTAGTGTTGAGCAACAGTCGCGCCGTGGTTTCCATCGAACGCTTGCCCTTGAATTGCAGCAGGCTGTTCATCAGGTTCGGCACGTCTCCCAAGTTATTGAAGAAGTTGCTGACCCCGGTGCGCACGAAGCTCGGCGTGACATAGCGGTAGCCATCGACAACAGGCAGGAAGACCCACTGGTCGAAGCGGTAGTTGAAGTGGTAGACGCGGCGGTTCCAGGATTCCAGCGGGTCGTAGACGTTCAAGGCGTTGAGCGTCGAACGTTCGAACTCACGCTGGTCCAGGCCGGGGTTGAACTTGAGCTTGGACAGTGGTTCCTTGAAGCCGTCCGAATCCACCACCACGGGCGCGTTGGCCTTGCTGTTATCGGCGTGGACCATGCCAGCGCTCATTAATGCGGCAATAAGCAGAAGGTATTTAGCCACGGAAGAACTCCAGCATGGCGTCGCTGTTGACGCGATAGTTAAGGTTGCCGCAATGGCCGCCCAGTGGGTAAACCGTCAGGCGATCACCAAAAGTCTTGCGCAGGAAACCCAGGTCGCCCGGGCCGAGAATCACATCGTCGGCGTTGTGCATGACCGCGATCTTCGGGCTGGCCTGCAGATAATCCTTCAGGGCGTAGAGGCTGACCTGATCGACCAGTTGCAGCAGGCTGCCGCCGTCGGTGCGCGCGCGCCACATCGGAATCACTTGCTCGGTAAGGTAGCAGTCGAAATCGCATTGCAGCGCGCGCTTGAGGAACGGCGTCAGGCTGGTGCTTTCAGTGATCGGGAACTTGGGGGGGATGATCAGGCCGCGACGGTTGATCAAGTCCGAGGTAAACGCGATGTCCGCCGCCGAAAAACGGAACGAGGTGCCGATCAGCATCGCCATCTGTTCGTTGGTCAGGTGTTGCTTGGACTGCTGGAAGTCGTAGAGCAGGGCATCGTTGAGGTCGATGTAGCCTTTCTGCTGGAAGTAGCGGGTCAGCTTGTTCAGCACCAATTCATAGAAAGTGGTGCTGCTGTTGATGCCCTTGACCTCGGTCTGGACCAGTTTGTCGAGGTTGGTGATCGAGGTGTAGAGGTTCACCGGCGGGTTCAGCAACAGGACTTTCTTGAAATTGAAACTGCGCCGGGTTTCGTCCAGGTGCGCGACGAAGGCTGCATCCAGGGCGCCGAGGCTATAGCCGGTCAGGTAGTACTCGGTGACGGGCAGCTTGGGGTTCTGCGCGCGAACCGCTTGCATCACCCGGTACATGTCTTCGGCATCTTCCTTGGTGATACCCGGGGTGGCGAATCGCGAGGCCGCGCTCATGAAGTCGAAACTGGTGGGCGATGACAGCTGCACCACGTGATAACCGGCCTTGTAGTAAAGGCGCTTGAGGTACTCGTTGAGCGTGCTGTCGTAGCGTGCGCCGGTGCCGGCGATCAGGAAGATCAGCGGCGCGGGTTTGTCCTGGGTAGCCATGCGGTAAGTGAGGCTTTTTACCGGCCAGAAGTTGTCCGGCAGGATGAATTCGCGCTCCGGACGCAAGGTGAGACTGTGGTCCGACTGGTTGATGTCCTCGTTCAGCGGCAGTTCCGGGCGCAGGTCCGGCGGCGTGGTGGCAATGGTCGCCTCGAACGGGTTGGTCAAGGGGTAGCCATAGCTGGCGGCATCGACATCCACCGCCAGCGCGGACGCACTCAGGATAAGGCCGCCGGCGAGGGCAGCGAAGCGCAAGGAACGGAGCATGTCTGGATCTCTTAGAGAAAGGTGCCGGATGAGGTTCGCAGCCTATGACCACCGAAGCGAAGCCAAGTGCCATGATGGCCGCAAAACAAGCGCGAACGGGGCGCAATAGTAGCGGGACGATACACGTAGCGATGTGGTGGCGGCTAGTGATCTTGCGTCGTGCTCGGCTCAGGCATGCAAGATTTGATCGAAATTGGCGGGCTGGAGCACCTGGGATGGCCTGCTGGCCTACTGATGTCGTTTCTCGTTGCCTCAACGTCGCAGGCAGAGCAGGTTCCAGATCGGCACGGGTTGATGATCGACGGGTCAGTACTCCGCTGGCGTTCGGACCGGTTTGCAGGCGAGCGTGATGGGGGCGCTGTGCACCATAACAATACGTTGACGCTGCTCGGCATCCGCCGGGCGCAGCACTTTCGGGGAAGTAACGATGAAGATGCGACGACTCTTGGGCGCAGGTGCCGCACTGGTACTTGCGATCAGCTCCACCCTGGCCAGCGCCGAAACCAAAACCCTGAGCATTGGCTACGTTGACGGCTGGTCCGACAGCGTCGCGACCACCCATGTGGCCGCCGAAGTGATCAAGCAGAAACTCGGTTATGACGTGAAGCTGCAAGCCGTGGCGACCGGGATCATGTGGCAAGGCGTGGCCACCGGCAAGCTCGATGCGATGCTCTCGGCTTGGCTGCCAGTGACCCACGGCGACTATTGGACCAAGAACAAGGATCAGGTGGTCGACTACGGCCCGAACTTCAAGGACGCTAAAATCGGCCTGATCGTGCCGGAGTACGTCAAGGCCAAGTCGCTCGAAGACCTGAAGACCGACGACTCCTTCAAGAAACGCATCGTTGGCATCGACGCCGGTTCAGGCGTGATGCTCAAGACCGAACAGGCGATCAAGGACTACGACCTGACCGGTTATCAACTCAAGGCCAGTTCCGGCGCCGGCATGATTGCCGAGCTGACCCGTGCCGAGAAGAAGAACGAATCCATCGCGGTCACCGGTTGGGTTCCGCACTGGATGTTCGCCAAGTGGAAACTGCGCTTCCTGGAAGACCCGAAGGGCGTCTATGGCGCGGCTGAGACTGTAAACAGCATCGGTAGCAAAGGCCTGGAAGCCAAGGCGCCGGAAGTGGTCGCGTTCCTGAAGAAGTTCCAGTGGGCTTCGAAGGATGAAATCGGCGAAGTGATGCTGGCGATCCAGGAAGGTGCCAAGCCTGACGCCGCCGCCAAGGACTGGGTCGCCAAGCACCCGGACCGCGTGAAGGAGTGGACTGGCAAGTAATCGGCCTGGTCTAGCTGTTACACAAAAACCGCATGGCCTTGGGTCATGCGGTTTTTTTACGCTCGCAGTTCCTCGGTTTTCCGTCCTCATGCAAACCGTCATGTCGTTCTAATACTAAGGTCGTCTGGAACCTGGCCTTGAGCCGCATAGAGTAGCGTTGTTCCAACTTAATCTGTGCTGCGAGGATAAAAACAATGAACGACAGCATTTACCTCTCGATTCAAAACAGCCCGCGCTTCAAGGAGCTGGTGAGAAAGCGAGAGAAGTTCGCCTGGATTCTCTCGGCGATCATGCTTGGCTTGTATTCCGGCTTCATTCTCCTGATTGCTTACGGGCCCCACATACTGGGCGCAAAGATCAGTCCCGAGTCGACAATCACCTGGGGAATACCTATCGGTGTTGGCCTGATTCTCTCGGCATTTGTCCTGACCGGCATTTACGTACGACGCGCCAACGGCGAATTCGACGACCTGAACAATGCGATTCTCAAGGAGGCTCAGCAATGATCCGGCGTCTACTGGCTCTATTGAGTGTCGCAGCGTTTGCACCGGGTGTCTGGGCGGCTGATGCCGTGGCGGGTGCCGTGCAGAAACAACCTCTCAACGTCGCGGCTATCCTGATGTTCGTGGCCTTCGTCGGCGCGACCCTGTACATCACGTACTGGGCCTCGAAGAAAAACAACTCGGCGGCCGACTACTATGCGGCCGGCGGCAAGATCACCGGCTTCCAGAACGGCCTGGCAATCGCGGGCGACTACATGTCGGCGGCGTCCTTCCTGGGCATTTCCGCGTTGGTGTTCACGTCCGGTTATGACGGCCTGATCTACTCCATCGGCTTCCTGGTGGGCTGGCCGATCATTCTGTTCCTGATCGCCGAGCGCCTGCGTAACCTGGGTAAATACACCTTTGCCGACGTGGCGTCCTATCGCCTCGGGCAAACCCAGATTCGCAGTCTGTCCGCCTGCGGCTCGCTGGTGGTGGTGGCGTTCTACCTGATCGCGCAAATGGTCGGTGCCGGCAAGCTGATCCAGCTGCTGTTCGGCCTGGACTACCACGTCGCGGTGATCCTGGTCGGCATCCTGATGTGCCTCTATGTGTTGTTCGGCGGCATGCTGGCGACCACTTGGGTACAGATCATCAAGGCGGTGCTGTTGCTGTCGGGTGCTTCGTTCATGGCCTTGATGGTGATGAAGCACGTCAACTTCGACTTCAACATGCTGTTCTCCGAGGCGGTAAAGGTTCACGCCAAGGGTGAGGCGATCATGAGCCCCGGCGGCTTGGTGAAGGATCCGATTTCGGCCTTCTCCCTGGGCCTGGCGCTGATGTTCGGTACCGCTGGCCTGCCACACATCCTGATGCGTTTCTTCACCGTGAGCGACGCCAAGGAAGCGCGCAAGAGCGTGCTGTACGCTACTGGCTTCATCGGCTACTTCTACATCCTGACCTTCATCATCGGCTTCGGCGCGATCCTGCTGGTCAGCACCAACCCGGCCTTCAAGGACGCGGCGGGTGCCTTGCTGGGTGGTAACAACATGGCGGCGGTGCACCTGTCCAACGCGGTTGGCGGCAGCATCTTCCTGGGCTTCATCTCGGCGGTGGCGTTCGCGACCATCCTGGCGGTGGTAGCGGGCCTGACCCTGGCGGGTGCCTCGGCGGTGTCCCATGACCTGTATGCCAGCGTGATCAAGAAAGGCAAGGCCAACGAGAAGGATGAGATTCGCGTCTCGAAAATCACCACCATCTGTCTGGCGGTGCTGGCGATCGGCCTGGGTATCCTGTTCGAGAAGCAGAACATCGCGTTCATGGTGGGCCTGGCTTTCTCTATCGCGGCGAGCTGCAACTTCCCGGTACTGCTGCTTTCGATGTACTGGAAGAAGCTGACCACCCGTGGCGCCATGATTGGCGGCTGGCTGGGCCTGGTCAGTGCGGTGGGCCTGATGGTGCTCGGTCCGACCATTTGGGTGCAGATCATGGGTCACGAGAAGGCGATCTTCCCGTATGAATACCCTGCGCTGTTCTCGATGATCATCGCCTTTGTCGGCATCTGGTTCTTCTCCATCACCGACAAGTCGGCTGCAGGCGCCAATGAGCGGGCGTTGTTCTTCCCGCAGTTCGTGCGTTCGCAGACTGGCCTGGGTGCGAGTGGGGCGGTTAACCACTGAGATGACTTGAAGGCTGCTGATTAGGGCCTTTGTCTAACGAAATACCCCGGTCGAGAGGCCGGGGTATTTTTGTTTGGGCGGGTTATCACCACGCTTTGAAGGGATAAACAAGGGTAGAAACAAAACAGCCCCTGCTCTTATATAAGAAGCAGGGGCTGTTTCAGTGCTGCGTAGGATCTATTGCAAGGCAGGCCTTACTTGCGATCTTCCAGCTTGGTGATGTCGCGCGACTTGTAGCCGGTGTACAGCTGGCGAGGGCGGCCGATCTTGTACGGGCTGGAGAGCATTTCCTTCCAGTGGGAGATCCAGCCGACGGTCCGCGCCAGGGCGAAGATCACGGTGAACATGCTGGTTGGAATGCCGATCGCCTTGAGGATGATCCCCGAGTAGAAGTCGACGTTCGGGTACAGCGAGCGCTCGATGAAGTACGGGTCGGTCAGGGCGATCTCTTCCAGGCGCATGGCCAGTTCGAGTTGCGGATCGTTCTTGATCCCCAGTTCCTTGAGCACTTCGTCGCAGGTCTGCTTCATCACGGTGGCGCGTGGGTCGCGGTTCTTGTAGACCCGGTGACCGAAGCCCATCAGCTTGAACGGATCGTTCTTGTCCTTGGCCTTGGCGATGAACTTGTCGATGTTCGAGACATCGCCGATTTCATCGAGCATGGTCAATACCGCTTCGTTCGCACCGCCGTGGGCAGGGCCCCAGAGTGCGGCGATACCGGCGGCAATGCAGGCGAACGGGTTGGCACCCGACGAACCGGCCAGGCGCACGGTGGACGTTGAGGCGTTCTGCTCGTGATCGGCATGGAGGATGAAGATCCGGTCCATGGCCTTGGCGAGCACCGGGCTGATCGGTTTGATCTCGCACGGGGTGTTGAACATCATATGCAGGAAGTTTTCTGCATAGGTCAGGTCGTTGCGCGGGTACATCATGGGCTGGCCCATGGAGTACTTGTAGACCATGGCTGCCAGGGTTGGCATCTTCGCCACCAGGCGGATCGCGGAGATTTCGCGATGCTGGGGGTTATTGATGTCCAGGGAGTCGTGGTAGAAGGCCGAGAGGGCGCCGACAACGCCGCACATGACGGCCATCGGGTGGGCATCGCGACGGAAACCGTTGAAGAAGGTCTTCAACTGTTCGTGAACCATGGTGTGGTTCTTCACGGTGCTGACGAACTGGGCCTTTTGCTCTGCGGTCGGCAGCTCGCCGTTGAGCAGCAGGTAGCAGGTTTCCAGGTAGTCCGATTTTTCAGCCAGTTGTTCGATCGGATAGCCGCGGTGCAGCAGGATGCCGTTGTCGCCGTCGATATAGGTGATTTTCGACTCGCACGAAGCGGTCGACATGAAACCTGGGTCAAAGGTGAAACGGCCCGTGGCCGTCAGGCCCCGTACGTCGATTACATCGGGACCAACGGTGCCGGTTAAAATGGGCAGCTCGACGGGGGCTGCGCCCTCGATGATCAACTGCGCTTTTTTGTCAGCCATGTGGCCTCCTATTAATGCTTGGAATCATCAGACAGACCCCCCACGCAGGGCCCGCACCACTATAGTGAGATAAATCCGAATGTCAATTTGCCTAAAGTCTTGCTCCAGAAGGCTTTAACCGGACTTTTTCCGCGAAATTGACTGCCATTTACGCCTTTTATGGCGCTTGTGCAATGCGCTATTAGGGGAAGGTGAACGCGTTGTCATTAGTAGCCTAACTGTCTATACTCGGCCACCGACCGCCAGGGGCTTTTGGGCCTGCTTTCTTGGGGGTCGTCACTCCCTGGGTGGTGAGTACCTGACCAGTGCGCGCCCCAACAACTTTGCCCTGATTGTTAGGGGCTCTTCAGTGTGAAAAATAAGCCGTGAAAAGCCAACGACCTGTAAACCTAGACCTAAGGACCATCAAACTCCCAGTCACTGCTTACACGTCCATTCTTCACCGTATTTCCGGTGTCATCCTCTTCGTCAGCCTGGCCATCATGCTTTACGCATTGGACAAGTCGCTCGATTCGGAAGAAGGCTTCGGTCAGGTGAAAGCGTGTCTGACCAGTCCGCTAGCCAAGCTAGTGATTTGGGGCATCCTGTCCGCCTTGCTGTATCACCTGGTAGCCGGCGTGCGCCACTTGATCATGGACATGGGCATCGGTGAGACGCTGGAAGGCGGCAAGCTGGGCTCGAAAATCGTTATCGCCGTTTCGGTGGTGGTAATCGTTCTGGCAGGAGTCTGGATATGGTAACCAACGTCACGAACCTTTCGCGTTCGGGCCTTTACGACTGGATGGCCCAGCGTGTGTCTGCGGTCGTTCTCGCGGCTTATTTCATTTTCCTGATCGGATATGTAGTAGCCAACCCCGGCCTGGGCTACGCCCAATGGCACGAACTGTTTGCAAACAACTGGATGCGTATCTTCAGTCTGCTGGCACTTGTTGCACTGGGCGCTCACGCCTGGGTCGGCATGTGGACCATCGCCACCGACTACCTGACGCAAATGGCGTTCGGCAAGTCGGCGACTGCCGTACGTTTCCTCTTCCAGGCAGTATGCGGCGTTGCGATGTTCGCTTACTTCGTCTGGGGTGTGCAGATTCTCTGGGGTATCTGATTCATGGCTAACATTCCAACGATTTCTTTCGACGCCATCATCATTGGTGGTGGCGGTGCCGGCATGCGCGCAGCGCTGCAACTGGCACAGGGTGGTCACAAGACTGCCGTGATCACCAAGGTGTTCCCGACCCGTTCGCACACCGTTTCCGCCCAGGGCGGCATCACTTGCGCCATCGCTTCGGCCGACCCGAACGATGACTGGCGCTGGCATATGTACGATACCGTCAAGGGTTCCGACTACATCGGTGACCAGGACGCTATCGAGTACATGTGCCAGGAAGGCCCGGCTGCTGTTTACGAGCTGGACCACATGGGCATGCCGTTCTCGCGTACCGAACAGGGTCGTATCTACCAGCGTCCTTTCGGTGGCCAGTCCAAGGACTACGGCAAGGGCGGCCAGGCCGCACGTACTTGCGCGGCGTCCGACCGTACCGGTCACGCACTGCTGCACACCCTTTATCAGGGTAACCTGAAAGCCGGTACCGTGTTCCTGAACGAGTACTACGCTGTCGACCTGGTGAAGAATCAGGACGGCGCTTTTGTCGGCGTGATCGCGATCTGCATCGAAACCGGCGAAACCACCTACATCCGCGCCAAGGCCACCGTACTGGCTACCGGCGGCGCAGGCCGTATCTACGCGTCCACCACCAACGCCCTGATCAACACCGGTGACGGCGTCGGCATGGCACTGCGTGCTGGCGTGCCGGTGCAAGACATCGAAATGTGGCAGTTCCACCCGACCGGCATCGCCGGCGCCGGCGTGCTGGTCACCGAAGGTTGCCGCGGTGAAGGTGGTTACCTGATCAACAAGCACGGCGAGCGTTTCATGGAGCGTTATGCGCCGAACGCCAAGGACCTTGCCGGTCGTGACGTCGTGGCTCGTTCGATGGTTAAAGAGATCATCGCCGGTAACGGCTGTGGCCCGAATGGCGACCACGTGATGCTCAAGCTCGATCACCTGGGCGAGGAAGTGCTGCACAGCCGCCTGCCTGGTATCTGCGAGTTGTCCAAGACCTTCGCTCACGTCGACCCGGTCGTTGCGCCTGTTCCGGTCGTTCCAACCTGCCACTATATGATGGGCGGCGTTGCCACCAACATTCATGGCCAGGCGATCACCCAGAACGCCGAAGGCGTGGACGAAATCATCCCTGGCCTGTTCGCGGTGGGTGAAGTGGCTTGCGTATCGGTCCACGGTGCCAACCGCTTGGGCGGCAACTCACTGCTCGACCTGGTGGTCTTCGGCCGTGCTGCCGGCCTGCACCTGGAAAAAGCCCTGACCGACGGTATCGAATACCGCGACGCCAGCGACACCGATATCGATGTGGCACTCAAGCGTCTGGCTGGCCTCAACGAGCGTACCGAAGGCGAAGACGTCGCCACCCTGCGTCGCGAGCTGCAAAGCTGCATGCAGAACTACTTCGGTGTGTTCCGTACCGGCGAATACATGCAGAAGGGTATCGCCCAGCTCGCACAATTGCGTGAACGAATTGCCAACGTGAAGATCAACGATAAGTCGCAGGCGTTCAACACTGCCCGTATCGAAGCGCTGGAATTGCAGAACCTGCTGGAAGTGGCCGAAGCCACCGCCATCGCGGCTGAAGTGCGTAAAGAGTCCCGTGGTGCCCACGCCCGCGAAGACTATGAAGACCGTGACGACGAAAACTGGCTGTGCCACACCTTGTACTTCCCGGGTGATAAGCGCGTGACCAAGCGTGCCGTGAACTTCTCGCCGAAGACTGTTCCGACTTTCGAACCAAAAGTCCGGACTTATTAAGGGTGACCGCTATGTTGCAAGTCAGTGTTTATCGCTACAACCCTGATCAGGACGCTGCGCCGTTCATGCAGGACTTCCAGGTCGATACCGGTGGTAAAGACCTGATGGTGCTGGACGTGTTGGCCCTGATCAAAGAGCAGGACGAAGGTTTCTCGTATCGTCGCTCGTGCCGCGAGGGCGTTTGCGGCTCCGACGGCATGAACATCAACGGCAAGAACGGCTTGGCCTGCATCACGCCGCTGTCGGCCGTGGTCAAGGGCAACAAGCTGATCGTTCGCCCGCTGCCAGGTCTGCCGGTCATCCGTGACCTGGTCGTCGATATGAGCATCTTCTACAAGCAATACGAGAAGGTGAAGCCATTCCTGCAGAACGACACGCCGGCTCCGGCCATCGAGCGTCTGCAGTCTCCGGAAGAGCGTGAAAAGCTCGACGGTCTGTACGAGTGCATCCTGTGTGCCTGCTGCTCGACCTCGTGCCCATCCTTCTGGTGGAACCCGGACAAATTCCTGGGCCCGGCCGCCCTGCTGCAAGCGTATCGCTTCCTGGCAGACAGCCGCGACACCAAGACGTCCGAGCGTCTGGCCGCACTGGATGACCCGTTCAGCGTATTCCGCTGCCGCGGGATCATGAACTGCGTCAACGTCTGCCCGAAAGGCCTGAACCCGACCAAGGCCATCGGTCACGTACGTAACATGCTGCTGCAAAACGGCGTGTGATTCAGCTGCTGTACCCGTAGAACCGCTGTACCCGTAGAGGCGAGGGCGTGGGCTTCAACCCACGTCCTGGCTATAACCAGAACAGCCACTCACAAAGTGGCAGTTCTTATTTTGAAGAAATGAGACAAGCAGGGGCATCCGGGCTGGTACCCGGACTATCAGCGTGATCCTAAGTGGCTTGTTTTAGTCGCTGCACTCGGACTTCTGCAAGTTTGCTCGGTGTTTTCGCCGATGGTGTTCCCCAAATCGAGGGTGACCAAGCATGCAAGAAAGCGTGATGCAGCGCATGTGGAACAGTGCCCACCTCTCCGGTGGTAACGCTGCCTATGTGGAAGAGCTCTACGAGCTCTACCTGCACGACCCTAACGCTGTGCCAGAAGAATGGCGCACCTACTTTCAGAAGTTGCCAGCTGACGGTAACTCTGCCACTGATGTTTCGCACTCGACGATTCGCGATCATTTCGTGCTGCTGGCAAAGAACCAGCGCCGCGCCCAACCGGTGTCTGCCGGCAGCGTGAGCTCCGAGCATGAAAAGAAGCAAGTTGAAGTACTGAGACTGATCCAGGCCTACCGGATGCGCGGCCACCAGGCAGCCCAGCTGGACCCGCTGGGGCTGTGGCAGCGTCCTGCACCTGCAGACCTGTCGATCACTCATTACGGCTTGACCAATGCCGATCTTGATACGACCTTCCGTGCCGGCGACCTGTTCATCGGCAAAGAGGAAGCGAGCCTACGCGAAATTCACGAAGCGTTGCAGCAGACATATTGCCGCACCATCGGCGCTGAATTTACGCACATCACCGATTCCGAGCAGCGCCAGTGGTTCCAGCAGCGTCTGGAAAGCGTTCGTGGTCGTCCGGCTTACTCCGCGGATATCAAGAGTCACTTGCTCGAGCGCGTCACCGCCGGTGAAGGCTTGGAGAAGTACCTGGGCACCAAGTACCCGGGCACCAAGCGTTTCGGGCTGGAAGGCGGTGAAAGCCTGATTCCAATGCTCGACGAGCTGATCCAGCGTTCCGGTTCCTACGGCACCAAGGAAGTCGTCATCGGCATGGCCCACCGTGGCCGCCTGAACGTACTGGTCAACACCTTCGGCAAGAACCCGCGCGAGCTGTTCGACGAGTTCGAAGGCAAGAAGAAGGTCGAGCTGGGCTCCGGTGACGTGAAATACCACCAGGGCTTCTCGTCCAACGTGATGACCACAGGTGGCGAAGTGCACCTGGCCATGGCGTTCAACCCGTCCCACCTGGAAATCGTTTCCCCGGTGGTCGAGGGTTCGGTCCGCGCCCGTCAGGATCGTCGCAACGACCCGACCGGCGAGAAGGTGCTGCCGATCTCCATCCACGGTGACGCGGCATTCGCCGGTCAAGGCGTGGTCATGGAAACCTTCCAGATGTCGCAGACCCGCGGTTTCAAGACCGGCGGTACCGTGCACATCGTGATCAACAACCAGGTCGGTTTCACCATCAGCAACCCGCTGGACTCGCGTTCCACCGAGTACGCTACCGACGTCGCGAAAATGATCCAGGCGCCGATTCTCCATGTGAATGGCGATGACCCGGAAGCCGTGCTGTTCGTGACCCAGTTGGCCATCGACTACCGCATGCAGTTCAAGCGTGACGTGGTAATCGACCTGGTCTGCTACCGCCGTCGCGGCCACAACGAGGCCGACGAGCCAAGTGGCACCCAGCCGCTGATGTACCAGCAGATCGCCAAGCAGCGCACCACCCGTGAGCTGTACGCCGAGCGCCTGACCCAAGGCGGCGTCCTGGATGCCGCGCGCGTCCAGGAAAAAGTCGATGAATATCGCAACGCCCTGGACAACGGCCTGCATGTGGTAAAGAGCCTGGTCAAGGAGCCGAACAAAGAGCTGTTCGTGGACTGGCGTCCGTATCTGGGCCACGCCTGGACCGCTCGTCACGACACGCGTTTCGACCTCAAGACCTTGCAAGAGCTGTCCGCCAAGCTGCTGGAAATTCCGGAAGGCTTCGTGGTCCAGCGCCAGGTTTCGAAAATCTACGAAGACCGGCAGAAGATGCAAGCCGGTGGCTTGCCGATCAACTGGGGTTACGCTGAAACCATGGCGTACGCGACCCTGGCGTTCGAAGGCCACCCGATTCGCATGACCGGTCAGGACATCGGTCGCGGTACGTTCTCGCACCGTCACGCTGTCTTGCACAACCAGAAAGACGCGGGTACCTACATCCCGCTGCAAAACCTGTACAAGGGCCAGCCACGTTTCGACCTGTACGATTCGCTGCTGTCCGAGGAAGCCGTCCTGGCGTTCGAATATGGCTATTCCACCACCGAGCCGAATGCGCTGGTGATCTGGGAAGCCCAGTTCGGCGACTTCGCCAACGGTGCCCAGGTGGTCGTCGACCAGTTCATCACCAGCGGCGAGCACAAGTGGGGTCGTCTCTGCGGCCTGACCATGCTGTTGCCACACGGTTATGAAGGGCAGGGGCCGGAGCACTCTTCGGCACGTCTGGAGCGTTACCTGCAACTGTGCGCCGAGCACAACGTCCAGGTTTGCGTACCGACGACCCCCGCGCAGATCTACCACCTGCTGCGTCGTCAAGTCATCCGTCCGCTGCGCAAGCCGCTGATCGTGCTGACCCCCAAGTCGCTGTTGCGGCACAAGCTGGCGATTTCCACGCTCGAAGACCTGGCCGAAGGCTCGTTCCAGACCGTTATCTCGGAAATCGATACCCTGGACGCGGCGAAGGTGACTCGCCTGGTCCTGTGCAGCGGCAAGGTCTACTACGACCTGCTGGAAAAACGTCGTGCCGAAGGCCGCGAAGACATCGCCATCGTGCGTATCGAGCAGCTTTACCCGTTCCCGGAAGAGGACCTGATGGAGGCCATCGCGCCTTACACCAATCTCACCCACGCGGTGTGGTGTCAGGAAGAACCGATGAACCAAGGCGCGTGGTACAGCAGCCAGCATCACCTGCGTCGCAGCATCGGCAACCATAAGAAGGGCCTGGGCCTGGAGTACGCCGGTCGTGATGCCTCCGCTGCACCTGCGTGTGGTTATGCGTCGATGCACGCCGAGCAGCAGGAAAAACTGCTGCAAGATGCCTTCACTGTTTAACGCCTTCGCGCTGACTGAAACCGAATTTTAAGGACCCACAGAAATGGCTATCGAAATCAAAGCCCCGTCATTCCCGGAATCGGTTGCCGATGGCACCGTTGCCACCTGGCACAAGAAACCAGGCGAGGCCGTCAAGCGTGACGACCTGATCGTCGACATCGAGACCGACAAGGTCGTGCTGGAAGTATTGGCCGAAGCTGACGGCGTGCTGGGCGCAATCATTGCCGAAGAGGGCGCTACCGTCCTGTCGAACCAGGTCCTGGGCTCGATCGAAGAGGGCGGCGCTGCCGCTGCCGCTCCAGCCGCCGCTGCACCGGCTGCCGCTCAGGCTGCTGCGCCTGCTGCTTCGGGCGAAGACGATCCAGTCGCTGCACCTGCTGCTCGCAAGCTGGCTGAAGAGAACGGCATCAACATCGCTTCCGTTGCCGGCACCGGCAAGGGCGGCCGTGTGACCAAGGAAGACGTAGTAGCCGCCGTTGCCGCCAAGAAAGCCGCTCCAGCCGCAGCACCGGCCAAGCCTGCCGCGCCAGCCGCCGCTGCTCCGGTGTTCGCTGCCGGTGACCGCGTTGAAAAGCGCGTTCCGATGACCCGCCTGCGTGCCAAAGTTGCCGAGCGTCTGGTTGAAGCCCAGTCGAACATGGCGATGCTGACCACGTTCAACGAAGTCGACATGACCGAAGTCATGGCGCTGCGTTCGAAGTACAAGGATCTGTTCGAGAAGTCTCACAACGGCGTACGCCTGGGCTTCATGTCGTTCTTCGTCAAGGCTGCCACCGAAGCGCTGAAACGCTTCCCGGCCGTCAACGCGTCGATCGACGGTTCCGACATCGTCTACCACGGCTACGCCGACATCGGTGTTGCGGTCTCCAGCGACCGTGGCCTGGTGGTTCCGGTACTGCGCAACGCCGAACTGATGAGCCTGGCCGAAATCGAAGGCGGCATCGCCACCTTCGGCAAGAAGGCCCGTGACGGCAAGCTGTCCATCGAAGAGATGACCGGCGGTACGTTCACCATCACCAACGGTGGTACATTCGGTTCGATGATGTCGACCCCGATCGTCAACCCGCCACAAGCGGCTATCCTGGGCATGCACAACATCCTGCAGCGTCCGATGGCGATCAATGGCCAGGTCGTGATTCGCCCGATGATGTATCTGGCATTGTCCTACGATCACCGCCTGATCGACGGCAAAGAAGCCGTGACGTTCCTGGTGACCATCAAGAACCTGCTTGAAGATCCGGCTCGTCTGCTGCTGGATATCTGATTTTCGCCGCGAGGGCCGGTCTGTTGACCGGCCTCTTGTTGTAACAACCGGTTTCGTCCCTCGACGGTCACCACAAGTGACCGTCCGGTTTGATTCGAAAAGGAATGACTCATGACTCAGAAATTCGACGTGGTAGTGATTGGTGCGGGCCCTGGCGGCTACGTAGCGGCCATCAAGGCTGCGCAACTGGGCCTTACCACTGCCTGCATCGAGAAATACACCGACAAGGAAGGCAAACAGGCCTTGGGCGGTACTTGCCTGAACGTCGGTTGCATTCCATCCAAGGCGCTGCTGGACAGCTCCTGGAAGTACAAGGAAGCCAAGGAAAGCTTCAATGTTCACGGTATTTCCACCGGTGAAGTGAAAATGGACGTTGCTGCGATGGTTGGCCGCAAGGCTGGCATCGTCAAGAACCTGACCAGCGGTGTCGCCACCCTGTTCAAGGCCAACGGCGTCACCTCGATCCAGGGCCACGGCAAGCTGCTGATGGGCAAGAAAGTCGAAGTGACCAAGCCGGACGGCTCGGTTGAAGTGATCGAAGCTGAAAATGTCATCCTGGCGCCAGGCTCGCGTCCGATCGACATTCCACCGGCTCCAGTCGACCAGAATGTGATCGTCGATTCCACCGGCGCCCTGGAATTCCAGACCGTGCCAAAACGCCTGGGCGTGATCGGCGCTGGCGTGATCGGCCTCGAGCTGGGTTCGGTATGGTCGCGCCTGGGCGCTGAAGTGACCGTGCTCGAAGCCCTCGACACCTTCCTGATGGCCGCTGACGCCGCCGTCTCCAAGGAAGCGTTCAAGACCCTGACCAAGCAAGGCCTGGACATCAAGCTGGGCGCTCGCGTGACCGGCTCCAAGGTCAACGGCGAAGAAGTCGTGGTGACCTACACCGATGCCAACGGCGAACAGACCATCACTTTCGACAAGCTGATTGTAGCGGTCGGCCGTCGTCCGGTGACCACTGACCTGCTGGCTGCCGACAGCGGCGTGGAAATCGACGAGCGCGGCTTCATCCAGGTGGACGATCAATGCGCCACCACCGTACCGGGCGTCTTCGCCATCGGTGACGTGGTTCGCGGCATGATGCTGGCGCACAAGGCTTCCGAGGAAGGCATCATGGTTGTCGAGCGCATCAAGGGCCACAAGGCCCAGATGAACTATGACCTGATCCCATCGGTTATCTACACTCACCCGGAAATCGCATGGGTAGGCAAAACCGAGCAGGCCTTGAAAGCCGAAGGCGTTGAAGTTAACGTCGGCACCTTCCCGTTCGCCGCCAGTGGCCGCGCCATGGCAGCCAACGATACCGGTGGTTTCGTGAAAGTCATCGCCGATGCCAAGACGGATCGCGTACTGGGCGTTCACGTCATCGGCCCGAGCGCTGCAGAGCTGGTTCAGCAAGGCGCAATCGGTATGGAATTCGGCACTAGCGCTGAGGATCTGGGCATGATGGTCTTCTCCCATCCGACCCTGTCCGAAGCCTTGCACGAAGCGGCCTTGGCCGTAAATGGCGGTGCCATCCACGTGGCCAACCGCAAGAAGCGTTAATAGACAATAAGAAACCACGGCGGTATGGCCCGTCGTGAGCCTTGCGAGCAAGACTCACCGCGGAATATCCGCTGGACGCAGCCTTGCGTAGCTGCACCGGTTGACCGGAAAGCTACGCAAGCAGCAGTCACAGGTGGTGCGGCACCAGAACGGTGCAGCACCGAATGCGCAGTACCTAACGAAGACGGTAATAAGCATGAATCTTCACGAGTATCAGGGTAAGCAGCTGTTCGCTGAGTACGGCCTGCCAGTATCCACCGGTTACGCGGTAGACACCCCGGAAGCGGCAGCAGAAGCTTGCGACAAAATCGGCGGCAGCGAATGGGTTGTCAAAGCCCAGGTTCACGCCGGTGGTCGCGGTAAAGCGGGCGGCGTCAAGCTGGTTCGCAGCAAAGAAGACGCCAAAGCCTTCGCACAGCAGTGGCTGGGCAAGCGTCTGGTGACTTACCAGACTGACGCCAACGGTCAGCCAGTCACCAAGATCCTGGTTGAATCGTGCACTGATATCGCTAAAGAGCTGTACCTGGGCGCTGTCGTTGACCGTTCGAGCCGCCGCATCGTGTTCATGGCTTCCACCGAAGGTGGCGTGGACATCGAGAAAATCGCTCACGACACCCCTGAGAAAATCCTCAAGGCCACCATTGATCCACTGGTTGGCGCACAGCCGTTCCAGGGTCGCGAGCTGGCATTCCAGCTGGGCCTGGAAGGCAAGCAGGTTGCTCAGTTCGCCAAGATCTTCGTAGGCCTGGCCAAGCTGTTCAAGGACCACGACCTGGCGCTGCTGGAAGTGAACCCGCTGGTGATCAAGGCCGACGGCGACCTGCACTGCCTCGATGCCAAGATCAATATCGACGCCAACGCCATGTACCGTCAGCCTAAGCTGAAGACTTTCCACGATCCGTCGCAAGACGATCCGCGCGAAGCGCACGCTGCCAAGTTCGAACTGAACTACGTAGCCCTGGAAGGTAACATCGGCTGCATGGTCAACGGTGCTGGCCTGGCCATGGGTACCATGGACATCGTCAACCTGCATGGCGGCAAGCCAGCCAACTTCCTCGACGTGGGCGGCGGTGCTACCAAGGAACGCGTAACCGAAGCGTTCAAGATCATTCTGTCCGACACCAACGTCGCTGCAGTACTGGTCAACATCTTCGGCGGCATCGTTCGTTGCGACATGATTGCCGAAGGCATCATTGGCGCCGTGAAAGAAGTCGGCGTGAAAATCCCGGTTGTTGTTCGCCTTGAAGGCAACAACGCTGAGCTGGGCGCTAAAGTACTGGCAGAAAGCGGTTTGAACATCATCGCTGCTACCAGCCTGACCGACGCTGCTCAACAAGTCGTTAAAGCTGCGGAGGGCAAATAATGAGCGTCCTGATCAATAAAGACACTAAGGTTATCTGCCAGGGTATTACCGGTTCGCAAGGTAGTTTCCACACCCAGCAAGCCATCGAATACGGCACCAAGATGGTTGGCGGCGTAACGCCGGGCAAGGGCGGCACCGAGCACCTGGGCCTGCCTGTCTTCAACACCGTCAAGGACGCTGTTGCAGCCACTGGCGCTACCGCCAGCGTGATCTACGTTCCGGCTCCTTTCTGCAAGGACTCCATCCTTGAAGCAGCGTTTGGCGGCATCAAGCTGATCGTCTGCATCACCGAAGGCATCCCGACCATCGACATGCTGGAAGCCAAGGTCAAGTGCGACGAGCTGGGTATCACCCTGATCGGCCCTAACTGCCCAGGCGTGATCACTCCAGGCGAGTGCAAGATCGGCATCATGCCAGGTCACATTCACTTGCCAGGCAAGGTCGGTATCGTTTCCCGTTCCGGCACCTTGACCTACGAAGCCGTCAAGCAGACCACTGACGCCGGTTTCGGTCAGTCGACTTGCGTCGGCATCGGCGGTGACCCGATCCCAGGCTCCAACTTCATCGACATCCTGAAGCTGTTCCAGGAAGACCCGAAGACCGAAGCGATCGTCATGATCGGTGAGATCGGCGGTTCCGCTGAAGAAGAAGCCGCTGCCTACATCAAGGCAAACGTGACCAAGCCGGTTGTTTCCTACATCGCTGGTGTGACTGCTCCTCCGGGCAAGCGCATGGGCCATGCTGGCGCAATCATCTCCGGCGGCAAAGGCACTGCAGACGAGAAATTCGCTGCACTGCAAGACGCAGGCGTGAAAACCGTGCGTTCGCTGGCAGACATCGGCAAGGCCCTGGCCGAGCTGACTGGCTGGGAAATGAAGAAGTAAGCTTCGGCTGACCCTTCGTTCCAGCAACAAAGGCCACCTTCGGGTGGCCTTTGTCGTTTGAGGGCAGCTGCAAGCTTTGAGCTTCAAGCTGAGTGAGAGCTTGTAGCTTGTAGCCGCTTTTATTACATAAACGCGACACAGAAATGTCGTGTATCGGATAGTGCGCCCCGTAACAGTGCGTTCCGCGCATAAATTCGTTAGTCTTGCCGCCAATTTTGCGACCCGCGGCCCATAAGGCCGCGACGTGCTAAACGGGTCGGTCCCATACGGATCGGCAGCATTTCCCTCACCCTTCAGGGAAATCCCTCTCTAAATTCCGATTCAGTAGTGTGGTTTCCTTAATGAAAGTGTTGAAAGGCCAGGACATCCTGGCGCTTGGTTTCATGACATTTGCCCTGTTCGTCGGGGCCGGTAATATCATCTTCCCGCCTATCGTCGGTTTGCAGTCCGGGCCTCATGTCTGGATGGCGGCGCTGGGCTTTTTGATCACCGCGGTCGGGCTGCCGGTGATCACCGTCGTTGCGCTGGCCAAGGTCGGCGGGGCTATGGATGCCTTGAGCAGCCCTATAGGCAAGATCGCCGGTGGTTTGCTGGCGGCGGTGTGCTACCTGGCTGTCGGCCCGCTGTTCGCCACGCCGCGAACCGCCACCGTATCGTTCGAAGTCGGCCTTGCGCCGCTGACCGGCGAAAGTCCGCTGGCGCTGTTTCTTTATAGTGCGGTGTACTTCCTGCTGGTGTTCTTCATCTCGCTCTATCCGGGCCGCTTGCTGGACACCGTCGGGCGCTTCCTGGCGCCACTGAAGATCATCGCCCTGGCGGTGCTGGGCATCGCTGCGTTTGCCCTGCCTGCCGGCGATATTGGCGTGGCAACGCCTGAATATGTGGCGGCGCCGTTTTCCCAAGGCTTCATCAATGGTTACCTGACCATGGATACCCTGGGAGCATTGGTGTTTGGCATCGTCATCGTCAACGCGATCCGTTCCCGGGGCGTCGAGTCGCCGGCCTTGATCACCCGCTACGCGATCATCGCCGGGCTGATCGCCGGAGTGGGCCTGGCGCTGGTCTACGTCAGCCTGTTCCGCCTGGGCTCCGGCAGCCACGAAGTGGCGGCGGGCGCAACCAATGGCGCGGCCGTGCTGCATGCCTACGTGCAACACACGTTCGGCAGCCTGGGCAGTGGTTTCCTCGCGGTACTGATCTCCCTGGCGTGCCTGGTGACTGCGGTCGGCCTGACCTGCGCCTGTGCCGAATACTTCAGCCGCGTCCTGCCGCTGTCGTACAAGACGCTGGTGATCATCCTGGCGGCGTTTTCGCTGCTGGTCTCCAACCTCGGCCTGACCAAGCTGATCGCCTTCTCGATTCCGGTGCTGACGGCGATCTATCCACCCTGCATCGTTCTGGTGGCCCTGAGCTTCTGCAAGGATTTCTGGCACGAGCAAGGGCGCATCGTCGGCCCGGTCATGCTGGTTTCTTTCCTGTTTGGCTTGATCGATGCCCTCAAGGGCGCCGGGTTGGCGGACTGGATGCCGGCACAATTGGCCCACCTGCCTCTGAGCGAGCAGGGCCTGGCCTGGCTGATCCCTTCGGTCATGACCCTGGTGGTCGCGGTGGTCTGCGACCGGCTATTGGGCAAGCGCAGCCAAGCACTGGCTTAAGCGGCTTCGAGCAGGCACACTGGGAAAACGAAATGCCCCGTATCAATCGATACGGGGCATTTTTTTTATGGGTGCAGTGTCTTTTTCCTTGAGCCAGCGTCGAATGGGGTGTCCTGAGTCCGCAAACACGGTTCCGGCGTTCGTTATTGTCATACAGGGAATTGCATGTCATTCATTCAAGCCAACCTGATTCATCTTCTCGCCGCCGTATGGTTCATTATTTGCTGGGCTGGCTACACCCGTTACGCTTCCTGGAAAGCGCGCGATACGGCGTGCCTGGCCAGCGTCATGCACCTGTACCGAGAAGATTGGATGCGTCGCATGTTGCTGCGCGATAACCGCATCGCCGATGCCAGCGTGATCGGTAACCTTGAGCGCAACGCGTCGTTCTTCGCCTCCAGTACGCTGATTATCCTCGCCGGTATCCTCACGGTATTGGGCGCGTCTGACCGTGCGGTGTCGTTGCTCGCGGACCTGCCACTGGTGCAACAGGCTTCCCAAGGCATGGCGGAGGTGAAGCTGCTGTGCCTGGCGCTGGTGTTCGTGTATGCGTTCTTCACGTTCAGTTGGTGCATGCGCCAGTACAACTTTGCCGCGGTCCTGGTGGGTTCGGCGCCGATGATCGGTGAACGGCATGTGTCCGAGCAAGAGCGCAAGGCCTTTGCATCAAGAGCGGCACGGGTCATCTCCATGGCGGCCAACCAGTTCAACTTCGGCCTGCGCGCCTATTATTTCGGCATGACCATGTTGGCGTGGTTCGTCAGCCCCTTGTTATTCATGTTGATGAGCGCCGGTGTGGTGTTTGTGCTGTATCAGCGCGAGTTTCATTCGGACGTGCTGGATGTAATGGTCTATACGCCTACCGAAGCGCCAACGTCCGAGGCCGGCAAGGAAACCGCGTGACGCAGCGTTGAGCCGCCCAAATTGCAGGCAAAAGAAAACCCGCTCCAGGCGGGTTTTCTTTTACTGCTAAAACCGTATCAGTTGGTTTTAGGCGCGGTAGCAGGGGCTTGTTCCTGCTGGGCGGCGCTGTTCGATTCAGACTGAGCTTTGGCGGCTTCGGCGTTTTCTTTCGCCGCGTCGTTCACTTTATCCTGTGCTTTGTTCATGTCTTGCTGAGCTTGCTCAGCGTGTTGGTTGGCATCTTGAGCTTTGTCCTCGGATTTTTTATCGCAGGCAGCGAGACCGAGGGAGGCGGCCAACATCAAGGCAATAGCAAAAGTCTTACGCATGGGGTGTTTCTCCTTATGGAAATAACTACTGGCCTTTTGAGCAACCCCCCTCAGGTTAAGTTCCTCTTTTGCGACAGATATATAACTTTGCAAGGTTGCGGAACTTTAGCGCACCCGCCTGTTGCCAGACCTATAAACAAACAAGGGCGTTGATGAACATGGCTGAAGATCTCGTTTTTGAGCGCGCGACACGCTTTTTATCCGCGCTGCGGCATTGCCAGGTACTGGGCTTGACGTTGCACAGCGCCAGTCGTGACGGGCTGACGGTCATCCTGCCGTTCAGCCCGCGAATCGTTGGCAACCCGTTGACGGGCATCATCCATGGTGGCGCGTTGACCTCATTGATGGACACCGCGTGCGGCATGTCGACCTTATGCGTGCTCCCGCAATTCGAAGTCTGTCCCACCCTCGACCTGCGCATCGACTATATGCACGCCGCCGAGCCCCACAAGGACGTCTACGGCTTCGCTCAATGCTACCGGGTGACTCCGGATGTGATCTTCTCCCGCGGTTTCGCCTACCAGGACGACCCCCAGCAACCCATCGCTCATGTGGTGGGCACGTTCATGCGCCTGGGCGAGCATGCCCGGGGAATAGGGAAGGGCGGCCCGATGGCCGCCGTGGCGCAGCCATGACCGACATCACCGAGGAACAACTGCGCCGCGCCTGCGAACAGGGCGACTACGCGCTGCTGCTCGCTTCGATTCCCTATGCGCAACTGATTGGCGTTGAATGCACGCAGCAGGGCGACGAACTGCTGTTTTGCCTGCCGGCCAACAAGGACAACATTGGTAACCCTTTGCTGCCAGCCATTCATGGCGGAGTGATCGCCGGGTTCATGGAGTTGTCGGCTGCCGTTCATCTGCTGATCGCCACCCGTGCGCCGGGTGTGCCGAAGATCATCGATTTTTCCCTGGATTACCTGCGCGCCGGGCAGTTTCGCGACACCTATGCCAGATGCCAGGTATGGCGCCAGGGGCGGCGCGTAGCCAATGTGGCGATCACCGCCTGGCAGGAAAGTGAGGCCGAGCCTATTGCAACGGCCCGGGCCCATTTCAAAATCCCTGCACCTTCCAAGCCGACCGGCCCTTGAAATCATCACCGTTGCCCCAACCTTCAGGACATCCCGCCGCCAATCTCTGCGAGGCGGACACCACCATCCACTTGGAGTTTGATGACCATGAGCGTGGAAACTCAAAAGGAAACCCTGGGCTTCCAGACCGAGGTGAAGCAACTGCTGCACCTGATGATTCACTCGCTGTATTCGAATAAGGAAATTTTCCTTCGCGAGCTGATCTCGAACGCCTCTGACGCTGTCGACAAGTTACGTTTTGAAGCGCTGTCCAAGCCAGAGCTGCTGGAAGGCGGTAATGAGCTGAAGATCCGTGTGAGCTTCGACAAGGACGCGAAAACCGTCACCCTCGAAGACAATGGCATCGGCATGAGCCGCGAAGAGGTGATCACGCACCTGGGCACCATCGCCAAGTCGGGCACCGCCGACTTCATGAAAAACCTGTCCGGCGACCAGAAGAAAGATTCCCACCTGATCGGTCAGTTCGGCGTCGGTTTCTACTCCGCCTTCATCGTCGCCGATCAGGTCGAAGTGTTCAGCCGCCGTGCCGGCCTCGCGGCGAGCGAAGGCGTGCATTGGTCGTCGAAGGGCGAGGGCGAATTTGAAGTCGCCACCGTCGACAAGGCTGATCGCGGTACTCGCATCGTGTTGCACCTCAAGTCCGGCGAGGACGAGTTCGCCGATGGCTGGCGCCTGCGCAACATCATCAAGAAATACTCCGACCACATCGCGCTGCCGATCGAGTTGCCGAAGGAAGTCACCGTTGCCGAAGGTGAAGAAAAGCCTGAAGTGGAATGGGAAACCGTCAACCGCGCCAGTGCCCTGTGGACCCGTCCACGCACCGAGGTTACGGACGAGGAATACCAGGAGTTCTACAAGCACATCGCCCACGACTACGAGAACCCGCTGAGCTGGAGCCATAACAAGGTCGAAGGCAAGCTGGAATACAACTCCCTGTTGTACGTGCCGGCCCGTGCGCCGTTCGACTTGTACCAACGTGAAGCGCCACGCGGCCTGAAACTGTACGTGCAGCGTGTGTTCGTCATGGACCAGGCCGAATCGTTCCTGCCGTTGTACCTGCGCTTCATCAAGGGTGTGGTGGACTCCAATGACCTGTCGCTGAACGTCTCGCGGGAAATCCTGCAGAAAGATCCGATCATCGACTCCATGAAGTCGGCACTGACCAAGCGCGTCCTGGACATGCTGGAAAAACTGGCCAAGAACGAGCCGGAGCAATACAAGAGCTTCTGGAAGAACTTCGGCCAGGTGATGAAAGAAGGTCCAGCCGAGGACTTCGCTAACAAAGAGAAAATCGCCGGCCTGCTGCGCTTTGCATCCACCCAGGGTGACGATGGCGAGCAGGTCGTTGGCTTGGCCGACTACCTGGCTCGCGCCAAGGAAGGCCAGGACAAGATCTACTTCCTCACCGGTGAAACTTATGCACAGGTGAAAAACAGCCCGCACCTGGAAGTCTTCCGCAAAAAAGGCATCGAAGTGCTGCTGCTGACCGACCGCATCGATGAGTGGCTGATGAGCTACCTCAACGAGTTCGACGGCAAGAGTTTTGTCGACGTGGCCCGTGGCGACCTGGACCTCGGCAACCTGGATTCGGAAGAAGACAAGAAAGCCGCCGAAGAAGTCGCCAAGAGCAAGGAAGGCCTGGTCGAGCGGATCAAGACGGCCCTCGGCGATGCCGTTAGCGAAGTGCGTGTTTCCCACCGCCTGACCGATTCGCCGGCGATCCTGGCTATCGGTGAGCAGGACCTCGGTTTGCAGATGCGCCAGATCCTCGAAGCCAGCGGCCAGAAGGTCCCGGATTCCAAGCCGATCTTCGAATTCAACCCGGCGCACCCGCTGGTGGAGAAGCTCGATAACGAGCAGAGCGAAGAGCGTTTCGGCGACTTGTCGCACATACTCTTCGATCAGGCGGCCCTGGCGGCCGGCGACAGCTTGAAGGACCCGGCGGCGTATGTCCGTCGCCTGAACAAGTTGCTGGTTGAACTGTCAGCTTGATCAAGTGAGACAAAACCCGCTTCGGCGGGTTTTGTCATTTCTGGTGTTCAGTCAAAAAGGAGTCCGTCATGAGTGAGGTTACGGTTCGTTCGCTGGTCTATCAGATCGATGGTCAAAGTTATGAAGGTCGTCTGGCCTTCGACGTCAACCAGCAGGGCCCGCGTCCGGGTTTGCTGATGGCGCCGAACTGGATGGGTGTCGGGGCGGGTGCCGAAGACATCGCCAGATCGGTGGCGGCTAATGGTTATGTGGTGTTGATCGCCGACCTGTACGGGCAAACGGTGCGCCCGAGCAATGCCGAGGAGGCCGGGGCGGCGATGATGCCTCTCAAGAACGACCGGGCGTTGTTGCGCAAGCGCATGCAGGCCGCGTTCGAACAACTGCAGAGCCAGGGTGACGCAGAGGTCGATACGGCGAGACTGGCCACGTTCGGCTTCTGCTTCGGTGGCTGCTGCGCCCTGGAACTGGCGCGAAGCGGTGCGCCGCTGAAGGCCACCATTTCCTTTCACGGCACCCTGGATACACCGGACCCGGCCGATGCGCAAAATATCAACGGCGCGGTGTTGGTGATGCACGGCGCGTCCGACCCGCTGGTGCCGAAGGAACAACTGCCGGCGTTCGAAGATGAGATGAATGCCGCGGGTGTGGACTGGCAATTGCTCAGCTATGGCGGCGCGGTGCACTCTTTCACCGATCCACAAGCCAATGTGCCTGGCAAAATGATGTACGACGCCAAGGTCGCCGGGCGCGCGTTCCGGTCGATGCATAATTTGCTGGATGAAGTGTTCAAGGGCTGAATGCACCCAATAACTGTGGCGAGGGTGCTTGCTCCCTCGCCACGGGATGGGTGTGAATCTAGGGCAATTCGATCCGCTCGCTTTCCCCCGGCACCGTCGGCCAGTCCCCGGCCGCCCAGCGCTGGCGGGCTTCGTCTATGCGGGCCGGGTCGCTGGAAACGAAATTCCAGTTCATCCGACGTGGCCCATCCAGCGGAGCGCCGCCGAACAGCACGGCGTGACAATCGCTGTCGGCAAACAGTGCCATCTCTTCCCCCGCTGGCAGTATCACCAGCGAATGAGGCTCCAGCGGTTCACCGTCCAGCTGCGCCTCGCCGCTCAGGACATACAGTGCGCGTTCTTCATGCTCGGTCGGGATCAGCAGTGTCGTCGCGGTTTGCAGGTTCAGTTCGGCATACAGCGTAGGCGACAGTACCGGGACCGGCGACTCCAGGCAAAAGCCTGACCCGGCAATCATGCGGATGCTGACGCCCAGGTTATTGCTGACCGGCAGGGTCTGGGCCGGATGATGGCTGTAGTGCCCTGGCCCTTGCTCATGGGACTTGGGCGAAGCCAACCAGACTTGCAGGCCATGCATGACAAAAGCGCTGCCCAGCAATGAGTCAGGGGTGCGCTCGACATGGGCGATGCCGCTGCCCGCCGTCATCCAGCTCACGTCCCCGGCACGCACCACCTGATCGGAACCCAGGCTGTCCTTGTGTTGGAGTGTTCCCTCGAACAGGTAGGTGAGGGTGGACAGGCCAATATGCGGGTGCTGGCGGATATTCATGCCTTTATCGGCCGGGTAGGAGGTTTGCAGCATGTGATCGAAAAACACGAAGGGTCCGACGCTGCGGCATTTGGCCGACGGCAGCGGCCGCAGAATGGGCTGGCCTTCCACATCTTCTGCACGGGGACGAACGATCAGGGGAGCGGTCATGAGGGCTTCCAGGTTGAACGACGAGTGCGCAGAGCATAACCCGAGCTCACAACGAGCGGCAGCGGCGGCTTGAACCCAGGCGAGACGGATGGGGTCTATGCTTGCTCATGGCTTTTGGAGAGTGCCCGTGCCCTCGACCCGTCTGATTTTCGCCTGTTTGCTGGCCGTTTCCAGCAGCGGCGCCGTCGCTCGCGAATATGCCTACAGCGATGCGCACCTGCATTACGTCGATTTCTTCCAGGAAACCGCCGGCATGCCCAAGCTGCTCAAGGCCATGGCCGACAACCGCATCGAGCACGTCATGATTTCCGGCGTGCCGGTGGCAAAGAAATGGCATGAGGACGAGCCCAAGCGTCCGCGTTATTACGCCGGTGACGATGCGGACGCCTATTGGTATAGCGCCACCGACGTGATAGTCGCCGCAGCGGTAAACAAACTGCCCGCCGAACAACGCCAGCATTTCCATCCGTTCCTGTCAGGCTTCAATCCCAACGACAAGAATTCCGCTGCGCATATCCAGCGCATGCTCGACCTGTACCCTGGGCTGTGGCAAGGCATCGGCGAAGTGTTCACTCGCCATGACGACTTGACGGCGCTGACCTCCGGCGACACCCCCCGCGCTAACAACGAGGCCATGACCCGGATTTATCACCTGGCCGCCGAGAACGACCTGCCGGTGATGCTGCATTCCAATATCACGTCCAAGCGTGAGAGAAATCCGCTTTATCTGGCGGAAGTGGAAGAGCCGTTGCGTAATCATCCACACACACGGTTCATTTGGGCTCATGCCGGCACCAGCATGGAGATTCATCGGCACCAGACTCAGCTGGATTTCCTGCTGCCCACGCTGACGCGGATGCTCGAGTCCTACCCCAACCTGTTCATCGACCTGTCCTGGAGCATGCTCACGCCGTATTTGCTCGACGAGGCGGGCAAGCCCAGGGATGAATGGGTAAAGCTGGTGGAGCGCTTCCCTGAACGCTTCATGCTGGGATCTGATGTGGTAGGACGCTTCAACAAACTGGGTAAGGAGCTGCGCAGCTTTGACCCGTTCCTGGACGCCTTGCCGGAAGACGTGGCGAGGAAAGTGGCGCGGGATAATTTCCTTTCGGTGTTGCCGCGCTCAGCGGCCCGCTGAGCCCGCTCTTGTGGCGAGGGAGCTTGCTCCCGCTGGGCTACGCAGTAGCCCCAAAATCTGGCGACTGCTGCGCAGTCGAGCGGGAGCAAGCTCCCTCGCCACAGGTTAGCCATTTGCCCGAGTTATCGGTGGCAGGGTGCATTGGCTTTGTCATCAGCCTGTCACCCCCGCGTCATACCCTCGCGCTCATCTCAATCAAGGAGCGCAATATGCATCTCACCCGTCCAAGCGCGCTGCTCGCGCTGTTGATGACCTGTGGCCTGGCCCAGGCGGAAGTCCGTGTCGAAGGTCCGGTGGAGTACGGTGTATTCGAAGGGCCACAAGCCGAGCTGCAATCGGGCGAGCGGGTCCTGCGTCGCAGCAACGAACAGATCCGCCAGACCGAAAGCGTGCCGGCCAAGCTGGGCACCAAATTTGGCATGCGCTACCAGTTGGCGGGCAAGGTCGCGGATGACCAACCGTTGACCCTGCTGTACTTCACGCCAGGCATTCGTACTCCCGATGGCGTGCGGCATGACAAGTTCGAAGTCATCCAGAAACTGGTGCCCGGTGCGCCTCAGGACGTGATGGCGTATGAGTTCACCGAAAGCCATGAAGTGGTGCCGGGGGAATGGCGGTTCATGGTGTTCCAGGGTGATCGACTGCTGACGCAGCAGCGGTTTGTCGTGCGCTGAACTTGAACTGAGCAGGCAAAAAAACGCCCCGAACCAGTCGGGGCGTTTTTGTGTGCGGCGTAGCGGCGGGGCTTACTTGCCCTGCCAGCGCTTCATCACCAAGGTGGCGTTAGTGCCACCGAAGCCGAAGCTGTTGCTCATCACGGTGTTGATGGTGGCATTTTCGCGAGTCTTGGTCAGGATCGGCAGGTCGGCCACTTCCGGGTCCAGCTCGTCGATGTTGGCCGAACCGGCCATGAAGTTGCCTTCCATCATCAGCATGCAGTAGATCGCTTCGTGAACGCCGGCGGCGCCCAGGGAGTGACCCGACAGGCTCTTGGTGGAGCTGATGGCCGGGGCTTTGTCGCCGAACACTTCACGCACGCCTTTCATCTCCGCGACATCGCCGACCGGGGTCGAGGTGCCGTGGGTGTTCAGGTAGTCGATCGGTGCATCGACGGTGGACATCGCCATTTGCATGCAACGCACGGCACCTTCGCCGCTCGGGGCAACCATGTCGTAGCCGTCCGAAGTGGCGCCGTAGCCGACAATTTCCGCATAGATTTTTGCGCCACGGGCGAGGGCGTGTTCCAGCTCCTCGACCACGACCATGCCACCACCGCCGGCGATGACGAAGCCGTCACGGTCGGCATCGTAGGCACGAGAGGCTTTTTCCGGTGTGTCGTTGCGCTTGCTGGACAGGGCGCCCATCGCGTCGAACAGGAACGACTGGCTCCAATGTTCTTCTTCGCCGCCACCGGCAAAGACGATGTCCTGCTTGCCCATCTGGATCTGTTCCATGGCGGTACCGATGCAGTGGGCACTGGTGGCGCAGGCAGAAGCGATGGAGTAGTTCAGGCCCTTGATCTTGAATGGTGTGGCCAGGCAGGCGGAAACGGTGCTGCTCATGGTCCGCGTGACGCGGTACGGACCTACGCGCTTGACGCCTTTCTCGCGCAGGATGTCCAGCGCTTCCATCTGGTTCAAGGTCGAGGCGCCGCCGGAGCCGGCGATCAGGCCGGTGCGCGGGTTGGATACCTGCTCTTCGGTCAGGCCGGAGTCAGCGATGGCGTCCTTCATGGCCAGGTAGGCGTAAGCCGCCGCATGGCCGACGAAACGATAGATCTTGCGATCGATCAGCTCTTCGAGGTTGAGGTCAATGGAGCCGGAAACCTGGCTACGCAGACCCATTTCGGCATATTCCGGGTTGTACCGGATGCCAGGGCGACTTGCACGCAGGTTAGCGGAGACGGTCTCTTTGTCATTGCCCAGGCACGAAACGATGCCCAGACCAGTGATAACGACGCGGCGCATGCGGATAACCCTTAGAAGTTGTCAGTGGAGGTGAAAACGCCGACCCGAAGGCCTTCGGCGGTGTAGATCTCGCGACCGTCGACAGCCACCGAACCATCGGCAATGGCCATGTTCAGCTTGCCCTTGAGGACGCGTTTGATATGAATGTTATAGGTGATCTTCTTGGCGGTCGGCAGAACCTGACCGAAGAACTTCACTTCGCCCGAGCCCAAGGCGCGACCGCGACCCGGCAGGCCCTGCCAGCCGAGGAAGAAGCCGACCAGTTGCCACATGGCATCCAGGCCCAGGCAGCCCGGCATCACCGGGTCGCCTTCGAAGTGACAGGCGAAGAACCACAGGTCCGGAGTGATATCCAGCTCGGCGACCAATTCACCTTTGCCGTACTTGCCACCCTCTTCGCTGATATGGGTAATGCGATCCACCATCAGCATGTTCGGGGCGGGCAGTTGCGCGTTACCTGGGCCGAACAGCTCACCGCGACTGCAGCGCAGCAGATCTTCCCGAGTAAAGGCGTTTTGTTTGGTCATGCGAGCTCCTCAATAGTCCCATGCGGCAGGGTGGGGCAAATCTTCCCGGCCGATCGAAGCGTTCATGCCTCGAGTCGGCAGCCTACTCATAGACTATTGCGTTGTAGTGAAAGTCACAGCACACGGGAAAATGAATGTACACCTGTGCACTGAAATGGTTATTCCTTTCCCGATCGAGGCGTGTCCGGGTGCCTAAGACTGCCGCACTTTCGCCTTTCACGCCAGTCACAGATAGTCCAAGAGACCGCATTCATCCCACCCAACGCTGCAGAATCTGCTGCAGGTCTACCCGTTTGAAGGGTTTTGCCAGGTAATCGTTCATGCCCGCTGCGAGACACGCTTCGCGGTCGCCCTGCAACGCGTTGGCCGTCAGCGCGATGATGGGCACCTCGGCGCAGCCGGGCAACTGGCGAATCTGGCGCGTGGCTTCGTAGCCATCGATCACCGGCAGCCGGCAGTCCATCAGGATCGCTTCGAAAATCAGGCTCTCGGCGCTGCGTACCGCCTGGGCGCCGTCCGTGGCAACGCTGACCTTGAAGCCCAGGCTGCGCAGCATCGCTTCGATCACGGTCTGGTTCACCGGGTTGTCTTCTACTAGCAAGATGTTGCGGCCTTCTCCATCACCGTTTCCAGCAGGCAGGCGCGGGACGAGGATCGGTGGGGCCAGGCGCGACAGGGCCAACGGAATTTCCAAGGTAAACACCGAACCCTGGCCCTCCTGGCTCTGGGCACGCAGCGTGCCGCCCATGCGCTCGGCCAGGGTGCGGGCGATCGGCAGGCCCAGGCCCGTGCCGCCGTAGCGCCGGGAAATCGAACTGTCGGCCTGTTGGAAAGCATCGAACATCCGCTCCAGGCTCTCGGCTGGGATACCGATGCCACTGTCGCGCACCGTGCAGGTGAACCACAGCAACTCGTGATCCAGGGCCTGCCATTGGCATTGCACGGTGACGCGTCCCTGGTCGGTGAACTTCAGTGCGTTGCCGATCAGGTTCACCAGGATCTGCCGGATACGCGTCGGGTCGCCTTGCACCCGCAGCACCTTCATGTCGTCAGGGATCAGCAGGTCCAGGCCCAGCTTGCGTTGCGCGGCGCTGTGCTGGAACGATTGGGCACAGCTGCCGACCAGTTCAGACAAGTTGAAAGGAATATGTTCCAGTTCCAGCGCCGAACGTTCGATGCGCGAGAAATCGAGGATGTCGTTGATCACCTTCAACAGGTGCTCGGTGGATTCCGACGCCAGCGCGGTGTACTCCTGCTGCTCATCGGTCATCTGCGTGGTTTCCAGCAGCTGCAGCATGCCCAGCACACCGTTCATCGGCGTGCGCAGTTCATGGCTCATCATCGCGAGGAATTCCGACTTGGCGCTGTTGGCTTTTTCCGCTTCCTCCCGAGTCTTGATCAGTTGCGCCATGGCCTGGTGCTGTTCGCGGCTGGCTTGTTCCAGGCCGTCCGCCAGATTGTTGATGTGCCGCGACAACGCGCCCAGTTCGCCGTCATCGACGATCGGCAGTGGGGTGCTGTAGTCGCCTTGCTGGATGGCCTTGACCGCGTTGCCGATGTCGCGAATCGGCTGCGACAGGCTCGCCGCCAGGCGACGCGCCACCAGGAAGGTGAACAACAGGGCGAACAGGGCCAGGATCGCTGCCTTGAGCAAAATTTCCTGTTGGCGCTGGCTGAAGGCGTCACTGGACATGCCGACGATGACACGGCCCAGATAATCCTCGCCGGGCATTTCGATGGACGGGCCGGCGCTCTGCAGGAAATCATTATTCAAGGCAATGCGCTGCAGGCGAACCGGGGCCTGGAACACCTCCACCTGCCGGGAATGGCCGCCGGTTTGTGCCGGTTGCTCGACGTACACAAGCACCCGCTCCGAGCGATCCTGGACTTCCAGGAAGCGCACGTGTGGCGTGGCGAGCGTGGCCGTGAGCAGGCTTTCCAGTACTTCGTTGTTGCCGGAGATCACACCGTATTCCGCCGCCGGGGCCAGTTGGTTAGCGATCAGTTGCCCGGTGTGGTTGAGTTCCTGGCGCAGGTCCTGGATTCGCACGAAGGTGAAAAAGCTGATCAACAGCACGGTCAGCAACAAAGCCGGGCCAAGCGCAATGAGCTGGGTGCGGGTATTGATGTCCCAACGGCGACGCAAGGTCATGGGCGATGTTCTCCTTCTGCCAACTGCGCAGCAACGTATTCGGCGTCAATCGGTTCGATCCCCAGCGAGCGGGCGACCTGCTGGTTGCTCAGAATCTTGAAGCGGGCCGGATACAAGGCGCGTGGCCAAGTGGCGGTGGGGCGGTCGAGCAGGTCGTCAAGAATCGCCAGCCAATCTTCCTGGTCGCTGTAGGTGCTGGCCAGGCTGCCGGCCTTGACGAAGGCGGCACTTGGGCCGATCAGCGCCCGTTGTCGGGCATAACTGCTGAGCAGCACGTTCTTCACGGTCTTGGGGTTATAGAGGTCGGGGTCATCGAGGCCCAGCAAGACATCGCTCTGGCCCAACAGCCTTTGCAAGGGGCGGCTGTCGTTGGTGTCGTCCCAGCGTTCGCTGACGATTTCCAGGCCCAGGGGCGTCGCGGCCTGGCGAAGGTCCTTGAGCAGAAACTCGCTGTGCCTGTCGAACAGCACGCCGACCCGCCGCACTTGCGGCAGGACTTTGCGAATCAGGCGCAATTGCCGGGCCATCGGCGGATCGCTCCAGAGCAGGCTCAGTTGAGCGGGCGTCGCCTCGCCGAGGCGCTCGCGGGCTTGTTGGCGGCTGATCCGCAGCACCAGGGTGGCCGGACCGTTGGGCGTTTGCAGGCGCCAGTCGAGGCTCGGCAGGTCCAGCAGGACCAGGCGCGCGTCGGCGGGCAAACGGTCCGGTGCCGGCAGGCTGGACAGGAGTGCAAACCGCACGCGGTCCTGGGGACGCCGGGCCTGTAGGGCTTGGGTAAACGATTGCACGCCGGGGCTGTCCTGGGCGCCGGTCAACAGAATCTCGGCGGCCCGCGCCTCAAGGGAGCCCAGCAGGCCGGCGAACGCCAGGCACAGCAGCCACCACAGGCGGCCACAAAAGGGCGTCTTGCTCGGTTGGCCGCCGAACATCTAGAAAGACAACTCCGCGCTGAAATACAGCACATGACGGGAGTCGTAGCGGTTGTCGACGAACGTGGTCGGCTGATCGTCGAGACGCTGTTGCAGGATGCCCGCCAGCTCCAGGCTGGCCTTGCCCAGGGGGATGCGCCGGGCGAGGCGGGTGTCGACCCGCTCGTAGCGGTAGCCATTGAGGGCATCAGCGGCGTAATAGAAAACCGCGCTGTTCCAGCCTCGGCCCCAGTCACGGAGCCAGCCGGCCGAACCGCTGTTGCGGGCGGTCAGTTGTTCATCGAGGGGATTGCTCGCCAGGGCGTCAACGTAGGCGTAGGTCAGGCGCAGGCGATCGGCGCGGGTCACGCGCCAGTCCAATTGGGTCTCGGCGCCGGTAAATTGCGATTCGTTGCTGTTGCTGGCGATGTACTGATTGTTGCGCAGCGGTTCGCTGATCATGCCGGTAATTTCGTCATGGAACAGCTTCACATCGACCGCCAGGCCCAGGTCCATGAAATATCCGTTGTAGCCCAGCTCCCGGGAGCGCATGTGCTCCTGCTCCAGGTTGCCCGGACCGCGGGTGCGGACGAAATAACGGGCGCTGTCCTGGCCGAACGCGGCGGGCCGCAGGTTGGTCACCTGGTAGCTCCAATTGACATTGTTCTCGAACATGTCCGGCGAGCGCACGGCCTCGGAGTACACCGCCCGCAGTCCGTGTCGCGGGGTGATCAGATAGTTGACCGCCATGCGCGGGGTCAGCGAGCTGCCGGTCAGACGCGTGTCTTCGAACATGGCACCGCCCTGCAACAGCCAGTGCTCGCTGGCCCGCCATTCGAGCTGGCCGAACAGGCGCCAGGTGGTGTCGTCGAGCGTGCCGTTGAAGTAGGTTTCGGAATCGGCGCGGTCGTAGCGATAGTTCACCCCGGTGACGAGCCGCAGGCTGTCGGACAAGCTCAGGGTGTCCTGGATTTCCAAGTCATAGCGCGATTCCCGGGCGCTCTGGTCGATGTCACCGCACAGGGTTTGCGAAGCGCCGTTGCGCCACTGGTCGAGCACCTGGTTGGCCAGGGCCTGTTCCCGGGCCGTGCCGGCAGGCGCACCCGTGCCGAGGAAGCTGGGAATATTGCGCGCCAGCTTCTCGGCGTAATACGGGTTGAGTTGCCAGAGGTCCGTCAGTTGCGGACTGAAGGATACTTCGGCGTCACAGGCGCGCCAGGTTTGTTGGCGGTCCCAATGCTGGATGGAACCTTGCACATAAAGACTGTGATTGGGATGCAGGTCCAGGTTCCAGCGCAGCGAGCCGGCGTAATCCTTGGCAATGACGTCAGAGTTATCCCCAGCCTCGGTAATCCCGGCGAAAACCGGGCGATAGGTATAAGGCCGTTGATTGGTCCCGTCCTTGGCATTCAACTGCCAGTCGATGCTCTGGCGTTCGTCCAGGGTCTGGCTGACCGACAGGTTGAAGCGGTCCAGGCGTCGACTGTCGCGGTAGTTTGCGCCGTTGCGGTCACTGTCAAAACCGTCGTCTTCCTGGCCTGACAGTGAAAGTCGCCAGTCTCCGTTCTCCCAGCCGCTGCCCTGGCTCGCGTACCAGTCGCCGATCCCGCGCTGGCCCCGGGTTATTTTCAAGCGTGTACCGTGGCTGTCGGCCGGGGCGCGGGTGATGATGTTGACGACCGCCATCAGGGCGTTGGCGCCGTAGCTGACGGTGTTGGGGCCGCGGAAGACTTCGATCCGATCGATGTCTTCCATGGCCACCGGAATATCGCTCCAGTCCACCGTCGCGAGGCCGGCGCGGTACACCGAGCGGCCGTCGATCAGCACCTGCATGCGTCGCGCTTCGCTGGCGCTGGTGCCGTGGTAGTTCGCCGTGGCCTGGTTGCCGCTGAGATTGCCGACCATCATGCCCGGCACCAGGCGCAACAATTCGCTGATGTCCCGGGCGCCGCTGGCCTTGATCAGTTCGCTGTCGAGCACCGTCATGCTGCCCGGCACCGCCGCTGGCGATTGTTTCAGGCGCGTGGCGGTCAGTACCTGGGGCAAGGGCTGGTTGTCCACGAACAAGTCGTCGGCCACCACTGGCGGGCTGATGATCAGCGCCAATAGCAGTGGTGAACCTGAACGGGAAGGGCCGACGAGCACGGCACAGCCTCTGATAAAGGAAGGGTGGCGGGCATGTTAACCGAGCCGAACGACTTTTCCATTCACGTTGACAGCATTTTCCTGGAAATTGATGGTCTGCCTCCTACGGCTGTGGCTATTTACTGACGGGGCTGGTCGCGATCTGGCCGCTCCGTATAATGCCCGGCATTGCCACTTGGTATGGAAGAGCGGATTGCATATGACTGAACAGCGCCCGATTGCGGTCCTGGGAGGCGGGAGTTTCGGCACCGCCGTGGCCAACCTGCTGGCGGAAAATGGCCACGCGGTACGCCAATGGATGCGTGACCCGGAGCAGGCCGAGGCCATCCGCGTGAACCGGGAGAATCCGCGTTACCTCAAAGGCATCAAGGTCCGACCTGAAGTGGAGCCCGTCACTGACTTGCAGGCGACACTTGAGGGCAGCGATCTGTTCTTTGTCGCCTTGCCCTCCAGCGCCTTGCGCTCGGTATTGGCGGCGCATGCCGAACGCTTGAGCGGAAAACTGCTGGTGAGCCTGACCAAAGGCATCGAGGCACAGAGCTTCAAGCTGATGAGCGAAATCCTCGAAGAGATCGCTCCCAAGGCGCGCATCGGCGTGATTTCCGGGCCGAACCTGGCGCGCGAGATCGCCGAACATGCACTGACCGCCACCGTGGTCGCCAGTGAAGACGAAGAACTGTGCCAGCGGGTCCAGGCGGCACTGCATGGCCGCACCTTCCGCGTCTACGCCAGTGCTGACCGTTTCGGCGTGGAATTGGGCGGGGCGTTGAAAAATGTCTATGCAATCATCGCCGGCATGGCGGTCGCGCTGGGCATGGGTGAGAACACCAAGAGCATGCTGATCACCCGGGCGCTGGCGGAAATGACCCGTTTTGCCGTCAGCCAGGGCGCCAACCCGATGACTTTCCTCGGGCTGGCCGGGGTGGGCGATTTGATCGTCACCTGTTCCTCGCCCAAGAGCCGCAACTACCAGGTGGGTTTCGCTCTCGGCCAAGGGCTGAGCCTGGATGAGGCGGTGTCGCGCCTGGGCGAAGTGGCCGAGGGCGTCAATACCCTCAAGGTGCTCAAGGCCAAGTCCCAGGAGGCCGGCGTCTACATGCCATTGGTCGCCGGGCTGCACGCGATTCTGTTCGAAGGGCGGACGCTGGAACAGGTCATCGAACTGTTGATGCGCGGCGAGCCGAAGACCGACGTCGATTTCATTTCCACCAGCGGTTTCAACTGATTCCTTGACCGCAAGCAGGAGCGAACCATGAACGATCCAAAAGGGCAGCCTCAGTACGAATCCATCCTGCTGCGTGTGCTGTGGATGGTGATTTACCTGCTGGTCTGGCAGGTGGCGCAATTCATTCTCGGCGCCGTAGTGCTGGTGCAGTTGATCTATCGGTTGATCTACGGCGCACCCAGCGCCAGCTTGATGAATTTCGGCGACGGCCTGAGCCAGTTCCTGGCGCAGATCGGCCGCTTTGGCACGTTCCACAGCGACCAGAAACCCTGGCCGTTCGCCGACTGGCCGACTCCACGGACACCCGAAGGCGAAGCGCCTCACACCGTGGCGCCGGCGCCGCATCCAGTCCGCGACGAGGAGCCAAAGCTATGAAACTATGGGTATTGCGTCATGGTGAGGCCGAGCCCCACGGCGTTCGTCCCGATCCGGAGCGGGTGTTGACGGTGCATGGTCGCGAAGAAGTGCTGCGCAGCGCCGGTCGGTTGATGGGCGAGCCGTTGCGGGTCATCTATGCCAGCCCCTACGTGCGGGCCCAGCAGACCGCGCAATTAGTGCGTGAAGCGTTGGGGTTCGAGCCTGAGCTGATTACCGTGGACTGGTTGACGCCCGATACCCGACCGACCGATGTGCCGAAACATCTGAAGGATCAGGATGACGTGCTGTTGGTCAGCCACAACCCGCTGGTGGGCAGCTTGCTGGGCTTGTTGCAGCACGGTCACTTGCAGCAGCCCGAGCAGGTGCAAACGGCTGGGCTGGCCGAGCTTGAAGGTGACCTGCCGTTGGCCGGTGCGATGAAGCTCGAAAGCCTTAAGCATCCCTGAAAAACCACTTGCCGGAACATAAAAATCAAAAAGGAAGGGCAACGATGAGTCTGTGGCGCACCACCCCCAATATCGAACAGTTGAACGCTGCCGGTAAGAACACCATCAGCGAAGTGCTGGACATCCGTTTCGAGTCGTTCGACGACGAGTCCCTGACCGCCAGCATGGTGGTCGATCACCGCACCCACCAGCCGTTCGGCCTGCTGCATGGCGGCGCTTCGGTGGTGTTGGCCGAAACGGTCGGATCCATGGCCGCCTACCTTTGCGTCGACACCAGCAAGTTCTACTGCGTGGGCCTGGAAATCAATGCCAATCACCTGCGCGGAGTGCGCAGCGGTCGCGTCACGGCCACGGCCCGCTCGGTTCACCTGGGCCGCACCACCCAGGTCTGGGACATCCGCCTGATCAACGATGACGGCAAGGTCAATTGCGTATCGCGCCTGACCATGGCGGTGGTGCCGTTGGGTGAGCAGCCGCCTGGGCGCTAAAAGCTACAAGCTATAAGCTACAAGCGAAGCAGGCCTGCGTTTACTGGCAGCGTGAGGCTTGCAGCTTGCAGCTTGAATCCAGCTGTCATCATTCCTGTCAGTTACGGTCATTGCCGCGCTACGGGGTTCTGCGCACAATCGGTTGCAGTTCTCGCAATGGATCGGCCTACATGTCACAGGTGTTTTTCGCCCACGCCAATGGTTTTCCCTCGGCCACCTACGGCAAGCTGTTCGCCGCGTTGGCGCCGCAATACGCTGTCGCTCATCTTGAGTTGCACGGCCATGACCCGCGATTTCCGGTGGATGACAACTGGAACAACCTGGTGGACGAACTGATTCATCACCTCGAACAACAACCGGGGCCGGTATGGGGCGTGGGCCACTCTCTAGGCGGCGTGCTGCACCTTCACGCAGCGTTGCGATGCCCTCGGCTGTATCGGGGCGTGGTCATGCTCGATTCGCCGGTGCTGACCCGCGCGGACCGTTGGGTGATCCTCGCCGCCAAGCGCCTGGGGTTCATTGATCGCCTGACCCCGGCCGGGCGGACTCTGGGCCGGCGCGAGGAGTTCAACGATCTCGAATCGGCGCGGGCCTATTTTGCCGGCAAGACGCTGTTTCGCGGTTTCGATCCGGAGTGCTTCGAAGCGTACCTGCAGCATGGCTTGCAGCCCGTCGGCGATCGGTTGCGACTGCGCTTTGACCCGGCCACGGAAATCAGCATCTACCGCGGCGTGCCGCACACCAGTCCAGGTCTGGCTCTAAAGCTGCAAGTGCCGCTGGCGGTGGTGCGAGGCCGGCAGAGCCGGGTGGTGATGCGTCATCACACCCGTTCGGTAGGACGCATGCCCTTGGGCGAATCCCTGACCATGCCTGGCGGCCACATGTTTCCGCTTGAGCACCCCCAGGACACGGCCACGCTGATCAAGGAGCTGCTCCAGCGCTGGGAAGGGCAGCGAGCATGAATGCCGTCGAAGAGGTTCGCTTGAGCCTGCCTCATATTGAACTGGCGGCCCACCTGTTCGGGCCGGAAGATGGCCGACCGGTGATCGCCTTGCATGGCTGGCTGGACAATGCCAACAGTTTCGCCCGGCTGGCACCGAGGCTTGAGGGCGTGCGAGTCATTGCCCTGGACATGGCCGGTCACGGTCATTCCGGTCACCGCCCGCCTGGCGCCGGCTACGCCCTGTGGGACTACGCGCATGATGTGCTGCAAGTCGCTGAACAACTGGGCTTGAAGCGTTTTGCCTTGCTGGGGCATTCCATGGGCGCGATTGTTTCGCTGGTATTGGCCGGCGCGTTGCCCGAGCGGATTACGCACCTGGGCTTGATTGACGGAGTGATTCCTCCTACGGCTAAAGGCGATAATGCGGCGGAGCGCATGGGCATGGCCTTGCAGGCGCAGATGGAGCTGCAACAAAAACGCAAACCGGTCTACAAAACCCTCGACCGGGCCATCGAAGCCCGCATGAAAGGGCTGGTGGCGGTCAGCCGCGAAGCCGCCGAGCTGCTGGCCCAGCGCGGACTGATGCCGGTGCCGGGGGGCTACACCTGGCGCACCGACAACCGGCTGACCTTGCCCTCACCGCTGCGCCTGACCGATGAACAAGCCATGGCCTTCGTGGCTCGGGTCGCTTGTCCTGCTCATCTGGTGGTGGCGGCCAACGGCATGCTTGCCCAGCACCCCGAGTTGCTGGAGCGTCTACCCTTCAGTCATGAACAGCTGCCTGGCGGTCATCATTTGCACCTGAACGACGAGGTCGGTGCCGCGCTTGTAGCAGACTGTTTCAATCGGTTCTTCAGCGTTTCTTGACTTGCGCCGGGCAAGTGCCGAGGCTGGGCGGGTTGAAAGGGAGCCAACCATGACAGATATCCATCCACTCGCCTTGCTGCGCATTGACGAACGCCTTTGCGTCGCGCAGATCCAGGCTAAGTCCATCCGATGAAACCGACCATTCAATCATTCGTCCTGTTGGCGCTGGCCTGTCTCGGCCCGGCAGCGTTGGCCGCCGATGTGCCCGGTAGCCGGGACCTCGAACGCGTACCACGCATGCCCGACGCGCAGATCGTCGATTACCGGCAAACCAGCGACCTGGAGCGCATCTACCCGATGGGGTCGATCCGCAGGATCAGCGGCCAGTTGCGTTTCGACGGGCAGGTCGATGCCCGTGGCAACGCGACGTCAGTGACCTACGAATTGCCGCCGGAACATTCCGCCACCCAAGCCTTTACCGCTGCGCGCGAAGCCTTGCAAAAGCAGGGCGCCGAGCTGTTGTTCTGGTGCCAGGCCCGCGATTGCGGCGAAAGCAGCCTGTGGGCCAACGACGTATTCGGCAATGCCAAGCTCTATGGCGCCGATAACGGTCAGGCCTACCTGTTGCTGCGCCTGGCGCCGCCTGCGGACAACACACTGATCGCGCTGTATGCGATAACCCGTGGCAACCGCAAGGCGTACCTGCACATCGAGCAGTTCGAAGCGGGCGCGCCCTTGGGGAACGTCCTGCCGACATCGGCGACACTGCTGCGCCAGCTCAAGGACACCGGTGTGCTGGATTTGCCGCGTCTGGCCGGCGAGCCGGATGACGCCTGGTTACGCCTGCTGTCCCGGGCCCTGAACCTGGATACGGGCCTGCGAGTCAGCATCGCTGGCCCGCACGCCGAGGCTTGGCGCCAGGCCTTGGTCGATCAGGGTGTCCGCGCGGCAAGGATGGAGGCTACCAGGAGTGACGCAGCGGGCCTGCACGTTGAATTGATGCGATAAGCTCTAGCGGGGGAGGCGCTTGACGTCGTACCCCCGTCATCTATTTTTTCGAGATCTTTCATGCTCAATAACGATCGGCTTTTGGTGCAGATCCTGCTCCTGGTGTTGTTCGGAGCAAGCCTTTGGGTAATGGCTCCGTTCTGGTCGGCGCTGTTCTGGGGCGCTGTGCTGGCGTTTGCCAGTTGGCCGCTGATGCGCTTGCTGACGCGTTGGGTCCATGGCCGTGAGTCCCTGGCGGCGGCGTTGCTGACGGTAGGCTGGATGTTGCTGGTGGCGGTGCCGTTGGTGTGGCTGGGGTTCAACCTGGCCGATCATGTGCGCGATGCCACGGCCTTCATCAAGGACGTCCAGGTCGACGGCCTGCCCGAAGCGCCCGAGTGGCTGGCCGGTGTGCCATTGGTGGGCGGACGGCTGGTGACGCTCTGGGACAGCATCGACCAGCAAGGTGCGGCGATGATGGCTTCCGTCAAACCGTACCTGGGACGCGTCGGCAACTGGTTGCTGGCCCGCAGTGCGCAAATTGGCGGCGGGATCCTCGAACTGACCCTGAGCATTGTGTTCGTGTTCTTTTTCTACCGCGACGGCCCGCGACTGGCAGCCTTTGTCCAAGGGCTGCTGGAGCGGCTGATCGGCGACCGCGCCGGCTACTACGTCGAACTGGTGGCCGGTACGGTGCAACGCGTGGTCAATGGCGTGATCGGGACCGCGGCGGCCCAGGCCGTGCTGGCGCTGATCGGCTTCCTGATCGCCGGGGTACCGGGTGCCTTGGTGCTGGGGATCGTCACCTTCCTGCTCAGCCTGATTCCCATGGGGCCGCCATTGGTCTGGATCCCCGCCACCGCCTGGCTGGCATGGAAGGGCGAGTACGGGATGGCGGTGTTCCTGGGCATCTGGGGAACTTTCATCATCAGCGGGGTGGACAACGTGCTCAAGCCCTACCTGATCAGTCGTGGCGGAAACCTGCCGCTGGTCATCGTGTTGCTGGGCGTATTCGGCGGGCTGATTGCATTCGGTTTCATTGGGCTGTTCATCGGTCCAACCTTGCTGGCGGTGGCGTACAGCTTGCTGAACGATTGGAGCAAGAGCCAGGCACGATAGGCCCATAGTCAGGCGCGAGGCAGGCTGATGATCGCAGTCAATCCGCCTCCCGGTGTTTCTTCCAGGGTCAATTGCCCACCCAGGCGTTCGGCGGCCTCCCTGGCAATCGTCATGCCCAGGCCGACGCCGCCGGAGTTGCGGTTGCGCGAGCCTTCCAAGCGATAAAAGGGCTCGAACACGGCCTCGCGTTTCTCTTCTGCGATGCCGGGGCCATGGTCGATGACACGGATCAATAGCTGGTGGCGTTGGTCTTCCAAGAGAATCAAAGCATGGCCGGCATAGCGCAGGGCATTGTCGATGAGGTTGTTGATGCAGGAACGCAGCGCCATCGGCTGTACCTGCAGCGGGGCGCAAATGCCGCCGACCTGCACATCGGCGCCCTGGTCCTGGGCATTTTCGCTGAGTGATTCCACCAAGGCCTGCACGTCCATCCTTTGCAACGTTTCACTGGTGCGTTGTTCGTGCAGATAGGTCAGCGTGGCGTCGAGCATGCCGATCATGTCGTCCAGATCCTGGCGCATCTGGCCTTGCAGCTTGCGGTCGTCAATCTGTTCGAGGCGCAGCTTGAGCCGCGACAGCGGAGTGCGCAGGTCATGGGAAACCGCGCCGAGCATGCGCGAGCGCTGCTGCACCTGCTCACGGATCCGCTGCTGCATCAGGTTGAACGTATGGGCTGCCTGGCGCGCTTCCCGGGGGCCGCTTTCGTCCAGCGGCGGACTGTCGAGATTTTCGCTCAACCGTTCGGCGGCATCGCTCAGGCGCTGGATGGGGCGGGTCAGCAGCTTGGCACCGTACCAGGCGGCCACGATCAGAAATACAAATTGAAAAGTCAGCGGCACTACCGGGCCGCCGAACCAGGGACGCGGTGGGCGGCCGGGCATCGAATCCGAGCCTTGGGAGAACTTGCCTTGCCGGGAAAACTCCGGCGCTGAGCCCGGAGGCGGAGGCGGCGGGGCAAAGTAGGAAAACCAGGCGAAGGCCAGCAGATGCGCCAGGACAATTGCCAGTAACAGCACGCCGAACAGGCGGCCGAACAGGGTGTCGAGGCGCAGGCGCATCAACCGATGTCCCGCGCGTCGAACAAATAGCCTTCGCCGCGTACTGTCTTGATCAGTTGCGGGGCTTTTGGATCATCGCCCAGCTTCTGCCGCAGGCGCGACACCAGCAAATCGATGCTACGGTCGAATGCCTCGATCGAGCGACCACGGGCTGCGTCCAGCAGTTGCTCACGGCTGAGTACTCGGCGGGGCCGTTCGATGAACACCCACAACAGCCGGAATTCCGCATTGGACAGCGGCACCACCAGCCCGTCGGCGGAAATCAATTGGCGCAGTACGCTGTTGAGCCGCCAGTTATCGAAGCGAATGTTGGCACGTTGCTCGGTGCGGTCATCACGCACGCGGCGCAGGATCGTCTGGATCCGCGCCACCAGTTCCCTGGGCTCGAAAGGCTTGGCCATGTAGTCATCGGCTCCCAGTTCCAGGCCGATGATGCGATCGGTGGGTTCGCAGCGCGCAGTCAGCATCAGGATCGGAATATCCGATTCGGCCCGCAACCACCGGCACAGCTGCAAGCCATCTTCACCTGGCAGCATCAAGTCCAGCACCACTACATCGAAATGCTCGGCCTGCATCGCCTGGCGCATGGCGGCGCCATCGGTCACGCCGCTGGCACGAATGCCGAAGCGGGCCAGGTAATCGATCAACAGCTCACGGATCGGCACGTCGTCATCGACGATCAGTGCCCGGGTGTTCCAGCGTTTGTCATCGTCAGACGCTTTTTTCTGATCGTCGGCATTGGCAATAAAGGGGGTCTGCATAAGTGCTTCATCTGCCAGGTTGGCTGCCAATCGCAAAGAAGGCGGCGAGGTAATGGCTCCAGCATAAGCTCCGGTCGGTAGGCCGTGAAGCGCTGGGAGCACGGGGTGCGGCGTCGGACAGTAACGTGCCGGCGTGTAGCGCGCATGTCGCGAGTGTATCGGTTTCGACACAAAGGCCTGCAGGATCCCATGCTGGAGCAGATGATGATTTACCGATCATCGGGTCCCGCACGGGCGCTGGTTCCGCTACAATGCGCGCCGATTTCGACTTGCCTGAGAGCCCACTCATGTCCGCCTGCCAGACGCCCATCATCGTCGCCCTGGATTTCCCCACCCGTGACGCCGCCCTGAAGCTGGCCGACCAGTTGGACCCTAAGCTTTGCCGGGTCAAAGTCGGCAAGGAGCTGTTCACCAGCTGTGCCTCGGAAATCGTCGGCACCCTGCGTGACAAGGGTTTTGAAGTGTTCCTGGACCTTAAATTTCATGACATCCCCAACACCACTGCCATGGCCGTCAAGGCTGCCGCAGAGATGGGCGTGTGGATGGTCAATGTGCATTGCTCCGGTGGCTTGCGCATGATGGCCGCGTGCCGTGAAGTGCTCGATCAGCGCAGCGGTCCGAAACCGCTGTTGATCGGCGTGACCGTGCTGACCAGCATGGAGCGTGAGGACTTGGCGGGGATCGGCCTGGATATCGAGCCTCAGGAACAAGTGCTGCGCCTGGCGGCGCTGGCGCAAAAGGCCGGCATGGACGGTCTGGTCTGCTCAGCCCTGGAAGCCAGCGCCCTGAAGTCGGCCCATCCGTCGCTGCAACTGGTGACGCCGGGGATTCGTCCGGCGGGCAGCGCCCAGGACGACCAACGCCGTATCCTGACGCCGCGCCAGGCATTGGACGCTGGCTCCGATTATCTGGTGATAGGCCGCCCGATCAGCCAGGCAGCGGATCCGGCCAAGGCCCTGGCGGCGGTGGTGGCCGAACTGGCCTGATCCAACCCTGAAGATCGTGCGGGAGCGAGCAAGCTCGCTCCCGATTGTCTCGCTTCAGACCTTGAGAACAAGTTTCCCGAAGTTCTCGCCACTGAACAATTTGGTCAGTGTCTCGGGAAATGTTTCCAGCCCTTCGACGATATCTTCCTTGCTCTTGAGTTGTCCCTTGGCCATCCAGCCGGCCATTTCCTGCCCAGCCGCGGCGAACTGCGACGCATAGTCCATGACCACGAAGCCTTCCATGCGCGCGCGGTTGACCAGCAGCGACAGGTAGTTGGCCGGGCCCTTTACCGCTTCCTTGTTGTTGTATTGGCTGATCGCACCGCAAATCACCACGCGAGCCTTGAGGGCCAGGCGGCTGAGCACCGCATCGAGGATGTCGCCGCCGACGTTGTCGAAATACACATCTACGCCTTTGGGGCACTCGCGCTTGAGGCCCGCGTGGACGTCTTCGCTCTTGTAATCGATGGCGCCGTCGAAGCCCAGCTCATCGATCAGGAATTTGCATTTATCGGCGCCACCGGCGATGCCCACCACGCGGCAACCTTTGATCTTGGCGATCTGCCCGGCAATGCTGCCCACTGCACCGGCGGCCCCGGAAAGCACCACGGTTTCTCCGGCTTTGGGCGCACCGACATCCAGCAGGGCGAAATAAGCAGTCATCCCGGTCATGCCCAGCGCGGACAAATAGCGTGGCAGCGGCGCCAGTTGCGGGTCCACCTTGTAGAAACCTCGCGGCTCGCCAAGGAAATAATCCTGCACGCCCAGCGCACCGTTGACGTAATCCCCGACCGAAAATCCCGGGTTGTTCGACGCGATGACCTGGCCTACGCCCAACGCCCGCATGACTTCACCGATGCCGACCGGCGGGATGTAGGACTTGCCTTCATTCATCCAGCCGCGCATGGCCGGGTCGAGGGACAGGTATTCATTCTTGACCAGGATCTGGCCGGCTGCCGCTTCGCCGACGGGGACTTCTTGAAAGGTGAACGTCTCACGGGTCGCGGCGCCCACCGGGCGTTTGGCGAGCAGGAACTGGCGATTGGTCTGGGCAGTCATGACAGGCACTCAAAATGAATGAAGCCTTGTTGATAGACCCTGCAGGCCTGCGCTGCAAGGTTTGCCGATACAGCGAATGCAGGTTGATCCAACCCAGTGATAGTACGGCCGTCGCTATTATCACTGGCGCTCATGCGGCGCCAACCGGCGGTTGGATAGTGCTGCCGTGCCGTTGCGATCGGTGGCTATATGCGGCAACCAACGGTAATTCTTCGAGGCATTGGCAATGAGCATGACGTTTTCCGGACAGGTTGCGGTGGTGACGGGCGCGGCGGCGGGCATTGGCCGCGCCACGGCTCAGGCATTCGCGGCGCAAAACCTCAAAGTGGTCGTTGCCGACCTCGACGTGGCGGGCGGCGAGGGCACGGTGCAGTCGATCCGCGAGGCGGGGGGCGAAGCTGTGTTCGTGCGTTGCGACGTGACATTGGAAAGCGACGTACAGAATCTGATGAGCGAAGTGATCAGTGCTTATGGACGCTTGGATTATGCCTTCAACAACGCGGGCATCGAGATTGAGAAGGGCAAGTTGGCTGACGGTACGCTGGATGAATTCGACGCAATCATGGGCGTCAACGTAAAGGGCGTGTGGCTGTGCATGAAGTACCAGTTGCCATTGCTGTTGGCTCAAGGCGGTGGCGCCATCGTCAATACCGCCTCGGTGGCAGGGCTCGGGGCGGCGCCGAAGATGAGTATCTATGCGGCGTCCAAGCATGCCGTGATCGGCCTCACCAAGTCGGCGGCCATTGAATACGCCAAGAAGAAGATCCGCGTGAATGCAGTTTGCCCGGCAGTGATCGACACGGACATGTTCCGTCGAGCCTACGAGGCGGACCCGAAAAAAGCCGATTTCGCCAACGCAATGCACCCGGTCGGGCGTATTGGCAAGGTCGAGGAAATTGCCAGCGCGGTGTTGTATCTGTGCAGCGATGGCGCCGCATTCACCACGGGACACTCCTTGGCAGTGGACGGTGGGGTCACTGCGTTCTGACGCCAATTACGAAGATAGGGCCCGCGTTGTTCGCGGGCTTTTTCTTTTGGTGCCGAAGGTTCCCTTGATAAGGAGGCCAATGTATTTCAAAGAATGAGAATCAGGTGGTTTTGCGTCGATGTCGTACATCGTCCAGCGGCGGCCTGTGCTTAACTGTTTGTGGAAATAAAACAAACGCTTAGGAGCTTGGTTACTCATGGAGTTGAGAATCGACCGGCAGGCACTGGTACCTGTCGTGCAGCAAATTGTCGATGCGCTGACCAGTTGGGTTCGACAAGGAACGGTTGAGCCGGGCACTCGCCTGCCGTCGATCCGGCAACTGGCGCGGGAGAACCTGCTCAGCCAGGCCAGCGTTCACGACGCTTACCAACGCTTGGTTGCCCAAGGCGTGCTGGCATCCCGTAACGGCTCGAGTTTTTTTGTCGCCTTCGCTCCTTCGGCAGGGGAGCCGGCAGGCAGCGTCTGGCTCCAGGACGCACTGTCCGCCCAGCCCCGCCCGGCCAGCGACGCGCAACAAGAGCTGAAGCTGGGTTGTGGTGGCCTGCCCGAGAGTTGGCGCGAAAGCGACGACCTGGGCTATGCGATCCGTCAGGTAACCCGAATAGACATGGCGGGCCTGTTCAACTACAGCACGCCGCTGGGGTTGCCTGCCTTGCGCGAGCTTCTGTCCAGGCGACTGAAGCAGTTCGATATCGACGCCGACAAGAACCGGATCCTTACGACCACAGGCGCCACCCACGGGCTGGACCTGATCGTGCGTACCCTTCTGCCACCAGGAAGTTGCGTCGTAGTGGAGAGTCCCGGCTATTCGAACCTGTTCGATCTGCTCAGGCTGCATAAGATAGACATGATCGAGCTGCCCAGGACCCCACGTGGACCGGACGTCGAAGCCCTGCAATGCCTGCTGGCGATCCATCGGCCCTGCGCACTGTTCGTCAACAGCGCCTGCCACAATCCTACCGGTAGCAGCCTGGCTCCGGCCGTGGCCCAGCAGCTGCTGCAACTGACAAAAAAACACGCCATGCTGGTTATCGAGGACGACGTCTATGCCGATTTTCAAAGCTCGATGCGCCCGCGGCTGGCGGCGCTGGATGACGATGTGGTTTACCTGGGCAGCTTTTCAAAAACCCTGAGCAGCTCGTTGCGAGTCGGCTTCGTGGTAGCCGGGCCGTCTACCATAGCGCGCTTGAGCGAGGTCAAGGAGATCACCAGCATGGGCGGTTCTCGATTCTGCGAATCGGTGCTGGCCAATCTCCTGGCCAACGGTGCCTATCGCAAACTGGTCCAACGCCAACGGCAGCGACTGAGCACCGATATGGCAATGGCTTTGCAACTGCTGGAGGATGCCGACTGGAAAGTGTTCGGCAAGCCGGCGGGTGGCCTGTTCATATGGGCGCGTGCGCCATTGTGTGACTATGCTGAGTTGCAGCGGCTGGCCAAACGGTGCGGTATACAGCTGTCGTCGCGCACCGCATTCAGCCCTTCGGGCACGGACACTGACTGGCTGCGTATCAACGTGGCCTATGCCCGAGATCCCAAAGCCTTGGCGTTCTTCCGCGCAACGGCTCTGGATCGACCTCAAGTGTCCTGAAAACGACGCGGCTGTAGCTTTTTGCCATTATTCCGACGCGAGCATCTTGTGTTGCGGGGCGTCTCGTTGCGAACCTGCAATCAACACACACTGGCAGAGGATTGGGCGCAATGATTTCGGCCGTGCAAGGACGTTTTGCCAACCTGGGTATGGCAAAGAAACTGGGTATCGGGTTCGTCCTGGTATTGCTGCTCACCGCAGTAGTGGCGGCTATTGGCGTCTGGTCCCTGCAAACCATCAGTTTTCGCTTCGATGGCTTGAAGCAGATGTCGTCCCTCAACAGCGAACTGCTCAAGGTCCGGCTGCTTGAGCAGGAATACGCCTTGCGCTCCGATCCCAAGACTGCCGATGCCTTGCGCCAGGGTGTCGACGGGCTGGTGGCCCTGGCAAACGAGCTCAAGGCGCAATCGGCTGCCAACGTGCCGGTGATGGAAGATGTGGAACAGGCCTTGGCGGCCTATCGCAAAGCATTCGATGAGTTCGTCGAGCTGAGCCAAAGCAAGGACCTGGCCCTCGAAATGGCCAGTTGGTCAGTCTCCAGCGTCGCCAACAACCTGGATGTGTTGCAGGCTGGGTTGGCCGATGACGGCGCCTACACGTTGAAGGAGTCGGAAGGCAAGGAGGGCGCCGAGTTCATCGAGCAGGCCAATCAGGTCAGCGAAGTGTCGCGGATGATGTTGCAGGCAATGAACGAAGCGCGCGTTCGCCTTGATCAAAGCCGCAAAGGCAGTGATGAAGCTGCCGGACAAGGCAATATTGAACAGGCCGAGCAGGCCATGAAACTGGCCGAAGGGCTCAAGAGCGCCGTCAAGGATCCAGGCTACCAGACCGTGCTCAACGAAGTGGCCGGGCATATTGGCGGGTTCAACCAGCAACTGGCCGAATACACCGGCCTGTTGGCCAAGGAAAAGACTGTATACCAGCAGCTGCACGAGCGCGCCGACCAGGTCGTGGCGCGGGTCAACCAGGCCTACGGCGCCGAAGACAGTGCCATGCAGGGGGAATTGAAGAAGAACTCGCTGATGATCATCGGCTCGTCGGCCTTGGCGCTGCTGGTGGGATTGATCGCAGCCTGGGTCATCACCCGGCTGATCGTCACGCCGCTGCGCAGTGTCATACGTGTCGCGCAGCAAATTGCTTCGGGTGACTTGAGTGCAAAGGTCGAAGTGACGCGTCGGGACGAGATCGGCCAGTTGATGCTCGCGATGCAACAGATGGCCGCCGGCTTGAGCAGCATCGTCAGTGGATTGCAGGCCGGGATCGAGCAACTGGCCAGCTCGGCCCAGTCGCTGTCGTCCGTGACTGAACAGACCAACCTGGAAGTCAGCAGCCAGAAGGAGGAAACAGAGCAAGTGGCGACGGCCATGAATCAGATGACCGCCACCGTGCACGACGTCGCCCGCAATGCCGAAGAGGCGGCGCAAGCGGCTCAGACGGCTGACGACAAAGTCGAAAGCGGCCAGCAGGTAGTGCGCCAGAGCATGGTACGCATTGAGCAACTGGCCGACTCGGCCACACTTGCCAGCACCAGCATCGAAAGCCTGAGCGCCGAAATACAAAACATCGGCAAGGTCCTGAGCGTAATCAAGAGCGTGGCCGAGCAAACCAACCTGCTGGCGCTCAATGCCGCGATCGAGGCGGCTCGGGCGGGCGAACAGGGCAGGGGATTCGCTGTGGTGGCCGACGAAGTACGGGCCTTGGCCAAGCGTACGCAACAATCCACCGAGGAAATCGAGCGACTGGTGAGTGCCTTGCGCTCAGCCGCTCAGACGTCCGTACAACAGATCCAGAGCAGCGGCGACCTGGTGAAAATGGCCGTCAGCGATGCGCTACAGACCGAAAGCGCCCTGGGCAGCATCGCGGCAGCGGTGTCGCTCATCCAGCAAATGAACCAGCAGATCGCCGCGGCCGCCGAGCAACAGAGCTCAGTGGCCGAAGAAATCAACCGCAGCGTCACCAGCATCCGGGCCAGCGCCGATCAGTCATCCGTGGCCATGCAAGGCAACGCCGCGTCCAGTATTGAACTGGCGCAGCTGGGCGCTGAATTGAAAGGGATGGTGGGGCATTTCAGGTTGTGAATGGGGTGACATCAAACTCAGCCGTGCTGATTCTGATCACAGCTATCGCGGCCAAACTGGTCCACAGAGGAGAAACGCGGTCACCAAGAAACAGGTCGGCTGTCAGGCCGCCTCGCGGCGGATGGTGATTTCGGCGCCCCATTAACCACGCTGGCTGAACGGAGGCGTTGTGCAGTGGGCATCCCGGCATGGATGCCGGGATAGCTGCGCTGGGCCATGGATGGCCCTTCGCAGCGGGCCCACGGAGCAATGCCTTCGTTCAGGCATGCCGAGCCTAGGCGAGGTACCGAGTGGTGGGGCAAAGCCTTTTTGGTTACTTTTTTGGCGTCTGAAAAAAGTGACCCGCCGTAAGGGCGGAACCCTAAGCAGCCATTACCGCAGCAACGGATATACACCCAACCCCAACCCCAACCCCAACCCCAACCCCAACCCTCAACTCAATCGTAAACCTTCTTCTTCTTCCACTCGTCGCTCGCTTCGTCGTCCTTCAAGCCTTCCGTCAACTGATTCACCTCACCCTCGACCGGCTGAGTGCTGGCCAGGACCTGGGCGTTGGCCCGAGCCAAGAGCTTCTCCAGATAGGCCAACTGCTCGGCATAGAGCTGAGGCTCCTGCTGCTTGCGCAGATACTGCACGCCACGCTCGAACGCCAGGCGAGCCTGCCCCGGCTGCTCCTGTTGCAAAGCCTGCTGGCCAAGGTTGTTGAAGAACTCGATGTGCAACAGCACCAGGATATGCCGCACTTCGCGGATCCAACGCTTGGCCTCATTGGACGGCAGGAAACCGTCCTGGGCAGCGCGGGTGATCTGGCCGTGCAAGGCCTCGAGCAAAAACCGTACATCCTTGGCCTTGGCTTCGGTCTGGATCGGTGCCGGCGGGTTGCTCACCGGGATCGATTCACCTTGGGCCGCCAGTGCTGTCAGTTCGTCCAGTCGTGCCTTGACCGCAGCATTGGTCTTGTCCAGATTGAGCAAGCGCTGGCAGACGTTGAGTTCAAGGCGCGTGATCAATAGTTTCAGGGCCGGAGTCATCAGCTGGCCGGGGAAGGTTTCGGTCAGCTCGCCGCAACGACGCAAACGGTCGTTGAGTTCAACCTTGGTGCGGGCCTTTTCCAGCTTGTTGTTTTCCACCACATGGTTCATGTAGCCAATGGCGATCAACAGCGCGATCCCGGCTACGACGAGCAGGGTGATCATGAGTGGTGTCACCGGTAAGACCTCTTTATTAGCGTTTGCATGTCATGAGTGTAGTGGCTTGGCTTTTAAGCGCATAGGCCCGAACGATGCGATTAGACGGGCGTCGTGCTGCTTATGGGATGCGAAGCGCAGTGGCTGCACATTGCCATCATTTACCGCATGCGACTATAACGTCTTGGCGGGCGACAGAATATAGGCGTCAGAGACCGGGCGGGCAAAATCCGCAAATCCGCCCCAAACCCGAGGAAGTCATTGATTTAAATAAATTTATATCTGGGGGTTGACGACCCTCCAATCCGTCCATAGAATGCGCGCCACTTACAGCGTAAAGCACTCAGCCAAACGCGATAAGCAGTGAATGTTGTACGTGTGTCCCCTTCGTCTAGTGGCCTAGGACACCGCCCTTTCACGGCGGTAACAGGGGTTCGAGTCCCCTAGGGGACGCCAATGCGGGAATAGCTCAGTTGGTAGAGCACGACCTTGCCAAGGTCGGGGTCGCGAGTTCGAGTCTCGTTTCCCGCTCCAATTTTAAGCAGCATTGCTTTCGGGCAGTGCTGAGTGAAGCCAGAGCCGACATCTTAGGGTGCGGGTTTGGGCACTGGAATACACACCATGTATTTCAGTTAGCGTGTCCCCTTCGTCTAGTGGCCTAGGACACCGCCCTTTCACGGCGGTAACAGGGGTTCGAGTCCCCTAGGGGACGCCATTTGCGGGAATAGCTCAGTTGGTAGAGCACGACCTTGCCAAGGTCGGGGTCGCGAGTTCGAGTCTCGTTTCCCGCTCCAAATTAAAAAAAACGCCGCTCATTGAGCGGCGTTTTTTTATGCCTCTATGAAAGGTGTTCAAGGCAATTAGAACAGAGTGCTGCAGTCTGGGCGGTTGTTGCACCTCGGTATTGCCAAAAAAAGGCCCGCAGGGTTGAACCGTGCGGGCCTGGTCATGCTGATTGCAATCAGTGCTTGCTGTCCTGATCTGACATCGCCAGCAATTGCTTTTCCTGGTTCCAATCGAAGGGCTCGTCGTTTTGTTCGGCTTCGAAACGACGTTCCTCCAAGGCTTGGTAGAGGCTGATTTCTTCGTCAGGCATGTAGTGCAGGCAATCACCGGCGAAGTACCACAGCAGATCGCGCGGCACCAAATGGGCGATCTGTGGATAACGAACGATGACCTGGCATAGAAGGTCCTGTCCCAGGTACTGGCTTTCGATCGGGTCGACCGGCAGTTGCGCACGCAACTCATCAAAGCGCTCCAGGAACAGCGCATGGCTTTCTTCGGGAACCTGTTCGGCCTCACCCACGGCGACCAGGATGCTGCGCAAGTGGTCAAGCAAGACGAGGTGATCGGCAACGACATTGGACACGAGATAAGTCCTCAAGAGCAAAACGGGCGCAGGAGTATAAAGCCCTTGCGCCGGTTTTTACATGGCAGCGATCAGATCGCTGCCTGGATCAGCGGACCTTGGCCTCGGCGAGCACCAGCTCCGCCTTATCGAAATCATCCACGTCGATGACTTTGCGTCGTGCCGCTTCGGCTGTGCGCAAGGTCTGCGCCTCACTGGCCTGCAGTACACCCGCTTCCAGGGCGGCGTCGATGAGGTGTTCACCGGGCGCCGGGTTGAGCTGCCCATGCTTGAGCGCGCCCTGTAGCTTTTTGTGCAGCGGGTGGGCGGCCGCCAACAGGTCGGCGGCATGTTGCAACGCTCCGACTGGGTCCTCCTCCGACTGCGGGCGATAACAGCCTTGAAGCAGTTCTTCCAGGGTCGGATCGCCCTTGGCTCGACCGATCACGGCGGCGACCTCGGCGTCCAGTCTGTCGCTCGGGCCCTTGTGGCGACGGCCAAAAGGAAATACCACCACGCGCAACAAACAGCCCAGCAAGCGGTTCGGGAAATTGTCCAGCAGTTCGTCCAGCGCCCGCTCCGACTGGCCCAGGCTTTCTTCCATGGCCCATTGGAACAGCGGCGCCATATGGTCTGGCGAGTCGAGGTCGTGGTAGCGCTTGAGCGCTGCGGAGGCCAGGTAAAGGTTGCTTAATACGTCACCCAGGCGTGCGGACAGGCGTTCGCGACGTTTGAGTTCGCCGCCGAGCAACATCATGCTCAAATCCGCCAGCAGGGCGAATGCTGCCGCCTGCCGATTGAGGGCGCGGAAATACCCTTGGCTCAAGGCATTGCCCGGCACGTTGTCGAAATGTCCCAGGCCCAGGTTCAGCACCAGGGTGCTGGCGGCGTTGCTGACCGCAAAACCGATGTGCTTGAGCAGCAATCCATCGAATTCGATCAGCGCCTGGTCTTTGTCTTCGCGAGTCGCCAGGGCCATTTCCTTGAGCACAAAGGGATGGCAGCGAATCGCCCCCTGGCCGAAGATCATCAGATTGCGCGAGAGGATGTTCGCCCCTTCCACCGTGATGAAGATCGGCGCGCCTTGCCAACTGCGGCCCAGGTAATTGTTCGGGCCCATAATGATGCCCTTGCCGCCGTGTACGTCCATGGCGTGGCTGATGCACTCGCGGCCGCGTTCGGTCAGGTGGTACTTGAGGATCGCCGACAACACTGAGGGTTTCTCGCCGAGGTCTACCGCGTTGGCGGTCAACATGCGCGCGGCGTCCATCAACCAGGCGTTGCCGCCAATCCGCGCCATGGCCTCCTGGATACCTTCGAAGGCGGCCAACGGTACGTTGAATTGTTCACGCACCTGGGTGTATTGGCCTGTCACCAGGCTGGTGAATTTAGCCGCGCCGGTGCCTACCGCCGGCAGGGAAATCGAGCGGCCGACCGACAGGCAGTTCATCAACATCATCCAGCCCTTGCCGAGCATGGCCTGGCCGCCGATGAGGAAGTCCAGCGGGATGAACACGTCCTTGCCCCAGTTCGGCCCGTTCATGAAGGCGGCGCCGAGGGGCAGGTGACGGCGACCGATCTGGACGCCGGGTGTATCCGTCGGGATCAGCGCCAGGCTGATTCCGAGGTCTTCTTCGTCGCCGAGCAGGTGGTCAGGATCGTAGGCCTTGAAGGCCAGGCCGAGGAGGGTGGCGACCGGGCCGAGGGTGATGTAGCGCTTTTCCCAGTTCAAGCGCAGCCCCAGGGTTTCCTTGCCTTCCCATTCGCCCTTGCAAATGATGCCGGTGTCGGGCATCGCCCCGGCGTCGGAGCCGGCCAGCGGCCCGGTCAGGGCGAAGCAGGGAATATCGTCACCACGGGCCAGGCGCGGCAGGTAATGGTTGCGTTGTTCATCGGTGCCATAGTGCAGCAGCAGTTCGGCCGGGCCGAGGGAGTTGGGGACCATCACAGTGGAGGCCAGGTCGCCGCTGCGGGTCGCCAGTTTCATCGCCACCTGGGAATGGGCATAGGCGGAGAACCCCTTGCCGCCATATTCCTTGGGGATGATCAGCGCGAAGAAACCGTGTTCCTTTATATGAGCCCAAGCCTGCGGCGGCAGGTCCATGGCCTGGCCGATCTGCCAGTCGCTGACCATTGCGCAGAGCGCCTCGGTAGGGCCGTCGAGGAATGCCTGCTCTTCTTCGGTCAATTGCACCTTGGGGTAGGCCAGCAACATGTCCCAGTTCGGGCGACCACTGAAAAGCTCGCCGTCCCACCACACCGTGCCGGCGTCGATGGCATCGCGTTCGGTCTGCGACATGGGCGGCAAGGTCTTCTGGAACCAGTCGAACATCGGCGCGCTGAAATACTTGCGGCGCAGGTCTGGCAGCAACAGCGGGGCAGCGACGACGGCGAGCGCCAGCCACAGAATCAGCATCAGCCAACCGGGGGCGTGGCTGGAAACCCCCATGACGAGCAAATAGACCGCGACGATGCCCAGCGCGGGCAGCGGGGCGGTGCGACGGTGCGCCAGCCAGGCTATCCCAACGACCAGCACCAATATCCACAACAACAGCATAAGTGATCCTCCGTGAACCAAGGCAAACCGACCTTCAGAGCTTAGACGGCCCCTGCAAAACCGGCGGTAGGCGCGATGTGACTGATTTCGTGGGAAACCCTCGACACATTGCGCCAGTCTGGTTGGCAACAGCCGTGGGAAATCGTTCGTTGCCAGCGTGAGAAAACGCCATTGTTTGGCCGATACGTCGTTTCCGCGAGTCAGGACTGTGGATGGATAGGCGATGTTCGGGGTGATTTGAGTCGCGCTTGATCCGGCGTATGCTGCTGCGGCATTTATCCAATGAGGAAACCGTGATGCTGATGATCTGGGGCCGGAAGAATTCATCGAACGTGCGCAAGGCGTTATGGTGCGCCGAAGAGCTGGGCCTGGTTTACCAGGCCATCGATGCGGGCGGGGCGTTCGGTGTGGTGGACACACCTGAGTACCGTGCGAAGAACCCCAACGGCCGCGTCCCGATGATCGAGGACGACGGCTTCGTGCTCTGGGAATCCAACACCATCGTGCGTTACCTCGCAGCTCGTCATGCCCCGGGTTCGGCCTGGTACCCCGCTGACGTTCAAGCCCGAGCCCGGGCTGAAAAATGGATGGATTGGACCACGTCCAGCTTCGCTGCCCCGTTTCGCACGGTATTCTGGGGCGTGTTGCGCACCCCATCCGAGCAACAGGACTGGGCGGCCATCAACGCGGGAATCAAGGAATGCGGCGACTTGCTGGCAATGGTGGAGCAGGCCTTGGCCGAACAGCCTTACCTCTCGGGCAGTGAAATCGGCATCGGCGACATTCCCTTGGGCAGCTTCATCTATGCCTGGTTCGAGATGCCCATCGAGCGCGTCGACCTGCCGCACCTGGAGGCCTGGTATGCACGGCTCACGCAGCGTCCAGCCTATCGAAAAGCCGTCATGACCGCGTTGACTTAATACTTACTATCGACACACTTCACTGTACTTGTGCGGCGACGCCACGCACCATTGCCTTCGTGCGACGTGGTTGTATTACTCGCCGCACGCCCTTATCTATTCTTCTCTTCCCCTTCTTGGTGCGTAATCCGATATGAGTTCCGCTCTGTCCATAAGGCAGTTAACCAAAACCTACGGCAACGGTTTCCAGGCCCTGAGTGGTATCGATCTGGACGTTGCCGAAGGTGATTTCTTCGCCTTGCTTGGCCCCAACGGCGCGGGCAAATCCACCACCATCGGCATCCTTTCCACCCTGGTGAACAAGTCCGGCGGTACGGTAAATGTCTTCGGTCATGACCTGGACCGCTCACCCGCCGCGCTCAAGCGTTGCATTGGCGTGGTGCCCCAGGAATTCAATTTCAACCAATTCGAAAAGACCTTCGACATCGTCGTGACCCAGGCCGGTTACTACGGTATCCCGCCGAAGGTCGCCAATGAGCGCGCTGAACAGTACCTGACCCAACTAGGGTTGTGGGACAAGCGCGACGTGCCGTCCCGTTCGTTGTCCGGGGGCATGAAGCGGCGCCTGATGATTGCCCGTGCGCTGGTGCACGAGCCGCGCCTGCTGATCCTCGACGAACCGACCGCGGGTGTGGACATCGAGCTACGCCGTTCGATGTGGACCTTCCTGACCGAGCTGAACCAGAAAGGCATCACCATCATCCTCACCACGCACTACCTGGAAGAGGCCGAGCAGCTGTGCCGCAACATCGGCATCATCGATCACGGCACCATCGTCGAAAACACCAGCATGCGCCAGTTGCTGAGCCAGTTGCATGTGGAAACCTTCCTGCTGGACCTCAAGCATGACCTGAGTGTCGTGCCGCAGCTCGTTGGCTATCCCGCCCGGCTGGTGGACCGCCACACACTGGAAGTCCAGGTCGACAAAGCCGCTGGTATCACCGGGTTGTTCACCCAGTTGGCCCTGCAGAACATCGAAGTGCTGAGCCTGCGTAACAAAACCAATCGCCTTGAGGAGTTGTTCGTGTCCCTGGTGGAGAAAAACCTGGCGAAGGTGGCGGTATGAGTTCCGAATTGCGCCCCAACCTGATTGCCCTCAATACCATCGTGTACCGGGAAGTCCGGCGCTTCATGCGGATCTGGCCGCAGACCCTGCTGCCGCCGGCCATCACGATGGTTCTGTATTTCGTCATCTTCGGCAACCTGATCGGCCGGCAGATCGGCGACATGGGCGGCTTCACGTACATGGACTACATCGTGCCTGGGCTGATCATGATGTCGGTGATCACCAACTCCTACGGCAACGTCGTGTCGAGTTTCTTCGGCAGCAAGTTCCAGCGCTCGATCGAAGAACTGATGGTCTCGCCGGTTTCGCCTCACACGATCCTGATCGGCTTTACCTTGGGCGGCGTGCTGCGAGGGCTGGCGGTGGGTTTGATCGTGACGCTGCTGTCATTGTTCTTCACTGACATGCAAGTGCATCACCTGGGGTTGACGATCCTGGTTGTGGTTCTGACGGCCACGATCTTTTCGTTACTCGGTTTCATCAACGCCGTGTTTGCGCGTAACTTCGATGACATTTCCATCATCCCGACCTTCGTGCTCACGCCGTTGACCTACCTGGGCGGAGTGTTCTACTCGATCTCCCTGCTGCCACCGTTCTGGCAGACCGTATCGCTGGCCAACCCGGTGCTGCACATGGTTAACGCTTTCCGCTACGGGATCCTTGGGGTTTCGGACATTCGCATCAGTATTGCGATTACGTTCATGGTGGTGGCGACTGTGGTGCTTTATGTAGGATGCGCGCGGTTGTTGGTGAGTGGGCGGGGGATGCGGACTTGAGCCGGTAGTTTCATGCGCCACCGTCTCGAGCGGAACGAAAAGGCCTCCAATTGTTGGAGGCCTTTTGCATTTCACATCCGGCTTTTCTTACGCCGCCGCCACTGCCGCGTCACCCACCACCGCCAATACGCCATGGTGACAAAATACGCCAACGCGCCAAGCACCAACCCCGTCACCACAGACCCCAGCAAAAACGGCTGCCACAACGTCGACAACTGATTGGTGATCCACTCCCAGGTCAGCTCATCCGGCAGCGTCCGGGCTGGCACATCCATCAGCCAGGCACCGGTTTGATAAGTGCAGAAGAACACCGCAGGCATCGTGATGGGGTTAGTCAACCAGACCAGGCTCACCGCAATCGGAATATTGCCACGCACCGTGACGGCCAGCGCCGCGGCCAGCAGCATTTGCAAAGGGATAGGCAGAAACGCGGCGAACAGGCCGACGGCCATCGCCCGCGCCACTGAATGGCGATTGAGGTGCCAAAGGTTCGGATCGTGAAGCAGGGTACCGAGAAAGCGTAAGGACTTGTGTTCCCGAATGCTCGCTGGGTCAGGCATGTAACGTTTGAATAGGCGCCGGGGCATAAGGCTTCTCGGTGGGATCAAAGCAGTCAGGTCGCAAGTATGTCCGGATTCTACGGCCGGCAGATTCAGACTTTGTGACAATTGATAACGCGCGCGGTGCCATTAACCGGCTAAGCCTGAGAGGGAACTCTCAAGGATGAGCTTATGCGCAGAGCAATGGTCGCGCTTGCATCGGGGCTGCTGGCGCCGATTTTTCTACCGGTATTGCCACCGCTGTGGCTGATCGCAGCCATGTCTATCTTGGCGTTGATGGTGTTGCCATCTCGCCTTTACCCGGTGGGCTTCTTTTTCTTCGGGCTGGCATGGGCCTGTTTCTCGGCGCAGCTAGCATTGGACGACCGGTTACCCGCCGCGCTGGAAGGTGAGACCCGCTGGGTCGAGGGGCGTGTCGTCGGCTTGCCGCAACAGAGTGACGGCGTGGTGCGTTTCGAACTGGCCGACGCTCAATCCCGACGCACACGCTTGCCGACGTTGATGCGCCTGGCCTGGTACGACGGGCCGGCGGTCAACAGCGGTGAAAAATGGCGCCTGGCGGTCAAGCTCAAAAGGCCCGCCGGGCTGCTCAATCCCCACGGCTTCGACTATGAAGCGTGGTTGCTGAGCCGGGGCATTGGCGCCACCGGCTCGGTCAAGGATGGTTGGCGGGTGCAGCCGGCCCAAGGCGCCTGGCGCGATGGGGTGCGCCAGGCGCTGGCAAGAGTCGATGCCCAGGGGCGCTCCGGCGCGCTAATGGCGTTGGTTCTCGGCGACGGTGCCGGTCTGGCCCGGGAAGATTGGCAGGTGCTGCAAGACACCGGCACTGTCCACCTACTGGTGATCTCCGGACAGCATATCGGCTTGCTTGCCGGCCTGGTTTATCTGCTGGTGGCCGGCGCGGCGCGTTATGGCGCATGGCCGTCGCGTCTGCCGTGGCTGCCCTGGGCTTGTGCGCTGGCTTTTGCCGCTGCCCTGGGTTACGGCTTGCTCGCCGGGTTCGAGGTGCCGGTGCGGCGGGCCTGCGCCATGATCGGGCTGGTGCTGTTGTGGCGCTTGCGCTTCCGGCAGGCGAAGCCTTGGTGGGCCTGGCTGTTGGCCTTCGTTGGAGTGCTGGTGCTGGACCCGCTGGCGAGCCTGCGGCCAGGGTTCTGGTTGTCGTTTGCCGCCGTGGCCATATTGATGTTCACGTTCGGTGCTCGCCTGGGGCCCTGGCGCTGGTGGCAGACCTGGACCCGCGCCCAGTGGCTGATTGCGCTCGGCCTTTGCCCGTTGTTGCTGATACTGGGTTTGCCGGTCAGTCTCAGCGGTCCGTTGGTCAACTTGCTGGCGGTGCCCTGGATCAGCCTGTTGGTATTGCCTGCGGCGCTGCTTGGCACGGCGTTGCTGCCGGTCCCGTTCATGGGTGAAAGCCTTTTATGGATCGCCGGTGGATTGCTCGATTTGCTATTCAAGGGGCTTGCCCTGGCAGCCGGGCGAATACCGGCTTGGGCGCCTCCCGCCTTGCCGTTATGGGCTTGGGCCCTTGCGACGCTCGGTGCTTTGTTGCTGCTGTTGCCCAAGGGCCTGCCGTTGCGGATCCTGGGTTGGCCGATGCTGTTGCTGATCGTTTTTCCTCCACGGGAAGAAGTGCCTTGGGGGCAGGCCGAAATCTGGCAATTGGACGTTGGCCAGGGGCTGGCGGTCTTGGTGCGCACCCGTCGCCATGCCTTGTTATATGACGCGGGGCCGCGCTTTGGTGACGCCGATGCGGGCGAACGTGTGGTGGTGCCGACGTTGCGCAAGCTCGGCGTGCGCGGATTGGACCTGATGTTGCTCAGCCACGCGGATGCAGATCACGCTGGCGGTGCTCGCGCCGTGCGCAACGGGCTGCCGACGACCCGGGTGATCAGCGGCGACCCCACTGCGCTGCCCGTCGATCTACAGGCGGGCCCGTGCGATAGCGGTGAAGGCTGGGAGTGGGACGGGGTCAGGTTCGAGCTCTGGCGATGGGCGTCGGCTGTCGAGAGTAACCAGACGTCCTGCGTCTTGCTGGTGGAGGCCGGCGGCGAGCGATTGTTGCTGACGGGTGACATCGACACCCATGCCGAGCGCGCCTTGCTTGACGGTCCGCTGGGGGTACCGACCCAATGGTTGGCGTCTCCGCACCATGGCAGCCGCAGCTCATCGTCGATGGCGTTGCTGACGCGCCTCCAGCCTCATTCGGTATTGATCTCCCGAGGTCGAAACAACGCATTCGGCCATCCACATCCGTGGGTGATGGAGCGGTATCGAAGGTTGGGCATGACAATCTATGACAGTGCCGAACAGGGTGCCATTCGTCTGCAGCTGGGCGCGTTCGGGCCGGCGCACATCCAAGCCGGCGAGCGTCGCTACTGGCGTGAGCCGCCACCCGCTGGCACATCGATGCAGCATTGATCTGGCTCATCGTTCTTGGCGTGTTGTCGGCCGGGCGGGTCTGCACGGCGAGTCTGTATGATAAAGTGGCGCACTTTTTCGAGGGGGCTGTCACTGTGTGGGAATTGGTCAAATCCGGCGGTTGGATGATGTTGCCGATCATTCTGAGTTCCATCGCGGCACTGGGTATCGTTGCCGAACGCCTGTGGACCCTGCGGGCCAGTCGCGTGACCCCGGAGCATCTGCTCGGGCAGGTCTGGGTCTGGATCAAGGACAAACAGCTGAACAAGGACAAGCTCAAGGAGCTGCGAGCCAGTTCTCCTCTGGGAGAGATTCTTGCGGCGGGCCTGGCGAACTCCAAGCATGGTCGCGAGATCATGAAGGAATGCATTGAAGAAGCTGCCGCGCGGGTCATTCATGATCTGGAGCGCTACCTCAATGCCCTGGGGACCATCGCGGCCATGTCCCCATTGCTGGGCCTGCTGGGCACGGTGCTGGGCATGATCGATATTTTCAGTGCCTTTACCGGCTCTGGCATGACCACCAACGCCGCGGTGTTGGCAGGTGGTATTTCCAAGGCCCTGATCACCACCGCCGCAGGCCTGATGGTCGGTATCCCAGCCGTGTTCTTCCACCGATTCCTGCAACGCCGCGTCGACGAATTGGTGGTGGGCATGGAGCAGGAAGCCATCAAGCTGGTCGAGGTGGTGCAGGGCGACCGTGACGTGGACCTGGCCGGGGGCAAGCAGTGAAATTCCGCCGCAAACCACGGGAAAACATCGAGATCAATCTCGCGTCGCTGATCGACGTGGTGTTCATCCTGCTGCTGTTTTTCGTCGTGACCACCACGTTCACCCGGGAGACCCAGCTCAAGGTCGAATTGCCGCAAGCGGTCAGTGGTTCGCCCGCCGAAGACCAGCAGTTGAAGAACCTGGAAGTCACCATCAGCGCCGAAGGCGCGTTCTCGGTGAACAACCATTTGCTGCCAAAAAGCGACCTGGCGAGCCTGATCGAGGCCCTGCAGAAGGAATCCGGCGGTGACACCAGCCTGCCGTTGTCCATCAGCGCCGACGGCAAGACCCCTCACCAATCCGTTATCACTGCCATGGATGCTGCCGGCAAGCTCGGCTTCAGCCACCTGCGCATGACGACGGTCGAGGCGGCGCCGGCACCCTGATGGCCATGTCCGATCGATTGCTCGCCGCGTGGTATGAAGGTCACCCGGCCCTGACGCTGTTGCGACCGCTGGAATGGCTGTATCGACGTGTGGTGAAGAGCAAGCGCGAACGCTTCCTGGCGGGCGGCGGCGAGATCTATCAACCGCCCGTGCCGCTGATCGTGGTCGGCAATATTACCGTTGGCGGCACGGGCAAGACGCCGCTGATCCTGTGGATGATCGAACATTGCCAGCGCAGTGGCTTGCGGGTTGGCGTGGTCAGCCGTGGCTATGGTGCCAAGCCGCCGCAACTGCCTTGGCGGGTCCAGGCCGAGCAGGGCGCCGACATCGCGGGTGACGAGCCGCTGCTGATCGTCCAGCGCACCGGCGTGCCGTTGATGATCGACCCTGATCGCAGTCGCGCAGTCCGCGCGCTGCTGGAAGCCGAGCCGCTGGACCTGATCCTGTCCGACGACGGCATGCAGCATTACCGCCTGGCCCGGGACCTTGAACTGGTACTGATCGACAACGCCCGCGGCCTCGGCAACCGCCGTTGCCTGCCGGCCGGTCCGTTGCGCGAACCGGTCGAACGCCTGCAATCGGTCGATGCGGTGTTGTACAACGGCGCCAGCGCCGACCGCGAAGACGGCTTCGCTTTCGAATTGCGGCCCACCGCCCTGGTGAACCTCGCCAGTGGAGAACGGCGCGCTCTCGACCACTTTCCAGCCGGCCAGGCCCTGCACGCCGTGGCCGGTATCGGCAATCCGCAGCGTTTCTTCAAGACCCTCGAAACGCTACACTGGCGGCCCATACCGCACGGGTTTGCCGATCACGCCGAATACAGTGCCCAGGCCTTGAATTTCACGCCAGCCCTGCCAGTGATCATGACGGAAAAAGACGCGGTCAAGTGCCGTGCCTTCGCCGCACCGGATTGGTGGTACCTGGCGGTGGACGCCGCGCCGTCCCCGGCCTTCGCGGCCTGGTTCGATACGCAGTTGATGCGCCTGTTGCCGGATCGGCTCTTGCCTTAGAAATCTTTACCAGGGGAAAACCATGGACACCAAGTTGCTCGATATTCTGGCCTGCCCAGTTTGCAAAGGCCCGCTCAAGCTCAGCGCCGACAAGACCGAGCTGATCAGCAAGGGTGCCGGCCTGGCCTATCCGATTCGCGACGGCATCCCGGTGATGCTCGAGAGCGAAGCCCGCACCCTGACCACTGACGAGCGCCTGGATAAATGACCACAGCCTTCACCGTCGTCATTCCGTCGCGTTTTGCCTCGACGCGCCTGCCCGGCAAGCCGTTGCTGTTGATCGCCGGCAAGCCGATGATCCAGCACGTCTGGGAACAGGCCAGCAAAAGCAGCGCCCAGCGCGTGGTGGTCGCGACCGACGATGCGCGCATCGTCGAAGCCTGCGAGGCGTTTGGCGCCGAAGTGGTGCTGACCCGCGAAGATCATAATTCCGGCACCGATCGCCTGGCGGAAGTCGCCACGAAACTGGGCCTTGAGGCCGACGCCATCGTGGTCAACGTACAAGGCGATGAGCCGTTGATCCCGCCCAGCGTGATCGATCAGGTCGCGGCTAACCTGGCGGCCCATCCCGAAGCGCGCATGGCGACCCTGGCTGAGCCGATCGACGACGTGCAAGCGTTGTTCAATCCCAACGTGGTCAAGGTGATCAGCGACCTTAATGGCCTGGCCTTGACCTTCAGCCGCGCGACATTGCCCTGGGCGCGGGATGCCTTCGCGCAAAGCCGCGACGTAATGCCCGAAGGCGTGCCGTACCGCCGCCATATCGGCATCTACGCCTACCGCGCCGGCTTCCTTCACGACTTCGTGGCCTGGGGACCGTGCTGGCTGGAAAACACCGAAGCGCTGGAACAGTTGCGTGCCCTGTGGCACGGCGTACGAATCCACGTGGCCGATGCACTGATCGCTCCGCCGACCGGCGTTGATACCGCTGAAGATCTCGAGCGCGTTCGGCGCTTGCTGGAGGCCTGATGCGGGTTTTGTTTGTCTGCCTCGGCAATATCTGCCGATCGCCCACGGCCGAAGGCATCTTGCGCCACAAGTTGCGCGAAGCCGGGTTGGACGATCAGGTGGAGGTCGCCTCCGCCGGAACCGGTGACTGGCACGTCGGCAAGGCGCCGGACAAGCGCAGCCAGGCCTCAGCCCTGCGGCGCGGCTACGATTTGTCGGCCCAGCGTGCCCGGCAAGTGTCCCGTGCCGATTTCGCCGCCTATGACCTGATCCTGGCGATGGACAGCAGCAACTTGCGCAATCTCAAAGTCCTGCAACCGACCAATGCCAGGGCTGAACTGGACCTGTTCCTGCGTCGTTACGAGGCGGAACTCGATGACGTACCAGACCCTTACTACGACGGTGAGCAAGGTTTCGAGCAAGTGTTGGATTTGATTGAACGTGCCACGGATCGCCTGGTGGTCGAACTGAAGGGGCGGTTATGACCTTGCACGTCCAGGCGGGTGTCAGCCTCAAGCCATTCAACAGCTTTGGCGTGGATGTCAGCGCCCGGCTGTTCGCCGAAGCCCACAGCGATGCGGATGTTCGCCAGGCGCTGGCCTATGCCGCCGAGCATGCCGTGTCGTTGCTGGTGATTGGCGGCGGCAGCAACCTGTTGCTGACCGGCGACATCGACGCCTTGGTGGTGCGCATGGCCAGCCAGGGGATCCGCCTGCTCAGCGATGATGGCGAGCGGGTGGTGATCGAGGCCGAAGCCGGGGAACCCTGGCATCCCTTCGTCCAGCACACGCTGGCGCAAGGTTGGTCTGGATTGGAGAACCTCAGCCTGATCCCCGGCACCGTGGGCGCGGCACCGATGCAAAACATCGGCGCCTACGGGGTGGAGATAAAGGACGTCTTTGCTGGCCTCACCGCGCTGGATCGCCAGACCGGCGAACTGCGCGATTTCACCCTTGAAGAATGCGATTTCTCCTACCGCGACAGCCTTTTCAAGCAGCAGGCGGGTCGCTGGCTGATCCTGCGGGTGCGTTTTGCCCTCAGTCGTGCCGCCCATCTGCATCTGGAATACGGCCCAGTACGCCAACGGTTGACCGAGCAAGGCATCAACCAGCCGACGCCCAGCGATGTCAGCCGGGCCATCTGCAGTATCCGCAGCGAAAAACTGCCAGACCCAGCGGTGTTGGGCAATGCCGGCAGTTTCTTCAAGAACCCGTTGGTGCCGGCCTCCCACGTGGCGCAACTCAAGGCCCGATACCCGGACCTGGTGGCTTATCCACAGCCCGACGGCCAGATGAAGATCGCCGCTGGCTGGCTGATCGAGCACGCCGGCTGGAAGGGCTTTCGCGATGGCGACGCCGGGGTGCATAAATTGCAGGCGCTGGTGTTGGTCAACTACGGCAATGCCACCGGCCTGCAACTGCTGGAGCTGGCCCGGCGCATCCAGAAGGACATTGCCGAACGTTTTCAGGTCGAGCTGGAAATGGAACCCAATCGGTACTGAACCGCGCTTCGCAAGCGCCGGATAAAACGCCCTGGACAGGCTGCACAAAACCATTCGTGCAGGATTGTGCAGGGCGTTTTGCTTGATCCTGGGTTAATTTAATGGGCTGACGATGCGAGCATACGCATCCCTGAGGCCCGGTGCAGACGCTTGCTCGCGTGTGCACAAGAGAGCCCGATTAGCCTGAGCCAGTCTGCGACACCGAACCGATAACCAAACGGCAGATGGCTCGACCCCATAACTCGATGACGATGCGGGCGTGCCCATGATTACCCTGAAACTCAATGGAAAAGACCACCAACTGGATGTGACCGAGGACATGCCGCTGCTGTGGGCGATCCGTGACGTGGCCGGTTACAACGGCACCAAGTTCGGCTGCGGCATGGGCTTGTGCGGCGCCTGCACCATTCACATCGACGGTGCCCCCGCACGCAGTTGCATCACGCCGATCGGCTCGGTGAAGGGGCAGAACGTCAGCACCATCGACGCGCTTCACGTCGACCCGGTCGGGCAGGTGGTGCAGAAAGCCTGGCTGGATACCGCGGTGGCGCAGTGCGGTTTCTGCCAGGGCGGGCAGATCATGTCTGCTACGGCCCTGCTCAAGACCAACCCCAACCCCAGCGACGAGCAGATCGAAGAAGCCATGGTCGGCAACCTCTGCCGCTGCGGCACTTATAACCGGATCAAGACCGCGATTCGCCAAGCCTCCACCCACCTGAAGGAGGCCAAGGCATGAGCCACTTGCCCGATGATTTTGTCCTGAGCAACCTCAGCCGTCGTGGCTTCCTGAAAGGTGCGAGCGCCACCGGTGTGCTGGTGCTGGCGGCCACGTGGGGCCTGCCGGATGCCTTTGCCGAGGAAAAGAAATTTGGCGCCGAGGGCATGCCCAACGGCGCGGTCGACGACCCCAAGGTTTACGTGAGCATTGCCGCCGACGGCAGCGTGACGGTGATCTGCAACCGTTCCGAGATGGGCCAGGGTGTGCGCACCAGCCTGAGCATGGTGGTGGCCGACGAACTGGACGCCGACTGGGCGCTGGTCAAGGTCAAGCAGGCACCGGCAGATGAGGCGCGCTTCGGCAACCAGGACACCGACGGCTCGCGCAGCATGCGCCATTGGTACGAGCCGATGCGCCGTTGCGGTGCCGCCGCCCGGACCATGTTGGAACTGGCCGCCGCTGCACAATGGAACGTGCCGGTAGGCGAATGCCGCGCGCAGCTGCACAAAGTGGTGCACCAGCCTTCCGGGCGGGAGCTGGGTTATGGCGCCTTGGCTGCCGCCGCCAGTGCCTTGCCGGTGCCGGCCCGCGAGAGCCTGCGCCTCAAACAGCCTTCGGAATTTCGTTACATCGGCAAGGAGGCGACCCGTGCCATCGACGGCGCGGACATCGTCAACGGTCGCGCAGTCTTCGGTGCCGACGTGCATTTCGACGGCATGCTCTATGCCGTCATCGCGCGTCCGCCGGTCTATGGCGGCAAGGTCAAGAGCGTCGACAGCAGCGCGGCGTTGAAAGTACCGGGCGTGGTCAAGGTGGTGCAGATCGAGGGGCGCCCATTGCCCTCCGAATTCCAACCTCTGGGCGGCGTGGCGGTGGTGGCGAAAAATACCTGGGCAGCGATCAAGGGCCGCGAAGCGCTGAAAATAGAGTGGGACGACGGCCCGAACGTCGGTTACGACTCCATCGCCTACCGCAAGGAACTGGAAGCGGCTGCTCGCAAGCCTGGAAAAGTCTTGCGCAGCACCGGTGATCTCGATGGCGCATTGGCCAAGGCCGATTCGACGTTGGAGGCTTCATATTATCTGCCGCACCTGTCCCAGTCCCCCATGGAGCCGATGGTCGCCGTCGCCCGGTTCGAGGATGGCCACTGCGAAGCCTGGGCGCCGAGCCAGGCACCGCAGGTGACCCGCGAGCGCGTCGCCGAGCGCCTGGGCATCCCTTTCGAGAACGTCACGGTGAACATCACGTTGCTGGGCGGTGGCTTCGGGCGCAAGTCGAAACCCGATTTTGTCGTCGAAGCCGCCGTGCTCGCCAAGGAGTTTCCCGGCCAGGCGGTACGGGTGCAATGGACCCGCGAGGACGATATCCATCACTCGTATTTCCACACTGTATCGGCCGAATACCTGAAGGCCAGCCTGAACAAGGACGGATTGCCCTCCGGTTGGCTGCATCGCACCGTGGCTCCGACCATCACCGCGTTGTTCGCGCCGGGCATGACCCACGAAGCACCGTTCGAAGTGGGCATGGGCGTGACCAACATGGCTTACGCCGTTCCCAACATGCGCCTGGAAAATCCCGAGGCGGTGGCCCACACCCGGGTGGGCTGGTACCGCTCGGTGTCGAATATTCCCCACGGTTTTGCGATCCAGAGCTTCATCGACGAATTGGCCCACAAGGCCGGCCAGGATCCGCTGAAGTATCACCTCAAGTTGCTGGGGCCGGACCGCAAGATCAATCCGAACAGCCTGAACGACGATTGGAACTACGGCGAATCGCCCGAGCGTTATCCCATCGATACGGCGCGGATCCGTACCGTGCTGGAGACTGCCGCGAAAGCCGCCGGTTGGGGACGTGAATTGCCCAAGGGAAGGGGGTTGGGCCTGGCGGTGCATTACAGCTTTGTCACTTACGTCGCGGCGGCGATCGAAGTCGAGGTCAAGGATGACGGCACGGTGATGGTGCACAAGGCCGACATTGCCGTGGATTGTGGGCCACGGATCAACCCCGAGCGCATCCGCTCCCAGTTCGAAGGCGCCTGCGTCATGGGCTTGGGCAACGCGATGGTCGGCGAGATCAGCTTCAAGGACGGCAAGGTCCAGCAGGATAACTTCCACATGTACGAAGTGGCGCGCATGTCCCTGGCGCCCAAGGAAGTGGCGGTGCATCTGGTCACGCCGCCGGGTGAAGTTCCCTTGGGCGGCGTGGGTGAGCCAGGCGTGCCGCCGATCGCGCCGGCGCTGTGCAACGCGATTTTTGCTGCCACCGGCAAGCGTATCCGCGATCTGCCCGTGCGTTATCAGCTGCAAGGCTGGCAACAGGCCAAAGCCTGATGGACAGCGTTGACCTGAATGTCCTGCGCAGCGTGCTGGAGTGGCGCCGCGCCGGGCAGCGCGTGGTGTTGTTCACCGTGGTCCAGACCTGGGGCACCGCGCCACGGCCTCCTGGCGCCATGCTGGCCCTGCGCGAGGATGGCGTGGTAATCGGTTCGGTGTCGGGCGGTTGTGTCGAGGATGACTTGATCGCCCGGCTGCACGACGGCCGAATTCCGGCGGACGGTCCGCCGGTGCAACTGATCACCTATGGCGTCACCCGCGAGGAGGCGGCGCGCTTCGGCCTGCCGTGCGGCGGCACCTTGCGCCTGACGGAAGAGCGAGTGGGCGATCCCCAGTGGATCAGCGACTTGCTGGAGCGTTGCGAGGCCCATGAGATTGTCGCCCGGGAATTGACCATCGCCACCGGTAGCGTGTCGTTGGTGCCGGCCAGTAAAAGCGATGCTTTAGTGTTTGATGGCGAGACACTGCGGGCAATTTATGGCCCGCGTTGGCGGCTGCTGTTGATCGGCGCTGGACAGCTGTCCCGTTACGTCGCGGAGATGGCCCGACTGCTGGATTTCGAAGTGCTGATCTGCGATCCGCGCAAGGAATTCGTCTACGGCTGGGAGGAGCAGCACGGCCGCTTCGTGACCGGCATGCCCGACGAAGCGGTGCTGAGCATCCAGACGGATGAGCGCACGGCGATCGTGGCGCTGACCCATGATCCGCGCCTGGACGACATGGCCTTGTTGACCGCCCTCGATTCCAAGGCCTTTTATGTGGGCGCCCTGGGGTCGCGGGTCAACAGCCAGAAACGCCGGGACAACCTGGCTCAGCTAGGCTTGTCGGCACAGGCCATCGAACGGCTGCATGGCCCTATCGGCTTGCACATCGGCAGCCACACACCCGCGGAAATCGCCTTGTCGTTGCTGGCGGAAATCGTTGCCATCAAAAATGGCATCGAACTGCGTCAAAAGAAACCGCTGTAAGCCACAAAGGAGCAGGTTATGACTGGGTCCATTGGCGTGATCATTCTTGCGGCGGGATCGGGTCGCCGTTTCCGTGAGGTTGTCGGTGCCGACAAGGATAAGTTGCTGGCGGATTGCACCGGGCGTGACGGTGCGGTGCGCTCAGTGATCGAACATGTGCTGGTCAATTTACCGTCCTCCCTGGAAAAGCGCGTGCTGGTGACCCGCAACGATCGTCCGCAGGCCATTCGCATGGCCCAGGCCTACGGGTGCGATTACGTGGAGCTGGACTCGCCCGGCCTGGGCGACAGCATTGCCGCCGGCGTCCAGGCGTGCCCGGACCTTGACGGCTGGCTGGTCGTGTTGGGCGACATGCCTTTCATTTTGCCGTCGAGCTTCGAACGGGTGGTGGCGGGGATGCGCGAGGAGGGCATCAGCGTGCCGGTGCTTGCCGGGGAGTATGGGCATCCGGTGGGATTTGGTCGCGCGTTGGGTCCGCAACTGATGGCCTTGACTGGTGATCGCGGCGCCAAGGTGCTGTTCGCCGGGGCGCACGTGGTCCAAGTGCCGGTGGACGATGCGGGTGTGACGTGGGATGTCGATGTGCCTGAGGCACTGGTTTTTAGATAACTCACTCGGTCAGATCCACTGAGGCATAAAAAAACCCCGCCTGGCATTACCAGGCGGGGTTTTTTACTGGGCGGTGGAATCAGGCGTGAGGTTTAGGCTCGTGCTCTTTTTCCAGGGCTTCAGGGTGGTGCGGTGCAACTTCTTCAGCGGACTGCTGAGGTTCGTCGATCGCCGGCTCTGCTGCGGTTTCAGCAACCGGGGCAGGGGCTTCGACGACTTCCACGGCTGGCGCCGGTTCGGCGGCAGGCGCCTGGGCAGCGGCAGCGGCGGCCTGTTCGGCTTCCTTCTGCAGACGCTCGGCTTCACGCTTGCGACGGCGCACTTCACGCGGATCGTTCGGAGCGCGGCCATTCGGAGCCAAGGCGCTGACAGGTGCAGGTGCCTCAACCGGGGCCGGAGCCTCGACAACCGCAGGAGCCTCGATCACGGGCGCAGGCTCTTCCACCGGGGCAGCTTCGACCACCGGCTCGATCACTTGCGCTTCGACGGTTTTCACTGGCTCAGGCTCGGCGACTGGCGCTGGCGCCGCGGGTTCTGCGTTCCAGTTGAACGTCGTCTGCTCTTCACGCACAGGCTCGGGTGCAACTTCCTCGGCCGGGGTTTCCTGCGCTACAGCTTCGACGGCAGGTTCGGCGACGGCCACTGGCTGCTCGACGACCGGTGCTGGCTCGGCGGCTTGGGCTTCAGGCTCGGCGTCGGGAACCGGTGCGAGTTCCACTTCTGGCGAAGCGGTGGTTTGCACTGGCGTGGTCGCTTCGACGACTGGCGCTTCAACCGGGGCATCTTCCACCGCAGCGGTGGCGCGTTCAGCCTGCTCGTGTGCCTGGGCTTCGGCCGGGGCGCTGATCGCGCTGCTGGCCACTGCCGCAGTGACGGCCAGGCCTGCGGCCAGATCCGCGCCACTTGGCGCTTCGGCGTTCTCGGCGGATTCGGACTCTTCCGAACCCTCGATCACGTTGCCATTAGCATCACGTTGACGCTCGCGGCGGTTGCTGCGACGACGCTGGCCACGGGAGCGGCGGCGTGGACGATCGCCTTCGGCGTTGTCCTGGCCGTCTTCCTGCAACTGCTCTTCGCTGTTCAGCACTTCTTCTTCGCTGGCAGCGGCTGCCTCCTCGACGCGTGGTTGACGCTCTTCACGCGGCTGACGCGGTGCGCGTTCTTCGCGAGGCTGGCGGGCCGGGCGCTCTTCAGCCGGTGCGGCGCCAGCGGCGGCGGGTGCGGCATCCAGTGGCTCACGCAGTTCGCGGACACGTTCTTCACGCTCGCCACGCGGCTTGCGGTCTTCACGCGGTGCGCGCGGCTGACGCTCTTCACGTGGTGGGCGCGGTGCGCGCTCTTCACGGGCTACGGTTGGAGTCGCTGGCGTTTCCTCGCGGGCTTCGCGTGGCTGGCGTTCTTCACGCGGCTCACGTGGCGCGCGCTCTTCACGCGGTGCACGTTCTTCGCGCGGCTTGCGCTCTTCGTCGCGACGACCGTTGCGGTTGCGGGTCTGCTGGCGACCATTGCGACGTTCTTCGTTGCGGGCTGGACGCTCGGTGGCGGCAGGCTTGGCGACAACGGCAGGGGTCGCTGGCTCTTCCTTGGTGGCGAACAGGCTGACCAGCGACTTCACCAGGCCCTTGAACAGGCTTGGTTCTGGCACGGCGGCGGGTGCGGCAACCGGGGCGGAGACTTCGCTCGGGACCGGAGCGTTGGCGCGGGCTGGGGCGGTCTTGACCGCCGCTTCCTGGCGAACCAGGGTGCGAGTGGCGGCGGCGGCCGGCTGGACTTCTTCCACTTCGGCGGCGGCAGCGGCGATTTCGTAGCTGGACTGGTTGGTGTGGGCTTCCGGGCTGTCATCGCGCAGGCGCTGCACTTCGAAGTGCGGCGTCTCGAGGTGATCGTTCGGCAGGATGACGATACGGGCACGGGTGCGCAGTTCGATCTTGGTGATCGAGTTGCGTTTTTCGTTGAGCAGGAACGCGGCCACCGGGATCGGGACCTGGGCGCGGACTTCGGCGGTGCGGTCTTTCAGGGCTTCTTCTTCGATCAGGCGCAGGATTGCCAGGGACAGCGATTCAACGTCACGGATGATGCCGGTGCCGTTGCAGCGAGGGCAAACGATGCCGCTGCTTTCACCCAGCGATGGACGCAGGCGCTGACGGGACATTTCCAGCAGGCCGAAACGCGAGATACGACCGACCTGTACGCGGGCGCGGTCGGCTTCCAGGCACTCACGGACCTTCTCTTCCACGGCGCGCTGGTTCTTGGCCGGGGTCATGTCGATGAAATCGATGACGATCAGGCCGCCAATGTCGCGCAGGCGCAACTGACGGGCGATTTCTTCAGCGGCTTCAAGGTTGGTCTGCAGGGCGGTTTCTTCGATGTCGCTGCCTTTGGTGGCGCGCGCCGAGTTGATGTCGATGGACACCAGGGCCTCGGTCGGATCGATGACGATGGAGCCGCCGGACGGCAGTTCGACGACGCGCTGGAAGGCGGTCTCGATCTGGCTTTCGATCTGGAAACGGTTGAACAGCGGAACGCTGTCTTCGTAGAGCTTGATCTTGCTCGCGTACTGCGGCATCACCTGGCGAATGAAAGTCAGGGCTTCGTCCTGGGCTTCGACGCTGTCGATCAGCACTTCGCCGATGTCCTGGCGCAGGTAGTCGCGGATGGCGCGGATGATCACGTTGCTTTCCTGGTAGATCAGGAATGGCGCGGAGCGATCCAGCGAGGCTTCTTTGATGGCGGTCCACAGCTGCAGCAGGTAATCGAGGTCCCACTGCATTTCTTCGCTGCTGCGGCCCAGGCCGGCAGTGCGCACGATCAGGCCCATGTCGGCAGGTGCGACCAGGCCGTTGAGGGCTTCGCGCAGTTCGTTGCGCTCTTCGCCTTCGATGCGGCGGGAGATACCACCGGCACGCGGGTTGTTCGGCATCAGGACCAGGTAACGGCCGGCGAGGCTGATGAAGGTGGTCAGGGCGGCGCCCTTGTTGCCACGTTCTTCTTTTTCGACCTGGACGATGACTTCCTGGCCTTCGCTCAGGACGTCCTTGATGTTGACGCGGCCTTCAGGGGCCTTCTTGAAGTATTCGCGGGAGATTTCTTTGAGGGGCAGGAAGCCGTGGCGCTCGGAGCCGAAATCGACAAAGGCAGCCTCAAGGCTTGGTTCGATGCGAGTAATCCGGCCTTTATAGATGTTGGCCTTCTTCTGCTCGCGTGCACCGGATTCGATATCCAGGTCGTAGAGGCGCTGGCCGTCTACCAGTGCAACACGCAACTCTTCGGGTTGAGTTGCGTTAATCAGCATTCTTTTCATGTAGTACCGTCGGTTTCCGGGCTGCCGGAAACGGCGTTCGGCACACACGACTTCTCACGGTCGGTGTCAGGTGCGTCCTGGCAATGGCGAGGCCATTCCAGTGTCCAGCGAGTTCGGCCCAATGATGGCGAAGTCGCGACGGACGCGTCCTGCTTGCTGGTACTCAAGCACTCAGTCAGGAGGAGGAATCAACCGGCGCCTGTGGACGAGATGAAGCGTCTAAATATAAGCCTAGTGCTACACAGTCCGACGGTTGTACATCTCCACCCTACACGTATCCCTGATAATTCGGGTGCTGCCGCGCGCAGAATCCGCAGCGGGTTGGCATTTACCGTGAGCTCCGAAAGGGGAGGTCACGCATCATGGCTAATTTAGGCGTTGTTTCCGAAGCTCTCGCTCGGGGTCGTCTTCGGCTGACTGCACTTTGTGAACTGGCCGTGAATGTGGCGCGCAATGCGAGTCAAAACTCTGCTTTGCGGCGTATTTCAGGCCTCATGTCACCTGCGCTCGTTGCACCCGTAGACTCTACCGTTACGTAGCAAAAGCCCCGTAGGACGGCCTCTCGTCCTCGTGAATTGCGTTGGTCAGGGCCGGTTTTTGACCGCTAGTCCGCTGTCCAGCCACTTTTGGCGGCGTTCGCGACTATAGCAGCAATGATTAAGTGCTTCAATTCCATAAAAAATTGTTATGATCGCCGCCATGACAACTACTGCCCCTTCGACCCCTGGCGTTCAACTGCTCGAGGTCTCGCCGGAATATGCCGGCCAACGAATCGATAATTTCCTGCTGGCCCGGCTCAAAGGCGTGCCCAAGACCTTGATCTACCGCATTTTGCGCAAAGGCGAAGTGCGGGTGAACAAAGGTCGGATCAAGCCCGAATACAAGCTCCAGGCCGGCGACGTCGTGCGCGTGCCACCGGTTCGCGTGCCCGAGCGCGATGAGCCGGTACCGCTGGCCCAGGGATTGTTGCAGCGCCTTGAAGCCTCGATCGTCTATGAAGACAAGGCGCTGATCGTGGTCAACAAGCCCGCGGGTATCGCGGTCCACGGCGGCAGCGGCCTGAGCTTCGGGGTGATCGAAGCCTTTCGTCAATTGCGTCCGGATACCAAGGAGCTGGAACTGGTCCATCGCCTGGATCGCGACACCTCCGGTCTGCTGATGATCGCCAAGAAGCGCAGCATGCTGCGGCATCTGCACGAGCAGTTGCGCGGCGATGGCGTCGACAAGCGCTACATGGCGCTGGTGCGTGGTCGTTGGGATACCTCCGTAAAGCAGGTCCGTGCGCCGTTGCTCAAGAGCAATCTGCGTTCGGGCGAGCGCATGGTGGAAGTCAACGAGGAGGGCAAGGAGGCGCTGACCGTGTTCAAGGTGCTCCGGCGCTTCGGCGACTTTGCCACCATGGTCGAAGCCAAGCCGGTCACCGGGCGGACTCACCAGATCCGTGTCCACACCCTGCATGCCGGGCATTGCATCGCCGGTGACAGCAAATACGGCGATGACGATTTCACCAAGGAAATTCGCGACCTGGGCGGCAAGCGCCTGTTTCTGCACGCCTACATGCTGACTGTGCCGCTGCCTGATGGCGGCGAGTTGAAGTTGCAGGCTCCCGTGGATGAAATGTGGGCCAAGACCGTGGAGCGGCTGAGTGCATCCTGACTACAAGCTGTTGATATTCGATTGGGACGGCACTCTGGCGAACTCCATTGGTCGGATCGTGGAGTCCATGCATATCGCGGCTGACCGTGCGGGTTTCGCGCGGCGTGACGACTATGCGGTGAAGGGCATCATCGGCCTCGGGTTGCCAGAGGCGATCCGCAGCCTCTACCCGGACATCGATGGCGATGGGTTGGTTATTTTCCGCCAGCATTACGCCGATCACTACATTGCCTTGGAGGCCGAGCCTTCGCCGCTGTTCGATGGCGTGGCGGACACGCTCCAGCTTCTGCGGGGCGAGGGCTATCGCATGGCCGTCGCGACCGGCAAGGCCAGGCGTGGGCTGGATCGGGTATTGAAAGCCCACGGTTGGGACGATTATTTCGACATCACCCGTGCTGCGGATGAAACCGCCAGCAAGCCGCATCCGCTGATGCTTGAGCAAATCCTGGCTCATTGCGGTGTGCAGGCTGGGCAGGCGCTGATGGTGGGGGACTCGTCGTTCGACCTGCAAATGGCGCGTAACGCCGGCATGAGTTCGGTGGCTGTCAGTTACGGCGCGCAGACAATCGAGGCATTGAAGGCTTTTGAGCCATGCCTGGCGATTGACCATTTTCCTGAGTTGCACGCCTGGTTGAGCCGGCGTGCCGATTAAGTTTTGACGGGGATGCATGCATGACGGATGAATGGAAGGCACCGGCCAAGGCAAGCGCCGAGAACGGTGATGATAAAAGCTGGAAGCTGCTGGAAAAGACTCTGCTGGCCAGTGTCCAGGAGCAGCGTCGTTCGCGTCGCTGGGGCATCTTCTTCAAGCTGCTGACGTTTGTTTATCTTTTCGCCGCGCTCATGCTGTTCACACCGCTGATGAGCCTGGAGAAAAGCGCCGCGGGCGGTTCGGCGTATACCGCGCTGATCGACATCGAAGGCATGATCGCCGACAAGGAGCCCGCCAGCGCGGACAACATCGTCGGTAGCCTGCGGGCAGCGTTCGAGGATCCGAAGGTCAAAGGTGTGGTGCTGCGCATCAACAGTCCGGGCGGCAGTCCGGTGCAGTCGGGTTACGTTTACGACGAAATCGTCCGCTTGCGTGGCTTGCACCCGAACATCAAGGTTTACGCGGTCATCGCCGATCTCGGTGCGTCCGGGGCCTATTACATTGCCAGTGCGGCAGACCAGATTTATGCCGACAAGGCCAGTCTGGTGGGTTCCATTGGTGTGACGGCGGCCGGTTATGGTTTTGTCGGAACCATGGAGAAGCTTGGCGTGGAGCGCCGGGTCTATACCTCTGGCGAGCATAAATCCTTCCTTGATCCGTTCCAGCCGCAAAAGCCTGAAGAAACCGCGTTCTGGCAGGGTGTGCTGGATACGACTCACAAGCAATTCATCGCCAGCGTCAAGAAAGGCCGGGGCGAGCGCCTGAAGGACAAAGAACATCCGGAGTTGTTCTCCGGTCTGGTCTGGTCGGGGGAGCAGGCGTTGCCGCTGGGCTTGATCGATGGCTTGGGCAGTGCCAGTTTCGTGGCTCGGGACGTGATCGGCGAGAAAGAGCTGGTGGATTTCACTATCGAAGAGTCGCCGTTCGATCGTTTCTCGAAAAAACTGGGTGCGAGCATTGCCGAGCATCTGGCGATGTGGATGGGCTTCCAAGGCCCGGCGTTGCGCTGATTTCTACCGAGGGTTGATGCCATCCAGTGTGGCTCAGGGGATCTGCACACCCTCGGCCAGTAACATATCCACAAGGCGAATCAGCGGCAGGCCGATCAGGCTGGTGGCGTCTGGCCCTTCAGTGCTCTTGAACAGGCTCACGCCCAGCCCCTCGGCCTTGAAGCTGCCGGCGCAGTCGTACGGCTGCTCCGCTCGCAGGTAGCGCTCGACGCGTGCCTGGTCAAGTGTCCGCATCGTCACGGTAAACGGAACGCAATCGACCTGGCAGGTGCCTGTCTGGCTGTTGAGCAGCGCCAGGCCGGTCAGGAACGTCACGCGGGCGCCGCTGGCGGCCAGTAGTTGGTCACGGGCGTTTTCGAAGGTATGGGGCTTGCCCAGGATGCGCTCGCCGAGTACGGCGACCTGGTCTGATCCGATGATCAGGTGCGCCGGATGGCTGCCGGCTAGCGCCAAGGCTTTTTCCCGGGCCAGGCGTTTTACCAGTTCGAGCGCGGATTCATCGGGGCGGCGGCTTTCGTCGATGTCCGGTGAGCTGCAGACGAACGGCAGCCCCAGGCGGGCGAGCAATTCTCGGCGGTAGACCGAGCTTGAGGCAAGTAATAAAGGCAGCATGGGTGTCTCCAGGAGGCAGGAGCGAATTCTAGCGAGGCGCGCAAGTGACGGACAGGGCTGAATTTCCTTTGACATGGCCCGGTGCATCCCTATAATGCTGCGCCTATGTTGAATGACCCGATTCCACCTCACGTTGACCCGCGCAAATTGGCTGACCGTGGCACCACCCTTCAAGGTGAACTGCTGCTGGCCGATTTGAAGAGACTCTGCGACCCGCTTTCCGACAATGTCGGTACGGTCCAGGCCAAATTCGTTTTTGAACGAGATGAACGTAAATCTGTGGTCATCCACAGCTTTATCGACACTGAAGTCAAAATGGTTTGCCAGCGTTGTCTTGAGCTGGTCACCCTGCCGATCCACAGCGAGTGCAGTTACGCCGTGGTGAAGGAGGGTGCGAATACCCAGTCGTTGCCGAAAGGTTATGACGTGCTGGAACTGGGCGAAGATCCATTGGATCTGCAGTCACTGATCGAGGAGGAGCTTCTGCTCGCCTTGCCCATTGTGCCTGCTCATCATCCGGAAGAATGCCAGCAGCCGGCGGGAGCAGGTGAGCCCGAACCGAGCGAGGACGAGGTAACGCGGTCCAACCCGTTCAGTGTATTGGCGCAGTTAAAGCGTGACCCAAACGTTTAGGAGTTAATCAATTATGGCTGTTCAGCAGAACAAAAAATCCCGCTCTGCCCGTGACATGCGCCGTTCGCACGACGCTCTCGAGGCTAGCACCCTGTCTGTAGAAAAAACCACCGGTGAAGTTCACCTGCGTCACCACGTATCGCCAGAAGGCGTATATCGTGGCCGTAAAGTGATCGACAAGGGCGCCGACGAGTAATCACTTGTCCGCTCAAGTCATCGCGATTGACGCAATGGGCGGGGACTTCGGTCCCCGCAGCATTGTCCAGGCCAGCCTTGCTTGCCTGAACGCCATGCCCTCGCTACACCTGACCCTCGTCGGTCAACCCTCTCTCCTTGAAGAAATGCTCAGCGGCCAATCGGCTGCGGATCGCGCGCGCCTATCGATTGCGCCTGCGTCCGAAGTCATCACGATGGACGAAAAGCCGGCCCAGGCCCTGCGTGGCAAGCCTGACGCTTCGATGCGGGTGGCTCTTGAGTTGTTGCGAGACGGTAAAGTCCAAGCGTGTGTCAGCGCGGGTAACACCGGTGCGCTGATGGCGCTGTCGCGCTACGTACTCAAGACCCTGCCGGGTATCGATCGCCCGGCGATGGTGGCTGCGATCCCGACCCAGCGCGGCTTCTGCCAGTTGCTGGACCTGGGCGCCAACGTCGATTGCAGCGCCGAGCACCTGTTGCAGTTTGCCGTGATGGGCTCGGTTGCGGCGCAGACCCTTGGCATCGCCCGGCCTCGCGTGGCGCTGCTCAATATCGGCACCGAAGACATCAAGGGCAACCAGCAGGTCAAGCTGGCGGCAACGTTGTTGCAGGGCGCGAGCGGAATCAACTACATCGGTTTCATCGAGGGCGACGGCTTGTACCGTGGCGAGGCCGATGTTGTGGTTTGCGACGGCTTTGTCGGCAATATCCTGCTCAAGTCCAGTGAAGGCCTGGCAACCATGATCGGCCAGCGCATTGAAGCCCTGTTCAAACAGAATCTGGCCTCGCGGGTCGTTGGCGCCCTGGCCCTGCCGTTGATGCGGCGACTGCAAGCGGACCTGGCCCCGGCGCGGCACAACGGGGCGAGTTTTCTCGGGTTGCAGGGCATCGTGATCAAGAGTCACGGTTCGGCGGGCGTGCAGGGGTTCCAAAGTGCTATCAATCGGGCGGTGATCGAGATCCAGGAGAACCTGCCGGAACGTCTTCATGGTCGCCTCGAAGATTTGTTAACTTAGGCGTTTTCGTCCGACAATGCTTAAATGTGACCGGTCGGTTCAACCCGCCATCCAACTGTCAGTTTCCTAGCGCCCCCAGGGGCGTCAATTTTTGACGACAAGATCATTAGGGGCTTTGTTTTCATGTCTGCTTCCCTCGCATTCGTCTTTCCAGGACAGGGCTCGCAGTCCCTCGGTATGTTGGCCGAGCTGGGCGCGCAATACCCGCTGGTCCTTGAAACATTCAAAGAAGCGTCCGATGCACTCGGCTACGACTTGTGGGCACTGACCCAGCAGGGGCCGGAAGAGCAACTCAATCAAACCGATAAAACCCAGCCAGCCATCCTCACCGCCTCGATCGCCTTGTGGCGCTTGTGGCTGGCTGAAGGCGGCGCGCGCCCGGCATTTGTCGCCGGTCACAGCCTGGGCGAATACAGCGCCCTCGTGGCCGCTGGCAGCCTGAGCCTGGGCGCCGCGGTGAAATTGGTGGAGCGTCGCGGCCAGTTGATGCAAGAAGCCGTTCCGGCCGGGCAGGGCGGCATGGCCGCGATCCTGGGGCTGGAAGACGCTGATGTGCTCGCTGCCTGTGCCGAAGCGGCGCAAGGCGAAGTGGTCAGCGCGGTGAACTTCAACTCCCCGGGCCAAGTGGTCATCGCCGGTGCCAAGGCCGCTGTCGAGCGCGCCATCGAGGGCTGCAAGGCCCGTGGTGCCAAGCGCGCCATGCCCTTGCCGGTCAGCGTGCCATCGCACTGCGAGCTGATGCGTCCAGCCGCCGAGCGCTTTGCCGAATCCATCGCCGCCATCGACTGGCAGGCCCCGCAGATTCCGGTGGTGCAGAATGTCAGCGCCAACGTGGCGCCGGATCTCGAGACCCTCAAGCGTGATCTGCTGGAACAACTCTACAAGCCGGTTCGCTGGGTCGAATCGGTACAGACCCTGGCAGCCAAGGGCGCGACCGAACTGGTCGAATGCGGTCCTGGCAAAGTGCTGGCAGGCCTGAACAAACGCTGCGCCGAAGGCGTGTCGACTTCCAACCTCAACACCCCAGACGCCTTCGCTGCCGCCCGTGCGGCGCAGGCCTGAACAGGAGAAGCTTGCATGAGTCTGCAAGGTAAAGTTGCACTGGTGACCGGTGCAAGCCGTGGCATCGGCCAGGCCATCGCCCTGGAACTGGGTCGTCAAGGCGCCATCGTCATCGGCACCGCGACTTCCGCTTCGGGCGCCGAGCGTATCGCCGCGACCCTGAAGGAAAACGACATCCAGGGCACCGGCCTTGAGCTGAACGTCACCAGCGACGAATCCGTTGCGGCGGTGCTGGCGAGCATTCAGGCGCAGTTCGGCGCGCCGGCGATCCTGGTCAATAATGCCGGTATCACCCGCGATAACCTGATGATGCGCATGAAAGATGACGAATGGTTCGATGTGATCGATACCAACCTGAACAGTCTGTACCGGCTGTCCAAGGGCGTTCTGCGCGGCATGACCAAGGCGCGTTGGGGTCGAATTATCAGTATCGGCTCGGTTGTGGGTGCCATGGGCAACGCAGGCCAAGTAAACTATGCTGCGGCGAAGGCCGGCCTGGAAGGTTTCAGTCGTGCGCTGGCGCGTGAAGTGGGTTCGCGCTCGATTACGGTAAACTCGGTTGCACCGGGTTTCATCGACACCGACATGACCCGTGAACTGCCAGAAGCACAGCGTGAAGCCTTGTTGACGCAGATTCCGCTGGGTCGTCTGGGGCAAGCTCAAGAAATCGCGTCGGTGGTCGCTTTTCTTGCTTCGGACGGTGCGGCATACGTGACTGGGGCTACAATCCCGGTAAACGGCGGGATGTACATGAGTTAAATGTGACGGATTGCTTCAAAAAAATGTCATACGAGCTGTCTAAAATCCGTTATAAAGCTGCAATCTATTTATAGGCGGCGGGCCCCAGGGTTCGAGGAGTGAAGCTTTCAGTTGAAAAACTGAAAAGTCTTTCTATACACTTACCCACCGGCCAGCTGCCTGAATTTGTCCATTAGGAGTGAAAACAAGGTATGAGCACCATCGAAGAGCGCGTCAAGAAAATCGTTGCCGAGCAACTGGGCGTTAAAGAAGAAGAAGTTGTGAACACCGCTTCCTTCGTTGAAGACCTGGGTGCCGACTCCCTTGACACTGTTGAGCTGGTGATGGCTCTGGAAGAGGAATTCGAGACCGAGATTCCTGACGAAGAAGCTGAGAAGATCACTACTGTACAAGCTGCTATCGACTACGTTACCAGCCACCAGGCGTAATCGTTTTTAGTCGTCGCTAGCTGTCATGGAAAAACCGCACTGCCATTTCGGCGTGCGGTTTTTTCTTTAGGCCTGATGCAAAGTCGTCATTAGAAAAAGGAGAGTGCTGTGTCGCGTAGACGCGTCGTAGTCACCGGTATGGGTATGTTGTCGCCACTGGGCACGGATGTGCCGAGCAGCTGGCAAGGCATTCTGGCTGGCCGCAGTGGCATTGGTCTGATCGAACACACCGACCTTTCTGCCTATTCCACCCGTTTTGGCGGCTCGGTGAAGGGCTTCAATGTCGAGGAATACCTGTCGGTCAAGGAAGCTCGAAAGCTTGACCTGTTCATTCAATACGGCTTGGCAGCCGGATTCCAGGCGGTGCGCAATGCCGGGCTGGAAGTCACCGACGCCAACCGTGAGCGCATCGGCGTGGCCATGGGTTCGGGTATTGGCGGCTTGACCAATATCGAAGAAACCAGCCGCACGCTGCATGATTCGGGGCCGCGACGGATTTCTCCGTTCTTCGTGCCGGGCTCGATCATCAATATGATTTCCGGTTTCCTGTCCATCCACCTGGGTGCACAAGGGCCTAACTACGCCATTGCCACAGCGTGTACCACGGGTACCCACTGCATCGGTATGGCCGCGCGCAACATCATGTACGACGAAGCTGACGTGATGATCGCCGGCGGCGCCGAAATGGCCGCTTGCGGCCTGGGCATGGGCGGTTTCGGCGCGTCCCGTGCGCTGTCGACCCGCAACGATGAGCCGGCCCGCGCCAGTCGTCCATGGGACAAGGGCCGCGATGGCTTCGTGTTGTCGGACGGTGCCGGTGCGCTGGTTCTCGAAGAGCTGGAGCACGCCAAGGCGCGCGGCGCGACCATCTATGCCGAACTGATCGGATTTGGCACCAGCGGCGATGCGTATCACATGACGTCGCCGCCGGCCGATGGTGCCGGTGCTGCCCGTTGCATCACCAACGCCCTGCGGGATGCGAAGCTCAACGGCGAACAGGTGCAGTACATCAACGCCCATGGCACTTCGACCCCGGCCGGCGACTTGGCCGAAGCCCAGGCGATCAAGACTGTGTTCGGCGACCACGCCTACAAGCTGGCTGTCAGCTCTACCAAGTCGATGACCGGTCACCTGCTGGGTGCGGCAGGGGCAGTGGAAGCGATCTTCAGCGTGCTGGCGATCAATAGCCAGGTGGCGCCGCCGACCATCAACCTCGATGAGCCAGACGAGGGTTGCGACTTGGACTTCGTGCCGCATACGGCCCGTAGCATGGACATCGATGTGGTGTTGTCCAACTCCTTCGGCTTCGGCGGAACCAACGGCTCGCTGGTGTTCCGCCGGTTCGCCGGTTGATGGAAAGCTGGGTCGACGGTCAGACGGCTGACGTCCTGTCGCTGAAAGATCGCGGCCTGGCTTACGGCGATGGTGTGTTCGAAACCATCGCTGTGCGTGACGGCAAGCTCGTTTTGCTGGAGCGTCACTTGCAACGCCTCGCGCTGGGGTGCCAACGGTTGGCATTCAATCTCGACTGGACCTTACTGAACGACGAGCTGCAAGCCTATGCGCAACAGCTTGGCGAAGGCGTGATGAAACTCATCGTGACCCGAGGCGACAGTCAGCGGGGCTATGCCGCGAGCCCCTTGGCCCAGGCTCGACGCATTTTGCAAGGCAGCCCACCGGCCGCCTATCCGGCGGCCCATGTCGAGCAAGGTATTCAGCTGTTTCCCTGCGCAACACGCCTGTGCGAACAACCTTTGCTCGCCGGCCTCAAGCATCTCAATCGCCTTGAGCAGGTGCTGGCCCGGGCCGAGTGGAGCGACACCGAGCATGCCGAAGGCTTGATGCTCGACACGTCCGGTCGGGTGATCGAAGGCGTCTTCAGCAACCTGTTCCTGGTGCGTGATGGCGTATTGTTCACGGCGGACCTTAGCCGTTGTGGTGTGGCCGGTGTGATGCGCGCGGAATTATTGTTTCAAGCCAAGTCCCAGGGCATCGCCACGCAAATCACCGATATCCGCCTCGAACAGCTGCACCAGGCCGACGAAGTCTTTGTCTGCAACAGCGTGTACGGCGTGTGGCCGGTACGCGGATGCGGTTCGACGCGCTGGTCGGTTGGCCCGCTCACCCGTAAACTGCAGTCCCTTGCCCGTACGCTATTGGATGCTTGATTCGTGAGACGTAAATTCTTGTTGCTGCTAGAGACCGGACTGGTTCTGGCGGGGCTGTTGTTGGGCGCTTCGGCCTGGAAAATTCATTCAGCTTTGCAGCAGCCGTTGAACATCGCCCAGGAAGAACTGCTCGACGTGCCCAACGGGACCACGCCGACCGGCACCTTCAATCGTCTCGAAGCTGATGGCCTGATAAAGGATGCATTCTGGTTGCGGGTCTATTGGCGTTTCAATCTCGCCGGCCAGCCGTTGCATTCCGGTGAATACCGGATGACGCCGGGGATGACCATGGAAGGCCTGATCGGTGTCTGGAAGCGCGGCGAAGTGGTGCAGTACAGCGTGACGCTGGTAGAGGGGTGGAACTTCCGTCAGGTTCGCGCTGCGCTGGCCAAGGCTGAAAAGCTCGAGCAAACCGTTGCCGGCCTGAGCGACAGCCAGGTGATGGAGCGTCTTGGCCATTCCGGGGTATTTCCCGAGGGCCGGTTCTTTCCGGATACCTATCGATTCGTGCGCGGTACGTCGGACGTCGACCTGCTGAAAAAAGCCTACGATCGGCTCGAAGACGTGCTTGCCAAAGAGTGGGCGCAACGCGCCGCCGACGTCCCTTACACCCAGCCCTACCAAGCGCTGATCATGGCCTCCCTGATTGAAAAGGAAACCGGCGTGCCCCAGGAGCGCGACCAGATTGCCGGAGTATTCGTGCGCCGCCTGCGCCTTGGCATGCTGTTGCAGACCGATCCCACCGTGATCTATGGCTTGGGGGAGCGCTACACCGGTAAGCTCACCCGGGCCCATTTGAAAGAACCGAATCCCTACAATACGTACCTCGTTCCAGGCTTGCCGCCAACGCCCATTGCGATGGTTGGGCGCGAGGCGATTCATGCGGCATTGAACCCGGCCGACGGCAACAGCCTTTACTTTGTCGCGCGCGGCGATGGCAGCCACGTCTTTTCCGATGACCTGGAGACGCACAATAACGCGGTGCGCGAATATCAGCTCAAGCGCCGTGCCGACTATCGCTCCAGCCCGGCTCCAGCTGCGCCGGAAGATTCAGCGCCGATTCCCGCCGCATCGCCTGATACCGCGCCCGAAGCCGTGCCTCAGGTGCCGCCGCAGGAACCTGCCCCTGAACCGAACGCCAGCGAGCCGCCGAGCCCGCAATGACACTGAATTAAGGATCGCCCGTGACTGGCTTGTTTATAACGCTGGAAGGCCCCGAAGGCGCCGGCAAGAGCACCAACCGCGAATACCTGGCCGAACGCCTGCGGGCATCGGGCGTCGAGGTCGTGTTGACGCGTGAGCCGGGCGGTACGCCGTTGGCCGAGCGGATTCGCGAGGTCCTGCTGGCACCTGCCGACGAAGTCATGAACGCCGATACGGAACTGCTGTTGGTGTTCGCAGCCCGGGCACAGCACCTGGCGGAAGTGATTCGCCCGGCGCTGGCCCGTGGTGCCGTTGTGCTGTGTGATCGGTTTACCGATTCGACCTACGCGTACCAGGGCGGAGGCCGAGGCTTGTCACTTGAACGTATCGCTGCGCTGGAGTCTTTCGTCCAGGGCGACCTGCGACCTGACCTGACCCTGGTTTTCGACCTGCCGGTGGAAATCGGCCTGGCCCGCGCCAGTGCTCGCGGTCGCCTGGATCGCTTCGAGCTTGAAGGTCAGGCGTTCTTCAATGCCGTGCGCAATGCTTTCCTGGGCCGCGCCAAGGCCGATCCTGCGCGTTACTTGTTGATCGACGCCGCTCAGCCGCTGACGCAAGTCCAGCAGTCATTGGACAGCTTGCTGCCGCGTTTGCTGGAGCGTACCCGTGGCTGAAGCCTATCCCTGGCAGGACGGCCTGTGGCAACAGTTGGCCGGTCGTTCGCAACACGCCCATGCCTATCTGTTGCACGGCCCGGCCGGTATCGGCAAGCGAGCCCTTGCCGAGCGCCTGATGGCCAGCTTGTTGTGCCAGGCTCCGACGGCCTTGAACGCCTGCGGTGAATGCAAGTCGTGCATGCTGCTCAGGGCCGGCAGTCATCCTGACAACTATGTGCTGGAGCCGGAAGAGGCGGACAAGGCGATCAAGGTCGACCAGGTCCGCGACCTGGTCAGTTTCGTGGTCCAGACCGCGCAGATGGGCGGGCGCAAAGTGGTGTTGATCGAGCCGGTCGAGTCGATGAACATCAACGCCGCGAACGCGCTGCTCAAGAGCCTCGAAGAGCCTTCCGGCGATACGGTGCTGTTGCTGGTCAGCCACCAGCCTAGCCGTCTGCTGCCAACCATCAAGAGCCGTTGCGTGCAGCAGGCCTGTCCGTTGCCCAGCGAGGCGATCAGCCTGCAATGGCTGGGCCAGGCGTTGCCTGAGAGCACCGATGAAGAACGTGTCGAACTGCTGACCCTGGCCGCCGGTTCACCGCTTGCCGCCGTCAGCCTCCAGGCCCAGGGCGTGCGCGAGCAGCGGGCGCTGGTGGTGGACGGCGTGAAGAAACTGCTCAAGCAGCAACAATCTCCGACGCAACTGGCCGAGGGGTGGAACGCCATTCCCTTGCTGCTGTTGTTTGATTGGTTCTGCGACTGGTCGAGCCTGGTCCTGCGTTATCAGCTCACCGAGGACGAGGCAGGCCTGGGGCTGGCAGACATGCGCAAGGTGATCCAATACCTGGCGCAAAAAAGCAGCCAGGACAAAATCTTGAACATTCAGGACTGGATCCTTGCCCAACGTCAGAAGGTGCTGAGCAAGGCCAACCTCAATCGCGTGTTGCTGCTGGAGGCACTGTTGGTGCAATGGGCGAGTTTGCCTGGTCGTAACTGACAGAGAGCGCCTAGACTCAGCTCAATTGCAGCGGAGATCAGCATGAACGAACCTGTCAGTCCCGGGCCACGCAATGGCATCTTGTCCCTGACCATCAAGGACAAGTCGGTGCTTTACGCCGCCTACATGCCCTTCATCAAGAACGGCGGCCTGTTCATTCCCACCAACAAGAATTATCGCTTGGGCGATGAGGTGTTCATGCTGTTGAGCCTGATGGACGAGCCGGAGAAAATCCCGGTTGCCGGCAAGGTGATCTGGATGACGCCCAAAGGCGCCCAGGGCAATCGGGCCGCTGGCGTCGGCGTGCAATTCAATGAAGGCGACAACTCCGCCCGCAGTCAGATCGAAACCCACCTGGCCGGAACCCTCAAGTCCGACCGTCCCACCCATACGATGTAGCCTGGCCTCTTATGCTTGTAGACTCTCATTGCCACCTCGATCGCCTCGACCTTGTCGCCCATGGCGGCTCCCTGGACGCTGCGCTGGATGCCGCACGCCAACGGGGCGTCGGCCACTTCCTGTGCATTGGCGTCAGCGCCGACAATGCGGCCGACGTCAAAGTCCTGGCTGAACGTTACGAAGACGTCGATTGCTCAGTCGGTATCCACCCGCTGGATGTTCAGCCCGGTGCTGCGCCGGCCCTGGACTGGCTGCTGCGTGAGCTGGACCATCCCCGGGTGGTCGCCATCGGCGAGACCGGCCTCGACTATCACTACGAGCCGGAGGCCGCCGACGTTCAGCAGGCTTCGTTCCGTCTACACTTGGAGGCCGCGCAACAGACGGGCAAGCCAGTGATCATTCATACCCGCGGTGCCCGGGCCGATACCTTGGCCCTGTTGCAAGAGGCGGCGTTGCCCCAGGCCGGCGTGCTGCATTGTTTCACCGAGGACTGGGACATGGCCAAGGCCGCGCTGGACATGGGTTATTACATTTCCCTGTCCGGGATTGTCACGTTTCGCAATGCCGATGCCCTGCGCGATGTTGCAAGCAAGGTGCCGGCCGATCGCTTGCTGGTGGAAACGGACTCGCCTTACCTGGCTCCGATACCGTATCGCGGCAAGCCGAACCTTCCGCAATACGTACGGGAGGTGGCGGAGTTCCTGGCGATGTTGCGCGGCGAGTCCTACGAGCGGTTCGCCCAGCAGACCACGGAGAATTTCAAGCGGCTGTTTCCCTTGGCCCATGTCCGTTCGGTACGGGCTTGAATCGCAGGCAAAAAAAACCCGGGTTCTGGGGGGTGAATCCGGGTTAAGACCATTAGGAGTAAAACAAAGGCACGCGGTCCGTTGGTACCTTTATCGGCGCGTCACTTGGGGGAGATGTCGCGCCGACAGTTCAAGTATTGATCACTATGGCGACGCGTCCAGTTTGGCCGCTTTGGTTTTTAAACAAATTTGGAATACGTTCGCTTCGGATAGGTTCTCACCGTCACCCAAGCCTGCCAGTACGGTGCGGGTGGTGGCGTACATGGGGGAGTCGGGTTCGCACGGTTTTTAGAAGAACTGCCGCCAAGAGCGGATGATCCGTGCATTTTTGCGTAAGTTAGGCATAATACCCGGCTTCGAATTTTGACCCTTCAGACCTTTTTCTTATGCATAAAGAACCCCGTAAGGTCCGTGAGTTTCGTCGCCGCGAGCAGGAAATTCTCGACACCGCGCTCAAGTTGTTCCTCGACCAGGGCGAAGACAGCGTCACCGTCGAGATGATTGCGGATGCCGTGGGTATCGGCAAAGGCACGATTTATAAGCACTTCAAATCCAAGGCGGAGATTTACCTGCGCTTGATGCTCGATTACGAGCGCGATTTGAACGAGCTGTTGCATTCGGCCGATGTGGACAAAGACAAGGAGGCCCTGTCCCGGGCCTACTTCGAGTTCCGCATGCGTGACCCCCAACGTTACCGCTTGTTCGACCGTCTCGAAGAGAAAGTGGTCAAGGGCAACCAGGTGCCGGAAATGGTCGAGGAACTGCACAAGATCCGTGCCTCGAATTTCGAACGCCTGACCCTGCTGATCAAAGGCCGGATCAGCGAAGGCAAGCTCGAAGACGTGCCGCCTTATTTCCACTACTGCGCTGCTTGGGCATTGGTGCACGGCGCGGTGGCGCTGTATCACTCGCCGTTCTGGAGCAATGTGTTGGAAGATCAGGAAGGTTTCTTCCAGTTCCTGATGGATATCGGCGTGCGCATGGGCAACAAGCGCAAGCGCGATACGGATACACCGAGCAGTTGAGGCATTCAGCTGTTTAATTGCGCCATGTCCGCTTACATGGCGTGGCGCCCCAGGAATATACTCGGGCTGGGGTCTTGCGGAAATTTGATTTCTAAGTCAAGTTTTGCGGACCCGATTTTTCTTTCGCCGGAGTGATCCATGATCGTTGATCGTCAAGGCAGGCGTTTTCGCAATTTGCGGATCAGCCTGACTTCAGCCTGCAATTACGCCTGTACCTACTGCGTGCCTGATGGCAAGCGGCTGGTGGCTGCGCAGGATGAGCTGTCGGCCGAGGCGATGGCGCGGGGCGTGGCATACCTGATCGAAGCTGCCGGCATCGAGCGGTTGCGCATCACCGGAGGCGAGCCGCTGGTCAGTCCCAAGCTTGAGCGCTTCATGACGGCGGTTGGGCAGATGGGGCTGGACGACATCAGCCTGACCACCAACGGTCAATTGCTGGCAAAAAAGCTGCCTTTGCTGGTGAGTGCCGGCATCCGCCGAATCAACGTTTCCCTCGACACCCTCGATGCTGGCGCGTTTCGCAGCATCGCCCGGGGTGGCGACCTGGCGGCCGTGCTGGACGGCATGGAGCAAGCCCGGGCGGCGGGGATGAAAATCAAGGTCAACATGGTGCCGTTGCGCGGGCAGAACCTCGATCAGGTGATGCCGTTGCTGGAGTACTGCCTCGAGCGTGGCTATGAGTTGCGTTTCATCGAGTTGATGCGCATGGGTCACTTGGCCAAGGACTCGAATGCGTTCCTCCAGCAGTTCGTCAGCCTCCAGCAACTGCTGAGCCTGATTGGCGACCAATACGAATACCTGCAGGCCGATGCGCCGGTGGATGCCACCGCAGTGCGTTATGAGATTCCGGGGCTGGGGCACTTTGGCGTGATCGCCAACGAAAGCGTGCCGTTCTGCCGTACCTGTTCGCGGCTGCGGCTGTCTTCGACGGGGTGGTTGCACGGCTGCCTGTCGTCGAGCAATCGTCATTTTGTCGGCGATCTGCTGGACAAACCCCGCCATCAGGCGCTGCCAGCGCTTCAGCGCTTGCTGGTCAAGGCGCTGGGAGATAAGCAGGAAGTGGCATTCTCCGGCGGTGCAACCATCATGAAAATCATCGGCGGCTGATCGGGTATTCCGAGGCAATAAAATCCCACCATTCTGCGAGCTGGCGCAAAAGCTGCATCCCGTGGCCATTCGCCGGTTTTCCGTCACCGGTCTTTGGAGGGTAGGATGCGTAGCCTGTTTTCGCTGCTGGCCGTTTTGGCGCTGGGTGGCTGCATGAATGTCAGCGACATGGGGGAGGGCGTTCGTTATCACATGAGCGATGCCGGCCTGTTGGACCATAGCGACAGTCGTCGCGTGAACAACCTGCGCATCCAGCCGGATTCCTTTATCTATATCGCCCAGGGGGCGTTCGCTCCGCCAGGCAGCGCCTATCCGCGTCCCAACGTCGTGGCTGAAGAAGCCTTCAACGGTTTCGTTGAATATTTCCCCATGGTTCGTCGCGCCCGGGTCCCCGAAGGGCTTGACCAGGCTATGGGCGAAGCGCGTGCCGCCGGCGCCCATTATTTGCTGTATACCCGATTCGCCAAGGCGGACAACCGCATCGGCACTACCGACGAATGGCTGGATGAAGAGGCCGTGGATCGCCTCGGCGTCGATACCGGCGTGATTCAGATCATGTTGATCGAGACCAGCACCCAGTATTTGATTGATACTGCACGTATCAAGAGCCGTGGCGGTTTGCTGACGTTGCACGACAAGCAGCCACAAGACCTCATCGCCGCGCCGCTGCGTGAGTATGCCCGCAGCCTGCTGGGGATGAGCGACGAATAAACAGAAGGAGTCACCATGAGCGGACCGCAAAAAGCCAATGACCTGTTGGGACAGATCCCCAAGACCAAAGGCCTGCCGCCGGTCCACTTGTGGAACCCCGCCTTCTGCGGCGACATCGACATGCGCATCGCCCGTGACGGCACTTGGTATTACCTGGGGACGCCCATCGGACGCAAGCCGATGGTCAAGCTGTTCTCCACTATCATTCGCCGCGACGGCGATGATTACTTCCTGATCACTCCTGTGGAAAAAGTCGGCATCAAGGTGGACGACGCCCCGTTCGTGGCGGTGACCCTGGAAGTCGAGGGACAGGGAGAAGGGCAGTTGTTGCGCTTTACGACTAATGTCGATGAAGCCATCGAAGCTGGACCCGAACATCCGATGCGAGTGGTGATCGATCCCCAGACCCAGGAGCCCGCTCCGTATATCCACGTGCGCAGCAACCTCGAAGCGCTGATTCACCGCAACGTCTTCTATCAGCTGGTCGAACTGGCGGTCAGCCGCGAGATCGACGGCCAGCGGTGGTTGGGTGTCTGGAGCGGCGGCGTGTTCTTTCCCATAGGCCTCGAACCCTGACCCTCAACCTTGAGGGGGCAAAAATTCAAATTGACACTCAATCATATGATGATTAGCGTGGGCGCCTGATAAGAAAAGCCCACGGGGTGTTCATGTCCAGCAGTTTTCATGCGTCGACCGTCGATTGGCTGGGTGGCTGGATTGCCGCTGGCCAGGTCAAGCCTGGGCAAACCATCAAGGTCGAGGCCGACTTGGGCGAGCAGTTGGGCGTGAGTCGCACGGTCATTCGTGAGGCCATCAAGACCTTGGTCGCCAAGGGCATGCTGGAAGTGGGGCCGAAAGTCGGCACGCGGGTATTGCCGGTGCGCCGTTGGAATCTGTTCGATCCCCAAGTAGTTGGCTGGCTGTCGCGCAGTGGCCTGCCGGAAAATTTCGTCGACGACCTGTTGGACCTGCGCCGGACCATCGAACCGATGGCGGTGCGCTGGGCCTGCGAACGGGCGACGGCTGACCAGGTGCAGGCGATCCGCCTGGCCTATCATGCGCTGGAACGGGCGGTGGACAGTGGCGCTGATTACAACCGCGCCGATCAGTTCTTTCATGAGTGCATTCTCGCCGCCAGCCACAATCAATTCATCGAACAAATGGTCCCGGCCCTTGGCGCGCTGCTGGCGGTTTCGTTCGAGGTGTCGGCCGCCGATCCGGACGAACTGCGCCGCACCTTGCCGATTCACAAGGAGATCGCCGACGCCATCGCCGCCCGTGACGCGGCGCGAGGCGTTTGGGCCTGCATGACCTTGATCGATAATGCAGACTTGGCCATCAAGCGGTTTTACCCTGATGTCATGGCCGGTCGGACAGACAACGCCGGGAAAGCCGGGGACAGGAGGTTTCAATGAAGTGGACGGCGCTCACGGAGCATCGGGCAAAGTTGGGCGAGGGGCCGTTCTGGGATGAGCCGACCCAGGCGCTTTATTGGGTCGATATCGCCGGCAAGCAGGCGCTGCGGCTGATCGGCGAGAACGTCCAGATCTGGCAGATGCCTGAGCATGTCTCGGCTTTTATCCCGACGCAGAGCGGCGATGCGTTGGTGACGCTGAGCAGCGGTGTCTATCGACTGGATCTGGATTCGCCAGGGCTGGAACCACGCCTGAAGCTGTTGTGCATGGCCGATCCCCAGCCGGGCAACCGCGCCAACGAAGCCCGTTGTGACCCGCTGGGCCAGCTCTGGCTAGGCACCATGCAGAACAACATTGGTGAAAATGGCGAAGACCTGCCCATCGAACGACGGTCCGGCGGCCTGTTCCGTGTCGGGGCAGAGGGCCGGGTTATGCCGCTGCTGCGCGGGCTGGGCATTCCCAATACGTTGTTGTGGAGTCCCGATGGCACGACGGTGTATTTCGGCGAGAGCCTGGATGGGACGCTGTACCGGCACTTCATCTATCCCGATGGACAGTTGGCGCCCGCCGAAGTCTGGTTCGGGCCCCATTCGCGTGGTGGGCCGGACGGTTCGGCGATGGATGCGCGAGGCTACATCTGGAACGCGCGCTGGGACGGCAATTGCCTGTTGCGGCTGCATCCGGACGGCCATGTCGATCGGGTGATCGAACTGCCGGTCAGTCGCCCCACCAGCTGCGTATTTGGTGGTAAAGACCTCAAGACGTTGTACATCACCAGTGCAGAGAGCCCTCTAGGCCATCCCCTTGACGGTGCGGTGCTGTCGATGCGGGTCGATGTGCCAGGTGTGGCTTGCACACGGTTTGCTGGTTGAATCCCAAAATATGGGATGTAAATATATATATTGAGATTATTTGGCGGTCGGGTTTATAGTCGGCTCCATCAGCAATACGCACTCACACTTAAAAAAACAAAACAGGTGAAGTGATGCATCGATCTTTCCCCGAACGCCCCGGCGGCGTTCGCGAGTTACTGTCAATTTCGCAGCCTCTTGGCCGGTCATCCGTGGGTGTCCGGTTTTTGTCGTGCCTTCGCACTGGAGCCCAGGCCCATGGCTGAAGCGCTTAGCTTGCCGCCAGTGCCGGAGCCTGTGAAAGGCGAACGGCTGAAAGACAAGGTCGTGCTGCTGACCGGCGCAGCCCAAGGCATTGGCGAGGCGATCGTTGCCGCATTTGCTTGCCAGCAGGCGCGGCTGGTGATCAGTGACATCCAGACGGAAAAAGTCGAGGCCGTCGCGGCCCATTGGCGTGGCCAGGGCGCGGACGTGCAGGCGCTCAGAGTCGACGTTTCGAACCAGCAGGATCTGCAGGCCATGGCCCGTCGCGCCGTTGAACTGCATGGTCGCATCGACGTGCTGGTGAATTGCGCCGGGGTCAATGTGTTTCGCGACCCCCTGGAAATGACCGAGGAAGACTGGCGCCGCTGCTTCGCCATCGACCTGGATGGCGCCTGGTACGGTTGCAAGGCGGTGCTGCCACAAATGATCGAGCAAGGCGTGGGCAGTATTATCAACATCGCGTCGACCCATTCGTCGCACATCATTCCCGGTTGTTTTCCGTACCCGGTGGCCAAGCACGGCTTGCTCGGTCTTACCCGCGCCCTGGGCATCGAGTACGCGGCCAAGGGTGTGCGCGTGAATGCCATTGCGCCTGGCTACATCGAGACTCAATTGAATGTCGATTACTGGAACGGTTTCGCCGATCCCCATGCCGAACGCCAGCGTGCGCTGGATCTGCACCCGCCTCGACGCATCGGCCAGCCGCTCGAAGTGGCCATGACGGCGGTGTTCCTGGCCAGTGACGAAGCCCCTTTTATCAATGCTTCATGCATCACCATCGATGGTGGACGTTCGGTCATGTACCACGACTGAATATTCTTGGGTTACGGTGGGAAACTTCGCCTGTAATCCAATCATCATACGATATGACTATTTAGACCTATGCTGTGCAGTAACACGATTTGACCGGCCAGCCTGCGCGGTTCCACCAAGGTGGAGCAGATCCCTGGACGTTTGGCTTTCAATAAAAAAAACAAGGAGTCAGCTATGAAACATCGTCGTGGGATCCGTTCCCTGTGTCGCGCCGCCCTGGCGGTTACCGCGTTCAGTCTCAGCAGCCACTTGCTGGCGGCCGATGCGGTAAAAATTGGTTTCCTGGTCAAGCAGGCCGAGGAACCGTGGTTCCAGACCGAGTGGGCATTCGCCGAGAAGGCGGCCAAGGACAAAGGCTTCCAGTTGATCAAGATCGCCGTGCCCGATGGCGAGAAAACCCTCTCGGCCATCGACAGCCTCGCGGCCAACGGCGCCAAGGGCTTCGTGATCTGCCCGCCAGACGTGTCCCTCGGCCCGGCCATCATGGCCAAGGCCAAACTCAACGATCTAAAGGTGATTGCCGTCGATGACCGTTTCGTCGACGCCAACGGCAAATTCATGGAAGACGTGCCGTACCTGGGCATGGCCGCCTTCGAGGTGGGCCAGAAGCAGGGCGCCGCGATGGCTGCCGAAGCGAAAAAACGCAACTGGGATTGGAAAGACACCTACGCGGTGATCAACACCTTCAACGAGCTGGACACCGGCAAGAAACGCACCGACGGTTCGGTTGATGCCCTGAAGAAAGCCGGGATGCCGGAAGACCATATCCTGTATTCGGCGCTGAAGACCCTCGACGTTCCCGGCAGCATGGACTCCACCAACTCGGCGCTGGTGAAGCTGCCAAGCGCCGCGAAGAACTTGATCATCGGCGGCATGAACGACAACACCGTGCTGGGCGGCGTGCGCGCGACCGAAGCGGCCGGGTTCAAGGCAGCCAACGTGATCGGTATCGGCATCAACGGCACCGACGCCATCGGTGAGCTGAAGAAACCCAATAGTGGCTTCTTCGGTTCGATGCTGCCAAGCCCGCACATCGAAGGCTACAAGACTGCCGAGATGATGTACGAGTGGATCACCACCGGCAAGGAGCCGCCGAAGTACACCGCCATGGACGAGGTGACGCTGATCACCCGGGAGAACTTCAAGCAGGAGCTGGAAAAGATCGGCCTGTGGAACTGACGGTCGGTTGATTCAAAAGCGGCCCTGGTCACAGGCGTGACCGGGCTGCTTGATCTCTGTAAGTTCGAGGTGGTTATGCAAGCGCAAACAGCGACACGGCAACACAACATCGGCGGCAGCTTGCGATTCAACGGGATCGGCAAGTCCTTTCCCGGCGTGCAGGCGCTGGCCAATATCAGTTTCGTCGCCCATCCGGGGCAGGTTCATGCCTTGATGGGCGAAAATGGCGCGGGCAAATCCACGCTGCTTAAGATCCTCGGTGGCGCCTACATTCCGAGCAGCGGCGACTTGCAGATCGGCGAACAGACGATGGCCTTCAAAGGCACCGCCGACAGCATCGCCAGCGGTGTCGCGGTGATTCACCAGGAATTGCACCTGGTGCCGGAAATGACTGTCGCCGAAAACCTGTTCCTTGGTCACTTGCCGGCGCGTTTCGGCCTGGTCAATCGCGGTGTGCTGCGCCAGCAGGCGCTGACGTTGCTCAAGGGCCTGGCCAATGAAATCGACCCCCAGGAAAAGGTCGGGCGCCTGTCTCTCGGCCAACGGCAGTTGGTGGAAATCGCCAAGGCCTTGTCCCGTGGCGCCCACGTCATTGCTTTCGACGAACCGACCAGCAGCCTGTCGGCTCGGGAAATCGACCGTTTGATGGCGATCATCGCCCGCCTGCGGGACGAGGGCAAAGTGGTGCTGTACGTCAGCCACCGCATGGAAGAAGTGTTCCGCATCTGCGATGCGGTGACGGTATTCAAGGACGGTCGTTATGTCCGGACCTTCGAGAACATGAGCGAGCTGACCCACGATCAACTTGTCACGTGCATGGTCGGTCGCGATATCCAGGACATCTATGACTACCGTCCTCGGGAGCGCGGCGATGTCGCGCTGCAAGTGAAAGGCCTGTTGGGGCCGGGCTTGCGCGAACCGGTGAGTTTCGAGGTGCACAAGGGTGAAATCCTCGGCTTGTTCGGGCTGGTCGGCGCCGGTCGTACCGAGCTGTTTCGCTTGCTCAGTGGCCTGGAGCGCCAGAGCGAGGGAAGTCTCGTGCTGCACGGCAAGGAACTGAAGCTGCGTTCGCCACGGGATGCCATCGCCGCTGGCGTACTGCTCTGTCCGGAGGACCGCAAGAAGGAAGGCATCATTCCGTTGGGCAGTGTCGGCGAAAACATCAACATCAGCGCGCGCCCGTCCCACTCAACGCTCGGTTGCCTGTTGCGTGGCGATTGGGAGCGGGGCAACGCCGACAAGCAGATCAAGGCGCTGAAGGTGAAGACACCGTCGGCGGGCCAGAAAATCATGTACTTGTCCGGCGGCAATCAGCAGAAGGCGATCCTCGGACGCTGGCTGTCGATGCCGATGAAAGTCTTGCTGCTGGACGAGCCGACACGCGGCATCGACATCGGCGCCAAGGCTGAGATCTACCAGATCATCCACAACCTGGCGGCCGATGGCATCGCCGTGATTGTGGTGTCCAGCGACCTGATGGAAGTGATGGGCATTTCCGACCGGATCCTGGTGCTGTGCGAAGGGGCCATGCGCGGCGAGTTGCCACGTGACCAGGCCAACGAATCCAACCTGCTGCAACTGGCGCTGCCGCGCCAACGCGTTGCCGACGCGGCGAACTGAGAGGTAATCATGACCATTCAAAACAATGCACTGCCAACGGCACGCAAACCCCTGGACCTGCGCCGCTTCCTCGACGACTGGGTCATGCTGTTGGCGGCCATCGGCATCTTCGTGCTCTGCACCCTGATGATCGACAACTTCCTGTCACCGCTGAACATGCGTGGCCTGGGCCTGGCGATTTCCACCACCGGCATCGCCGCGTGCACCATGCTTTATTGCCTGGCCTCCGGGCACTTCGACTTATCGGTCGGTTCGGTGATTGCCTGTGCCGGGGTGGTCGCGGCGGTGGTGATGCGCGACACCAACAGTGTGTTCCTGGGCGTGAGCGCGGCGCTGGCGATGGGGCTGATCGTCGGCCTGATCAACGGCATCGTGATTGCCAAGCTGCGGGTCAATGCCTTGATCACGACGCTGGCGACCATGCAGATCGTTCGCGGCCTGGCCTACATCTTCGCCAACGGCAAAGCGGTGGGCGTGTCCCAGGAATCGTTCTTCGTCTTCGGCAACGGCCAGTTGTTCGGCGTGCCGGTGCCGATCCTGATCACCATCGTCTGCTTCCTGTTTTTCGGCTGGCTGCTGAACTACACCACCTACGGGCGCAACACCATGGCCATCGGTGGCAACCAGGAAGCGGCGTTGTTGGCGGGGGTGAACGTTGACCGCACCAAGATCATCATCTTCGCCGTGCATGGCTTGATCGGCGCTCTGGCCGGGGTAATCCTGGCGTCGCGCATGACCTCGGGCCAACCGATGATCGGCCAGGGCTTCGAACTGACGGTGATCTCGGCTTGCGTGCTGGGTGGGGTTTCATTGAGTGGTGGCATCGGCATGATTCGCCACGTCATCGCGGGTGTGCTGATCCTGGCGATCATCGAAAACGCGATGAACCTGAAGAACATCGATACCTTCTACCAATACGTCATCCGCGGCTCGATCTTGCTGCTGGCGGTGGTGATCGACCGGTTGAAGCAACGCTGAGAACCCTGCGCGACAGGCCTGCTCGATGGCGTCGTCCTTGACGCCATCGTTCATCCCGCCTTGCGCAACGCTTCGACCAACTCTTGCTTGCGCATCTTCGAACGCCCGGGAATGTTTTTTGCCCGGGCTTCTTTCATCAGGTTATCCACGGTCTGGGCCTCATAGGAGGCTTTGCTGGTACGCGGATGTCCCTCGCGGGTCTTGGCGGCACGCCGGGCCGACTCCTTGCGGTCGGATTGCTTCTCTTCGGTGGGCTTTTTCTTTGCGCTTCCACCGGAGCGCTCGCCACCGCCCGATTGTTTGTTGACCGTGGCCCAAGCCCGAGCCTCGGCCTCATTCTCAGACACACCTTTTTGCTCGTAGCTTTTTTCGATGTGCTCGGCCTTGCGCTTTTGCTCGTCGGTGTACTTCTCTTTGCTTCCACGAGGCATGAAATGTTCCTCCTCAATGTGTGAGCAGAGCGGCGGGCCGTACTACTGGCTCGCGCCACCTTCCGAGCCGGATCCGCCGGTGGTGGTTTTCGAACCCACGCCGGTATCGGCATTGTCAGGGGCGGTGGAGTCCGGGGTGTTCATGCCGCCCTGGCGACCGGTGTCGTTCCCTTGGACCCGTGGGTCCGTTCCAGTGGCGGGCGGCTGGCCGTTGTTCAAGCCACCGGTACCGTCGGTGTTCAGCTTGGGCAAGCCTTGCGTCGCGGGCGAGTTCGGAGCTTGCACCGGGTCGGTCGGCCCGGTGCCAGAGGTCGATGCCGCCAAAGCCGCCGAAGACAGCAGTGCAGCGAATGTGAACGCAGTCAGCCTTGAATAAATCATGGTGTCGCCTCCATTTTTGGAATGCTTGCCTGATTTTGGGCCGCGCTGGAGCGAGGTTGGTGCCTCGGCGGCGACGAATGGCATACCGAAAGCCCCGTCCAGAAGATGTGACGAGCGCTGCGTAGCGGCTTAGTATGGTGCTTTCAATTGGCTACAAGGCCCGTTCATGTCGATCGAGATCCGTCCCGCGCAACCTAGCGATGCGCCTCAAATCCTTGCCTTCATCACTGAGCTCGCCGATTACGAGAAAGCCCGCCACGAAGTCATCGCCAGTGTGGCCGATATCGAGCGCAGCCTGTTTAGCGAAGGCGCAACCGCCCACGGCTTGATCTGCCTGCGTGATGGCGTGCCCATCGGTTTTGCAGTGTTCTTCTTTAGTTATTCGACGTGGCTGGGCAGCAACTGCCTGTACCTCGAAGACCTGTACATCACTCCCGAACAGCGCGGTGGCGGGGCGGGCAAGACGTTGCTGCGGCACTTGGCGAAGATCGCCTGTGACAATGATTGCGGTCGCTTCGAATGGAGCGTGCTGGACTGGAACACGCCGGCCATCGAGTTCTACAAGTCCCTCGGCGCGCAACCGCAGGAGGAGTGGGTGCGCTATCGAATGGACGGTAAAGTGCTCCGGGATTTTGCCAACGGCAACTGATTTACGCGTATGCGCTGGAGGCGTACTCGGCAAATCCGTGGCGTTGCTCGAGCCGCTTGCAGTAGGCGGTCACCGCCGGATAGTCCGGACGCTCCATGGGCGTCTGGCGCCAGCGATGCGCGGACAGGCCGATAAGCACGTCGGCGAGGGAGAAGTCCGCACCGGCCACGTAGGCGCCGGTGCGACTCAGCTGACCCTCCAGCAAGCCCATCGTCTTGTTCCAGCGTTTAACCCCAGCGGCGATGAGCTGTGGATCCTGGAAGTCCGGGTGTTTGCGCACCAGTCCGTAAAACGCATCACCCCATGACGGGTTGAGCTCCGTGGCTTGCCAGTCCATCCACTGTTCTACACGCGCCCGTGCGGCAGGCTCGATGGGAAGCAGATCGCTGCGCCCATGTTTGCCGACCAGGTAGCGGCAAATGGTATTCGACTCCCAGAGCACGCCGTTCTCGTCAATGATCACCGGCACCTGGGCGTTGGGGTTGAGCGCCAGGAAGGCCGGGTCATGGGTCGAGGCAAAGCCGATGCCCCAATCTTCGCGTTCGTAGGAAAGGTCCAGTTCCTGACAGGTCCACAGTACTTTTCTGACGTTGATCGAGGAGGTGCGGCCGAGGATCTTCAGTCGATGTTCCATGTTCTTTCCTGAGTTTTTGGCGTCCGATCAAAAACGTAGCAGGGTCTGGGACGGATGGCGACTATCAATGTTATATCCCAATATATGGGAGCGATATTTATATATTGAGATTTGTCCGTGCCCGGGTTTATAGTCCGTCTCACTCACTGCCAAATAAACAGAACAGGTGAAGCGGATGCAGGCGCAATTGATCGCGCTCGATTGGGGAACTACCTCATTACGGGCTTACAAACTCGCCGCTGGAGGCGAGGTGCTCGAGCAGCGTTCGCTGTCATCGGGGATCATGCAGTTGCCCTCCGGGCCACGAACCGTGGCCGGCCGGGTGTGCATCGATGGGTTTGAACTGGCCTTCGACGAGGCCTGCGGCGACTGGCTCGACGTACAGCCGAGCCTGCCCGTCATTGCTTGCGGCATGGTCGGCAGCGCCCAAGGCTGGCGCGAAGCGCCTTACTGCGACACGCCTGCAAACGTCGCCAACCTCGGACATTCCCTACAAACCGTTCGCAGCCTTCGCGGTGTCGATGTGTACATCGTGCCCGGCGTGATCCAGCGTTCACGCTTGCCCAATGTCATGCGTGGCGAAGAAACCCAAGTGCTTGGCGCCTTGCACAGCCTGCCGAACGAAGCGGTGCTGATCGGCCTGCCGGGCAGCCACTCGAAGTGGGTGGAAGTCACCGATGGCTGCATTGTGCATTTCGACACGTTCATGACCGGTGAAATCTTTGCCGTGCTCAGCGACCACAGCATCCTCGGCCGTACCCAGCAGCGCGGCGCGGCGTTCGATGGCCTGGCCTTCGATCGCGGCGTGCAGGTGGCGCTGTCGGCGGAGGGGCAGATTGGCCCGTTGTCCACCGTATTCAGCGCCCGCAGCCTGGGGCTGACCGGCGAACTCGGCGCCAGTGCACAAGCCGATTATCTCTCCGGCCTGTTGATCGGCCATGAGCTGACGGCCCTGGCCGCGGCGCAACGCCAACGACGCAACAGCGTGCATCTGCCGACGGTGGTGTTGATCGGCAACTCTCAACTCTGTGCCCGTTATCAACGGGCCCTCGACGCCTGCGGTTTCGCCCGGGTGACCTTGGCCGAACAGGCCACCGAGCGTGGCTTGTGGCAGTTGGCTGTAGCGGCCGGGCTGCTCGACGCCACCCCATCGCGTTAAACCTGACTGGAGGTCTGACATGCTCACACAAGCACTGGCGCACAACGGGCTGATCGCGATTCTGCGCGGCCTGCGTCCCGAGGAGGCCGCCGCTATCGGCGAAGTCCTTTATAGCGCCGGATTTCGCGTCATCGAAGTACCGCTCAATTCCCCTGAGCCGTACGAAAGTATCCGCATCCTGCGCAGTACCCTGCCGGCCGATTGCCTGATCGGTGCAGGGACCGTGCTCACAGCGGAACAGGTCGAGCAGGTTAAAGCTGCTGGCGGCCAAGTCATCGTCATGCCCCACAGCGATCCGAAGGTGCTGCGAGCGGCGAAAGCGGCGGGGCTGTACCTGTCGCCCGGCGTCGCCACGCCCACCGAAGCCTTCGCCGCGCTGGCCGAAGGCGCTCACGTGCTGAAGATGTTCCCGGCCGAGCAAATGGGCCCGGCGGTGGTCAAGGCCTGGCTCGCGGTGTTGCCGGCCGGGACGGTGCTGGTGCCGGTGGGCGGGATCACGCCGGACAACATGGCGGTGTTCGTCGAAGCCGGCGTCAAGGGTTTCGGCCTCGGTTCCGGGCTGTTCAAGCCGGGCCTGACAGCGGATGAAGTGGCGGTACGCGCCAAGGCCTATGTGGCCGCATGGAATGCCTTGAACTGAAGACCTTTCCAGCGCCCCGCGCGCTGCATCTGATAAGAGAGACAACAAGATGAAAATCACCAAGCTGACCACGTTTATCGTTCCGCCGCGCTGGTGCTTCCTCAAGGTCGAGACCGACGAGGGCGTGACCGGTTGGGGCGAGCCCGTGGTCGAAGGCCGTGCCCACACGGTGGCGGCGGCCGTCGAGGAATTGTCCGACTACCTGATCGGCAAGGACCCACGCAACATCGAAGACATCTGGACCGTGCTCTATCGCGGCGGCTTCTACCGCGGCGGCGCCATCCATATGAGCGCCCTGGCCGGTATCGACCAGGCGTTGTGGGACATCAAGGGCAAGGCCCTGGGCGTGTCGGTCAGCGATCTGCTGGGCGGCCAAGTGCGCGACAAGATCCGCGTGTATTCGTGGATTGGCGGCGATCGCCCGGCGGACACTGCGCGAGCGGCGAAAGAAGCGGTGGCGCGGGGCTTCACGGCGGTGAAGATGAACGGCACCGAAGAGCTGCAGTTCCTCGACACCTTCGAAAAGGTCGACCTGGCCCTGGCCAACGTGGCGGCGGTGCGCGACGCGGTGGGGCCGAACGTCGGCATCGGCGTGGACTTCCACGGTCGTGTGCACAAGCCGATGGCCAAGGTGCTGATGAAGGAACTCGACCCCTACAAGTTGATGTTCATCGAGGAACCGGTGCTCAGCGAAAACTACGAAGCGCTCAAGGAACTGGCGCCGCTGACCAGCACACCGATCGCCCTGGGCGAGCGGCTGTTCTCGCGTTGGGATTTCAAGCGTGTACTCAGCGAAGGCTACGTGGACATCATCCAGCCGGATGCCTCCCACGCCGGCGGCATCACCGAAACCCGCAAGATCGCCAACATGGCCGAGGCCTACGACGTGGCGCTGGCGCTGCATTGCCCGTTGGGGCCAATCGCCCTGGCGGCATGCCTGCAACTGGACGCGGTTTGCTACAACGCGTTCATTCAGGAGCAGAGCCTGGGCATTCACTACAACGAAAGCAACGACCTGCTGGATTACATCAAGGATCCGCAGGTGTTCGACTACGACAAAGGCTTCGTGAAAATCCCCAACGGTCCGGGCCTGGGCATCGAGATCAACGAGGAATATGTGATTGAACGCGCGGCCATCGGCCACCGCTGGCGCAACCCGATCTGGCGCCATGCCGACGGCAGTTTTGCCGAGTGGTGAGTGAGTCCTGACTCTCTCAGTTTGATCGTTCCCACGTTCTGCGTGGGAATGCAGCCCGGGGCGCTCCGCGTCCCTCAAGAGCCGAACGCAGAGCGTCCGTAGAGGCGTTTCCACGCAGAGCGTGGGAACGATCGGTCGTGCTCGACTCCTCAATAAACACAAAAAGAGGCACCTCACATGCAAGCGCACACCCTGAACGCGCAGGCGTCGTTGGTGACGCCCAGCCGCAAGCGTTTTTTCATCATGGTCCTGCTGTTCATCACCGTGGTGATCAATTACCTGGACCGCAGTAACCTCTCGATTGCCGCCCCTGCAATGACCAGTGAGCTGGGCATTGATCCGATTCATGTCGGGTTGATTTTCTCGGCGTTCGGCTGGACCTACGCCGCCATGCAGATTCCCGGTGGCTGGTTGGTCGACCGCGTGCCGCCGCGCATTCTCTACAGCGTGGCGCTGCTGCTGTGGTCGGTGGCCACGGTGATGCTCGGTTTCGTCTCCAGTTTCATCGCGCTGTTCGTCCTGCGCATGGCGGTCGGTGCCCTGGAAGCGCCGGCTTATCCGATCAACAGCCGCGTCGTTACCACATGGTTTCCCGAGCGTGAGCGCGCCACGGCGATTGGTTTCTATACCTCCGGACAGTTCGTCGGGCTGGCATTCCTGACGCCGGTCCTGGCGTGGCTGCAGCATGCCTTCGGCTGGCACATGGTGTTCGTCGCGACGGGGGCCGTCGGTATCCTCTGGGCGGTGATCTGGTACGCGGTGTATCGCGAGCCGCGGGATTTCAAAGGCGCCAATGCCGCTGAAATCGAGCTGATCCGCGAAGGCGGCGGGCTGGTGGATATCCAGGCCGAGACGGCGAAGGTCAAGGCGAAATTCAGCTGGACTGACCTGGGCATCGTCCTGACCCAGCGCAAGCTTTGGGGCATTTACCTGGGACAGTTCTGCCTCAACTCCACGCTGTGGTTTTTCCTGACGTGGTTCCCGACCTACCTGGTGAAATATCGCGGCATGGACTTCATCAAGTCTGGCCTGCTGGCGTCGTTGCCGTTCCTCGCGGCGTTTGTCGGCGTGCTGTGCTCCGGGTTCTTCTCCGACTGGCTGATCCGCCGCGGCGCCAGCGTGGGGTTTGCGCGCAAGCTACCGATCATTGGCGGGCTGCTGATTTCCACCTCAATCATCGGTGCCAACTTCGTCGAGTCGACGCCGCTGGTGATCGCGGTCCTGGCCCTGGCGTTCTTCGGCAATGGCCTGGCGTCGATCACTTGGTCGCTGGTTTCCACCTTGGCGCCGGCGCGGTTGCTCGGCTTGACCGGTGGGGTGTTCAACTTCATCGGCAACCTGGCGGCCATCGCGACGCCGATTGTCATTGGCTTCCTGGCGAGCGGCGATTCGTTTGCCCCGGCCATTACCTATATCGCTGTCCTGGCATTGGCTGGCGCGCTTTCCTACATCCTGCTGGTGGGGAAAGTCGAGCGCATCGAGTTGTAGTCCTACGAGGCGGGCGACCATAATGCCGCCCGTTTCCCCGCTCACTGAGAAAGGCCGGATATGCAGCAAGACGATTCAAAAATCACCAAGGATGCCGCGCCTACAGGCACGCAGACATTGCTGCGTGGCCTGGGCGTGGTCCAGGCGGTCGCCAGCGGCGCCCGTGACTTGAAGGAAATCGCCCGGCTGATCGGCACCACTCGCAGCACCACCCATCGCCTGGCCAGTTGCCTGGTGGACGAGCGTTACCTGCGTGTGGTGCCGCAAGTGGGTTACCTGCTGGGACCGAAGCTGATTGAACTGGGCTTTCAGGCCCGGGAGGAGTTGCCGCTGGTGAGCCTGGCGGGGCCGTACCTGGACGAGCTGTCGGCGCTCACTGGGGACACCGTTCACCTGGCGATTCGCGAGGGCGACGAAGTTCTGTACTTGCTGAAGAACCCAGGACGTAACGGTCCGGAAATGCGCTCGCGCGTAGGCCATCGCATGCCGTTGGCGCGTACCGGGATCGGTAAGGCGCTGATGCTCGATGACCCTCAGGAACAATGGAAGCGGCTGTATGAAATCAGCCTGCCGGCGGGTGGGAAGAATCAGTTCTGGCCCCAGCATCAGGAGCAATCCTGGGAACAGTTCCAGCAACGTATGGTGGAATACGTGGCGGGGGGCTATGCCTTCGACCTGGAGGACAACGAACCGTCGATTCGCTGTGTAGCGGCGCCGATTCGTGACGCCGGCAAGCGCATCGTCGCCGGTATCAGCATCGCCAGCACCGTGCCGTACATGCCGCTGGAAAAGATGGCCGAGCTGATTCCCCTGGTCAAAGGGGTCACAGCCCGGCTGTCGGCGGAACTGGGCGCCAAGGTTTGACGAACGTCAGGCCTTGAGGGCCGCCATGTCGATGACAAAGCGGTACTTCACATCCCCGGCGATCATGCGGCTGTAGGCCTCGTTGATCTGGCGGATGTCGAGCATTTCAATGTCGCAACTGATGTTGTGCTCGGCGCAGAAATCCAGCATTTCCTGGGTTTCTGCGATGCCGCCGATCAGCGAGCCGGCCAGCACTCGGCGACCCATGATCAGTTTTGCCGCGTGTACCGGCGGGTCGACCGGCTCGACCAGGCCTACGATGATGTGCACTCCGTCGAAATGCAGCGTGTCGAGGTAGGGGTTGAGGTCGTGCTGCACCGGAATGGTGTCCAGCAGGAAGTTGAAACGTCCAGCGGCAGCGGCCATCTGTTCAGCGTCGGTGGACACGATCACATGGTCCGCGCCTTGGCGACGGGCTTCTTCGGCTTTGCTCGCCGAGCGGGTGAACAACGTCACTTCCGCACCCATGGCCTTGGCGAACTTGATGCCCATGTGACCCAGGCCGCCCATGCCCAGCACGCCGACCTTGTCGCCAGCCTTGACGCCGTAGTGTTTGAGGGGCGAATAAGTAGTGATGCCGGCGCACAGAAGCGGTGCGGCGCTGGCTGGATCGAGTGTTTGCGGGATGCGCAGCACAAAGTGCTCGCTGACCACGATGCTGTCGGAATAGCCGCCCATGGTGTGGCCGCCGCTGACGCGGTCCGGGCTGGCGTAGGTCTGGGTCATGCCTTCGAAACAGTATTGCTCCAAGTCGGCCCGGCACGCTTCGCACTCGCGGCAGGAGTCGACCATGCAGCCTACACCGACCAAGTCACCGACTTTGTGATGGGTGACATTCGCACCGACGGCGGTAACTTTTCCGATGATTTCATGGCCGGGCATCAGCGGGTAAACGGCAATGCCCCATTCATTGCGGGCCTGGTGGATGTCGGAGTGACAGACCCCGCAGTAGAGAATATCGATCGCCACATCGTCGGCTCGCGGGCTGCGACGCTCGAACGTCATGGGGGCGAGGGGCGTGGTGGCCGATTGGGCGGCATATCCGATAGCTGTGTACATGATGGACCTCGCTAAGCAGTGAACGGTGAGGGAATCCATTCTGGGAGGCATGGCGACCGGCGGCGATGGCGATTCCTCCGCCTGTCATGCCTAATCCTCCGGTCTTGGCCAGGATTTGATCCTCTGTGGCGCCAGACCTGCGATGATGTTTTCATGCCATTTTCCGTGAAGTTTTCGCCTATGCTGTTGACCCGCCATCTTGATGCCAACGCCACGCTGGTTTCCCTGATAGAACCCTTGGCGACCCGTGACGGTTTTGTCCCTACACCATTGCCCGGCGTGCATGCGCTGCGCGCCAGCCAGGACGTCGCCCGTGGCCCACAGCTTTATGAGCCGAGCCTGGTGATCATTGCCCAGGGCAGCAAACTGGCGTACCTGGGGCCTCGCACGATGGAATATGGCGCCGGGCATTATCTGATCCAGGCCTTGCCGGTGCCGTTCGAATGCGAGACCTACGCCATGCCCAATGCTCCGCTGCTTGGGGTTTCCGTTGCGATCGATCGGGCGATGTTGGGGGAATTGGTGCTGGCCATGGGCCTGATGCCGGGTCGGAGCCTGCCGCCGCAGACGCCTGAATCGATGACCTGCGCAGTGCTCGATGACGCCATGCGTGGGTGTGTCGAACGCTTGTTGCGCTGCCTGCACGATCCGCTGGAATGCCAGGTCATGGGCCAGGCACGGTTGCGGGAGTTGTTGTTCGTCGTGTTGCGCGGCCCCCAGGCCGATGTGCTGCGGGCGCTGGTGGAGCAGCAAGGCCAGTTCGCCCGGATTGCCGCGGCCCTGAGCCATTTGCATGCACACTTCACCGAGCCGCTGAACGTCGAGACCTTGGCCAGTTGCGCGAACATGAGCGCGTCGACCTTCCATGAGCACTTCAAGCGCAGCACCTTGCTGTCGCCGGTGCAGTACCTCAAGCGGTTGCGCCTGCTCAAGGCCCAGCGACTGCTGCTCATCGAAGGCATGGGCGTGGCCCAGGTGGCGCATCAGGTGGGGTATCAGAGCCCGTCGCAATTCAGTCGCGAGTACAAGCGCTACTTCGAACGCAACCCCGGCGAAGAGCGCGCCGCCTGAGGTCTTTGATGTTCCCTTGAGGGTGTTTCTTAAATTGGCGGCAACAAAAAGGCCCCCATTGCGGGAGCCTCGATGTTCAGCGTGTCGGCTTACATGTTCGGGTAAGTCGGACCGCCGGCGCCTTCCGGCGATACCCAGGTGATGTTCTGTGCTGGGTCCTTGATGTCGCAGGTCTTGCAGTGAACGCAGTTCTGGGCGTTGATCTGGAAGCGTTTTTCACCATCTTCCTTAGTGATGACTTCGTACACGCCAGCCGGGCAGTAGCGCTGGGCCGGCTCGTCGTACAGCGGCAGGTTCTTGCTGATCGGGATGCTCGGGTCGGTCAGCTTCAGATGGCAGGGCTGTTCTTCTTCATGGTTGGTACCGGAGATGAACACGGAGCTGAGTTTGTCGAAGCTGATCTTGCCGTCCGGTTTCGGGTAGTCGATCTTCTTGCAGTCGGCCGCCAGTTTCAGGCAAGCATAGTCCGGCTTGGTGTCGCGCAGGGTGAACGGAATCTTGCCGCCGAAGATGTTCTGGTCGAGCCAGTTGAAGCCACCGCCGATGATCGCACCGTACTTGTGGATCGCGGCGCCAAAGTTGCGGCTGGCAAACAGCTCTTCGTACAGCCAGCTGCTCTTGAAGCCGTCGACGTAGGCGGTCAGTTCATCACCGCCTTCGGATTCGGCGAACAACCGATCGGCCACTGCCTCGGCGGCGAGCATGCCTGATTTCATCGCGGTGTGGCTGCCCTTGATCTTGGCGAAGTTCAGGGTGCCGAGGTCGCAACCGATCAGCGCACCGCCCTTGAAGACCATTTTCGGCAGCGAGTTCAGGCCGCCCTTGCAGATAGCCCGGGCGCCATAGCTGACACGCTTGCCGCCTTCGAGGTACTGCTTGAGCACCGGATGATGCTTGAGGCGTTGGAATTCGTCGAACGGCGACAGGAAGGTGTTGCTGTAGGACAGGTCGATAATCAGGCCGACCACCACTTGGTTGTTTTCCAAGTGATAAAGGAAGGAGCCGCCGGTATTCTCGGTGCCCATGATGTCCAGCGGCCAGCCAGCGGTGTGCACCACCAGGCCTGGCTGATGCTTGGCCGGATCGATTTCCCAGATTTCCTTCAGGCCGATGCCGTAGTGCTGGGCGTCGGCGTCGCTGTCCAGGTTGAAGCGCTTGATCAGTTGCTTGCCGATGTGACCACGGCAGCCTTCGGCGAACAGCGTGTATTTGCCACGCAATTCCATGCCGGGGGTGTAGAGGCCTTCCTTCGGGTGGCCTTCGCGGTCGACACCCAGGTCGCCGGTGATGATCCCGCGCACCACGCCGTTTTCGTCGAACAGCGCTTCCTGGGCGGCGAAGCCCGGGTAGATTTCCACGCCCAGGTTCTCGGCTTGCTGGGCCAGCCAGCGGCACAGGTTGCCCAGGGAAATAATATAATTGCCCTCGTTGTGCATGGTCTTGGGCACAAAGAAGTCAGGGATTTTGCTCGCGGTCTCGGCGTTCTTCAGGACATAAATGTCATCGCGGTTGACGGGCGTATTCAACGGGGCGCCGAGTTCTTTCCAGTCCGGGAACAGTTCGTTCAGGGCGCGCGGTTCGAATACCGCGCCGGAGAGAATGTGCGCACCGACTTCGGAGCCTTTTTCGACCACGCAGACGCTGATTTCCTTACCGGCTTCGGCGGCCTTCTGTTTCAGTCGGCAAGCGGCAGACAGGCCAGCGGGGCCGGCACCGACGATGACCACGTCGAATTCCATGTATTCGCGTTCCACAGGCTATCTCCTACTCAAGGCTCTACAGTTTTTTCTAATTGGAGGTTTGGCGATGCATCCGTTGTTTCTCTCGCCAGGCGACGAAAACGGCAATGGATGACCCGCGCTTCTCTCTTAAGCGGCGCATTATATCTACACCACTCTCTGGGTCCAATACAAACGTTTGTTTGAAATTGCCGCAGCCCAGATAAATCACTGACGTACGGCTTATGACTGACCATTTTGCCGTATTGACCGGAATAGGCGTTCCGGTCAAGATACGGGCGGTTTTGCGCTCGCCGTAGGCTGACTGTTGGTTTCAAGAGCACCTCTAAAGACAGGGCGAAGGCAGCACAAAGTGACGGGTTGCGTGGTTTAAACGCGCAGTTTACACGCCGCGATAATGAATGACTCATCGGTCATCACTGACGAATGGTCTTCACTCCCGTGAGCAAAGGTCATGTGTGGTTCATGCCGGCGTTTTTAGAGGTGCCCTTGCGCCCATGATCATCAACCGCCAGGTTCGCCCGGGCGGCTTTCTTTTCACCGGAGAGTAACGAGGAATCCATGAAGGTTCTTGTAGCTGTCAAACGAGTGGTCGACTATAACGTCAAGGTTCGCGTCAAGGCGGACAACTCCGGCGTCGACCTCGCCAACGTCAAGATGTCGATGAACCCATTCTGCGAAATCGCCGTAGAAGAAGCCGTACGCCTGAAAGAGAAAGGCGTGGCGACTGAGATCGTCGTCGTTTCCATCGGCCCGACCACCGCCCAGGAGCAACTGCGCACCGCGCTGGCACTGGGTGCCGATCGCGCCATCCTCGTCGAATCCGCCGAAGACCTGACTTCCCTGGCCGTGGCCAAGTTGCTCAAGGCCGTTGTCGACAAGGAACAGCCGCAGCTGGTGATTCTCGGCAAGCAGGCTATCGACAGCGACAACAACCAGACTGGCCAGATGCTCGCGGCATTGAGCGGCTACGGTCAGGGCACCTTCGCTTCGAAAGTCGAAGTGTCTGGCGACAGCGTTGCCGTGACTCGTGAAATCGACGGCGGCGCGCAGACCGTTGCGCTGAAACTGCCGGCCATCGTCACCACCGACCTGCGTTTGAACGAGCCGCGCTATGCGTCTCTGCCAAACATCATGAAAGCCAAGAAGAAGCCGCTTGAAGTGCTGACGCCTGACGCTTTGGGCGTTTCCACCGCTTCCACCAACAAGACCGTCAAAGTCGAAGCGCCGGCTGCACGCAGCGCGGGCATCAAGGTCAAGTCGGTGGCTGAACTGGTCGAGAAACTGAAAAACGAAGCGAAGGTAATCTGACTATGACTATCTTGGTAATCGCCGAACACGATAACAAGGCGCTGGCTCCGGCCACGCTGAACACCGTTGCTGCCGCTGCCAAAATCGGTGGTGACGTGCACGTTCTGGTGGCCGGGCAGGGAGTAAGTGCCGTTGCCGAAGCCGCTGCGCAAATCGCTGGCGTGGCAAAAGTGCTGTCGGCCGATAACGCCGCCTACGCGCACCAACTGCCGGAAAACGTTGCGCCGCTGGTTGCTGAGCTGGGCAAGGGCTACAGCCACATCCTGGCTGCCGCTACCTCCAACGGCAAAAATATCCTGCCGCGCGTTGCCGCTGCACTGGACGTCGACCAGATCTCCGAGATCATCTCGGTAGAAAGCGCCGACACCTTCAAGCGTCCGATCTACGCCGGCAACGCCATTGCCACCGTGCAATCGAACGCTGCGGTCAAGGTCATCACCGTTCGCGCCACCGGTTTCGACCCGGTTGCCGCCGAAGGTGGTTCGGCTGCCGTTGAAGCGGTAGGCGCTGCCCACGACGCCGGCATCTCCAGCTTCGTCGGCGAAGAACTGGCCAAGTCCGATCGTCCGGAACTGACCGCTGCCAAGATCGTCGTTTCCGGCGGCCGTGGCATGCAGAACGGTGACAACTTCAAGCACCTGTACGCCCTGGCCGACAAGCTGGGCGCCGCCGTCGGTGCTTCCCGCGCGGCGGTAGACGCCGGTTTCGTGCCCAACGACATGCAGGTCGGCCAGACCGGCAAGATCGTTGCGCCACAGCTGTACATCGCCGTCGGTATCTCCGGCGCGATCCAGCACCTGGCCGGCATGAAGGACTCCAAGGTGATCGTTGCGATCAACAAGGACGAAGAAGCACCGATCTTCCAAGTGGCCGACTACGGCCTGGTAGCGGACTTGTTCGAAGCCATCCCTGAGCTGGAGAAGCTGGTCTAATCCAGCGTCTTCACTTATAAAGAGCCCGGCCCTTTGGCCGGGCTTTTTATTTTCTGCATTGTTTTTTTCGCTGCAAGGGGAGCAAGTCGCCATGGATCTGCGTCGTTTGACCAGTTGGTCGTTGCTGTGGACATTGGCGGTCATGCCGGGCCTGTCTGTCGCAGCCGGCAAATGTGAACGACTGATCGCCACCGGCAGTCCGGACGCGCCACCTTACCTCTGGCAAGACCCCCAGGACCCCAAGCACCTGATTGGCGCCGGTGCCGATCTGCTGGCGCACGTCGCGACGGAGCTGGGGATCAAGATCGAGCTGCTGTATGCCGGCAAGCGTGCCCAGGCGCTGGACGAAGTGCGCAGCGGGCGCATGGACCTGCTCACCGACGCTCCGCTGACCGCCGCCGGGCTTGAAGCGTTGGATTACGTTCATCCGCCGCTGTTGGAAAATGATTACCTGGTCTGGACTCGCAACGACTCGACGCTGGTCATCAACCAGCCCGAGGACCTTCATGGGCATCCCGGCGCGCTGTCGGAAAAGGCTCGAATGACCCAGGGATTTGGCGTTTTCGCCGAGCAGCAATTGTCGCTGATCCGTACGCCGAACCTGACCCAGGCCTTTCAGAAATTGCTCCTGGGCGAGGTGGAATATGTCTTGGCGGGGCGCTATTCGGGCTTGGCGATGGCGCAGACATTGGGCTTGGCCAACGATCTGCAGGCTGCGCCGCAACCGGTGGATAAACCGGGACTGTTCCTGGCGGTTTCCCATAACTCCGCCTGCAACGACCCATGGTTACGCGGACAGCTGGCGCAAAAGATGACAGAATTGGCCGCGTCCGGCCTGACGGAGGCTGTATTGCAACGCAATCTGGAGCGTTGGAAGACACAGTTGAAGCCTCCCGTCAGTGCCCCAAAACAGTAGGGAATATTAGTGACTATTCGACCTCTTTTCGCTGCCCTGGCCGTTCTGGCTCTGGCGGGCTGTGCAGCCGATCCTGCGCCGAATGAACAGATCCGCCTGACTGAACAGGCCATCGAGCAAGCACGTGCGGTAGGTGCCACCACCGAAGAAGTGCCCGAGTTGAAACTGGCCGAAGAGAAGTTCGCTCGTGCCAAATCGAACATGGCCGACGAATCCTACAAGAAGGCGCGTATGCGGGCCGAGCAGGCCGAGCTGGACGCGCGCCTGGCCGAAGCGAAGGTGCTGACGCTCAAGAGCCAGGAGCAACTGAACGTGCTCGATACGCGTATCAAGCGCTTGCGCAAACAGTTGAGGGAGGATGCCCAATGAATCACTCCCATGTATTCGGCGGCCTGCTGATTGCAGGTCTCGCGAGTTTGTATGGCTGCGCCGGCCAGCGCAGCGAGGCAGTGCTGGAGCAGGCCAGCGGCGATTTCCAGAAGGTCAAGGAAGACGCCAACGTGCTGCGTGCCGCGCCCCGGGACGTGATCCGCGCCGGCGAATCCCTGGCCCGTGCCGATCGCTTGTCCAGCTACTGGGGCAGCGGTGAGGATGTTCAGCATTACGCCTATCTGAGCCAACGCTACAGTGCGATTGCCCGGGAGCACAGCAATCAAGTGCTCAACGAAGAGCGCGCGACGAAGCTCGAGCTTGAGCGCCAGCGTCTGCAATTGGCCTTGCGCGAGTCCAAGTTGCTGAGTGTCCAGCAGCAGGGCAAATGGCTGGAAGAGCAGATCATGGCGATGGCAACAACCCAGACTGATCGCGGCCTGGTGATGACGCTCGGCGACGTATTGTTCGATACCGGCGAAGCTGAGCTGAAAAACTCGGCCAATCGCGTGGTGCTCAAGATCGTGCAGTTCCTCCAACTCAACCCCAAGCGCGTAGTGCGTATCGAGGGCTACACCGACAGCACCGGTGGCAAACAGGAGAACCTCAAGCTGTCCCGTGACCGCGCGCAAGCGGTGGCGGACGTGCTGGTGGACCTGGGAATCGACGAGAAGCGCATTCAGGTCGAAGGCTACGGCGATCAATACCCGGTGGACGTCAACGCGTCCGAACGTGGCCGGGCACAGAACCGTCGGGTTGAAATTGTGTTCTCCGACGAAAAAGGCCAGCTCGGCGCCGCCCGCTGAGGGCTGCGTCTCTGGAGAACCCGGCCCCTTTACAGGCGCCGGGTTTTTTTGGGCTCGCCGATTGTCCGGCAAGGGGTACAGTTAGAGCTGTCACTCCACTGTACTGTCGAGTAATCTGGCAACTGTCCCAGTACACTTCTAAACTGTTACGGTATCGTTTCCGACAAGAATAAAATGCCCGTGAAATCGAGTGCTGCGTCATGACCAACCTCCTGCTTTACCAACGTATTGCTCAACAGCTGGCTGAAGACATCCGGCGCGGTGTGTACCAGCCTGGTGAACGCGTGCCCTCGGTGCGCAAGATGAGTTCGCAGCTCAACGTCAGCCATGCCACCGTGCTGCAGGCCTACGCCAACCTTGAAGACCAGGGTTTGATTCGCGCGCGGCCGCAATCGGGCTATTACGTGCACCAGACGCCAGCCCTGACCGCGCCGACGCCGGACATTGCCCGAGTGGAGCGCCCGGGGCTGGTGACGCGCAGCAGCATCATCCAGCAGGTACTGGTCGAGTCGCGCCGCGAAGGCGTCTTTCCGTTGGGCGCAGCGGTACCGAGCGTCGACTACTTGCCTGTCCGGGCGTTGCATCAGCAATTGGCCAAGGTCACGCGTTTCCACAGTCCACGGGCGTTCAGCTACATGTTCAGCCCCGGCTTCGAACCGTTGCGCCGCCAGGTGGCAATTCGCATGCGGGACGCTGGTGTCGTGGTGGATCCTTCCGAAGTCGTGATCACCCATGGCTGTGTCGATGCGCTGCAGATGTCGTTACGCGTGCTGACTCGCCCCGGCGATCTGATTGCCGCCGAATCGCCGACCTATTACGGTTTGCTGCAACTGGCGGATCTGCTGGGGCTCAAGGTGATCGAGATCCCGAGTGATCCTGTCACTGGCATGAGCCTTGAAGCCTTGCAACTGGCGGCCAACCAATGGTCGATCAAGGCGCTGGTCCTGACCACGCGCCTGAGCAACCCTCTCGGCGGCACCATGCCCGAGGAGCGGCAAAAGCAGCTGCTGCGTCTGGCGTCGGACTTCGACATCCAGATCGTCGAGGACGATATCTATGGCGAGCTCATGTTCGAGCAGGGCCGCACCAAGGCGCTCAAGGCCTACGACCGATTGGACCGGGTGATCTACTGTTCGAGTTTTTCCAAGACACTGTCACCGGGCGTGCGTATTGGTTGGATGATCGCCGGCAAGTTCCAGCAGGAAATCCAGCGGCTCCAGACGTTCAGTACCCACTCGGCGTGCAGCGTCACCCAGATGGGAATCGCGGCCTATCTGGAAAACGGCGGCTACGACCGGCACCTGCGCTATATCCGCCAGGAGTACCGCAAAAACCTCAGCGCCTTCCAGCTGGCGGTGCAGCAATACTTCCCGGAAGGCACACAAATGAGCCGTCCCACGGGAGGTTTCATCTTGTGGGTCAGCCTGCCGGGGCGGGTCAACACCCAGGAATTGCATGTGCGGGCGTTGCAACAGGGCATCAGCATCGCCCCTGGGTTGATATTCAGTAATACCGAGCAGTTCAACCACTGCATCCGCCTGAACTGCGGCACACCGTGGAACCGCGAAGCAGAGCGGGCCTTGATGACGCTGGGGCTGCTGGCCACTCAATTGTGCCAAGAGACAGCCAGCGGGTTCCTATAGGAATCAATGGCTTGGTTTGATGTGCTTGTCAGCGCCTCATAATCGGGCGAGCATGGAGACTCTGCCGCGGATGTCGTTGTGTCTATGAAAGCTATTGGTCCTGCTGCCTGGGTTTTGATCGGCTTGTTGAGCGCCTTCCATGTCGCAGGCGTTGCCGTGGCGGCTCCAGCGCAGGAAAAAACCACCGCTAGCGCCAAGAAGGACACGCCAAAGAAAGCCGCAGTGGTCGTGAAAAAGTCCCCTGCTAAAAAATCCGCCACGACGAAGAAAAAACGCGCGCCCATCGCCTCCAAGAGCAAATCCGCCCGTGAGGTCGCCAAGACGCCTTTGCCATCGGCCAAGCTTGACCTGAGCCTGCCGCACGATATGGTCGACGAGCTGCAACCACCGGGCAAGGTACCGTTACCCAAGCGTGAGCCGTTATTGCCGTCCATGTTCGGCAATAAACCCGGACCGTTCCAGCTCAACGGCCGCCTGCTGAGCAACGAGATGCAGCTGCCGCTGCGCAACCAGGAGCGCAACGAAGTGGAAGGCGCCGCGCTGGAGTTCGAATTCAAGCAATAAGCGCAGCAAAACAGTGCTGTTCGTCGCTGACCGTCCGGTCACCGCGCGATGTACGAAAAAACACGCGGCTGGCAATTTGAAACGAGTGTTTTAGCCGTTACTCTGTCTCTGTTACCAATCATTACCTGTCGTGAGGATATCGTCGTCATGGAATGCCGTGAGGGCTGTGGCGCCTGTTGCATTGCCCCTTCCATCAGTTCGCCCATCCCGGGCATGCCCCAGGGCAAACCAGCGGGAGAACGTTGTGTGCAACTGTCGGCCGACAATTTGTGCCAGATCTTTGGCCAACCGGAACGTCCGGCGGTGTGCTCGGCGTTCGAGGCCGATATCGAGGTCTGTGGTCATAGCAGCGACGAAGCCATTCGGCTGATCGGTTGGTGGGAGCAAGTCACGGCGGCGTGATGGTCAATGATCGAACTTGGACAATAAGGAAAAACAACTATGGGTTCGCTGCATCGTATGGCTGTGTTGTGTGGTTTGACCGTCTTGTTGGCAGCGGCGACCGCCCAGGCAGAAGACTGGCAGGTCGCCAAGGACAAGGAAGGTATCCAGGTTTCCCTCAGCGAAGTGGCCGGCTCGAAGTACAAGGCCTACCGTGGCGTGACCGTCATGAAAACCACCATGGCCAAGCTGCGGGCCCTGCAGGAAGACGTGTCCGGCGCGTGCGCCTGGATTCATGAATGCAAGAGCCAGAAGCTGCTCAAGCACGAAGGCAACAAAAGCTGGACCTATACGCAATTCAACACGCCGTGGCCGGTCACGTCCCGTGATTCAGTGCTGGAAGTCACCACCGTCGAAGGCGCTGATGGCAGCCTGACGCGCAACCTCAAGGGCGTACCCACTTACGCGCCTGAAGAAAAAGGTTTCGTGCGCGTGACCCAGGTCGACGGGTTCTGGAAATTCACGCCCAAGGGCGCGGACCAGATCGAAGTGATTTATCAGGTCCATACCGAGCCCGGTGGCGACGTACCGTCCTGGCTCGCTAACAAGTTTGTCGTGGATGCGCCGTTCAATACGTTGAAAGCGATGAAAGAACGCGCCGAAAAGTAACGGTAATGCCCCTGTGAAAAACCGCCCGCGAGGCGGTTTTTTTGTATATGCCGGCTATGAACTCAGCGGAACGATTGTTTCGCCGCCAATGTCGAGATAGACGTATGCCCGGCCATTCCATCGATCAAGGAGACACTGATGCAAAAGTGGGAAATCACCTTCGTTGACGATCACGGCGAAACGATCGCCGAGCAGTTTGATTACGCCCAGGAGCCCACGATGGAACAAGCTGCACAACTGATTCGTGAAAAGCTGGTGCCTCTCTCGAAAGAGCTTGATCTCAACGACTTGGAAGGTCGCACCGACGACCCCACAGTCAAGAGCCTGAAGACCCAAAACAGCATTGAAATCAGCAGCATTAAACCGGTTTCATGAAATTCATTGTCTGGTCCCGCTTGGCAGCCGCACTGACTTGAAGCTACTCTGCAATCGAGATCAGCGAAAGGATCGCCAAGGTCCGGTCTTGTCAGCTACATGCTTGTGTCCCGACGGTCAGTTGATGCCGTATCGCTTGCAACAGCAGGTTGCACGCACGGGAAGACGGAAAGTCTATCCATCGGTTTTAGGAGGACGTTTCATGAGCACAGCCTATCAAGAAGACATCAGCACCAGCGTGTTGCGCCGCATGAAAGAAGGCGGTTTCGATTTCTCCCAGTTTCATCCCATCGAGTTCTACGCCATTTTTCCCGACGAGGAACGGGCACGGCGCGCGGCAGGTCATTTTCGGGGGGAGTCGTTGAATGCACAGATCAGTGCACGGGACGATGGGGCTTGGTCGCTGGAGCTGAGCCGGGTGATGTACGCCACTTATGATGATATCGGGGACTTCGAGATGAACTTCGAAGCCGTGGTCGAACCGTTGGGTGGCATCATCGAAGGGTGGGGCGTCAAGCAGGAGATTCGGCGCCTGCAAGCCTGATACTTTCCAACAGATCCACAGCAACGGCTGGCCATCGTGTCGGCCGTTTTCATGTGTCTGGCAGCTCGATCCGTTCGGCAACATTCTTTGATCACCGTGCAGCAGCTATAACTCCTGGCAAGCGAGCCCTTGCGGTGAGGAGCAAGCTCACCACAAAGGCCAACTTACTGCTTCAACGGCTGCTTACGCCCCGCCATGTGCTTCAAGTACCCCACCAGCAAATCCAACTCCGAGTCCGGCAGCACCGCCGCCGCGAACCCGGGCATCTTCCCCTGAGGCCAACGACGCAGGCTTTGCGGATCCCGTATGTAGCGCTTGAGGAAATCTCCCGAGAAATATTCGGTGGGGTTGAAAGGGATGTTCAGGTCCGGGCCGAACTGCGCGTCTCCCGCGCCGTTGAGGCGATGGCAAGCCAGGCAGTTTTTTTGGAACAACTCGAAACCTTTATTGACCGGATCATCCTTGGCCAGGGTGGGCGAGGGCAGTAGCGCCGGGAAACGGTCGGCCACTGCCGACAGGCGCTTGATGGTCGCCACTGAGTAGGGCCATTGCTCGGGGCTGATATGGCCCGCTTGGGGATCGGTCCAGACCAGGTAGAAAGGGCCGGCGCTGTGCTTGCCTTGCCCCAGCGGCGGCCAAGGTTTGGCCGGGTCTTCAATCGCCAACCACGCTCGTGCGCCGTTCGTGTTGAGCAGCGGCGCCGCGGGCATTTCGGCGGCAAAGCCGTCCAGCGCCACGGCTTGCAAATGATCGTCCGGCCGGATGCCGGTCAGCAGTGCGGTCAACGGCACGGCGCGATAGCTCATGGGTTTCTTGTAGGAAACGTCTTCAGTGATTTGGACGGTTTGAACTTCCGGATGCTTGAGCAGCTCTTCGGTTTGCCAGGTGCGCGCATTCGTACCCAGCTCCAGCACCAACTGCGCGGCATAGGAAGGCGTGCTGAGCAGCAGCGCCCCAATCAATGTGAGAGCTTTCAATACGTCGCCGTCCATGTCGAGGGGGAAGTGCAAAGGTTGGCACAGCCACCGTTGTCGGAACAACGATCCGTCTCGTATTTATCGGCGATGCAACTTTACTGAGGGTGCGGACACCACGCGCCTGGATCAGCCGATCACCTTGGTGATATTCGGCAGAATCAACAGCAGCGTCGTGGCAAAGAGAATGAGTCCGGCTTGACGAACTTTCGAATGTTTGAACATGGCTGACCCGCCTTTTTGTTATTTCCTGAGGCCAGCCTGCGTAACTCCATCACGGCTGGCATTGCACTTCCTGTTGAACAAGCGCCTCGGCAAAACCCGACGACTTACTTGTACAAGGTTTACCTTAGGGGCCACGGCTGCTATGGCTTAGATCCAATTCATATCAATTCCAGCTTCTTCGCTATTAAAAAGGCATGAGGCTTATTGCCAGCTTCTTGCCGGGCCTTTTGCTAGACAGCTTGCTCACCTGAAACGGTTAACCCGATAGCTCGCTACCGTTCGTCTGAGCGTGGCTGTCAATGCCATTGAGCACTGTGGTCATTGCATCCAGCGCCGCTGGGCTTAAGGTTGGAGGGGTTTTTGTTCCATGCCGATAGCGGTTCGAGGATGTCATGACCCAAGCTTTTATTTTCGATGCATTACGCACGCCTCGCGGCAAAGGTAAACCCGACGGCGCGCTGTACACCGTCAAGCCGGTAAACCTGGTTGCTGGCCTGCTTACTGCGTTACGGCAGCGCATGAGCCTGGACACCCGCCATGTGGATGACGTTGTGCTTGGTTGCGTGACGCCAGTGGGCGACCAAGGCGCCGACATTGCCAAGACCGCTGTCCTGGTGGCCGACTGGGACGTGAGCGTGCCCGGCGTGCAACTCAACCGCTTTTGCGCCTCGGGATTGGAGGCCGTGAACCTGGCCGCGATGAAAGTGCGCTCCGGTTTCGAAGATCTGGTAGTGGCGGGCGGCGTCGAGTCGATGTCGCGGGTGCCGATGGGCAGTGACGGAGGCGCGTGGGCGCTGGACCCGCAATCCAACCTGCACGGCCATTTCGTGCCCCAAGGCATTGGTGCCGACCTGATCGCCACTCTGGAGGGTTTCAATCGCGAGGACGTCGACGCGTTCGCCATGCAGTCCCAGCAAAAAGCCGCGCGGGCCCGTGACGACGGTTCGTTTCACAAATCCGTGGTGGCGGTGCGGGACCAGAACGGCATCGTGTTGCTGGACCACGACGAATTCATCCGCGCCGACTCAACGCTTGAAGGCCTGGGCAAGCTCAGGCCGAGTTTCGAAGCGATGGGGCAGGCGGGCTTCGATGCTTCGGCGTTGCGGGTCTACAGTCATGTCGAACGGATCAATCATGTGCACACCCCGGGCAACAGTTCGGGCATCGTCGATGGCGCGGCGCTGATGCTGATCGGTTCCCAGGCGAAGGGATGCGAGCTGGGTCTGGAGCCTCGGGCACGAATCGTCGCCACTGCCGTCACCAGCTCAGAGCCGACCATCATGCTCACCGGTCCGGCCCCAGCCACCCGCAAGGCCTTGGCGAAAGCTGGGCTGCGGGTGGAAGACATCGACCTGTTCGAAGTCAACGAAGCCTTCGCCTCGGTGGTGCTCAAATTCATCAAGGACATGGCCATCGACCCGGCCAAGGTCAACGTCAATGGCGGCTCCATTGCCATGGGCCACCCTTTGGGCGCCACGGGATGCGCAATCCTCGGCACGCTGCTCGACGAACTGGAGGTGCGTCGCCAGCGCTATGGCCTGGCGACTTTGTGTGTCGGCGGTGGCATGGGCATCGCCACCATCATCGAACGCCTCTGAGCCCCGACCGCAAGGAACACTTTTCATGATCGACGCCATTCGTTACGAAACCGGCGAGGACCGGATCGTCGTCCTCACCCTGGACATGCCAGGCCAGAGCGCCAATACCATGAACGCGATGTACCGCGAGGCGATGGCCATTTGCGTAGCTCGCTTGATCGCTGAAAAAGATTCGATTGCCGGTGTGATCGTCACCTCCGCCAAGAAAACCTTTTTTGCTGGCGGCGACCTGAACGAGCTGGTCAAGGTCGGCAAGCACGAAGCCCAGGCGTTCTACGAAACGGTCTTGGGACTCAAGGCGCAACTGCGTGCCTTGGAAACCTTCGGCAAGCCCGTGGTCGCTGCCATCAATGGCGCAGCCTTGGGCGGCGGTTGGGAAATCTGCCTGGCTTGTCATCACCGCGTCGCGTTGGATCATCCGTCGGTGCAGATCGGCTTGCCGGAAGTCACCCTCGGCCTGCTGCCGGGTGGTGGCGGTGTGGTGCGAATGGTGCGCCTGTTGGGCCTGGAAAAGGCCTTGCCGTATTTGCTTGAAGGCAAGCGTGTGGGCCCGCAACAGGCGCAGCAGGTCGGTTTGATCGATGAGTTGGCGGCGGACCGCGACGAACTGCTGGCCAAATCCCGGGCCTGGATTCTCGCCAACCCGAGTGCGGCTCAACCATGGGACGGCAAAGGCTATCGTATGCCAGGCGGGACGCCGGCCGACCCGGCAGTCGCTCAAATGTTGGCGATCGCGCCTTCGATCTTGCGCAGCAAGACCCAGGGCTGCTTGCCGGCTCCGGAGAAAATCCTCTGCGCCGCCGTCGAAGGTGCACAGGTGGGGTTTGACGCGGCGCATCTGATCGAGACCCGCTATTTCACCGAGTTGGTCACCGGCCAAGTGGCCAAGAACCTGATCGGCACTTTCTGGTTTCAACTCAACGAGATCAAGGCCGGCGGTTCCCGCCCACAGGGTTTCACGCCTTTTCGGACAAACAAAATCGGCGTGCTCGGTGCCGGGATGATGGGGGCCGGCATCGCCCATGTCAGCGCGATGGCTGGCATTGACGTGGTGCTCAAGGACATCGACCTGGCCGCAGCGCAAAAGGGCAAGGCCCGCTCGGCGGCGTTGCTGGACAAAAAAGTCGCCCGTGGCCAGCTTACCGATGGACAGCGTGATGCCACACTGGCGCGCATCCATCCCACCGACAGCGATGCCGACCTGGCGGGTTGTGACCTGATCATCGAAGCCGTATTTGAAGACCGTTCTTTGAAAACCAGCGTGTCGGCGGCTGCCCAAGCGGTGGCAGGGCCTGACGCGGTGATCGCTTCCAACACTTCGACGTTGCCCATCAGCGGCTTGGCGATGGCGGTGCCGGACCCGAGCAAGTTCATCGGGTTGCACTTCTTCAGCCCAGTGGAAAAAATGCCGTTGGTTGAAATCATCAAGGGCGCGCGGACCAGCGATGAAACCCTCGCCCGGGGCTTCGATTTCGTCCTGCAAATCGACAAGACCCCGATCGTGGTCAATGACAGCCGCGGCTTCTTCACATCGCGGGTTTTCGGCACCTTCATCAATGAAGGCATCGCGATGCTTGGCGAAGGTGTGAGTGCGTCGATGATCGAAACCGAGGCGCGCAAGGCCGGGATGCCGGTCGGCCCCCTGGCTGTTTCAGATGAAGTTTCCCTCAGCCTGATGAGCCATATCCGCACGCAAACGGCCAAGGACCTGCAAGCAGAAGGGAAGGCGCCGACTGAGCACCCAGCGTTCGCCGTGATTGACTGGCTGCTCGAGACAGACAAGCGAGCGGGCAAAGCCGCCGGCGCCGGTTTTTACGAATACCCGGCCCAGGGACAGAAATACCTCTGGCCGGGGCTCAAGAACCGCTTCGAGAAGCCCGATCGGCAGATCCCGCCTCAGGACATCCGTGAGCGCCTGCTGTTCATCCAGGCCTTGGAGACCGTGCGCTGCGTCGAGGAGGGCGTCGTCACCTCGACGGCGGACGCTAACGTCGGCTCGGTCTTCGGCATCGGCTTTGCGGCCTGGACGGGCGGAGCGTTGCAGTTCATCAACCAATACGGTGTGCAGGCGTTCGTGGCCCGTGCCCAATACCTGGCCGATCAATACGGTGAACGTTTCTCACCGCCCGCCCTGTTGCTGGAAAAAGCCGCGAGCCAGGCGCGGTTCTGACGGGGAGGGGGCTTGCCTTGGGGCAGTGTTTCAAGGCAGGCTCTGGGTGTGCAATATTCCCATCATCGTGTCAGGTATTTTTTATGTCGCTACGCATCTGCATTTTGGAAACCGATATCCTGCGTCCGGAACTGGTCGACCAATATCAGGGTTACGGGCAGATGTTTCAGCGCCTGTTTTCGCAGCAGCCCATTGCGGCTGATTTCACCGTGTACAACGTGGTGCAAGGGCAATATCCCAGTGACGACGAGCAGTTCGACGCCTATCTGGTCACAGGCAGCAAGGCCGACTCCTTCGGCACCGATCCCTGGATCCAGACCCTCAAGACCTACTTGCTGGACCGCTACCAGCGTGGCGACAAGTTGTTGGGCGTCTGCTTTGGCCATCAGTTGCTGGCGCTGCTGCTGGGTGGCAAGACTGAGCGGGCGAGCCAAGGCTGGGGCGTGGGCACCCATCGTTATAAGCTCGCGGCCAAGGCGCCGTGGATGAGCCCGGTAATGAAAGAATTGACCTTGCTGATCAGCCATCAGGATCAAGTTACCCAACTGCCAGAAAACGCCACGGTCATCGCTTCAAGCGATTTCTGCCCCTTCGCGGCCTATCACATCAACGATCAAGTCCTGTGCTTCCAAGGCCATCCGGAATTTATCCACGATTATTCCCGGGCCTTGCTGGAGATCCGCCAACAGCACCTCGGCGAGCAGATCTACAGCCAGGGCGTGGCGAGTCTTGAGCATGAGCATCACGGCACGACCGTGGCGGAGTGGATGATGCGTTTTGTGGCTCAGAAGCAGCTTTAAGCTGCTCCTCTCCTACAACCATCCCGACCGCTTGAAACTCACCCACAACGCGGTACACCCCACCCCGATAAACCCCAGCACCAGGAAATAGCCGTAGTGCCAGGTCAACTCCGGCATATTCTCGAAGTTCATCCCATAGATCCCGGCGACAGCTGTCGGGAACGCCAGGATCGCCGCCCATGCTGCGAACTTGCGTTGCACCACGCTCTGGCGTGACGCTTCGAGCAGCACCCCAATCTCGATGGTCTGGCTGGCAATGTCCGCCAGGGTCGCCAAGTCTTCCATCTGCCGGGTGACGTGAATCTGCACATCACGGAAATACGGGCTCATATTCTTGTCGATGAACGGAAAGTCCAGCCGCTGCAGTTCCTCGCTGATTTCCACCATCGGCGCCGCGTAGCGACGCAGGCGCAGCACGTCGCGGCGCAAACTGTGCAGGTTCTGGATGTCTCGCTCGTTGAGAGCGCTGCACAGCACGTTGCGCTCCAGCTCATCGATCTCGGCGTGAATGGCTTCGCCCACCGGCTGGTAGTTTTCAATGACGAAATCGAGGATGGCGTAGAGGACGAAATCTTCCCCGTGCTCCAGCAGAATAGGACGTGCCTCACAGCGTTGCCGGACGTGGGCGTAGGACGCGGAGTGACCGTTGCGGGCGGTGATGATGTAACCCTTGCCAGCGAAGATATGGGTTTCGATGAACTGCAGCTTGCCGTCCTGGCGTACCGGCGAATACGTGACGATAAACAGCGCATCGCCAAATGTCTCCAGCTTCGGACGGCTGTGTTTCTCCATGGCATCTTCAATCGCCAACTCATGCAGGTTGAATTGGCGTTGCAGGTTGGTCAGTTCCAGCGTGCTCGGCTCTTCGAGTCCGATCCACACGAAATGTCCTGGTTTTGCAGCCCAGGCGCTGCCTTCGTCGAGGGTAATGTTGGTGACTTTCTTACCGGCGCTGTAAACCGCAGCAGCAACGACTCTACCCATGATGATGGTTCACTTCTTCTTGGAAATTGGCAGTGGCAGGCACGTGCAGCTTAGCGCGCCATGGTGCTTGAGAGTCAGCAAAATCCGCTGAGTTCGCCGCTAATGGAAAACCCGCCATGGAGGCGGGTTTTTGGCTCATGCGGCTTGCAGCTGCCGATCCATCGTCTCGATGCACTCGCGCATCTGTTCCCGGCATTGGGCGACGAGGCGGGGCATGTCATCCATGCTCAGGCCTGCCGTGGGAATCGCCGGCAGCGAGCGTATGAGAATGTCACCACTGCGCCAGCGATTGAGGCGCATGTGCTTGATGTAGCTGCTGACACACACCGGGACAATCGGCACCCCGGCGGCGATCGCCATTTGAAACGCGCCTTTCTTGAATGGCAGCAGCTCTTCGCCCAAGTTGCGCGTGCCTTCCGGGAACACCCAGATAGACGTGTTCTCGTGCTGGAGCGTATGCGTGGTGGCCAGCATCGACTGGCGCGCCTTGATCGCATTGCCGCGGTCAATCAACACGTTGCCCGCCAACCAGAACAACTGCCCAAACAGCGGCACCCACTTCAGGCTCTTCTTGCCAATGCACACGGTACGACGCGGCACCACGTTGCCGAACACGAACAGATCATAATTGGACTGATGATTGGCGATGATCACGCAACCCTGGGATTTGTTCACCAGCGTATCGACCTCGGCCTTCACCCGCAGGCGCAGGATCCACATCGCGGGCAGTGCATACAGCCTGGCGCATAAACGGCTGTTGTCGGGGTTGAACGGCCGGCACAGCCCCAGCATCACACCCAGCACGCCCGCCAAGACAAAATGCAAGCCCATCAAACACATACGCAGTACAAACAACATCAACAGGCCCCATTGGGACAAAAGGTGGCGCAGTGTACGGATGTGCACTGTTTTCAGCAATTGTCCCTATAGAGGTAGGAGATGGCCGATGTTTAAGCGTATGTTTCGAAACATCTGTAAGAAGCAGACTAGAGCGGCCGCGGGATTTTTACACCGCATGCGTAGGAAAATCCCGCATAGCCTGAGCGAGGGAGCTTGCTCCCGCTGGGTCGCGCGGTAGCCCAGTTCAGCCCATGTATTCCTGATCCAGCAAAATCGCACTGTCCAACGTCTCCAGCAGCGCCTTGCGAACCTTGAGCTTGGTGTTCTTGTGAGCCGTCATGTTGATCTTCTTTAACTGGCGCGCCGCTTCCAATGCCGCCGCTTGCAACTCGTCAGCCGAGACCACCTTATCGAGGAAGCCGGCATCCACGGCGCTCTGCGGGTTAAACATTTCGCCATTGATGACCGAGCGGTGAAAGGCAGACTTGCGCAAGCGATCGCGGGCTAGCTCAATGCCGGCATGGTGCATGGTCATGCCGATTTGCACCTCATTCAGCCCAATCGTGAACGGGCCCTCCACACCGATGCGGTAGTCCGCCGACAGCAATAGGAACGCACCCTTGGCCACTGCATGCCCCGAGCACGCGACGATGACGGGATAGGGGTGCGACAACAGGCGCCGGGCCAGGGTCGAACCGGACGCGACCAGGCTCACCGCCTCCTTGGGCCCGGCGGTCATCACTTTCAAATCGTAACCGCCCGACAGAATCCCCGGCTGCCCGGTGATGATCACCACCGCGCGATCGGCCACCGCCTGGTCCAGCGCGGCGTTGAACGCGACGATCACGTCAGGCGAGATAGCATTGACCTTGCCGTTGTTCAAGGTCAGGGTCGCAATACCGTCGTCGAGGTGGTAGGCAATCAGGTCGCTCATGGCGCTATTCCTTGTAAGAGAAGTGGAGCAGACGTTACCCACCGCCGCAGGCCAGGTAAAGCACCATGACTGACTCGCCGGTCAGCCGCGCCCCCGACAAACAGCCCGGCCCGCCCAGCAGGCCGCGCCTCCTTCTATAGCGCAGCACACAGACAAAGCCGGAGTTTGGCCGGTTTGCCATGCCCCGGCGCGTTTGAAACGCCAGCCAGCCTTAACCACATGAAAATTCTGAAAAAAACCTTTGCCATCGGAAAAGCTTTCGACTACATTAGCGCGCCTCGACAGACGGAACAGTTTGCCGAGACACGGTGAAGTGTCCGAGTGGCTTAAGGAGCACGCCTGGAAAGTGTGTATACAGGAAACTGTATCGAGAGTTCGAATCTCTCCTTCACCGCCACATTCTACAAACACAAACCCCTGATTTTCTTAGAGAAAGTCGGGGGTTTGTGGTTTTTGGTGTGTGGGAAAGGGCGCTATGGGACCCATCAGGGAGCACAAAGCATAGTCAGATCCCAAACAGCGCCCGGGGGAATCCTGTTTCATCAGGCAAACCCAGCGATGCAAATGGACAGCCCGGCACCATAGGCTTGGAGTCGATGACGTCTGCAACCTGCTGTATCCATTCGAGTTGGCTCCGATGGTTTTGACCAGATACCAAATGATCGCAATCAATCCGTATAGACGGCTCGTTGCATTCGAATCGAGGGAAAGTCTTTCGAAGTAGCGATCATTCGGAATGGTGGGCAGCGGATTGGCTGGAACCTGGTTCCAGATGCGGCTGTGGTGGGCGCACCGGTTTCGCAGGGTGTTGATCTCTCGCAGCCATTCTTTCAAGATTTTTGTGTGGGTGAGGCCAAACCGCTTGCAGATTCTGTTCCGGTGGCTGTCCTTCAAGATCTCGTAGTATTTCGATGCGGTGAACTGGGTGCCCGAGGCAAACGAATCTTGGCGTAATGGTTTTTTGCTAACGGTGCACAGCATCACGTTGCCGCTGGCATCGCGGAGAAATTCACGGCACGGGTACCAGAATCCGCTTAAGCGGTAGTAGCCGACCTGTCTGAGCTTACGTTCGGCTCGGGGTACGTCGGCGATTTGCATGCCACGGCTGGCGAGTAGGGAGCAGAGGGCGCTATAGGATCTAAACGGTTTTGGCGGAGCTAATTGTTGCGACATCCGTTGTCCAGAAAAAAGAAGGCCCAAACATAATGCTGGACTGAGCCAGCACCAGGGGTTCGGGCGCTATTGGGCTGATTATCTGTGCTGAAGGCGAGGGCGTCAATCCGCTGTCTCGTTTGAGCGGCAATAGGCGAACGGGTGAAGCCTATTGCTTGTTTGTAAGGCCAACAAGCCGGTTTCAGGTAGATACCCAACGTAAACGCACTCTCTTACGTAGCTCCCAGATTTATCCTACTTTCTTAGTTCGGCGTAACTCGGTATGTAGGCGACGGGTTTGCTGTCTGCTGTCAAATAGCCAATCAAAAAGCACCACTCGGCCACCGCAATGTCTACCGCCCATACGGACTCAACGGCCAGGACACTCCATGACCCACCCCCGAATCGGCTTCGCCTGCCAATATCGGCACCCAGATCGCGGCCTTTCAGTCAGCGCGTTAAAAGCAATCGAAAGCCCATTCAATCCTCGCACCACGACGTTGCGCTGGATGGATGGCGTCTCTCCCCAGGTCGCCCGCGACAAGCTAGTGGAAGTGGTCGTCCACAATCTCGACGCGCAGTTGCGCCTTATCGCCTACGTTGCCGAGTTGCCGCCTACTCTGCGCATGCTTCGCCTGAGCAGCGACCTGCTGCCGTTCTACAGCCATCCGAAAGTGCGCGGGTTCTATCAGGACACTGTTATTCAACATCAACTTGAAGAGCGTTTCGCCGCGATCGGCGATCTGGCGCGTTCGGCGGATGTCCGATTGTCTTTTCACCCTGGCCAATACTGCGTGTTGGGTTCGGATAAACCATCGGTGGTGGAAAACAGCATCGCCGAGTTTGAATACCACGCCGACATGATTCGGATGATGGGCTACGGACGGCGCTTCCAGGATTTCAAATGCAACGTGCACATCGCCGGGCGCCTGGGAGGCGAGGGGATTCGTGGGATCTGGCCGCAACTGTCGGAAGTGGCACGCAATTGCATCACGTTTGAAAACGAGGAGAAAACTTACGGCGTGGATGATTGCCTGCAACTCGCTGACCTTGCCCCCGTCGTGCTGGACATTCATCACTGTTGGATCAACGAGAACGACTACATCGCGCCGGATTCCTCGCGAGTCGATCGCATCATCGAAAGTTGGCGTGGGGTTCGGCCCACCATGCATTACTCGCAGCCGCCGGAGCGCCTTCAGGAGCTGGGTTTCGATGCGGACCGCAAGCTTGAGATGGAGGCGTTGTTGAAGGCCGTTTCCAAACGTGATTTGTACGGTCACAGTGATCAAATGTGGAACGACTGGACGAACACCTATGCGCTCAGGTTCCTGGACCGTTTCGACATTATGTTGGAGGCGAAAGACAAGAACCTGGCCGCGCAGGCGTTCTATGAAAATGTTGCGCGGCCGTATCTTGCTGCATTGTCGACTTAAGCGAACTTCAGACCACTGAACAGCATCATGCAACCCCACAGCAGTATCGGGCAAAAGCTTAACGGCGCATGCCGGTAAGGTTCTTCCTGAAGACCCTTACCCACTGAACTGCTGTGAGGTACATCATGATGAAATGGATGAGTTTGGCCTGGCGCGTCCAGGTTCTCGCTTTGTCTTTAATATTTTCAACGGCCCACGCCAGGGCCTCGGAGAACACTCAAAACACCAACACGGATCTGGTCCGCCAGGCATTCGCTAACTGGCAGCAAGGCAAAGGCTCGGCGTTCGATCTGCTGGCGCCCGATGCCAAATGGACCGTGGCCGGCACGAGCCCCGTTTCTGCTGTCTACGCCAGCAAGGCTGAGTTGGCCCAAGCCGTGCGGCCAATTACTGCGAGGCTGGCAACGCCAATTGTCCCTACGGTGCGCAGTATCGTTGCCCAGGGCGATGTCGTGGCGGTTCTTTGGAATGGAACGGCCACGGCGCTGGATCACAAACCCTACGACAACACCTATCTGTGGCACATGACGTTCAAGAATGGCCAGATCGTTGAAGTGACGGCTTTTCTGGATACCTACGCCTTGGACGACCTCATGCGACGGGTGAAACCCGCGCAGTGATGGCCTGTCGGAAACCGCGTGCTGGGCTATATTGTTCGAGCGCCCGTTTGATGGGCGCGTTGCCAATTCCCTTGCGCAACGCGCCCTTTCTGTTTGAGCCCCCGCCGCTTGCGCCTTTGAAATCTTTCCACATATGAATGCTCCCGGCAGTCATCAAACAGAAGTTGTGAAAAAACACAACAAGAGTACCATCGGCCCGAAGACAAGGACGCCCATGGATATACTCACACCATCACGTTTTGGCGACGCTGCGATTCTCTACCCAAACGATAAGGCTGGGCTTGATCGTTGCCTGCGCATTTTAAGGATGGCGCGCCCCAAAGGGTTCTCGGACCTGCAAAAGCTTTTCGGTGTGCACGGTGTCGACTTGTTCAAGCCCAGAGCTGCGATGAATTGGGTGGTGATCGACGTGGGTGGCAATAATCTGAGGGTGATAGGCGGAGTCAACTTCACCCGACAGAAGTTCTACGTCAAACACATCTACGCGCATGCTGATTACGACGTTGCCAACATCTGGTATGCAAGAAACAAAGGGGTAAGACGATGAGCGCAGCCCGGACCGACTTTCAAACCGTGATCGCTACGCTTGGCGAGCTACACGCGGTACTGGATCGCCTGCGCGGTGAGTTTGTGCACGGCATCAAAACTCCTGCCGACTATAAGCGTGCGACGGACTTGCTCGATGCGCTCACCGATGGGCACGAGCTGAACAGAACCGAAGAGAGAATTCTCGTTGAACTTGAGGATGAGATCCTGGCCTACCAGAGCGACTCCGACCAGTTTCGCGAATCGAATGCCGCTTTTGAGGCGACCTGCACGCCTGTACAGCTGATCAAGGATCTTATGGAGACGGTCGGGCTCACCGGTTCAGACCTCCCTGAAATCGGCGATAAAACGGCGGTGTCCAAAGTGCTCAATGGCGATCGGCCTATCAGTCACAAGATGGCGTATGCGCTGGCCGAACGATTTGCGATGGAGCCGAGTGCTTTCTTGACCGCAGGCTCGATAGAGGCGGCTCATATCGAAACTGTTCGTCTTCCCGTCGGTAAAACTTCAGCGTATCACCGCTTTCGCAACGACCCGTTGACCGCCCATTCAGTGAAAGAGCCCAGCGCTGGTGAATACAAAGTGGTGGCTTCGAAGGGCCGCAAAAAAACAGTCGAAGAGCCTGACAAAGGGTAGGGCAGTCATCTGCTGATTAAGGGCCGGGGCCAGTTGACGACTCACGGGAAGTCAGGATGATACGCACGCCCATCACCATCCCAACCAACACAGCGGCAAGACCTGTCGTCTCCAGAACTGTCGGCAACCGGCCATGAAACCACAAGCCGAGTAATGTCGCGAACAACGACTCCAGAGCGATCAACTGCCCGGAAAGCACCATGGGCAGGCGCCGTGACGCGGCGTTCCAAGCCCAGGCCCCGACAACGGATGACATCAGCGCAATCCCGAAACCCCAGAGGTATAGATCCCCTGCAACGGAAACACCAAAACCCAGGCTCGGCAGTTTGAGCAGATCGAGGGCTTGTACCGTCGGTAGCAGGCACAAGGTGCCGATTCCGGCGCCGACCATCATGAGACCGGTCCACGCACCTGATGCATCGGCTGGCAGCTTAAGCAGCGCCCGCTGATTCAACCAGCTGAATGCGAGCCACAACAACACGGCGCCAATTGAAAATAATAAGCCCATCAGCCACGAGCCATCGCTTGCGACGGGTTGATGGATCGCGCCGAGATTCGACAGCAGAAGTCCAACCGTCAAAAACATCAGTGGGATCGCCAGTTTGCGCCATTGAAGGGTTTTGGTCGTGGCGTTGCCCAGCAGTGCCAGCAAGACCGGCACCATGCCAATAAAGGCGGGGGTCAGCACCGGCCCGCCGAAGATGATGCCGGCGGCGATACAGGCGCTGTAGCCGAGGTAGCCGATCACGCCCAGGCCTGCGGCCAGAAAAACCTGATTGGGGCGCAGGCGTCGAAGCTGGGCTCGGTAGATCAGCATGACAGCCAGGCCCAGGGCACCGGCGATCAAGAATCTTACGATCAACAAGTCATAGATCGTGTAGGCACCGGTGACGTAAGGCGCAATGAAGTTCAACGCCCAGCTCAGCGTCGCGACCACGGCGAGGGCTAGTCCGGTGATGAGGTTCGAGTGGGTCCGGATCATCAGGCGTGCGCCCCGATGCACCGGCCATTGCAGCGAGTCCCTGAACCCTCTATAAAATCTCGCGCTGGCATCGCGTCCCTTTCGACCGTCGTTGGCCCTGGATATCTGACCTGCATGGAGCATCATCGTGAGCCAAATGTTTCCCCACCTCAACTCCCGAACTGACATTCGCCCCCGCAGTACGTTTCGCGCGCTGCGACATGCCTTTAACCTCAGCTTCCTGGCGCTGCTCAGCGGATGCGGAGCGCTGTCGGACGTCCGCTCTTTCTCCACCCCCTACTCAACTCCCGATGGTGCTGAGACCGCGCGCTTGCGGGTGATCAGCGATGGCATGGTCAGGGCTGTCCCCAAGTCTGATTGCGTGGACTTCCGTCTGCCGGGCGCGGGCGTCATGGTGGCGTTGCGCGATGGATACGCCAATCGCAACGGTGAGAACCTGGGCATGCCGGCTATCGGCAAATCCTCGCCCTCTACGGTAATGACTGAGCTGCGAGTGCCCGCCGGGAAGCCCATCGCTTTTCATTACATCGGGGCTCAGTGCTACAACATGTTCAGCTTTATTCCTGAGGCAGGAATGGATTACCAGCTGGAAGCAGCGGGGCGTTATGAATGTACGGTGACACTCCAGCAACTGCCTGCGGGATCGACGCAGCTCCCCCCTTCATTCTTGAAGGACAGCAAACTGTGTAGGGCAACGGACAACTTATAGCGTGGCGATTTTTCGACCGATCGATCAAATGGCCCCCATTCTTCGCTGTCAGGATCAATCCATGCCGTTGAGCTTTCAAAAGATGCATGCCAATGGCGACGACTTCGTCATCGTCGACGCGCGAAACGCCGTTAACCCAATGACAAGTGCCATGGTCCAGCGAATGGGTAATCGGAACCGGGGCGTGGGCTTCAACCAACTCGCGGTGCTGCTCGATTGCGACGATGCCGATGCGCGCGTGATGTTCTGGAATGCAGATGGCTCCGCATTGGATGTTTGCGGCAGTGCGACGCGGGGGGCTGCGGACCTGCTCATGCGCGAGGCCGATGTTACTTCGATAACCCTGCGCACTAACCGTGGGCTGCTTACTAGCGAACGTACCCCAACCGGCGACATTTCCGTCGACATGGGCGTGCCGCTTTTCGGCTGGTCGGACATTCCCTTGGCGCAAGAGCTGGACTCCACTGTCTTGCCACTGGCCGGCAATCCAGCCGCGTGCAGCATGGGAAATCCCCACTGCACTTATTTTGTCGATGATCTGGCTAGCGTCGACATCGCAACGATCGGACCGGCCATCGAAACCAACGTGCTATTTCCACTCAAGACCAACGTTCATTTCGTCCAGGTTGTTGATCGCAAACATATTCGGCTGCGCATCTGGGAGCGCGGGGCGGGTATTGCGCTGGGTTCGGGGTCTTGTTCATGCGGTGCGGTTGTCAACGGGATTCGTCGTGGTTTGTTGGACGGTTCCGTCGAGGTTGAATGTGACGGCGCAAGCGTGACGGTGCAATGGGATGGCGTGGGTGCGGTCTTTCTTATCGGGCCGGTGGAGGCGAGTTTTTCGGGGACGATGAGTCAAGGCTGAGTCGGTAGGCTTTCCACCCCGACATAGCAAGGATCCGCAGGAAGTTCAGCTTGCTCGCCAACGCGGCAGTGAGTTACACACGGTCTTAATATTTACACACTCCGTGGCGAGGGAGCTTGCTCCCGCTTGAGTGTGCAGCGCTCACAAAAGGGGCTGCTGCGCAGCCCAGCGGGAGCAAGCTCCCTCGCCACAGGTTGTCGGTTTGCAGGCTTATTTGGCGGGCAAGCTTAAAGTGGAACCTGCCGGTGCCGCATCCAATCGACGGGCAATCACATCCATCACATCACACCCATCACGCAGCGGGATGCAGCAGAGCTGCGCCAGATCCTGAAGGGTCGCGGGTATCTGAGCTGTATGTCTTACAACCCAGCAAGCCCGCCACTTACATCAGGCCAAATCCCAACGATATGTAGGATATTTCTGTAGCCTCATCGCCCGTGTCCGCCCCTCACCCTCCATTTGCCCCTCCGGCGCATCCCACAATCCAATCGCGCATCCGCACAAGGCGGGGGATAATACGGCCCAGCTTGGGGTTACAAGCGCTACCCTAGTTGGTATTGGCGGCTGAGAAGGATCGAACGCAATGACAGATTGGCTGCAAAGCTATGGCGAAATGGCTGGGCGGGTACGCCGTCATGATTGGAACGGCACCTCCCTCGGACCTTTGGATAAGTGGCCCGATGTGCTGAAGACCACGGTGGCGCTGAGCCTTGCTTCCCATTTTCCCCAGGCCATCATCTGGGGGCCCGAACTGGTCACGCTTTACAACGATGCGTTCGCCCCCATTCTCGGCAGTAAACCCGAAGCGCTGGGCCGACCGTATGATGAAGTCTGGCAGGAAGCCTGGAGCGAAATCAGTCCGATCATGCAGGCGGCCTTTGAGGGTCAAGCCACCTTCATTGAGAACTTCCCGCTGGTCATTGAACGCGGTGGTGGCCCTGAACAGGCCTATTTCACTTTCTGCTACAGCCCCATTCGTGACCAGTTCGGCAAGGTCGTGGGCGTGTTGGATACGGTCACCGAGACCACCTCCACGGTGTTCATGACTCAGCGGCTCGCCGTGCTTGATGCCATTGGCAGCGCCGTGGCGAATGCCACCGATCCGCAGACCATCATGGCGACCACTACGCGCATTCTGGCGGCGCACCTGAAGTTGTCCAATTGTGCCTACGCGGACATGGATGAAGACGAGGACGGTTTCACCATTCGCGGCGATTGGGCGAGAGCCGGGTCGCCTAGCATCGTCGGACATTACCGACTGGCGGATTTCGGTCGACTGGCCGTGGCCAATCTGCGGGCCGGCAAGCCATTGGTGCTGAACGATAACCTGGCGGAACTCGAACCGGAGGAAGCGGCAACCTTCCAATCGATCGGTATCGCGGCCACCATTTGCGTTCCGTTGATAAAGAACGGGCGTTTGACCGCACTGATGGCAATTCACGACAAAACGCCTAGGGTCTGGTCTTCCAACGATCTGGCGTTGCTGATGGAAGTCACGGAGCGATCCTGGGCCCACATCGAGCGCGCCCGCGCGGACGCCGCGGTACGTGAAGGCTTGGCCGCACTGGCTGAATTGAATGCGACCCTGGAGCAACGGGTCGAGGAACGCACCGCGCGACTGAAGCAGACCGAAGCGGCGCTTCGTCAGTCGCAGAAGCTCGAAGCCATAGGCCAGCTCACTGGCGGTGTCGCCCATGATTTCAATAATCTACTGACAATCATCCGCTCCTCCGTCGATTTCCTGCGAATGCCCAATCTGTCCGATGAGCGCCGGCAGCGCTACATGTCAGCTGTTGCCGAGACGGTGGAGCGCGCGTCGAAGCTGACCAGCCAGTTGCTCGCGTTTGCCCGCCGCCAGCCCTTGAAACCGGAAGTCATCGAGGTGGGCAAGCAGGTGCAGAGCCTGGGAGACATGCTGGAAACCGTGACTGGCGCACGAATACGGGTCAAGGTCGAGTTGTGCGACCGACCTTGTTATATCCGCGCTGATTTAAGCCAGTTCGAAACGGCCATCATCAACATGGCGTTGAACGCCCGGGACGCCATGAACGGCCAGGGAACGCTGTGGCTCAGGCTCAATTGCGGTGCCGGCATACCGCCGATCCGTGGCCATGCCGGGGCGGCGCAGGCTTTTGCTGCCATCGCCCTGGAGGATACCGGCACCGGGATCGCTCCGGAGATACTCGAACACATCTTCGAACCGTTTTTCACCACCAAGGAAGTGGGCAAGGGTACGGGGCTGGGGTTGTCCCAGGTGTTTGGTTTCGCCAAACAGTCGGGTGGCAACGTCGACGTTTCCACCGTTGTCGCAAAGGGGACCCTGTTCACCTTGTATCTTCCGGAAGTGGAAGCTCAAGAAGTGCATTTACCTCCCATGGAGGAAACCCCGCATTTGAGGTTGGAAAAGGGCCGGCGCCGGGTACTGGTCGTGGAAGACAACCTGGAAGTCGGGCGTTTCGCCAACCAGATTCTGCAAGACCTGGGGTACGAAACGGCCTGGGCGACCAACGCTGAGCAGGCACTGGAAATGGTCGGCCAGGATGCGATGGCGTTCGATGCGATATTTTCCGATGTGCTTATGCCTGGCATCAGTGGCATTGCGATGGCCAGGCAGCTGCGCCAGCGTCGCCCGGATCTACCCGTGGTGTTGACGTCTGGCTACAGCGAAGAGTTGGCTCGTAGCGGGCATGAGGGTTTCGAGTTTTTGTCCAAACCCTATTCCGCCGATCAGGTTTCCCGTGTCTTGAGCCGGACGCTGCTGGGCACCGAATGAATGTTTTCTTTTCGAAACAGCGCATTCCATTCGTCGGTCAAGGGTGTCAACGAACGGCCAGTCTGTTGATGACCGACTAGTCTCTTTGCTGTGAGGATCGATATCTCCAGGCGATCGTTTGTTGCCGGTATCGACCTTGGCGAAAGGGGAAATGCGATGGGAGCACCGTACAGCGAGGAAAACGGAGCCGCGTATCCGGTCAACGAAGGACTGCAATGTGGCCAGTCGGCGTATCGATCAGACTTTGGCGATGAACCAATCAAGTCCATCAGGACGAAGGTTGCCAAAGTGCAGCGAGGGGAAAGGGCCAAGTTTTTGCCCAAGGTTCCTATCAGGAAATAACGTAAGCACAGCCCCGTCACCGAATGTAATGCTGTTCACTTAAGCGGAGCAGCCTTACGGTCCACTGGGTACCGGGTTTTGGAAATCTTCACCGTCCTTGGCCTTCCCGGCCTTGGGCGGTGATTCAGAAACATTCCTCCTACTCCTCCCCTCAGCTCGCTTAGCCTCCTTCCTGTTGCCGATACCGGATTAGCTGCTGCCATCACTATCAACTGCACCGCTATGTACTGGCAGGCAGGCTTGAACCGTATATCCGAAGGTGCGCGGCCGAACGCTACAGCGGCTTGGCTGGCCTCTCTACGAATAATGTTATAAGCCAGCAAAAGCCCCCAGACCTCCTGATAAATCAACTCGACTTTCTTACTGCGCAGCGTTACCGCGTTCTGTTGCATCGAGCTTTTGATATCCCTGAAGCCCAGCTCAATCTCCCATCGCTCCAGGTACAGCTCAGCCACAGCTGCGGTGTCGTAGTCCTCGACAGGCAGAGAGGTAAGCAGCGATCTGACTTTCCCATGGCTTTCATAGCTAACTTCACGCACTTCCCAACTCAGGGGCAACTCAGGATTTCGTTTACGTGCCTGAGGGGAAACCTTCATCCGGACGAGACGGTCGTGCTCGCCGTAGCGCTCTACTTCCTCCATGACCAAATTCTTGCGAGCAGGTGTCAGCCAGTGTCGGTTCGTGCCGCCACCAACCACGCTTAGCAGTAGATCCGCGCCCCAGAAGCCTTTGTCGAACAAGGTGATCGAATTGTCCGGAATTTGCCCCAGAAACGTTTCGGCCAACCGCATTTCACTGCCCCGATAAGGGCTGAGCTGCGCATCGAGGATGACATGCGAACGGACATTCATCAGCGCAACGAGCCGCAGCATCGGAAACGGGGTCTGACGGTCGGTGCCGGTATTACCGGAGCCAAAATGTTCTCTGAGCTCAGGTGAGTCAGCAGTTCGCAGTAGTGCACCGTCCACCGCGAAGACTTGTAGACCGTTCCAGTCATCTCCCTCGTAGCGCTCGTTGCCCCAATGTTTACCGGTCTGACGGAACAGCGATTCAACTGGGTCAGCGCCCAGCCTTTTGCGAGCTTCAGTTACCCCGCTTCGGGCCAGCAACTGATCAGAAGCCAAGCCTTGCGCGCAGATATTCAAACGCCTGGCGACCTCATGAACAGGCTCATCGCGGAACAGAGCCATGCCCAAAACTAGCCAAAGAACTTGATCGCTCGGCAAGCGGCGCCGTCGTATCGTGGCTTGCGCCGAGAGGTTCAGCGCACTCGCTACCCACTCGATGGGGATGTTCTGAGTGAAGGTGCTCAGGTCAGAAAAATTGAAGAGATCGCCGAGGTCGAGCAACTGCTGCTGAATGGGCATAAAAAAATCCGATGCCAGGGTCTGACATCGGATTCTCTAGAAAGCCCGGCTTGGACTCAAATGCTTAAGTGAACAGCATTACGTCACCGAATGGGGCTTTTTTTTGCAGTTATTTTTAGAGAATTGGACGTTTCGTAAATATTTTTAATCTTTTTCCTACAGACAATTGCTTTCACGTTTCTTTCACACTCGCACGCGTAGTCTCAGCTCATCCGTTAGAAAGCAGTACCTGCCCGTTTCCCCAGCGGGCTTTTTTTTGCCTGTCATAAAACTACCCTCATGTTTGTGGTCCAACCGTCATGGCTGACGCGGTTTGGCGTACACTCGCGCTCGCGCGCATCGGCCATCTACCCCTGATGCGGCATTCTTGAGGTTTTTATCATGCGTTTGACTTTGTCCACCTTGGTGCTTGGGCTTGTGGTCGCTCAGGGCGCAATGGCCGCTGGCGACGGTACCGCTGCGGTCGGCGGTGGTCTTGGCGGTGTCTTGGGTAACGTGGTCGGCCAGCAGATGGGCGGCAGCACAGGCGCTGCGATTGGCGCCGGTGTCGGTGGCGCAGCCGGCAGCGCGGTGGGGGCTCGCAAGGGCAGCCGTACGGAAGCGGCCATTGGCGGTGGCCTGGGTTCGGCCGGCGGTTCGATTGTGGGCAACCGCCTGGGCGGTTCTACCGGGTCGACCATTGGCGCGGGCGTCGGCGGTGCGGCTGGCGGAGCGTTGGGCAGCAACCTGTCCAACGATAACGACGGCCATTCCGGTGGCAAGAAGAAGCACAAGCACAAGAGAAAACACCGCTGAGCGGACGCTTGATTGAAGAGACCCGGCCTAGTGCCGGGTTTTTTCTTATTGGGCATTTCCCGGAACGTTTGCCCGACCACCGCCTCGAACGCATACACACTTGCAATAGTGAGGTCTGCCATGACGCCGGAAACCGAAGGCAAGGAAGAAAAAGGCCCCTCGGGCGTTCCGTTCATCAATGATCCGGGCGTGAATGACCCGGGCAATGAAGATCCAGGTTCGCTGATGGACGACGCTCAGGTTCCGCTGATCGAGGGCGAAGATACTGAGCCTGAAGATGAATCCTACGATTGAAGCTGCCCAAGCGCAGCGCCGATGTCCTCGTAAAACTGCATGATCAGGAGATTTGCCATGACTGCCGACTCGCCTGTCCCAGACGATGATGAAACCCCGGAATATCCGTTGCCATCGCCAACCGACTCCCTGAGTCGCGATCAGCGTCCACCTGAGGACGAGGAGGCCGGTGTAGAACAAGTACCAAGCGACGACCAGGATGTCGAGGCGACTCCGGACGACCCGGACATTGCCGGTGACGACGCTTCCGGCAAGCCAAGCTGATTGACAATCCGCCCGTCGATTTTGCGGCACCATCGGCGTGCCAGGGGTGCCAGACATCAGGTAGTCATCTTAAAAGGAGATTGACCATGATGAAGTCAAACCTGAAGGCTTTGGCACTCGCCGGTGTTCTTTGTGCCAGTCCATTGGCGGTTTTCGCCCAGTCCTCGGACGACGCACCCGTGGACAAGGGAGGCATGCCGCCCTCGACCCAGATGGACGCCGGATCCACCACCGAGCAGACCGGCAACGCCTTGCCTCCCGGTTCTGTGGGTGGCGGCAATGGTGGCGATGCCAGCGGCAGCAGCACCAGTCCGGGAACCGGCAGTGGCTCGACCAGCGGTGGCAGTACGATGGGCGGCGGATCTTCCGGCTCAAGCAGTGGAACCGGTAGCAGCAGCGGTGGCAGCTCAAGCGGCGGCGGATCAGGCTCCGGTTCGGGTGCGTCCGGCGGCTAGGGCACAACCCACTGTCGATCACCCCTGTGTTCGTGGCGAGGGATTCTGTTCCTTTGGGGGCGAAGCGCCCCCAAAGGCAGCCCGTCGCTGCCCGGTCAAGCAGCAGCTCATCCCTCGTCACCTCGTTACGAAAATTTCCCATTGCCTGCATCCAGCGCGCCTCGTTATTCTGCTGAATCCTTTAAGGCGAACACGTTGCGCTGGCCGCACCTGAGCCCTCCCTGAAATGTTGTGTTAATAACGGATCAGATGCGATGAATGCACCGCTGAAAAAGTTGGGCCCGATCAAAGCCGTGATCTTCGACATGGATGGCCTGCTGTTGGACACCGAAGGCATCTATACAGAGGTTACGTCCATCATTGCCGAGCGCTACGGGCGTACGTTCGACTGGAGCCACAAGCAGAACATCATCGGGCGCGGCGCGGGTGACCTGGCTCGTTATGTGGTCCAGGCGCTGGAGCTGCCGATCACCCCGGAAGAGTTCCTGGTCATCCGCGAACCGCTGATGCGCGAACGTTTTCCTCATGCCCTGGCGATGCCCGGCGCTGAGGAATTGGTGCGCCATTTGAAGGCCCATGACGTGCCCATCGCGGTAGGAACCAGTTCGGCGCGCCAGTCGTTCGAGCTGAAAACCACGCTGCACCGGGACTGGTTCGCGCTGTTCGATTTCATCGTGACGGCGGATGATCCGGAAGTGGGCGCGGCCAAGCCGGCGCCGGATATCTTCCTCACTGCGGCCCGTCGCCTCGGCGTTGCGCCGAAAGATTGTCTGGTCTTCGAGGACTCGCCGTTCGGCGTGACGGCGGCAAAAGCCGCGGGCATGACCGCTATCGCTATTCCGGATTCGGCCATGGCTGACGAGAAGTATGCCCATGCCGACGGGATCATTCGCTCGCTCAAGCTGTTCCAGCCAAGCCTGTGCGGTTTGCCAGAGATGGAGTGGGCCTGACGACACACTGCGAGGCAACGCAAAAACGCCGGTCATGGCTCAACCATGACCGGCGTTTTTGTGTGGCTTGGGATCAGGCGCCAAAGCCGCCGTCGATGGTCAGGCTGGCCCCGGTGATATAGGCCGCTTCCGGGCCTGCCAGATAGGCAACGAAGCTGGCGATTTCTTCCACCGTGCCATAACGCCCTACAGCCATGAGATCCATCAGGCTGGACGCGAAGTCGCTGTCTGCTGGATTCATGTCAGTGTCCACTGGACCGGGCTGCACGTTGTTGACGGTGATACCCCGTGGGCCGAGGTCGCGCGCCAGGCCTTTGGTCAGGCCCACCAGGGCAGACTTGCTCATGGCGTAAGGTGCACCGCCCGCGAAGGGCATGCGGTCGGCGTTGGTGCTGCCGATGTTGATGACTCGACCGCCTTCGGTCATGTGGCGCGCGGCGGCCTGGGTGGCGACAAAGACGCTGCGCACGTTGACGGCCAGGGTCCGGTCGAAATCCTCCAGCTTGAACTCGTCCAGCGGTGCCATCGCCAGGACACCGGCGTTGTTGACCAGGATGTCCAGCCGGCCAAAAGCGTCCACAGTCGCATCGACGGCGCTGCGGATGGCGTCGGCGTCAGCGCTGTCAGCCTTGATCGCCAAGGCCTTGCCACCGGCTGCGGTGATGCTGTTCTGCAGTTCTTCGGACTTGGCGGCGGAACTGACGTACGTGAAGGCGACTGCAGCGCCTTGCGCAGCGAGGCGTTTGACGATGGCGGCGCCGATGCCGCGGGAACCGCCTTGGATCAAGGCGACTTTACCGTTCAGTGTCTGATTGCTCATGGAGGTCTCCAAAGGTGCCGAGGCGAGGTGCCGCGGTTGATGGGGCGAGTATCAAGACTCGGCTGACGGCTGTGTAGACCTCCTTTGATATAGTCTGTGTGAACCAAAAGTTTATAGTGAGCGCCATGGAGACTTTCAGCAGTATCGAATGCTTCGTCCGCAGCGCCGAGGTCGGCAGTTTTGCCGAGGCAGCGCGACGCTTGAGCCTGACCCCGGCGGCGGTGGGCAAAAGCGTGGCCAAGCTTGAAGCGCGCCTGGGCGTGCGGCTGTTCCAGCGCAGCACTCGCAGCCTGACACTGACCGAGGCCGGGCAGTTGTTCCTGCGAGAAGTGGGCAGCAGTTTCAATACGATCCAGAACGCCGTCGCCAACCTGGCCAGCGCCGGTGGGCAGCCAGCCGGTACGCTTAAGGTGAGCATGGGCACGGCGTTCGGACGACTGTTTGTCGTGCCATTACTAGGGGAATTCCTGCGGCGGTACCCGGCGATCAACCCGGACTGGCATTTCGATAATCGCCAGGTTGACCTGATCGGGCAGGGCTTCGACGCGGCCATCGGGGGCGGGTTCGAGCTGCCTCAAGGCGTGGTGGCGCGCAAACTGACGGTGGCACATCGGGTGTTGGTCGCGTCCGAAGGTTATCTACAGAATCATGCTGCGATCACTGAGCCGCAAGATCTGGCGCACCATCAAGGCATCCTGATTCGTTCGCCACAGACCGGGCGTGTCCGTTCCTGGCAACTGACCAATCGCAACCGGGAACATAGCCCGCTGATGCTCAAGGCGCGCATGACTATGAGTGACTCGGAAGCCGACTGCGCGGCCGCCGCCCAAGGGTTGGGGATCGGGCTGGTGAGCATGCCGATCGCCATTCCTTTCCTGGAGTCCGGGGGGTTGCAGCGAGTCCTGCCAGACTGGTACGTCGATGACGGCAACATCTCCATTTATTACGCCGAGCACAAACTGCTGCCGGGCAAGACCCGGGCGTTCGTGGATTTCATCATTGAACAGTTTGCCGAGCAGGGGCTTGCGCAGCGGTTCAGCGCGGTCTGAAGTTTGAACTCATCGCGCAAACCGCCCCGGCCAGCCAATGATGGTCTTCGGTCGGGGCGTCGCGTAGGTGCGTACTTTTGACGTCGACAAGCCCAAGCGCACCAGTGATTCGGCGATGGTCACCGCTGCGGTTACCCCATCGACCACCGGCACGCCAGTGCGCTGGCGGATCTGTTCATCGAGCCCGGCCATGCCGCCGCAACCCAGGCAGATGACCTCGGCCTTGTCCTGGCTGACCGCCAGTTCGGCCTGGTACACGATGGCTTCGAGTGCCCGTTGTGGATCCTGCTCAAGTTCCAGCACCGCCAGGCCACTGGCCCGCACAGAGGCACAGCGGTCGAACAGTCCTGAGAGCTTGAGGCGGTCCTCGATCAGCGGCACCGTGCGGTCCAAGGTAGTGACAACCGAATAGGCATGACCGAGGAACATCGCGGTGCTGGCGCCGGCATCGGTGATGTCCACCACCGGCACGTTCAGCAGCTCCTGCAAACCTTCGCGGCCATGTTCGCCATAACCGGCTTGGATGACCGCGTCGAACGGCTGGTCGTAAGACATCACCCGGTCCATCACGGCGATTGCTGCCAGATAGCTTTCAAAGTTGCCTTCGATGGAGTCGGCACCAAAATGCGGCGTCAACCCGATGATCTCGGTGCCCGGCGCGGCTACGGCCTGGGCCTGTCGGGCGATGGCCTGGGTGATGGATTCGGTGGTGTTGACGTTGACGACAAGAATTCGCATGAGCTGTCCTTTTTAAACACATACATGAGCGGCCCGCACCTGACGGGCCACCGGTCATGGATCAATGGCTGACGTTATCCACGGCGATGGATTCGCCGCTGACGTCCTCGTAATACGGCTGGCGCTTGGCAATGATCAGGTACAGCAACCCTGCAATCGAAGCGCCAATCAGCCAGGAAAACGGTGAAACGCTGTCGAAACCGGGCACCAGCGCCAGGATAATCGCGATCAGCGCCGCAGGAATGAACGCTCCCACCGCCCGCAGATTGACCCCATTGCTGTAGAAATACGCACCATTTGGGTCCTCGCTGTACAGTTGCGGCACGTTGATGCGGCCTTTTCGCAGCAGCCAGTAATCGACCATGATCACGCCGTACAACGGCCCGAGCAGGGCGCCGAGGCCGGACAGGAAATACACAATCACTAGCGGGCTGTTGTACAGGTTCCATGGCAGGATCAGCACGGCAATGGCGGCGCTGATCAGCCCGGCGCGACGGAAGTTCAGGTATTTGGGCGCCAGATTGCTGAGCACGAAGGCCGGGGCGACGAAGTTGGCCATGATGTTCACCGCCACGGTCACGATCAGGAACGCCAGGCAGCCGAGCACCAGGAAGAAGGTGTTGGGGATCGAGGCGATGACCTGGGTCGGGCTTTCGATGATCTGGCCGTTGATCTGGAACTGCGCACCGCACAGCAGGATTGTGATCGCGGCAAACAGCAGAATGTTTACCGGCAAGCCCCAGAAGTTTCCGACGACTATGGTCCGACGGCACGGCGAAGACCGGGCGAAGTCGCAGAAATTGAGAATCAGCGTGCCATAGATGGCCAGCCACAACGCGCCACCGGCGAATATGTTGCGCCACATCTCGCCGCCGGTCAGCGGTTCACGGATTGACCACGCGATGGTGGCATCGGCCTGGATGTACATCCAACCGGCCAGCGCCGCGACTGTCACCAGGATGACTGGCCCGGCAAAGCCTTCGTAACGGCGCACCGTTTCCATGCCGTAGGCCAGGATCATCAGTTGCACGAACCAAATCGCCACGAAGCACACCCAGCCCAGGCTCGATAGCCCAAGGATCGAGTTGTGATCGTACTCGGCGAAGCCAGGATGGATCGCGGTCAACAGCACTCGGAACACCACCGAAGCGAGGTATGTCTGAATGCCGAACCAGGCGATGGCAATGACTGCCCTGATCAGCGCAGGAATCTGCGCGCCGTGGATGCCGAAACTGATTCGGCTGATGACGGGAAACGGCACCCCGGTCTTTTGTCCCATGTACCCGGACAGGTTCATGAAGCCATACACCAACGCCGCGCCGATTCCCAGGGACAGGAGGATCTGCCAGCCGCCCAGGCCCAGTGCGTACAGGCCGATGGCAAATGAGTAATTGGCGATGTTGTGCACATCGTTGGTCCACAAGGCGAAGATGCTGTAGCGGCCCCAGCGGCGGCCTTCGGCCTTGGTCGGTGCGAGATCCTTATTGTGTAGCCTGGGGCTCAACGTGGGAAGGACTGCGGTTGGGTCATCAAAGGCAGTAGTCGGGGAGGGCAGATCCAGCGCGATATTATTGGAGAGACTTGTACGCATTCCGGCAGGCTCCTGATTCTCAGGGCCGCGATGACTGTGCATGAGCGCGGGGCTCGGCAGATCTTCGTCGCGGCGGGGCGAGCAATCATTGATTACGGGGCATCTGCAGCCTGTACGGGATAGGGCGCTTCAGGCTGTCGGATCTAAAGTGTGTGTACGTTTCCGTATAGTTGTATACAAAACGCATGTCGACTAAAGCCAGTTTTATGCCAAACCGGAATCTATAAAACGCCTGCTTAATTTCGTTTCGTTATCTGTTACGACTAACTAACTGAAATACAACTTTTAAAAATTGACCATTTGAACAGGTATTTCTAAAAGCGAGGCGAGTGCGAGGACGGTCAGGCAGGCTGACCATGGGACGGGGTGTAACTTTTTCGCGCAGGGTGAGCGATGAGTGCACACAAAAATGGCACCTGAGGTGACATTTTTGTGTACAGGGATAGCGTCTCGTCAGAGCGTCTTGGATTTGGCGATGATGTTGCCGGCGTGCAGCCCGCATTCCTTCTGCGTAGCTTCTTCCCACCACCAACGACCTTCCCGCTCGTGCTGGTTCGGCAGGACCGGACGAGTGCAAGGCTCGCAGCCGATGCTGATGAAGCCGCGTTCATGCAGGCTGTTGTAAGGCAGCTCCAGCATGCGGATGTAGCCCCAGACTTCTTCGCTGGTCATCTGCGACAGCGGGTTGAACTTGTACAGGGTGCGCTCGGGGGTGGAAAACGCTGTGTCGATTTCCAGCACTGCCACCTGGCTGCGGGTGCCGGGGCTCTGGTCGCGGCGCTGGCCGGTGGCCCAGGCGCGGACATCGGTCAGCTTGCGTCGCAGCGGCTCGATCTTGCGGATGCCGCAGCACTCGCCGTGGCCGTCTTTGTAGAAGCTGAACAAGCCTTTTTCCTTCACGAAGGGTTCAAGTTTCGTGTAGTCCGGCGAAACCAGCTCGATATCGATCTTGTAATGCTCGCGCACCTGGTCGATGAACCGATAGGTTTCCGGATGCAGGCGACCGGTGTCGAGGCTGAACACTTTGACGTTCTTGTTCAGTTTCCAGGCCATATCCACCAGCACCACGTCTTCGGCGCCGCTGAAAGATATCCACAGATCGTCGCCGAACTCGGCGAAGGCCAGCTTGAGGATGTCCTGCGGGGACTTGTTGGCATAGGTCGTGGCGAGTTCCACGATGTCAAACGTTGGGCTCATCAGGGCGGTTTCCTACAGGTCGGTGGCGCTGGGCGCTCTATATGGGGCTGATGGTAACAAAAAGCTGCCGGGGCTGGCGCGCTCCTGTGCGTTGCGCAGGCTTCGTTGAATGGCTAGAGTCGGCAGTCCTTTGGTTCGCTCAACCGATAAACATCAAAAAATGGGAGTGTCTTGTGGAAATTGCCTGTCTCGACCTGGAAGGTGTGCTGGTCCCGGAGATCTGGATCGCCTTCGCTGAAAAAACCGGGATTCAATCCCTCAGGGCAACCACTCGGGACATCCCCGACTACGACGTGTTGATGAAACAGCGGTTGCGCATCCTCGATGAGCATGGCCTCAAGCTCTCCGACATTCAGGAGGTGATCGCCACCCTCAAGCCACTGGACGGTGCCATCGAATTCGTCGATTGGCTGCGCGAGCGCTTCCAGGTGGTGATTCTTTCCGACACGTTCTATGAATTTTCCCAGCCGCTGATGCGCCAGCTGGGCTTTCCGACGTTGCTTTGCCACCGGCTGATTACCGACGATGGCGGGCGGGTGACGGGCTATCAGTTGCGTCAGAAGGATCCGAAACGGCAGTCGGTCCTGGCCTTCAAGAGCCTGTACTACCGTGTGATTGCAGCGGGGGATTCCTACAACGACACGACGATGCTCGGTGAAGCCGACGCCGGGATTCTGTTCCATGCGCCTGACAATGTGATCCGCGAATTCCCGCAGTTCCCGGCGGTGCATACCTTTGCCGAGTTGAAGCAGGAGTTCATCAAGGCTTCGAACCGCCCGCTGAGTCTGTAGACCCGAGCGGGTGATCGTTCCTACGTGAGCGTGGGAGCGATCACTGAAGTCCTAAAGTTCCTGCAGGGTTTCGAGCAAGACCCGGACCTTGGTCATCGATTCCTGATACTCGGCTTCCCAATCCGAGTCCGCGACAATCCCGCCGCCACCCCAGCAGCACACCTGCCCATCCTTGACCAGCAAACTGCGAATGGCGATGGAGCTGTCCATTTCCCCGCGCACGTCCAGGTACAGCAATGAGCCGCAATAGAGTCCGCGCCGGGTTGGTTCGAGTTCGTCGATGATCTGCATGGCGCGGATCTTCGGCGCGCCGGTGATCGAACCGCCGGGAAAGCTGCCGGCGATCAGGTCAAGGGCGTCCTTGTCTTCGGCCAGCTCGCCAGTCACGCTGCTGACCAGGTGATGCACGTTCGGGTAGCTTTCCAGGCTGAACAACTCCGGCACCCGTACCGAGCCAACGCGGCAGGTGCGGCCCAGGTCGTTGCGCAGCAAGTCGACGATCATCAGGTTTTCGGCGCGGTCCTTCGGGCTGGCCAAAAGATCAGCGGCGTGGGCGACGTCTTCCTCGGGCGTTGTGCCCCGGGGCCGGGTGCCCTTGATCGGTCGGGTTTCCACTTGGCCTTCGCTGACCTTGACGAAGCGCTCCGGGGACAGGCTCAGCACGGCGCCGCCATCGTGCAGGCTCTGGAAACCGGAAAACGGCGTCGGGCACGCGGCTCGCAGCGCCTGGTAAGCGGCCCAGGCATCACCCTGGCAGGGGGCGCGAAAGCGTTGGGCAAAGTTGACCTGGTAGCAGTCTCCGGCCTGGATATACGCCTGGATACGCTCGAATGCTTGCCGATAGTCCTCGGCGCTGAGGTCGGGCGTCATCGGGCCTTGGAGGTTGAACGCAGTGACGGGCGCCGGGTTTGGACGGGCGAACAGCTCGATCAGTCGCTGGCGTTCGCTTTCGCCGCAGTGGGGATGGAAGACCAGTTGGCTTGTGCGGGCCTGATGGTCGGTGATCAGCGCCCAGTCATACAGGCCGAAGCGCGCGTCTGGCAGTTGCAGGTCGTCCTTGGCATGGGAAGGCAGGGCCTCCAGATGCCGGCCAAAGTCATAACTTAGATAGCCGATCAGGCCACCGGCGAACGGCAGCTGCACCGTGGGCGGCAGCTCTGCGTGGCCCAGTTGCGTCAGATGCGTGCGAAGGCGTCGCAGGAAGTCGCTGCCACTTTCGTCCGGTAACACCGCCAGTTGCACCAGCGACCAAGCGCTGAGCAGGTCGTACCGCCCGCGCTCGGCACCCGGCCGGCCGCTGTCGAGCAGCACGCTGCCGGGAGCATGGCGGATCGCCGCGAAGTAGTCGGCGGGGTTGGCACGGTAGGGCAGCGGGTGTACGGAGCAGGTTGGCATGGGCGGGGCGGGTCAGCCGTTCAGGCGGGGGGGCGATTGTAATCCCCTGTAGGATTTGCTCCTAGAGGGATGTCGGTATTGAACAGGTCTGAAGCTTCAATGAGACCCGTGGCGAGGGAGCTTGCTCCCGCTGGGCAGTTGAGCGCGATCATTCTGATACACCGAGGTGCTGGGCTTTGGGGTTGCTGCGCAACCCAGCGGGAGCAAGCTCCCTCGCCACAGGGCTCAACCTTCAGCTTCGGTTTTCATCCTCAGCTTCAACCCTCAACCGGCGGAATATGCCCAAACAATTCCTGGGCAAACGCCACGCGTTCTTCCACGGTTTCGATAACGCCGCGGGCCTTGAGCTCTTCCAGGCGGGCTTCCACGGCATGGGTGCGCAAGGTCAGGCCGCAGTCGTTGGCAATCTGGATGTTCAGGCCCGGTCGGGCGTTCAGTTCCAGGATCAACGGGCCTTTTTCCTGGTCCAGCACCATGTCGACACCGATGTAGCCCAGCCCGCAGAGTTCATAGCAACCGGCGGCCAGTTTCATGAAACCGTCCCAGTAGGGCAGTTGCACGCCGTCCACTGCGTTGGTGGTGTCGGGGTGTTTGGTGATGATGTTGTTCAACCAGGTGCCGCGCAGCGTCAGGCCCGTGGCGAGGTCAACGCCGACGCCGATGGCGCCCTGGTGCAGGTTGGCCTTGCCGCCGGACTGGCGGGTCGGCAGTCGCAGCATGGCCATCACCGGATAGCCCATCAGCACGATGATACGGATGTCCGGCACGCCTTCGTAGCTGATGCTCTTGAAGATCTGGTCTGGGGTCACGCGGTATTCGATCAGCGCGCGGTCACGGTGTCCGCCAAGGGAGTACAGGCCCGTAAGGATGCTGGAGATGTGGTGCTCGATTTCCTCGTGGCTGATGATTTTGCCAGACACGGTTCGATAGCGGCCCTCGAAGCGGTCGGCGATCACGATGATGCCGTCGCCCCCGGCGCCCTGGGCCGGCTTGATCACGAAATCGGTACGCCCGCCGATGATTTCGTCGAGCTTGTCGATTTCCTTCTCGGTGGAAATCACTCCATACAGCTCCGGTACGTGAATACCGGCAACGATCGCCCGCTCCTTGGTGATGATCTTGTCATCGACGATGGGATACAGGCTGCGCTTGTTGTACTTGAGCACGTAGTCGGCGTTACGCCGATTGATGCCCATGATGCCCCGGGCTTCCAGGGCCTTCCAGGTTTTCCAGAGGCCGAACATCAGGAGTCAGCCTTGACGAAAGCCTTGAACCGCACCAGCTCGGTCAGGCGGTAGCCGCGATAACGACCCATGGCCAGCATGAAGCCCACCAGGATCAGCAGGACCGCCGGGAAGGTGAACACGAAATACACCAGCTCCGGCACGCTCATGATCAGGTGCGCCAGCGACGCGGCGAACAGCGTGCCGATGGCGACTTTCATCGCGTGGCCGGCGCCGCGTTCTTCCCAGGTAATGGACAGGCGTTCGATGGTCATGGTCAGGATCACCATCGGGAACAGCGCCACCGACAAGCCGCGCTCCAGGCCCAGCTTGTGGCTGAACAGGCTGATGGCGGCGATCAGCACCACCACGAACGTCAGCACCACCGAGAGCCTCGGCAGCATTTGCAGCTTGAGGTGCTCCAGGTACGAACGCAGCGACAGGCCCAGCGTGGTGATCACCGTGAACAGGATGATCCCGAAGCCCAGCTGGGTTTCACGGAAGGCCAGGGCGATCAGCACTGGGGTGAAGGTCCCGAGGGTTTGCAGGCCGATCAGGTTGCGCAACACCAGGATCACCAGCACGCCGATCGGGATCATCACCATGATCATGAACGTCTGCTGGGTTTGCAGCGGCAGGCCGTAGAGGGAATATTCGAGGAAGTTGGCGTCGGTGTTCTCGTCCGTCAGCTTGGCCAGGCGAATGGCGTTCATTTCGCTGTTGTTCATGCTGAAGGTGACGGTGGCTTTCTTGCCACCATCGACGGTGATCAGGTTCTCATCGCCAGTCCACCACAACAGACGGTCGGTCGGCAGGCCTTGCTCGCCGGAGTCCGGATTGAAATACAGCCAGTCGGTGCCGTTGAAACTGCGCAGCCACAGCTCGGGCGTCTGCGGCTGGTCGGCCACCAGGCGGATGGTATGGACCTTTTCCACCGGCACATGGGCGATGGACAGCACCAATTCGACGATACGCGCCTTGTTGGCCGAGGAAGGGTCACCGGCCAGCAACAGCTTGACGTTGTCGTCGTTGAGGTTGTTGACCCGCTTGATCGCTTCGCTGATGAAGGTCTCGACGTCGGCCGAGTGCTGGCGGATCGGTGCAAGCAGGGCTTCGGCGGCAAGTTTTTCCGGGCCTTCGACGGCGATGCTGTCGCGGAAGGTCGGGCCCTTGATTTTGGTTTTCTCGGCGCTGTAGCGCTTGGTCAGCACCAGGCGGTAATACAGGGTCTGGTTGCCTTTGGCACGACGGGCCGACCACGTCACCTTGCGATTGCCGTCGACCCGGTTCACCGCCACGCCGTAATTGTTGGAAATGAAACTCTCATTGAGGCTCACATAATCGCGGCTCAAGGGCGGCACGAACATCTGGATCTTCACCGGATCCTTGGCGTTGGGCACGAATTCGACCTTCGCATCGATGTTCCACAAGTCGTCTGTGGCGTCTTCGGTGACCGGGATGCCGAGCACGAAAATCTGATAGGCCGTCACCGACAGGCCCAGCACCACCAGGATGGCGATCAGCATTTTCAAATGGAGGGTAAGGGAGCGCATTGGAATTACTCTGCGGTATGAGCGGCATTGGCGCAGGCGGGTTTGCCGGCAGCGTATTTAAGACTGGGGTCGACCAGCGCATCGAAACGCTTGAGCGCTTCGGAGCCGATCAGCAACGGGTATTGGAAGGCGCTGCGGTCGGTCAGGTTCACTTCGATGCTGCGCAGGGCAGAACCCATGCAGATGTCGAGTTCGATGACCGGCCGGGCCGTGTATTTCTTGCCTTCTTCCGGGTCGTAGTCACCGGCGCGGCGTTTGATCTTGCTGACTCGGGCCAGCGGGCGCTCGATGGGGTGCGAATGGGCTGCGTCGATGGCCAGGTAGAAACGCACCCAGGATTCGCCATTGCGCTTGAAACGCTTGATGTCCCTGGCGCTGAGGGATGCGGTCTTGGCGCCGGTGTCGAGCTTGGCGGCGACCTCCAGGTCTATGCCTTGCAGCGCAGCATATTCGTTGAGGCCGTACACGGTTTTCTCACCCGCCGCGGCAAGCCCCGGCAGGCACATGAAATAAAAAGCAGCAGATAAGGGCTTGAGTGTCATAGATCCTGGTGCGCAGCGTTCCGTTTTCGGTTCAGGCCCTGGCATTACTGCACAAGCTCCCTAGGTTGCCTCCTCTATATAGGAAGAGCGGCAATTGCGGCGGCATTCTAGCACGGTGGTTTTCTGACGCCACCGCTGGCCGGGGGCTACGAGTCGTCGGTACGGTCGGTTATGGCAGGGGCGTTTATTAGACGATTGTCAACAATACCTATTTTTGTTTTGACGTTAAGGCGGTCAAAGGGTAATTTTCGCCATATTGATCTCCAAGGTGTCGACAATATGCTCGATCAGCTCGAAACTCTGATCCCGGTCCAAGACGATGTCGAGACCCTCTCGGAGAACGTCTTCCGACGCATCCAGGCGGCCATCGTCAAAGGCGAAATCGCCCCGGGCAGCAAGATCTCCGAGCCCGAGCTAGCCCGGACCTACGGCATCAGCCGTGGGCCGCTGCGCGAGGCGATCCACCGCCTGGAAGGCCAGCGCCTGCTGGTGCGCATCCCGCATGTTGGGGCGCGAGTGGTGTCGCTGAGCCATGCCGAACTGCTCGAACTCTACGAAATCCGTGAATCCCTGGAAGGCATGGCCTGCCGTCTGGCGGCCGAACGCATGACTCTCGAAGAAATCGACGAACTGCGCCGCGTGCTGGAAACCCACGAGCGCGATGCGGCGTTCCAGGCCGGTGTCGGTTACTACCAGCAGGAAGGTGATTTCGACTTTCATTACCGGATCATCCAGGGCAGCGGCAACCGCACCCTGACGCAAATGCTCTGCGGCGAGTTGTACCAACTGGTGCGCATGTATCGCATCCAGTTTTCCACCACGCCAAACCGTCCGCGCCAGGCCTTTGCCGAGCATCACCGGATTCTCGACGCCATCGCCGACCGTGATGGCGAACTGGCTGAATTATTGATGCGCCGGCACATCGGCGCTTCCAAACGCAATATCGCGCGCCATTTCCAGGACAGCGCCGCCACTGAACGAGGTGAGTCATGAGCAACAGCACTCCAGGCCAGCGTTTCCGCGATGCGGTCGCCAGCGAACATCCCCTGCAAGTGGTCGGCGCCATCAACGCCAACCACGCGCTGCTGGCCAAGCGCGCCGGTTTCAAGGCGATCTACTTGTCGGGCGGCGGCGTGGCGGCCGGTTCCCTCGGCGTGCCGGACCTGGGCATTACCGGCCTGGATGACGTGCTGACCGATGTGCGCCGCATCACCGACGTGTGTGATCTGCCGCTGCTGGTGGACGTGGATACCGGGTTTGGTTCATCGGCGTTCAACGTCGCCCGCACGGTCAAGTCGATGATCAAGTTCGGCGCGGCGGCGATTCATATCGAGGATCAGGTCGGCGCCAAGCGTTGCGGCCATCGTCCGAACAAGGAAATCGTCTCGCAGCAGGAGATGGTCGACCGCATCAAGGCCGCCGTCGATGCCCGCACCGACGACAGTTTCGTGATCATGGCGCGTACCGATGCCCTCGCGGTGGAAGGCTTGGAATCGGCCCTGGACCGTGCGGCCGCCTGCATCGAGGCCGGTGCCGACATGATTTTCCCGGAAGCCATCACCGAGCTTGAGATGTACAAGCTGTTCGCCAACCGCGTGAAAGCGCCGATCCTGGCCAACATCACCGAATTCGGCGCGACCCCGCTGTACACCACCGAACAGCTTGCGGGTGCCGACGTGTCCCTGGTGCTGTATCCGTTGTCAGCGTTCCGCGCCATGAACAAGGCCGCCGAGAACGTCTACACCGCGATTCGCCGCGACGGCACACAACAGAATGTCATCGACACCATGCAGACCCGCATGGAGCTTTACGATCGCATCGACTATCACACGTTCGAGCAGAAGCTCGATGCGTTGTTTGCGGCGAAGAAGTAAGGCGCGACTCCCCCACAAATTCAAGAAAATGGAGACAGCAAATGGCCGAAGCAAAAGTACTCAGTGGCGCCGGGCTCCGTGGCCAGGTGGCCGGGCAAACCGCACTGTCCACCGTGGGCCAGACGGGCGCTGGCCTGACCTATCGCGGCTATGACGTTCGCGACCTGGCGGCTGACGCTCAATTTGAAGAAGTGGCTTACCTGCTGCTGTACGGCGAGCTGCCAACCCAGGCACAACTGGATGCCTACATGAGCAAGCTGCGCCAGTTGCGCGACTTGCCGCAAGCCCTGAAGGAAGTGCTGGAACGCATACCCGCCGACGCCCACCCGATGGACGTGATGCGCACCGGTTGCTCGTTCCTCGGCAATCTGGAGCCCGAGCAGGATTTTTCCGAGCAGCACGACAAGACCGATCGCCTGTTGGCCGCGTTCCCGGCGATCATGTGCTACTGGTATCGCTTCAGCCACCAAGGCCAGCGCATCGAATGCGTGACCGACGAAGTGTCCATCGGCGGCCACTTCCTGCACCTGCTGCACGGCAAGCAGCCGAGCGAGCTGCACGTCAAGGTGATGAACGTGTCGCTGATCCTTTACGCCGAACATGAATTCAACGCCTCGACCTTCACCGCCCGGGTCTGCGCTTCCACGCTGTCGGACCTGTTCTCCTGCATCACCGCTGCCATCGGCTCGCTGCGCGGCCCGTTGCATGGCGGTGCGAACGAGGCGGCGATGGAAATGATCGAACGCTTCAGCTCGCCTCAGGAAGCCATCGAAGGCACCCTCGGCATGCTGGCGCGCAAGGACAAGATCATGGGCTTCGGCCACGCGATCTATAAGGACAACGACCCGCGCAACGAGGTGATCAAGGGCTGGTCGAAAAAACTCGCCGATGAAGTCGGCGACACGGTGTTGTTCCCGGTCTCCGAAGCCATCGACAAGACCATGTGGGAACAGAAGAAGCTGTTTCCCAACGCCGATTTCTACCATGCCTCGGCGTACCACTTCATGGGCATCCCGACCAAGCTGTTTACGCCGATCTTCGTTTGCTCGCGCCTGACCGGCTGGGCCGCCCACGTGTTCGAACAACGTGCCAACAACCGCATCATCCGACCGAGCGCCGAATACACCGGCGTCGAACAGCGCAAGTTCGTGCCAATCGAACAACGCTGAGCGGGAGGGCTCGCGCGATTACTCTGATCGTTCCCACGCGCTGCGTGGGAGTGCCGCCCGGGACGCTCCGCGTCCCTGTAACGCGGGAACGATCATGGTCGTGGCAAGTGCCCTTCTGAAACCACCGTGACCCGAGTCCTGACGATGAACACAGAATTTCGCAAATCGCTGCCCGGCACTTCGCTGGATTATTTCGACGTTCGCGCTGCCGTGGAGGCCATCCGCCCCGGCGCCTACGACGGCCTGCCGTACACTTCCCGCGTGCTGGCGGAAAACCTCGTGCGCCGCTGCGATCCGGCCACGCTGCGCGAGTCGCTGCTGCAACTGATCGAGCGCAAGCGCGACCTGGACTTCCCGTGGTTCCCGGCGCGCGTGGTGTGTCACGACATCCTCGGCCAGACCGCCTTGGTGGACCTGGCCGGCTTGCGCGACGCCATCGCCTTGCAGGGTGGCGATCCGGCGCAGGTCAACCCGGTGGTGCCGACTCAACTGATCGTCGACCATTCCCTGGCGGTGGAAAGCGGAGGTTCCGACCCGCAAGCCTTCGCCAAGAACCGCGCGATTGAAGACCGGCGCAACGAAGACCGCTTTCACTTCATCAACTGGACCAAGAAAGCCTTCAAGAACGTCGATGTGATCCCGCCGGGCAACGGGATCATGCACCAGATCAACCTGGAAAAAATGTCGCCGGTGATCCAGCAGCGTGACGGCGTTGCGTTCCCCGATACGTGTGTCGGCACCGACAGCCATACGCCCCACGTCGATGCCCTGGGCGTGATCGCCATCGGCGTCGGCGGGCTGGAAGCCGAAAGCGTCATGCTCGGTCGCGCTTCATGGATGCGCCTGCCGGAAATCATCGGTGTCGAGCTGACCGGCAAACTGCAACCGGGCATCACCGCCACGGACATGGTGCTGGCGCTGACCGAGTTCCTGCGCAAGCAGAAAGTCGTCGGGGCGTGGCTGGAGTTTTTCGGCGAAGGCGCCAGTGCCTTGACCTTGGGCGATCGTGCGACGATCTCCAACATGGCTCCGGAATACGGCGCCACCGCGGCGATGTTCCATATTGACCAACAGACGATCGATTACCTCAAGCTCACCGGCCGCGAAGACACCCAGGTGCAGTTGGTGGAAACCTATGCCAAGCACGTGGGCCTGTGGGCCGACAGCCTCAAGGGCGCGCAATACGAGCGCGGCCTGACCTTCGACCTGTCGTCGGTGGTGCGTAACATGGCAGGTCCGAGCAATCCCCACGCCCGTGTCGCGGTGTCGGATCTGGCTGCCAAAGGCATTTCCGGCCAGTGGGACGATGTGCCCGGACAAATGCCCGACGGCGCGGTGATCATCGCCGCGATCACCAGTTGCACCAACACCAGTAACCCGCGCAACGTGATCGCCGCCGGCCTGCTGGCGCGCAACGCCAATCGCTTGGGTTTGGCCCGCAAACCGTGGGTCAAGTCGTCCCTGGCGCCGGGTTCGAAAACCGTGGCGCTGTACCTGGACGAAGCCGGCCTGACGACCGAACTCGAGAAGCTGGGCTTCGGCGTCGTGGCGTTTGCCTGCACCACCTGCAACGGCATGTCCGGCGCGTTGGACCCGGTGATCCAGCAGGAAATCATCGACCGCGACCTGTACGCCACCGCCGTGCTGTCGGGCAACCGCAACTTCGACGGGCGTATCCACCCATACGCCAAGCAAGCCTTCCTGGCTTCGCCGCCGCTGGTGGTGGCTTATGCCATCGCCGGGACCATTCGCTTCGATATCGAGAAGGATGTGCTGGGCGTGGTGGACGGTCAGGAAGTCCGTCTCAAGGACATCTGGCCGAGCGACGAAGAAATCGACGCGGTGGTCAAGGCGTCGGTGAAACCGGAGCAGTTCCGCCAGGTGTACATCCCGATGTTCGCCATCCAGGAAGACACCGGGCCGAAAGTGACGCCGCTGTACGACTGGCGCCCACAAAGCACCTACATCCGTCGTCCGCCGTATTGGGAAGGGGCGCTGGCCGGTGCGCGGCCGCTCAAGGGCATGCGCCCGCTGGCGGTGCTGCCGGACAACATCACCACCGACCACCTGTCGCCGTCCAACGCCATCATGCTGGACAGCGCCGCCGGCGAATACCTGGCGAAAATGGGCTTGCCGGAGGAAGACTTCAACTCCTACGCGACCCACCGTGGCGACCACCTGACCGCGCAGCGCGCCACCTTTGCCAACCCGAAACTGTTCAACGAAATGGTTCAGGAAAACGGCAAGGTCAAGCAGGGCTCGCTGACCCGGGTCGAGCCGGAAGGCAAGGTCATGCGCATGTGGGAAGCGATTGAGACCTACATGGAACGCAAGCAGCCGTTGATCATTGTGGCTGGCGCCGACTACGGCCAGGGTTCGTCGCGGGATTGGGCGGCCAAGGGCGTGCGCCTGGCCGGTGTCGAGGCGATCGTTGCCGAAGGTTTCGAACGCATCCACCGTACCAATCTGGTGGGCATGGGCGTGTTGCCGCTGGAGTTCAAGCCCGGTACCGATCGCAAGACCCTGGGCATCGACGGCAGCGAAATCTATGACGTGATCGGCGAGCGCACCCCGCGAGCGACGCTGACCCTGGTTATCACTCGCAAGAACGGTGAGCGCGTCGAAGTGCCAGTGACCTGCCGCCTCGATACCGCCGAAGAAGTGTCGATCTACGAAGCCGGGGGCGTGCTGCAACGCTTTGCCCAGGACTTCCTTGAATCGGCGGTTGCCGTTTAAATCTCTGCGTGCGGCCAAAGGATCATGAGTCTTTTGGTCGCCTGCTTTTATGGAGCAAGAGCACCATGGCTCACTCGCCTCAAATCAAGATCCCCGCGACCTACATGCGTGGCGGCACCAGCAAAGGCGTGTTCTTCAGCCTGTTAGACCTGCCTGAAGCGGCCCGCGTCCCCGGTCCGATCCGTGACGCGCTGTTGCTACGGGTCATAGGCAGCCCCGATCCGTACGAGAAACAGATCGATGGCATGGGCGGCGCGACGTCCAGCACCAGCAAGACCGTGATCCTGTCCAAGAGCACACGCGCCGACCACGACGTCGATTATCTGTTCGGCCAGGTGTCCATCGACAAACCGTTCGTGGACTGGAGCGGCAATTGCGGCAACCTGTCGGCGGCGGTGGGCTCGTTTGCCATTGGCAGCGGTCTTGTGGATGCCAGCCGCATTCCGCGAAACGGTGTGGCCGTGGTGCGGATCTGGCAGGCCAACATCGGCAAGACCATCATCGCCCATGTGCCAATCACCGAGGGCGAGGTGCAGGAAACCGGCGATTTTGAACTCGACGGCGTGACCTTTCCGGCCGCCGAAGTGCAGCTGGAGTTCATGGATCCGGCGGCCGAGGAGGAAGGCGGCGGTGGTTCGATGTTTCCCACCGGGAATCTGGTGGATGACCTGGAGGTGCCCGGCGTCGGTACGCTCAAGGCCACGTTGATCAACGCGGGTATCCCGACGATTTTCATCAATGCCCGAGACGTTGGTTACACCGGCACCGAGTTGCAGGGTGCCATTAACGGCGATCCCAAGGCCTTGGCGATGTTCGAAGCCATCCGCGCCCACGGTGCGTTGCGCATGGGCTTGATCAAGCATCTGGACGAAGCTGCCCAGCGCCAGCACACCCCGAAAGTCGCGTTTGTCGCGCCGCCGACGGATTACATTTCATCGAGCGGAAAAGCCGTGGCTGCGCAGGATATCGACCTGCTGGTGCGGGCGTTGTCCATGGGCAAGCTGCACCACGCGATGATGGGCACCGCTGCTGTCGCCATTGGTACCGCCGCAGCGATTCGCGGGACACTGGTGAACCTGGCGGCGGGTGGCACCGAGCGCAACGCCGTGCGCTTCGGTCATCCGTCCGGAACTTTGCGCGTGGGCGCCGAGGCGAGCGAAGTCAACGGCGAATGGACCGTGAAAAAAGCCATCATGAGCCGCAGCGCGCGGGTATTGATGGAAGGTATCGTGCGAGTGCCAGGGAATGTCCTGAACTGACTGGGTCACGGTGGGAGCGAGTCCATTCGCGCCTACCGTCGGCTACGCGCCTGTCCTCATCCCTTGGTCAGCGCCGCGACGACCAGCTCCACATTGCTTTCCAGTTCCGCCACCGGATCGGCGCTGTCGGTACTCAATACCCGCAACTGACTCCCAGCTTCGGCAATGGCCGCTTTCAACGCATCCGACGGCTGGCGGTGATGGAGCACCAGTGCCACGTCGTTGTCATTCAGCGTCGCGGTCAACTGCTTGAGGGCTTCGGCGGTCCATTCGGCGTCGGGCCGGGCATCGGTGCCGATTGCGTCGAGATTCAGTCCGCTGATCAGATAACCAAAATGTTCGCTCAGGCTGAGCACGCTCAAGTTGTCGGCACTGGCCAGGCGTTTTTCGCTGTCGGCGCTGAGCTTGAGCAGGCGTTGCTTGAGCGTCGCCAGGTTGGCATCGATTTTTGTTTTGTCCGCCGGGGCCAGGCGCACCAGGTCGGCGGCAATCACGTCGGCCATGCGGCCCAGGTTATGGCTGGCCATCCACGGTTGGCTCGCCAGGCCATCGGCCATGCCCGGTTGCACGGCGATACCGGGCAGGGCGCCGTCCACCGGGCGCGCCGCGTCGACCTCGACGATGCGGATATTGCTGCGCCGGGCCATCGGATACAGCGGATCGTCCGGCCACAGCGAGCGCAGGCCTATCACCGCGTCGGCGTCGCTGGCCAGTTTGCTCAAGGCCGGCGCGCCACGGCCGCTGAAGTAGGCACTCTGGCGGGTTCCGGGCAGATTGGCGGGCGCGGCCCGCTCCAGGCTGACCTCGGTGCCTTTGAGCAAGGTCTCGCTCAACCCATAGGTGACCGGCAACGAGGCCAGCAGACGGAGCTTTTGGTCGGCGAAAGACGAATTGACAGCCACGCCGCATAACGCGACGGCCAGGGTCAGTTGTCGCAATGAAAAAACCATTTATCCAAGATTCCCTTTGAGACTGGGGACGACACCACGGGCGATGGCGCTCAGGGCGAAAGCGATGCCGGCCACCAAAATGATCGCGGCACCGGACGGGATCGGCAGGTCGAACACAATCGGCGCGAGAATCCCGCACAAGGTGCTGACGGTGGCGATCAGCACGGAGCACCAGAAAAAGCCTTTCAACGATTGGCTGAGCAAACGCGCCGCCGCCGCCGGGATCACCAGCAACGCGCCCACCAGAATGGCGCCGATGACTTTCACCGCCGCCACGGTGATCAGCGTCACCAGCACCACGAACAGGTAGTCCAGGGTCTTGACCGCCACCCCGCGAACCGCCGCCAGTTGCGGGTTAAAGCTGGCGAGCATGATCCGGTTGTACAGCGGCAGCGCCAGGGCCATCACCAGCGAGCCGACCACCGCCAGCACCACGAGGTCGTTGCCATTGACCGTCAGCACCGAGCCGAACAACACGTTTTCCAGGATGTGCACGTTGATCTTGCCCGCCAGGATCAACAGCAGGCTGGCGCCCAGGGCCAGGGACACCGAAAGGAATACGCCGATCAAGGTGTCCGGCGCCAGGCCGGTGCGGTTGCGCAAGTAATTGAGCAAGATGCCAAACAACAGGCAGTAGCCGAACAGGCTGCCGTAGGGCCCGGTGTAGGGTTCGCCGAGCAGGATACCGATGGCCACGCCAGTCAGCGCCGCATGGCCCACCGCCTCGGAGAAAAACGCGAAGCGCTTGACCACTACCAGCGTGCCAAGGCCGCCCAGCACCGGCCCGATCAATAGCCCGGCCAGCAAGGCATTGACCACGAATCCATAGGCCAGCGCCTCGGGCAGATAACCGGACGAGGCCCAGCCCTGGATCATCAAGCGAAAGGTTTCGTAGCTCATCCTGCGGCGCTCCCGTTCGTGCGTGGATGGATGGAGAACAGCGTCAGCAGGCGTTCCGGTGTCAGGGTCTGGCGCGGCGGGCCATCGAACAGTACGCGGCGATTCAGGCCGGTGACGCGGTCGGCCAGGCGCCCGACGGCTTCCAGGTCGTGTTCGATCCACAGCACCGTGATCCCGGCAAGGCGCCAGTCCTGTAGCAATTTTTCAAACACCTGGACGCCTGCCTCGTCCAGCGCCGACATCGGTTCATCCAGCACCAGCAATTGCGGTGAAGGAATCAACCCCTGGGCCAACAACACCCGCTGGCGCTCGCCGCCGGACAGCGCGCCCATGCGCCGCTTGCGCTTGTCCTGCATTCCGACCCGCTCCAGGGCCTCGCCGATGGCGCCAGCGTAGTGTTTGCTCAGGCCGAGAAAGGCTGGCCGCCGCTGACACATCGCCGCCATGAAATCATCCACTGTCATGGGCAAGCCCCGGTCGAATTCCAATGCCTGGGGCACGTAGCCGATCACCCCAGGCTCGCCCGGCCATTGCAGGCTCAAGCGGCCTTGATGCGGCATCTGCCCGAGCAAGGTCTTGATCAGCGAACTCTTGCCGCCACCGTTGGGCCCGACCAGCGCATGGATGCTGCCCGGTTGTACCTGGAATGCCACGCTGTCGAGAATCGCGGTGCGCCCCAGGTTGAGACCAACGTCGGCGAACTCGATCAGAGGGCCGGCGTGTGGCTGGATAACGGTTTCCTGGACGGTCATGCGCCGGACTCCTGGATCGCTCGGACTACCGTGTCGAGGTTGCCGGTCATTTCCTTTTCGTACTTCTCGGCGCTGTAGTCGCCGTACGAGATGTGCGAGAGCGGGTACAGCTTCACACCCGATTCACGCTGGATGGTGTCGACGTAGGTGGACGGGAAGTCCATCTCCGAGAAGATCACTTTCACGTCCAACTCGCGCAGTTGGTCGATGGTCTTTTTCAATTGGCTGGGGCTGGGCTCGATGCCGTGGGCGGGCTCGACCACTGCGGTGACTTCCAGGCCGAATTCGCGCAACAGGTAGTCGTAGGCGGCGTGCACTGTGGCGACGCGCAGTTCGGCGTTCGGCGCCTGGGTCAGCTTTGCCAGGGCGGCGGCACGCATCTGCCGCAGGCGCTTGCCATAGGCGCGGGCGTTCTGCGTATAGGCCTTGGCATTGTCCGGATCGAGCTTGCCCAATTCCCGGGCGATATTGTTGACCTGGGCGATGGACGCGCTGATGGACAGGAAAGTGTGTGGGTTTACGACCTTGCCCGCGCCTCGTGCGGCGGTGCCGGTGGCGGCCAGCAAGGGTACGTTTTCGTTGGCCTCTATGACCTTGACGCCCGGGGTTTCGCTGGCGGCGATCATGCGGTCGGCGAAATCGTCGTGGCCAACGCCGTTGAGCACGATCACGTCCAGGCCGCCGATGCGCTTGATGTCTTGCGCGCGGGGTTCATAGGCGTGAGGGTTGAAACCCGCCGGGATCAACGGCACCACTTCGGCCTTGTCGCCGACGATGTTGGCTACGTAGCTGTAATAAGGGTGCAGGGTGATGCCGATGCGCAGGCGCTTGGGTGTTTCGGCGCTCGCCAATGGGGCGACCAGGCAAGCGAGCAGGCCGATCAATAGCAGGCGCAGCAAGGGGCGGCGTTGAAATGCAATAGGCATGGGAAAACGGTCTTCTCTCGAAAAAAGCGTGGGGTCAGTGCCGGTGCTGGCGGGTTACGCCGGCATCGAATTGCGCGACGATCTGTTGCCAGCCGGCGGCGGACAAGGCGGCGTCGTCCAGTGCCGTGGGAGCCGTCGGAGAGTTGTTGCGGTTAAGCCAGATGTCCGGGACGGCGTCGGACGCTTCGCTGATGCGCATCAGAAAGGAGCCCGAGACCGACGGATTAGTGCTCGCGCCGAAGTAGGCCTGTTCGTCCAACAGTTGCCAGGCGTGGTCGCCTCGACTGACGGAACTGGCGTCGTGGGCGAACGGCGCAAAGCCTTCGTCGGCCAAGGCTTGCGGGCCGGGGAGGGCTTGCTCGCTTTCGCGCAGAAGGCGGATCTCATCCAGCGTCACCCGCAGGTCGGCATAGATGCCTTGCTCGGCGGCGCTGAGGTCGCGACGAGCATCCAGTTGATAGGTCTCCAGATGCGCGACGTCCTGGGTTTCCCCGTGCCAAGCCACGACCGAGCCGGCGCCCAATACGATAACCAGGCACAGCAGCAGCACGTAGAGGGTTTCATGGCCGGCCCCGGCGGGGCGGATGACTTGGGTTATAGGTGCGCTCATGGGGCCTCGATGTCGGCTTGGTCGATTTCCACTACGTGGCCGGGACCTGCGTCGAAGAGCACGTAGAATTCGGCGTTCGGCTTTTTGAAGGTCAGGGTCGAGTCGGCGCCGAGCTTGCCGGGGACCAGGATGGTTTCGTCGTAGCCGATGACGTCCAGCGTCACCCCCGGGGCGCCGCTGCCGTCGGAAAAACCGCCCGTGCATTGGATCTGTTCGGCGTCGATGGCCTTGCATTCGCACATCGGGTTGTGGGCCAGTGCGCTGGTGCTCAAGCCTGCACAGAGCAGCAGCGCCAGGCTGTTGAAAGAGGCGCGGAGGGTCATGGTCGGGCTCCTTGGGATTTCAACCAGGCGACGGTGGCCGGGGAGGCCTGGCTCAGGGGAATGGAAGCTTGATGCATCGAACCGTCCCAGCCTTCAAGGGTGATCCACAGTTCGGCGTCTGGCTGGGTCTTTTTCGGCACTGGCAGCAGGGCGCCCATGCGATACGGCGAGCCGAAGAAAATCACCCCGGCGGCCCGCAGGCTGCGCGGTTTGCCGATGCGCAAGTAGGTGGCCTTGACCTGGCTGATGCAGCGCTGGCAGAGGGCGGCGTTGAAGTGTTTCATCGGGCCGGCGGGCCCCTGGGTGCGAGGCGCTTCATTGCGAAACTCCGCCAGGCGCAAGCTCCACGGCCCGACCTGGACCTCGCCGACTTCACGCTCGCCAAGCCCCCCGTCTCCTCGGAACAGAGCCGCTTCTGAAAAATACTTAGGCATGAAACCCAGGGGAATCAACAGCAACAACACGTTGAGGTGGAAACGCCATTTGTGCCAGAACTGGCCCAGGCGTGAAGGTGATGTTGTTGTGGTGGACGGGTTCACAGGTTGCCCTCCGGCGAGTCACGGTGCAGGGACGGCTGCAATAAAGGCGCGGCCAAGGCCTGTGGTGCGGGTTTCTGGCTGCGCTTGAAGGCGTTGGCGGTCGCCAGGGCCGTGCGTTTGGTCCAGATCAACAGGCCGCTGAGGACCATCAGGCTCAGGACCAGGCCAAAGAAGAACCAGATGAGCTTGATCCACAGTCCGCCGAAATCCCCGGTGTGCAACGGGCGCATCGATTCGGTGACGAACTCCAGTGCCGTACGGTCCGACAACAAGCGCGAGGCGTCCACGTCACCGTTGTAGGGATTGATAGTCGCGGTCTGGAACATCAGGGGATACCAGCCGCGACCGCCGATTTCCAAATGGCTGTAGGCATTGAAGGGCAGGCTGACGAAGCTCGCCTCCAGCCCTGGGATTCGCTGCTGGGCGATTTCGATGGCGCGATCCAGGCTCAGCTGTGGCGGCGGCACGCCATCGGCCGAGAGCGGAACGCTTTCGCGGGCCACTACCGGGACGACCGGTGCGCTGGAGATGGAAATCCCGTTGTCGGCGAGCGCGGCCTCGATCAGAAACCAGACGCCAGTGATGGAAATGACCGCAATGAACCAGATCGACCAGATGCCGCTGAGCCGATGGAAGTCGCCCCAGAAAATACGGGCGCCGTGGCGGATGCGCAGGGTCGGACGGAAGAAACCCTTCCAGAAACGCTTGTAGACCACCAGCCCGGTCACCAGGGACGCGAGCAGCGGCAGGCCGAGGAAAGACACCAGGTACCAGCCCCAGCTGTAACCGTTGGTGAATGGCACCAGCCACCATCCATGCAGTGCACGTGTAAAGGCCCTGAAGTTGAACGCCGGGGCCGATCCCTGGATGACGCCGCTGTAGGGGTTTACGTAGACGGTGTCAGGGCGGCCGTCGGGGTAGGTGACCTTGGCCTCCAGGGCGAAATGCGATTCGTCCGGACGCACGATGCTTTGCACTTGGGTCAGCGGTTGGGCCTGCTTGATGGCGGCAATCACCTGGTCATAGCTGAGCAGCGGGGCATCGTCCGAGGGTTCGCTGGCGCGCATTTCAGGGTTCACCAGCCAGACAATCTCCTGGCTGACCACCGCCAGGGTGCCCGTGACGCAAACTATCAGGACGAAGAACCAGATGGGCAGCGCCAGCCAGCTATGAACCAGGAACCAGAGTTTTGAACGGGATTTCTTGGACATGATTGCGCGTCTTGATTCGATGAAAGGTTATGTGTCACGGGCTTCGTAACGCCATGAACCCTGGGAAAACAGACCGTGGCTTTTGCCGACGCGGCCTGCTGCATCTAATTAAGACGAATGAGCGACCGAAATCCCGAAAGAGAAGATGAAAGAAAATGTTTCGCGTTTACTGTTCATGTCGTTTTGGCGAGGAAGTTCCCTCGCCAAAAAGGCTTTGGGCAAGTCAGCCCTGCTGTTGGAATATCTCCCTGGCTCGTTGCTCGATCTGTTCCTGGCTCAGATCCTCCTTGTGCGTCGCCAGGAACCACAGATGCCCATAGGGATCTTTCAAGGTCCCGGTGCGATCACCATAAAATTGATCCTTGACCTCGGAAATCACTGTGCCTCCGGCTTCAATCGCTTGGGTGAAGGCACTGTCCACGTCTTCGACATATAAATGCAGTCCCACCGAGGGCGATCGGTCCGGGTTGCTCAGCGGGCCCTGATCGCAAGGCGTGCCTAGCATGATCGGATAACCGTTGATGCGCAGTTCGGCATGTCCGATACCCCCATCAGGCATGGCCAGGCGCATCACCTCCGTGGCATTGAAGGCTTTTTTATAGAAGTCGATGGCTTCGGCGGCTTTTTGAATGCCCAGGTAGGGCGTGATGCTATGGAAACCTTCGGGAATCGCTTTGACGCCCATGACGTTTCTCCTTGGTTGTTATGGGAGGCGAAGAAAGTCTTCGTCGATTTGCGCCCATCCACTATAGGCCGGCCATTGCGGCTGGGCTCATGTCCCGACGAACGCCTCAAGGTTCGTCCAGCAAATGCGCCCCAGGTCCAAGCTTGCCTAGTACATCGCCATGATTGCGCAGCGGGCAACTCTCCATGGATAGGCAACCGCAGCCGATACAACCGTTGAGCCGGTCGCGCAACGCGACCAGTTGATTGATGCGCTCATCCAGGTTCCGACCCCACTGCGCCGACAAAACCTTCCAGTCGGTCGCCGTTGGCGCGCGGTTGTCCGGGAGGTTCTTCAATGCCTCGCCAATTTCCGCCAGAGGAATACCCAGGCGCTGGGCGACCTTGATCAGCGCCACGCGCCGCAGGACTTCGCGAGGGTAGCGCCGTTGATTGCCCGGGTTGCGGGTGCTTTTGATCAAGCCTTTGGATTCGTAAAAATGGAGCGCCGTGACTGCCACACCGCTGCGGGCGGCGACTTGGCCGACAGTAAGTTGCTTGTGAATATTGAGAGGCGTTGACAACTGAATCACCGCTTGACCTTGACTTAACTAGAGGTTTTACCCTGCAGGCCTTCGGATCGCAAGATTCGCCTTACGTGGACGGGGGACCTTTCATGCAATCTCCAAGTAATAACCGCAGCTTCACGCAACTGATCGAATTCGATATCGAGCCGCAGTCGCTGCAGCCGTTGGTAATCGCCCTGACGAAGCAGACCGAGCGTCTGGCCCGTGACCACCTGGGCTTCCTCAGTGCCAGTATCCAGGCCAGCGAGGACGGCCGGCGGGTACTCAATTATTTGCAATGGCAAACCCGCGAAGCGGGTGAAGCGGCGTTTCGAAGTTTCGAAAACGGCGAGGAAAATTTCTGGCAGTTGATTCAGGCGCACCGGGCCAAAGCGGTGACGTTCGGCTCGTTCCAGGTGCTGCACGACATCGAGCGCAGCCTGGACAACGCGCTGCAGTGCCGCTGGCTCAGCCAAGCGCAACGAGAAATCCCAGAGGGCGATACCCACTATCAAAACCGTTGATTTCTGCCGTGCCGGGTCGGCGGGTAGCCTTTGTTCATCGCCCAACTTCAGAACATTGGACTCCCGCCATGAATCGTATCCTTGCTGTCTTGCTGTTGTTGACTGTCACCGTATTGAGCGGTTGCGCTTCGTCGTCCCCGGAGCTGCGTCCCTACACCGCTGAGGAATCTCGCGAGCTGGCCCTTGAAGCCTTGAATCGCCGCGGCCTTTCGTTTGACGAATACCATGCGAAAAAAGCCGAACTGCTTGGTCCTTTGCAGAAGAATGTCGGCTTTGATGAGCGTGGCGAAATGAATGCCGAACGGGCCGTCCAATTGCCTGGGCGGCCAAGCTGAGGGACTGTACCGCTCGAAGTTTTGCCTAACTGTCCATGGGTTTGCGCCGGGACGTGGGGTAGGGTCAATACCTGACTGCCCCGACGGATTGACCCGCTATGACCTTATCGCTTGATCTGCTGCTGGGCTTCGCCCTGTTTGCCCTCGTGACCTCGATCACGCCAGGCCCCAACAACACCATGTTGCTGGCCTCGGGTGTCAATTTCGGTTTCAACCGTACCATTCCTCACATGCTGGGCATCACCTGCGGGTTCTTTTCCCTGGTGTTGGCGGTGGGCCTTGGCCTGGGCGCGGTGTTCCAGGCCTACCCGCTGCTCTACACCGTGCTGCGCTACGTCGGCGCGGCGTACCTGATGTACCTGGCGTGGAAGATCGCTCATTCCGGTCCCGTTTCTGACAGTGGAACCGGGGACCATAAGCCGATCAGCTATTGGGGCGCGGCGGCGTTCCAATGGGTCAACCCCAAGGCCTGGATCATGGCCATCGGTGCCATCAGTACCTACACGCCTCTGCAAGGCTACTTTTTCAACGTGGTGGTGATCGCGACGGTGTTTGCCCTCATCAATCTGCCAAGTGTCAGCTTGTGGGTGGTTTGCGGCAGCCTGTTGCGCAACTTGTTGCGTGATCGTCGATGGCTGCGCCTGTTCAACTGGGGCATGGCGCTGCTGCTGGTCGCATCGCTGTATCCGTTGTTGCTCGAAAGCGTGAGCTGAGGGCTGAGCTTCGAGGCGATGCCTGCTAAGCTCGCTTTTCCAGGAGCGTTCCTACGCACTTTTAAACGAAGTCCGACTTCTTTAAGGTCTTGATCAGGTATAGCTTGTCTCGAACCCAACGAGGGCATCCTGATCCCGGAGCAGGCTCTGCGAGTTTCTTATGAATAAGCGTCCTTTGTATTTCGATTATGCCGCCACCACACCGGTGGATGAGCGAGTCATCCAAGTCATGGTCCAGTGCCTGGGGTTTGACGGTAATTTTGGCAACCCGGCCTCCAGCTCCCATGCCTTCGGACAGGAAGCCCGGCGTTCCGTGGAGCAGGCGCGAGCGCAGGTGGCCCACTTGGTTGGGGCTCAACCCGGGCAAATCGTCTGGACGTCCGGCGCCACCGAATCCAACAACCTGGCCATCAAGGGCGTGGCCCAGATGCGCGGTGCGCGCGCTGGCCATGTCATCACCAGCCTGATCGAACACAAGGCGGTCCTCGACACCGTCAGGCAGCTCGAGGAAAGTGGCGTCGCGGTGACCTGGCTGGCGCCGGACGCCGATGGGCTGATCAGTCCGCAAGCGGTTCGCGAGGCGTTGCGTGACGACACATTCCTGGTGTCGCTGATGCTGGTGAACAATGAGTTGGGCACCCTCAATGATGCCGTCGCCATCGGCGAAATCGTTCGCGAGCATGGTGCGCTGTTCCACATGGACGCGGCCCAGGGCGCCGGCAAGGTGAGCATCGACCTGGCCCGGTGGCCGGTGGACCTGATGTCTTTTTCGGCGCACAAGATCTACGGCCCCAAGGGCATCGGCGCGCTTTATGTCGGTGATCGCGCGCGGGCGCACCTGTCGGCCCAGATCCATGGCGGAGGTCATGAAGGTGGCTTGCGCTCCGGTACCCTGGCCACCCACCAGATTGCAGCGATGGGCGCGGCATTCGAGCTGGCGGCGCAGTTCTTTGATGAAGAGCTCGCCAAAATCGCCCGGTTGCGCAATCGTTTGCTTGAGCCGCTGCTGGCGTTGCCCGGTGTATGTATAAATGGCAGTGCGAACTGCCGGATCCCCCACACACTGAGCGTTACTTTCAACGCCGGCGAATTCAACCCGGCGACGCTGGGCGCATCGATTGCATTTTCCGCGACCTCGGCCTGCAACTCGGCGCAGAACACCCCGTCCCACGTGCTGCTTGCCCTGGGGCACGATGCGCGTGCGGCCGGGCGGACCATCCGCTTGAGCCTTGGTCGCTTTACCAGCGAGCAGGATGTCGATGAGGCCGTGCGGTTGATCAAGCTAGCCTGCACGGCTGCGCCGGCTTTCTGGGCGGCAGCGCCCTGAGCCGAACGTGTTTGGCATCGAACAATAAAATTGATTAGCAGGAGTAATGATGAGCACCCAGCCTTTGACCGCGGGACAGATTCCCCAGCGCCTGGCCCGAATCCGCCAATTGATGAGCGAGGAGGGCGTTCACGCGCTGCTGGTTCCATCAGCCGACCCGCATCTATCCGAGTATCTGCCGGGCTACTGGCAAGGGCGCCAATGGTTGTCGGGCTTCCATGGCTCGGTCGGTACCTTGATCGTCACTGCGGATTTCGCCGGGGTCTGGGCGGACAGTCGTTATTGGGAGCAGGCCACACAAGAACTGGAGGGCAGCGGCATCGAGCTGGTCAAACTCATTCCCGGCCAGCCTGGCCCGTTGGATTGGTTGGGCGAGCAGACGCCTGAAGGCGGCGTGGTTGCAGTTGACGGTGCGGTCATGGCCGTGGCGTCGGCCCGAACGTTGAGCAGCAAGCTTGAGTCGCGTGGCGCGCGATTGCGTACTGATATCGACCTGCTTCAGCAGGTTTGGACCGATCGTCCGGAGCTGCCTGGTCAGCCGGTGTACGCCCACCTCCCACCACAAGCGACGGTCAACCGTGTCGAGAAGCTTGCCAAGCTGCGTGAATCTCTCAAGGAGCGCGGCGCCGATTGGCATTTCATCGCCACGCTAGACGACATCGCCTGGCTGTTCAACCTGCGCGGCGCGGATGTGTCGTTCAATCCTGTATTCGTTTCCTTTGCCTTGATCAGCCAGCAGCGGGCAACGTTGTTTGTCGCCCTGGGCAAAATCGATGCATCGCTGCGTGCCCTCCTCGAACAGGATGGCGTGACGTTGCGCGACTACAGCGAGGCCGCGGCCGCTTTGCGTGAAGTTCCGAGCGACGCGAGCTTGCAGGTTGATCCGGCGCGGGTCACGGTCGGATTGCTGGACAACCTCAACAGTGGCGTGAAACTGGTCGAAGGGCTAAATCCCACGACACTGGCCAAATCCCGCAAAAGCCTGGCCGATGCCGAGCACATTCGTCTAGCCATGGAGCAGGACGGAGCGGCACTCTGCGAATTCTTCGCCTGGCTGGAGAATGCCTGGGGCCGCGAACGCATCACCGAGCTGACCATCGATGAGCACCTGACCGCAGCGCGCAAGCGTCGGCCGGATTTTATTTCCCTGAGCTTCAATACCATTGCAGCGTTCAATGCCAATGGCGCGATGCCGCATTATCACGCGACGGAAGAAGCGCACGCGGTTATTGAAGGCGATGGTTTGCTGCTGATCGATTCGGGTGGCCAATACCTGGGCGGTACCACGGACATCACGCGCATGGTGCCAGTCGGAACGCCGACACCAGAGCAGAAGCGTGATTGCACTCGTGTGCTCAAAGGCGTGATTGCCTTGTCCAGGGCCAAATTTCCAAAGGGCATCCTGTCGCCCTTGCTGGATGCCATCGCCCGCGCGCCCATCTGGGCTGAACAGGTGGATTACGGCCATGGCACTGGCCACGGCGTCGGTTATTTCCTGAATGTTCACGAGGGACCGCAGGTCATTGCCTACCAGGCCGCAGCCACGCCACAAACGGCAATGCAGCCGGGCATGATCACATCCATCGAGCCAGGCACGTATCGTCCCGGTCGCTGGGGTGTGCGCATCGAGAACCTGGTGTTGAATCGCGAGGCGGGCAGCAGCGAGTTCGGTGATTTCCTTGAGTTTGAAACCCTGACTCTATGCCCGATCGACACCCGTTGCCTCGAGCCGTCCCTGCTGACCCAGGATGAAAAAGACTGGTTCAACGGCTACCACGCCGAGGTTCAGCGTCGATTGAGCCCGTTGCTGGACGGCGACGCGCTGCAATGGCTGAATACCCGGACTGCGGCAATCTGAGGCAAGGGATCAGCCAAGGGCTTCACGGACGAAGTCCAGCCGATCCTGGCCAAAAAACAGTTCTGCGCCCACGAACATGCTCGGGGCGCCGAACACCCCACGCCTGATAGCTTCTTCTGTGGTTGTCTTGAGCGCTTCCTTGATCTGTTCATCTGCGGTCAAGGCCAGCACATCATCAGGATCGAAACCGCCCTCGCTCAGGACCGCCGCCACGGTTGCCGGATCGTTCAGGTTGCGGGCATCGACCCACAATGCTCGGAACAGACACTCAACAAAAGCCTCGAAACGCTCGGGCTGGCGCAACTGCATGCCGGTCACGGCACGCATCAGCAGCAACGTGTTGATCGGGAAATAAGGATTGAGCTTGAAATCCACGCCGTAACGTTTGGCAAAGCGATTCAGATCCTTGAACAGGTAAGGTCCTTTGGCTGGCACGGTCACCGGTGATGCGTTGCCCGTTGCCTTGAATACGCCACCGAGGAGCATCGGGCGGTAAATAAGTTTGCTGGCCGTTTGCGCGCAAAGCGCGGGCAACTGGGTATAGGCCAAATAGGTGGTCGGGCTGCCGAGATCGAAGAAAAATTCCACAGATTTATTCATGAGCGTTGCTCTCTTATTGGTATAGGAAGGAGGGGGCTACCAGCGTTCGCTCCAGGGGCGCAGGTCCAGCTCGAAGGTCCAGGCGTCGCGAGGCTGGGTGTGCAGATACCAATAATTTTCAGCAATGTGCCCAGGGTCGAGGATGCCGTCCTCATCCTTGGTTGCGTATTTTTCAGGGAAATTATTGCGGATGAAATCAGTGTCGATGGCGCCGTCGACCACCACATGAGCCACGTGGATATTCATCGGCCCCAGTTCACGCGCCATACTCTGGGCCAGCGCGCGTATGCCGTGCTTCGCCCCGGCAAACGCGGCGAACCCAGATGCGCCGCGTAATCCCGCCGTGGCCCCGGTGAACAGAATTGTACCGCGCTGGCGCTTGACCATGCGCTTGGCCACTTCCCGCGCGTTGAGAAAACCTGAGAAACATGCCATCTCCCAGATCTTGAAATACTTGCGTGCTGTCTCTTCCAGGATGCTGCACGGCACGTTGGCGCCGATATTAAATACAAAGGCTTCGATCGGGCCGAGTTGAGTCTCGATTTGCTCGATCAATGCAATGACGTCGTCTTCCTTGCGCGCATCGCAAGCGAATCCGTGGGCTTCGCCGCCTTGGGCTCGAATGTCGTTGACCAACGGTTCGAGCTTGTCGGCGCTGCGACGCGTCACACATGCGACGAAACCCTCCTGGGCGAAACGCCTGGCGATGGCGCCCCCTGTGGCATCGCCCGCACCAACAACCAGTACGATCTTCTTATTATTCATGATCAGTCCTATAGGTAAACGATCGTTAGCTAAACGAACGTTATGCTAAGGTTCGGTGGACGTCAAGGTGAGTACCAAGAGGCAGGACGATGCGTTATTCAGCCAATCACAAGATGGAAACCCGCGAAAAGCTCCTCGTTAGCAGCGCCATGTCAGCCAAGAAGTCGGGTTTTTCGACGGTAGGGGTTGATGGTCTTATGAAGGCGATCGGATTAAGCGGCGGTGCGTTCTACAGTCACTTCTCATCCAAGGACGAGCTTTTCAAGGTAATTATCGAGCGAGAGCTCGCCCACAGCCTGGACCGTTTGAGCGGCGACGGGGTGATGGACTCAACGAAACTGCAGCGTTGTCTCAAGCAATACCTGAGCATGAGCCATGTCGAGCAACCCGAAGCAGGGTGCGCCTTGCCGGTACTGGGAGCCGAGATTGCGCGTTCGGATCTGGAGGTTCGTGAAGCGGCACAAGCGTGGATCTGCCGTCTGCACGAAAGTTGGGCGCAAATACTGGGAAGCGGCAGTCTTGCGTGGGCGATCCTGTCGCAATGCGTGGGAGCGTTGGTCGTCGCGCGAATGTTGGCGACACCCGAGGTCCAGCGTGAGGTCCTCAAGTCCAGTCATGATGAAATCAGCCGCCGAATAGCCGAGCGGCCATTCGATTGACCTGCGCTTATTTGCAGATGACGATCATGCTGCGGCTGGTGTAACCGGCGGGGTTGAGTCCGAAGGGATAATCCCCCGGTTCCTCGACGGCGTCGCCCGACTTGGCGATGACCTTGTAGTTTTTTGGGGCGCATGAATTGGCGGCGGTAGCAGCACACTGGTCCCAAGATGACGTCAGGCCAGAGCAATTGATGTGCAGGCCTTTTTTACCGCGTTTGATTTCGGTTTTCGATGTCGCCGCGCAGCCCGCAACCGCAAGTACGGCGATCAATATCAAAATTCGTTTCATTCCCGTCCTTATGCCGTCGTGGATCTTCTGTCTACGTACGGCTGCGTTCGCTTTCGCTTGAAGCGTTCATGACGTCCTGTATGAAAAAATCCATGTCTGACATTAGGTTACGGGGCTAAACATGGCCTAAATGGCCGGTAAATACCAGAGCTATGTAAAAAACTGCTCAATCCGCCGCAACGGCGGGCTTTGCGGTATCGCCCATGGTCAGCGTCGCGCCGATCGAAGCGAGGATAATGCAGGTGATGGCGCTCCACTGGGCCAGGGACAGATACTCTTGGAGGAATAACAGGCCCGACAACGCGCCTATCGCGGGCTCGACGCTCATAAGGGTTCCAAACGTACGCGCGGGGATCCGGGTCAGGGAGATCATTTCCAAGGTATAAGGCAGGGCAGTGGAGAGTATGGCAACTGCAATGGCGACCGGGATAAGACTTGGCGTAAGTAGCGCGGCCCCGGCATGGACGATGCCGATAGGGGCTACAAACAAGGCGGCGATCATGACGCCCAATGCCGCGGTCTGCACGCCGTTATCCGCTCCTGCCTTTTGGCCAAACAGAATGTACAGCGCCCAACACACGCCTGCTCCCAGGGCATAGCTGGCTCCGGTCAGATCGATGCTGGCGCTGGCTGCTCCGGTTGGTATGAGTAACAGCAGTCCAATCACTGCCAGGGCAATCCAGAGGAAATCAATTGCTCGGCGAGAGGCGTAGATGGCAACGGCCAAGGGGCCGGTAAACTCCAGTGCCACGGCAATGCCCAGTGGAACCGTGCGAAGCGACATATAGAAGAGGAAATTCATACCGCCCAGGGCCAATCCGTAGATGACCACGGTGCGCAGGGACTGGGCGGTGAGTTTGGCTCGCCAGGGTCGTAGCAACAGCAACATGATGAGGCTGGCAAAAATGAGCCGCAGTGTAGTGGTGCCTTGGGCGCCTACAACCGGGAACATGCTTTTGGCGAGGGATGCTCCGGACTGGATGGATGCCATGGCTATGAGGAGCAGGGCAACCGGATATAGGGTAGCTACCAGGTTGCGATTGGGAGAAGTCATTTACAGGGTGTCATCCAAGAAAAGGCGAGAAAGACTGGTTTGCGCAATATAGTGCGCATTTCAAGCGATACCGTCTATATATAAGACTGATTGGGGCCATTTCGGTCTGGAAGGCTGGAAAAGCGAAATAAAGGGTTGACGGCAAATTCTGGGTGTCTATAATTCGCCCCACTTCCGGCGCAGTCGAAATGGAAAACTCCTTGAGTTTCAAAGAGTTAAGTAGGTTTCGATGTAGGCGGGCTTCAGTTCATCGAAGCACGGAAGGAGTGGATAGGGCGGTGTTGTCTGGCCCTGTCGACGGTTCGATCTTCTCGGTCGAAAGCGGTGTAAAAGAGGTGTTGACAGCAGCGACTAACGCTGTAGAATTCGCCTCCCGCTAACGAGAGATCGAAAGCGCAAGTGGTTGAAGTTGATAAGGAAACTTTGAAAACTTCTAAAAATAACCGCTTGACAGATACACGGGGCGCTGTAGAATGCGCGCCTCGGTTGAGACGAAAGACTCAGCCAACCGCTCTTTAACAACTGAATCAAGCAATTCGTGTGGGTGCTTGTGGGGTCAGACTGCTAGTCAACAGATTATCAGCATCACAAGTTACTCCGCGAGAAATCAAAGATGTAACCAACGATTGCTGAGCCAAGTTTAGGGTTTTCTCAAAACCCAAAGATGTTTGAACTGAAGAGTTTGATCATGGCTCAGATTGAACGCTGGCGGCAGGCCTAACACATGCAAGTCGAGCGGTAGAGAGGTGCTTGCACCTCTTGAGAGCGGCGGACGGGTGAGTAATGCCTAGGAATCTGCCTGGTAGTGGGGGATAACGCTCGGAAACGGACGCTAATACCGCATACGTCCTACGGGAGAAAGCAGGGGACCTTCGGGCCTTGCGCTATCAGATGAGCCTAGGTCGGATTAGCTAGTTGGTGGGGTAATGGCTCACCAAGGCGACGATCCGTAACTGGTCTGAGAGGATGATCAGTCACACTGGAACTGAGACACGGTCCAGACTCCTACGGGAGGCAGCAGTGGGGAATATTGGACAATGGGCGAAAGCCTGATCCAGCCATGCCGCGTGTGTGAAGAAGGTCTTCGGATTGTAAAGCACTTTAAGTTGGGAGGAAGGGCATTAACCTAATACGTTGGTGTCTTGACGTTACCGACAGAATAAGCACCGGCTAACTCTGTGCCAGCAGCCGCGGTAATACAGAGGGTGCAAGCGTTAATCGGAATTACTGGGCGTAAAGCGCGCGTAGGTGGTTCGTTAAGTTGGATGTGAAATCCCCGGGCTCAACCTGGGAACTGCATTCAAAACTGTCGAGCTAGAGTATGGTAGAGGGTGGTGGAATTTCCTGTGTAGCGGTGAAATGCGTAGATATAGGAAGGAACACCAGTGGCGAAGGCGACCACCTGGACTGATACTGACACTGAGGTGCGAAAGCGTGGGGAGCAAACAGGATTAGATACCCTGGTAGTCCACGCCGTAAACGATGTCAACTAGCCGTTGGGAGCCTTGAGCTCTTAGTGGCGCAGCTAACGCATTAAGTTGACCGCCTGGGGAGTACGGCCGCAAGGTTAAAACTCAAATGAATTGACGGGGGCCCGCACAAGCGGTGGAGCATGTGGTTTAATTCGAAGCAACGCGAAGAACCTTACCAGGCCTTGACATCCAATGAACTTTCCAGAGATGGATTGGTGCCTTCGGGAACATTGAGACAGGTGCTGCATGGCTGTCGTCAGCTCGTGTCGTGAGATGTTGGGTTAAGTCCCGTAACGAGCGCAACCCTTGTCCTTAGTTACCAGCACGTTATGGTGGGCACTCTAAGGAGACTGCCGGTGACAAACCGGAGGAAGGTGGGGATGACGTCAAGTCATCATGGCCCTTACGGCCTGGGCTACACACGTGCTACAATGGTCGGTACAGAGGGTTGCCAAGCCGCGAGGTGGAGCTAATCCCACAAAACCGATCGTAGTCCGGATCGCAGTCTGCAACTCGACTGCGTGAAGTCGGAATCGCTAGTAATCGCGAATCAGAATGTCGCGGTGAATACGTTCCCGGGCCTTGTACACACCGCCCGTCACACCATGGGAGTGGGTTGCACCAGAAGTAGCTAGTCTAACCTTCGGGAGGACGGTTACCACGGTGTGATTCATGACTGGGGTGAAGTCGTAACAAGGTAGCCGTAGGGGAACCTGCGGCTGGATCACCTCCTTAATCGACGACCGCAGCTGCTTCATGAGCTCCCACACGAATTGCTTGATTCATTGAAGAAGACGATAGAAGCAGCTTTAAGCTCCAAGCTGATAGCTCACAGCTAACAGTTACAAGCTCGAAATTGGGTCTGTAGCTCAGTTGGTTAGAGCGCACCCCTGATAAGGGTGAGGTCGGCAGTTCGAATCTGCCCAGACCCACCAATTTTGTAATGGGGCCATAGCTCAGCTGGGAGAGCGCCTGCCTTGCACGCAGGAGGTCAGCGGTTCGATCCCGCTTGGCTCCACCACTACTGCTTCGATTGTATAAAGCTTAGAAATGAGCATTCCATCGGTTCGATGGTGAATGTTGATTTCTAGTCTTTGACTAGTTCGTTCTTTAAAAATTTGGGTATGTGATAGAAAGATAGACTGGACGTTACTTTCACTGGTAACGGATCAGGCTAAGGTAAAATTTGTGAGTTCTCTTAGTTGAGAAATTCGAATTTTCGGCGAATGTCGTCTTCACAGTATAACCAGATTGCTTGGGGTTATATGGTCAAGTGAAGAAGCGCATACGGTGGATGCCTTGGCAGTCAGAGGCGATGAAAGACGTGGTAGCCTGCGAAAAGCTTCGGGGAGTCGGCAAACAGACTTTGATCCGGAGATGTCTGAATGGGGGAACCCAGCCATCATAAGATGGTTATCTTGTACTGAATACATAGGTGCAAGAGGCGAACCAGGGGAACTGAAACATCTAAGTACCCTGAGGAAAAGAAATCAACCGAGATTCCCTTAGTAGTGGCGAGCGAACGGGGACTAGCCCTTAAGCTTCTTTGATTTTAGCGGAACGCTCTGGAAAGTGCGGCCATAGTGGGTGATAGCCCTGTACGCGAAAGGATCTTAGAAGTGAAATCGAGTAGGACGGAGCACGAGAAACTTTGTCTGAATATGGGGGGACCATCCTCCAAGGCTAAATACTACTGACTGACCGATAGTGAACTAGTACCGTGAGGGAAAGGCGAAAAGAACCCCGGAGAGGGGAGTGAAATAGATCCTGAAACCGTATGCGTACAAGCAGTGGGAGCCCACTTTGTTGGGTGACTGCGTACCTTTTGTATAATGGGTCAGCGACTTATTTTCAGTGGCGAGCTTAACCGAATAGGGGAGGCGTAGCGAAAGCGAGTCTTAATAGGGCGTCTAGTCGCTGGGAATAGACCCGAAACCGGGCGATCTATCCATGGGCAGGTTGAAGGTTGGGTAACACTAACTGGAGGACCGAACCGACTACCGTTGAAAAGTTAGCGGATGACCTGTGGATCGGAGTGAAAGGCTAATCAAGCTCGGAGATAGCTGGTTCTCCTCGAAAGCTATTTAGGTAGCGCCTCATGTATCACTGTAGGGGGTAGAGCACTGTTTCGGCTAGGGGGTCATCCCGACTTACCAAACCGATGCAAACTCCGAATACCTACAAGTGCCGAGCATGGGAGACACACGGCGGGTGCTAACGTCCGTCGTGAAAAGGGAAACAACCCAGACCGTCAGCTAAGGTCCCAAAGTTATGGTTAAGTGGGAAACGATGTGGGAAGGCTTAGACAGCTAGGAGGTTGGCTTAGAAGCAGCCACCCTTTAAAGAAAGCGTAATAGCTCACTAGTCGAGTCGGCCTGCGCGGAAGATGTAACGGGGCTCAAACCATACACCGAAGCTACGGGTATCACGCAAGTGATGCGGTAGAGGAGCGTTCTGTAAGCCTGTGAAGGTGAGTTGAGAAGCTTGCTGGAGGTATCAGAAGTGCGAATGCTGACATGAGTAACGACAATGGGTGTGAAAAACACCCACGCCGAAAGACCAAGGTTTCCTGCGCAACGTTAATCGACGCAGGGTTAGTCGGTCCCTAAGGCGAGGCTGAAAAGCGTAGTCGATGGAAAACAGGTTAATATTCCTGTACTTCTGGTTATTGCGATGGAGGGACGGAGAAGGCTAGGCCAGCTTGGCGTTGGTTGTCCAAGTTTAAGGTGGTAGGCTGAGATCTTAGGTAAATCCGGGATCTCAAGGCCGAGAGCTGATGACGAGTTACCCTTTGGGTGACGAAGTGGTTGATGCCATGCTTCCAAGAAAAGCTTCTAAGCTTCAGGTAACCAGGAACCGTACCCCAAACCGACACAGGTGGTTGGGTAGAGAATACCAAGGCGCTTGAGAGAACTCGGGTGAAGGAACTAGGCAAAATGGCACCGTAACTTCGGGAGAAGGTGCGCCGGTGAGGGTGAAGCACTTGCTGCGTAAGCCCACGCCGGTCGAAGATACCAGGCCGCTGCGACTGTTTATTAAAAACACAGCACTCTGCAAACACGAAAGTGGACGTATAGGGTGTGACGCCTGCCCGGTGCCGGAAGGTTAATTGATGGGGTTAGCTAACGCGAAGCTCTTGATCGAAGCCCCGGTAAACGGCGGCCGTAACTATAACGGTCCTAAGGTAGCGAAATTCCTTGTCGGGTAAGTTCCGACCTGCACGAATGGCGTAACGATGGCGGCGCTGTCTCCACCCGAGACTCAGTGAAATTGAAATCGCTGTGAAGATGCAGTGTATCCGCGGCTAGACGGAAAGACCCCGTGAACCTTTACTATAGCTTTGCACTGGACTTTGAATTTGCTTGTGTAGGATAGGTGGGAGGCTTTGAAGCGTGGACGCCAGTTCGCGTGGAGCCAACCTTGAAATACCACCCTGGCAACTTTGAGGTTCTAACTCAGGTCCGTTATCCGGATCGAGGACAGTGTATGGTGGGTAGTTTGACTGGGGCGGTCTCCTCCTAAAGAGTAACGGAGGAGTACGAAGGTGCGCTCAGACCGGTCGGAAATCGGTCGTAGAGTATAAAGGCAAAAGCGCGCTTGACTGCGAGACAGACACGTCGAGCAGGTACGAAAGTAGGTCTTAGTGATCCGGTGGTTCTGTATGGAAGGGCCATCGCTCAACGGATAAAAGGTACTCCGGGGATAACAGGCTGATACCGCCCAAGAGTTCATATCGACGGCGGTGTTTGGCACCTCGATGTCGGCTCATCACATCCTGGGGCTGAAGCCGGTCCCAAGGGTATGGCTGTTCGCCATTTAAAGTGGTACGCGAGCTGGGTTTAGAACGTCGTGAGACAGTTCGGTCCCTATCTGCCGTGGACGTTTGAGATTTGAGAGGGGCTGCTCCTAGTACGAGAGGACCGGAGTGGACGAACCTCTGGTGTTCCGGTTGTCACGCCAGTGGCATTGCCGGGTAGCTATGTTCGGGAAAGATAACCGCTGAAAGCATCTAAGCGGGAAACTTGCCTCAAGATGAGATCTCACTGGGACCTTGAGTCCCCTGAAGGGCCGTCGAAGACTACGACGTTGATAGGCAGGGTGTGTAAGCGCTGTGAGGCGTTGAGCTAACCTGTACTAATTGCCCGTGAGGCTTGACCATATAACACCCAAGCAATTTGCTGATCCTGCCTGCAGGGCGCCAGATTGCGGTGTGTGAAGACGAAACGAACCGAAAGTTCGAATCTCACAAAAACACCGAAGCTATCACATACCCAATTTGCTGAAGCGAGGCCAACTGGCCACGATTCGGTACCCGAATTTCTTGACGACCATAGAGCATTGGAACCACCTGATCCCATCCCGAACTCAGCAGTGAAACGATGCATCGCCGATGGTAGTGTGGGGTTTCCCCATGTGAGAGTAGGTCATCGTCAAGATTAAATTCCGAAACCCCTATCTGCTGACGCAGGTAGGGGTTTTGTTTTTGCGTCAAAAAATAGGATGACCTAATGATCATCCTCTTCAGCATCCCTCAATCAAGCCTCAGGCACCGGGCAGCTCAAATCGCCCTCCTTGCATTTCAGATAAGTCTTGAGCGTCTCGATACGCGCCTTCGTAACGGCTGTAATACACTCATTGTGGATCATTGGATAGACGCTACCGCCTTCAACGCCGGACGCAGAAAAGCTGCATTCAGCGTCACGAAAGCCGATCCAGGCACGTTGCGCCTTGACCAGCAGTTGCTTGGCTTCGGCATTGTCCTTCAGGCGCGCTGTGATTTGCTTGTACAAGCTGTTCAGCTCCTTGTCGGCGGCCTTGTTCTCTTGGGCCGAGCACTGGTTCAGGTCACCTTGGCTCGTGGCGTCGGTGCAATCTTCAGCGTGGACAGCGGCGATGAATAACAGGGGGATCAGGGGCAGAAGCAAGCGGCTGGACATTATCTATCTCTCCTTGAGGTAAAACTGCCGGAGGAGTGTACCCAAACAACGCATCGATACAACTTTCCGGTTGGCCTAGCGGTCTTACAGGCCTACTGTTAAACACAGGAGGTGACCCCATGCATTTATCCGATCGTATCGAAAGAAAGATCCTACTGAAGGCGCCGCGTTCACAAGTCTGGCGCGCTCTGGCCAATGCTGAGACCTTCGGCCAATGGTTTGGTGTAAACCTCGCGGGCAAACGGTTCGTTGCGGGTGAGCGCACCCAAGGGCAGATCACCTATCCGGGGTATGAGCATCTTGTCTGGGATGTGGCGGTGGAACGCGTCGAGCCCGAGCGGGTGTTCTCATTTCGCTGGCATCCTTACGCCGTCGATCCGCAAACCGATTACTCCCAGGAATCTGAAACCCAAGTGCAGTTCGAACTCGAAGACATGAATGGAGGGACCTTGCTAAAGGTGGTGGAGTCGGGTTTCAAAAAGATTCCCGAGGCGCGCCGACTCAAGGCCTTCCGCATGGACAGTCGCGGCTGGGATGAGCAGATGGCGAACATTGAAGAGTTTCTGAGCAAATCGTGATGGCTACCCAGGGTAGCGATACCTGACGGGACTAGGGGTTTGCGGAAGGGAGCGTATGGCGAATGGCTTACACTCGGTGGTAGCTATTTCCTCTATTTCACTTTGGATCCGAGGCGTAATCTGCACTTATCCACTGAGCACAGGGAGTGCTCAGGATCAGGGAAGATCGGCCTTGCAAGGATTGCTATCGACAGGGAGTCGTAATGGTCTTGGAAAAACCCGCTTAGGCGGGTTTTTTTTCGTCCTTTAAAAGATCAGAAGGCGTTGTGTAGCCAAACGCTTACACCGCGATGCTGCTTTGTCGTCTTTGCTCATCAAGGTGACGGGGCTAATCTGTGTCTACCCACTGAGCACAGGGAGTGTTCGGGGTCACGGATGACGGGGCCAGGCACGGAATGCCAGACAGGAGTCAAACTGGTCCTCAAAAAACCCGCCTAGGCGGGTTTTTTTTCGTCTTGAAGAAAGTAGGTCCCTCATGCTTGTCTTGCTGCATGGGTTCAGAGTAGGGGGGAGTCGGGTGCGGTCGTTAGTCGGAAACTGCCCTGCGTTTGCCTGATCCTGTTTGCGTGCAGACTCAGGCGCTGCTGGCTTGCAACGCCATGGCACGCAGGCGGGCGATGTCCTTGCTCGGCGAGGCGCCGAATAGACGGCTGTATTCACGGCTGAACTGCGAAGGGCTTTCATAGCCCATCTTGTAGCCGATTGACGAAACGTCGCTGTTCTCCGCCAGTAAAAGTCGCCGGGCTTCTTGCAGGCGCAACTGTTTTTGATATTGCAGCGGGCTCATGGCGGTCACGGCTTTGAAACGATGATGCAGTGCCGAGGCGCTGAGATTGATCATCTGCGCCAGGCTTTCGATGCTCAGCGGTTCGGCGTAATGCGTGTTGAGCCACTCGATGGCGCGGCTGATGCGGTGTGTCTGGGTGTCAGGAATGGCAATCTCATGCAGGCGTCGGCCTTGGGCACCCCGCAACAGTCGATAAAAAATCTCCTGCTGGGCCAAGGGGGCGAGGGTCGCAATGTCGTCCGGACTGTCCAGCAGTCGCAGCAAGCGCAGCATTGCGTCGAGCAGGGGCTCATCGATTCGGTCGAGAAACAACCCGCGATCGGCTCTTTCGGTTGGCACGCCGATTGGGCTGGCGTCGGCGATCAGTCGGCAGATTTGCGCCGGGTCGATGTCCAGGCGGATGCACAGGTACGGTTGATCGGGGCTAGCCTCGATCACCTGGCCGGCCAACGGTAGCGTCACCGAGACCACCAGGTAGTTAAGCGGATCATAAACGTAGCGTTCGTCCGCGAGCGTGACCTCTTTGCGCCCTTGAACAATCACGCACAGCCCAGGCTTATGCACGACGTGCAAGGCTTCGGTGGGATGGTCGCTACGGATCAGGTGCAACGCCTCTATAGCCGTGGAATGAACGCCATATTCCGGCGCGAAGCGCTTCATCAAGTTCGCCAGTTCGGCGCGACGCAGGTCTACGCCATTATCAGGCGCGATGGTGATGGAGGTGGATACCGACATGCCGATCAATCTCCCTGCCCAATTCAATGGATCGCGCTAGTAAAGCCGATTGCAGTCGCGACGACCAGAGGCGTTATCGTTACAGGATCGTGCAAGTGCGCAGGAGAATCCGGCTAACCCAAGCCTCGGAAGGCTTCTTAATCTGGACCTGTCAAAACGCTCCCTCCGGGGCCAACGTATCCAGACGAGGAAATCATCATGTCCGATATTCAAAACAAAGTAGTGGTCATCACTGGCGCAAGCAGCGGGATTGGCGAGGCGGCGGCGCGGTTGCTGGCCGCCCGGGGTGCTTCTGTTGTGCTTGGCGCCCGGCGCGTGGACCGCTTGCAAGCGCTGGTGGAGGAACTTCAAGCCGCGGGCCAGCAGGCCGCCTGCCGAGCCGTGGACGTGACCCGTCGTGACGACGTCCAGAGCCTGATCGATTTCGCTGTCGAAAGATTCGGACGGGTTGATGTCATCGTCAACAACGCCGGGGTCATGCCGCTCTCCAAGCTCGAGGCGCTGAAAGTCGAGGAATGGGATCGCATGATCGACGTCAACATTCGTGGCGTGCTTCATGGCATCGCCGCCGGTTTGCCGCTGATGCAGCGCCAACGCAGCGGCCAGTTCATCAACATTGCTTCCATCGGTGCCTACACCGTCAGCCCCACGGCCGCTGTGTACTGCGCGACGAAATTTGCTGTACGGGCGATTTCCGAGGGCCTGCGCCAGGAGGTCGGTGGCGATGTTCGCGTGACGGTGATTTCACCTGGCGTGACCGAGTCGGAACTGGCCGAAAGCATTTCCGACGAAGGCGGGCGCGCCGAGATGCGCGAGTTCCGCAAGATTGCCATTCCCGCCGAGGCCATTGCCCGGGCCATTGCCTATGCGGTCGAGCAACCGGCGGACGTGGACGTCAGCGAACTGGTGGTGCGGCCGACGGCCAGCCCGTTCTAAACCAGGCACTTTATTGGAGTGCCTGGCTTGATCGCTTTACGCCGATTCCAACCGCGCCGCAGCCCGCTGGGTGATCTGCGAGCGCACCCGGAACGACTCCGCCGAGCGCCGGTTGGCCTCTTCGAGCACCTGCGTCGGTGCGCTGTCCGGAGAACCTGCGGCGAACGGTGGAGCCGGCGCGTATTCAAGCTGCAGTTGGACCAGCTCGGCGGTGTCCTGGTCGAACAGCTCTGCTGCCAGGGTCAAGGCAAAATCGATTCCTGCGGTGATACCGCCGCCGGTGAACAGGTTGCCGTCGCGGACCACGCGATCGTTGACCGGCGTCGCTCCCAAGGGCTGCAACAAACTGTGGAAGGCCCAGTGGGTGGTGGCACGTTTGCCACGCAACAGTCCCGCCGCGCCGAGTACCAGCGAACCGGTGCACACCGAAGTGATGTACTTGGCGTGGGCCGCCTGGCGCTTGATGAACGTCAGGGTCTGCTCATCTTCCATCAACGGGCCGACGCCGCTGCCGCCGGGGACGCAGATGACGTCGAGTTTCGGGCACTCCTCGTACGTGGTGGTTGGCAGCAGGACGAGTCCGGTGCTGGAGGTGACGGGCGCCAGGTCTTTCCAGATCAGGTGGATTTTCACATCCGGCAACGAGGCCAGCACGTCGTACGGGCCGGTGAGATCCAGCTGCTGGACCTGAGGGAATAACAGAAAACCGATCTGCAAGGTCATGTCGCTTTCTCCTTTGATTAGTGCCCGAGGGGTGGACGGTTTTAGTTTAGGTCCGTAGTCTTTGGCTTATTCGCCAATAAGCCCTCGAATCACGCCAATATGCCCAATCAGCCGAAAACCGTTCATGTGCTGGCCTTCGCCAACGTGCAAGTGCTTGATGTCACCGGGCCTTTGCAGGTATTCGCGTCGGCCAACGATCTGCTCCGTGGGCAAGGCCTGCCGGTGCCGTACGCGCCGACGGTCATTGCCGCCGATGGTGGGGCGGTGATGTCGTCGGCGGGATTGGCGCTGATGGCCGAGCCGCTGCCCAGCGAAGCCAGCGACACGCTGCTGATCGCCGGCGGTTGGGGCGTTTACGAAGCCGCCGAGGATCCAGCCTTGGTGGCTTGGGTCAAGGCACAAGGGCTGCGTTCGCGCAGGGTGGCGTCGGTGTGCACTGGGGCGTTTCTGCTGGCGGCCAGTGGATGGCTGGACGGACGCCGGGTGGCGACTCACTGGACCCGCTGTGAACAACTGGCCCGGCAACATCCAAAACTACAGGTCGAACCCAATCCCATTTTTATCAACGACGGTCCGGTGTGGACCTCCGCCGGGGTCACCGCCGGGATCGACCTGGCGTTGGCGCTGGTCGAAGAAGACTTGGGCCGAGCGGTGGCCCTGGAGGTTGCGCGGCACTTGGTGGTGTTTCTCAAGCGCCCCGGTGGGCAATCGCAATTCAGCGCTACGTTGGCGCTACAGAAGCAGGGCGGTCGCTTCGATGAGTTGCATGCATGGATTGCCGAAAATCTCATCCAAGACCTGGGCTTATCGAGCCTGGCCGCCAAGGTCGGCATGAGTGAGCGCAGCTTTGTGCGCCACTACCGCACCGAGACCGGCCAGACCCCGGCCCGTGCCGTAGAGCTGATTCGCGTGGAAACCGCTCGGCGCCTGCTAACCGACAGCACCGTGCCGATCAAACGCGTAGCGGTGCAGTGTGGGTTCGGCAGCGAGGAGACCCTGCGTCGAAGCTTCATGCGCGCGATGGACGTAACCCCTCAGGCCTATCGCGAGCGTTTCGCGATCAGCCCTCAAGCAGGTCCAGCAGCGCCTTGAGCGTCGCTTCGGGCGCCTCCTGGGGAATATTGTGGCCGACGCCGGCCAACACGCGACGTTCATAGCGCCCGGTGAAATGCCCGGCATCGTCATCGTGTTCGGACGGCGGGCCCACGCCGTCATTGGCCCCGCACAGGGAAATGCTCGGCACACCGATGGCCGGTTGCGCCGCCAGCTTTTCTTCCATCCACTCAAGGGCCGGGTCCCCCGGCGCGTACCCGAAACGATGGCGGTAGGAGTGAATCACCACCTCGACAAAATCCGGGTTATCGAATGAAGGGGCGGTGAGCGGATACAGCTCGGCGCCGCGTTGCCAGGTCGGCGACCACAGGCGCCAAAGCAATTGGCACAATTCACGCCGGTTTTGTCTCAGGCCTTCGACGCCCCGGGCGGTGTGAAAGTAATATTGGTACCACAGGCGATGTTCATCTTCGGGCCCCAGCGGTTGGGTCGAATGAGGAATGTCCTGCAAGTTATAGCCGTCGCCCGTGACCAGGCAGCGCACGCGTTCGGGCCACAGGGCGGCGACGATGCAGGCGGCGCGGCCCCCCCAGTCATAGCCGCACAGCGCCGCTTGCGGGATATCGAGCGCCTGCATCAGGTCCAGCAGGTCCTGGGCCAGTGCCGCTTGCTGGCCGGAGCGGGCGATAGCGGGGTTGTTGAACCGGGTCGGGCCATAGCCGCGCAGGTACGGCACGACGACTCGATAACCGCGTTGGGCCAGGGCCGGCGCAACCTCGTCAAAGGCTCGTGGGTCGTAGGGAAATCCATGCAGCAGAATCACTGGCTCACCGCTGGCGGGGCCGTGTTCCTCATAGGCGATGCGCAGCAGTGGCGTCACCGCGAAATTCACCTTGGGTGCAGCTGTCATGTTGGCCTCCGGCATCGCTCGGTTGTGGTCAGGCGGGTTCCTGGTTCACGTATTTGGCGCGGTCCGGGGTGAAGGTCACGACCATGTTCGTGCTGGAACAGGTCAAGGTCCGTTCCTGGGTCAGATCGATGTCCAAGTCCTCGCCGCGCAGGCCCTGCCATTGGGCCAGGTACTTGAGACAACCGAATTTTGCGTTCTTCTTCAGGCTGCGGCTGACGCCGCCTTTCCAACCCAGCACCGGCAATTCACCGGCCAGGCAACGGTGTGCCAGTTCAGGAAATCTCGCCGCTCGATCGCGGCCGATTTCCCAGCATTTGATCAAGCCTTTGTCCTGGTCGCTCCACAGTTCTTCTCGGTTCAAGCCTGTTCGAGGCGCGGTGGTGATGGGGCGTCTGATGTGCGTCATGTCGGATCCTTGAATCGGGTTTATCGGGCAGCTCCGCTGCACCCGTGAGTGCATCGATCTTAGGAGAGGGGGGCGGGGCTGGCAACCTGAAGTGGGGCGTGGCCATCAAATTTGTACAGCTTTTGTGGCGAGGGGATTTATCCCCGCTGGGCTGCACAGCAGCCCCTCTATTGGTCCTACAAAAATTGTGGCAAGTCAGAATTTTCCGACGAGTCGTGGCGGTTGGTGGTTCGGAAGCGCCGGGGATAGGCTTTGTCCGTCGCTGCAAAATCAGCGACCGGGCTTGGTCGTCCGGGTTTAGAATGGCGCACGGTGCCGCGCGAGCGGCTGGCTGCTTTATGGCTGACTGTGCGTGGGAGGGCTCCGGGCCCTGCCGGGTTTCCATTCCCTGGTCGACCAACCTGCGTACAGTTCGCCACCCCTCCGCTTGGTCGCGGAAATGGCGGACTCCACTTTTGAATGGAGCTGCACGTCATGGTCAAGATCACCCCCAATCCCCCCAAAAAAGCCGAGAACCTCTCCGCCTACACCCGGCTCGACTCGCAAGAGCGCCGCGAAGCGGCTGATCGCGCGTTACGCATTCACTTATCGCCCGACACCCCAGCCAAGCCCGACACCCAGCAAGGCCAGGTCTTTTGCGTGGTGCCAGGTCTCAACACCGAATCCCTGCTGACCACCCTCAGCGAAACCCTGGCCTCGGCCAATGCGATGGCCAGTGACCTGGCATTCGACCTGGAAGGCTCACGGCGGCATGTGGCGTTGGGGCTTCAGCAGTTGATCGAGCTGGGCACCTTGCTGGTCAACCGTGCCCTGAATGACATCGAACTGGCGGAGCCAACTCGGTAGTCGAAACACCGCCACAAAATCCGAAGCGTTGAGCACCGCTCACGGCTGCCAGTGATTTTTCTCCCCGCTCAACTTGCGGTCCAGAAAGCTCGCCGCGCTGATCAGCGCCAAATGGCTCAACGCCTGGGGCAGGTTGCCGAGATGGTAGCCATGGCTGTCGAATTCCTCGGCATACAGCCCCAGCGGATTGGCATAGCGCAGCAGTTGCTCGAACTCCAGCTGGGCTTTCTCCACGCGGCCGGCGCGGGCCAAGCATTCGACGTACCAGAATGAGCAAGCCACGAACGAACCCTCGGTACCGCTGAGGCCATCAATGGGGCTGTCGTCGTTGCGATAGCGGTACACCATGCCGTCGCGCACCAGGTCCTTTTCGATGGCGTCCAGCGTCGACAGCCAGCGCGGGTCGCGGGCGCTGACGAAGCGCACCAGCGGCATCAGCAACATCGAACCGTCGAGCGCGGTGCTGCCCAGGCGCTGGACGAAATGCTGGTGTTCGTCGTTCCAGAAATTCGTCCAGATGTCTTCATAGATAGCCTGGCGAGTCTCGTCCCACCGGGTGAACGGGGCGGGCAGGGAACGTTTGCTCGCCAGGCGAATGGCGCGGTCCACCGCGACCCAACACATCAGTCGCGAATGCAGAAAATGTTGCTTTTCGCCGCGCATCTCCCAGATGCCCACGTCCTTGTTCCGCCAGATTTCGCAGACCTGATCGACCACATCGACGGTGTGTTTCCAGCCTTGGTGGGAGATGGCTTCGCCGTATTTGTTGACCAGATACACTGCGTCCATCAGCTCACCGAAAATATCCAGCTGCACCTGCTGGTAGGCCAGGTTGCCGATGCGCACTGGCCGAGCGTTGCCGTAGCCGCTCAGATGGGTCAATTCGGTTTCCGGCAGTTCGAGCCGGCCATCCAGGCCGTAAAGGATATTGAGCTTGGTCGGTTGGTCGCGGCAGTCGCTGACGCGGCCGCGCAGCCAGCGCATGTAGGCGTTGGCCTCGTCGATAAAGCCCAGGCGCATGAATGCATAGACGGTGAACGAGGCGTCGCGGATCCAGGTGTAGCGGTAGTCCCAGTTGCGCTCACCGCCGCGGCTCTCCGGCAGACCGAAGGTGGCGGCTGCGATGATGGCGCCCTGCTTGCGCGAGGTCAGTAGTTTCAGCGCCAGCGCGGAGCGATTGACCATCTCTCGCCAGCGTCCGCGGTAGTTCGATTGGCTGATCCAACCGCGCCAGAACGCCAGGGTTCGCTCCAGGCACAGGGCGCTGGTGTCATCGACCAGACGCGCATCGTCGATGCCGCCCAGCAGGAACTCGGCGGTCTGGCCTTGCTCCAGGGTGAACTCGGCCGTCGCGGCCTGGCCGTCCAATGTCATGGCCTGATCGGCGCACAAACGCAGGCTCGGCTGTTGAGGGGCCTTGAAGATAACGTGGTCACCGTCCCTGCGCGCGGTGGTCGCCGCGCGGGAATAATCATGGCGCACCGCGCAACGCATGCGGAAGGTCGCGCTGCCGACAGTCATGCGCACCCTGCGCATCAACACGGGCAAATCGTCCTCGCTGTCGCCGATGGGCAGCAGGTCGGTAATCTCCACCACCACGCCGTCGCTCAGCCAACGGGTTTGCAACACATTGGTGTCGGGCAGGTAGATTTGCTGGCGGCGGGCATCCGGCAGGTCCGGAGCGAGTTGGAAGATGCCCGCTTCGGGGGTGTCCAACAGCGAACAGAAGATCGACGGGCTGTCGAACTCCGGCCAGCAGAAAAAATCCACGCTGCCTCGATCATTGACCAGCGCGGCCGTGCGCATGTCGCCAATGATGCCGTGGTTTTCGATGGGGCTTTGCGGTTCGTCATGATCAGCCATTGCCACGGAACCCCGGATAAAGGCTCATTCCGCCGTCGATGAACAGCGTGGTGCCCACCACATAATCGGAGAGGTCCGACGCCAGCCAGACCACCGCGTTGGCGACATCGTCGACATCGCCGACCCGGCCATAGGGAATCAGCTGCAACAGTTGCTGTTCTTTTTCACCTTCCATGGCCTCACGGTTGATAGCCGTGCGAATCGCGCCAGGGGCGATGCTGTTGATGCGGATTCGCTGGTGGCTGGTCTCCTGGGCCAAGGTCTGCATGAGCTGGTCGATACCGCCCTTGGAAGCCGCGTAATTGACGTGGCCGGCCCAAGGGATGCGCTGATGCACCGAACTCATGTGGATGATCTTGCCGGCAGCCCGGGACACGCCTTGGCGAATGCCCTGGCGGTTGAAGATCCGCAGGGCGGCGCGGGCGCAAAGGAACTGGCCGGTGAGGTTGACGCCGATAACGGTGTTCCAGTCATCCAGGCTCATGTCGACGGCGGCGGCGTCTTTTTGCAGGCCGGAGTTGGCCACCAGAATGTCCAGCGTGCCGAAGGCGTCCAGGGTCTCGGCGAACAGTCGCTCGACGTCCTGTTCCTTCGACACATCGGCACCGATGGCGATGGCGCGGCCACCGCTGTCGTTGATTTCACGGGCCAGTTCTTCGGCCGGGCCGGCGCTGGAATTGAAGTTGAGCACCACGGCGGCACCGGCCGCCGCCAACGCCTTGGCCGAGCCTGCGCCAATGCCGGAGCTGGCGCCGGTGACCAGGGCAACTTGTCGGGCGAGGGAAATCTGCATGGGATAGCACCTTGAATCGAGGGCCTTACTTGCTGACTGGCGACAGGCCCGGAGAGTTCATTTGCAGGCAACGGTCTTCACATTTCCCCCACAGTTTCGCGCTTCCCCGGCACGGGCCTTTATGGCAACTTGCAGGCCCTTGTTGAGGTGTCATTCCATGGCAAACCCCTATCGCGAACTGTTCACCGCCCCTGGCAGCCGCGGCTTCGTGCTGGCGGGGATGATCGCGCGCATGCCGATCTCGATGACGGGCATCGGCGTGATCACCATGCTTGCGCAGCTCAAGGGCGGCTATGGATTGGCCGGCGCGGTGGCGGCGACGTTCGCCTTGGCGACGGCGTTCTGCGCGCCACAGGTGTCGCGGCTGGTGGACCGTTTTGGTCAGGGTCGGGTCTTGCCATTGGCGGCGCTGGTCGGTGGCGGGGCGTTGTTGCTGTTGCTGCTGTGCACGCGATTGCAGGCACCCCACTGGACGCTGTTCCTGTTCGCCGCCCTCGCTGGCTGCATGCCGAGCATGTCGGCGATGGTGCGGGCGCGCTGGACCGAGGTCTATCGCGGCCAGCCGCAACTGCGCACTGCCTATGCGCTGGAGTCGGTGCTGGACGAGGTCTGTTTCATTGTCGGGCCGCCGCTGTCGGTGGGGCTGTGCGTGGTGGCGTTCCCGGAGGCGGGGCCCCTGGCCTCGGTGCTGCTGCTGGCGATCGGCGTGACAGCGTTTGTCCTGCAACGCCACACCGAGCCGCCGGTGCATCCGCACCAGGCGCATCACCAGGGTTCGATCATCAGTTCCAGCGACGTGCTTTTGCTGCTGTTGTTGATGGTCGCCATGGGCGTCATCGTCGGGGTGGTGGACGTGGTCAGCGTGGCCTTCGCCCAGCATCAGGGGCAACCGGCGGCGGCGAGCATCGTGTTGTCGGTCTACGCCATCGGCTCCTGCCTGGCCGGCCTCGCGTTCGGGGCGCTGCGCTCGAAAGTGCCGTTGCCGCGGTTGTTCCTGTACGGCGGGGTGGCGACTGCGCTGACCACGCTGCCACTGCTGCTGGCGAGCAATATCCTCGGGTTGTCGCTGGCGGTGTTTGTCGCCGGGTTGTTCTTCGCGCCGACGCTAATCGTCGCCATGGCCTTGGTCGAGCGCATCGTGCCACCGGCCCGGCTCACCGAGGGCCTGACCTGGCTGGTGACGGGCCTGAGCATCGGAGTGGCCATCGGCGCGGCGGGTTCGGGTTGGCTGGTGGATACGTTTGGCGCGCGCAGTGGTTTCTGGTTGGCAATCGCTGCCGGGGCGGTGGTGATGGGGGCTGCGGTGCAGAGTTATCGGCAGCAAAAATAACGCCCATGTCACAGGGAGTTGTTTCGACCGTCACCAACCCCGCCCCGAATTCACCCAGAAGTTCACCGACAGCGACGTGGACACCGACTCCACTTGGTGGAACCAGCCCTCGGGCAAAAACAACAGGTCCCCAGCCTCCAGCGTCACCCGCAGGAACGTCACGTCCCGGGCGCGAGGGAAGCGATCATAGTCCGGCGCGTCCGGGTTGAAATCACAGCCGTCCAGCCCCCCCTGGGGCGCGGTCGACCAGGTGCCCAGGGCTTCGCGGTGATGGGGCGCGGCGAGGGTGAAGGTTTTCCGGCCCCAGACCTGGGCGAACAAGTTATCGGTGTCGTCGCGATGCAGCGGCGTGAGGGTGCCCTTGGGACCGATCCAGATGCGCGGCGGGATGAACAGCGAAGGGTCGAAGTAGGGCGGGTATTTGATCTGCTCCAGCAGTTGCGCCGGCAGGATGTTATTGCCCATGTAGGCCGGTGGCTCACCGTCGGCGCCTTTGATCGCCGGGCTGTCGAGGGAAGCAATGAAATCGGCCATGGACGTTGAGCGGAAATCCCGTTCCGTGGAGAAGGTTTTCTTCACGTAATCGCCGTGACGGGTGATGCCTTGCAACTCGGCAAAGTGCACCAGCGACTCTTCCCTGCTGAGCTTGAACAACGGCCAGTCCTGCAACGCGTCGCTGATGACCAGCGGGATGCCGTGGGGCAGGTAACGCGCCTGGAATTCCTGCAACGACAGTTCGCTGCGCGGTCGGCGCTCCACGCTGTATTGGATTGGCAGGCTGGCGGTGAGCGTCTCGCTGAAACGCGACGGCGTGGGGTAGCGCTTGTTCATGTCGACCTTTTCCACGGGGCGGGCGCCGTGACGGGCATGATCGATGATCTGCGGCAGCAACGTCGCCAGGCCCATGTTGCCGCCGATCTTCAAGCGACCGCTGGCAAACAGTTCCTCGACGTTAGCCATGCCGGCCATGATCCCGAGAAAGTCTTTTTCCGCCACTTCGATGGTGACGTCCGGGCTGGCGTGTCGGCCGGCCTGGGTGCGGCTGCTGGCCTTGACCTCGGACCAGTACGCCTGGTGCGGGCCGAACACGAATTGGAAAACGCCTTCGATACCAACGGCGCCGGCGTTGGCGAACAGTTTGCCCAGGATGGTTTGCAGGTCCACGGCGGTCACTCTTGTGGGTTTCGGTCCTAGCAGGTAACGAGGGCCCGCAAGCTAAATTTAGCCCTCGCTGCTGACCGGCCCCTAGCGCGTCGCGACGATGAACAACCTTGGAAACGGCAACAGGACCGAGCCATCGACCAAGGCGGGATAAGCCTGCTCGATGGCCGCGAGATATTGGCGAAGGTATTCCTCGCGCTGCGCCTCATCCAACGGCTCGAGGAACGGCCGCAAGCCGCTGCCCTTGAACCATTCAACGACGCCCGAGGCACCATCGGCCAGCGGATGATGGTAGGTGGTGCGCCACACATCGACGCGCGTGCAGTGGGGCTTGAGGATCGAATAATAGGTGCTGGCGTCGGCCACTTCCGTGCGCGTGTCCGCCGCGCCGGCCAGTTGACTGGCCCAGGGACCGTTGGCGGCGATGTCGCCCATCAAGCGATGGGAAGGCTGGTGCAAGTTGTCGGGCATCTGGATCGCCAGGCTGCCACCCGGCGCGAGTTTTTCCACCAGCGACGGCAACAGCGTGGCGTGGTCGGGTAGCCATTGCAGCACGGCGTTGGCGAAGATCAGGTCAAAGGGACCGCCTTCATTCCATCGTCCGATATCGGCAGTGGCGAATGTCACGCCGGGCAGGCGCTTGCGGGCGGCTTCGATCATGTCGCCGGAGCTGTCCAGGCCACGCACCGTTGCGCCGGGGAACCGGTCCACCAGCAGTTCGGTGGAATTGCCGGGGCCGCAGCCCAGGTCGATCACGTCGCGCGCCTGCACAGGCGGGATGGCCGCCAGCAGATCGCGGGCTGGGCGGGTGCGTTCCTGTTCAAAAGCGACATATTGTTGGGCGGACCAGCTCATTGTGTTCTCCTTGAGGGCAGACCAAAGCCATTGGGCGTGCAGTATAAGGCGCATCCGGGCGAGGAGGCCGCTGACTAATTCTTCACGACCCGGCCTCGTTATTCTTTTTATATAAACGATCGGAGAAAACCGCAGTGACCCAATTGACGCTCCTGTGCCTGCCGTATTCCGGCGCCAGCGCGATGCTTTACAGCCGTTGGCGGCGCAAGGTGCCGCAATGGCTGCAGGTGCAGCCGGTGGAGCTGCCGGGGCGCGGTGCGCGTTTCGGCGAGCCGCTGCACACTGAGATGGGCCCGTTGGCGATGCAGTTGGCGCGGGAGGTGCTGCCCACATTGCAAGCGCCTTATGCCTTGTTCGGTCACAGCCTGGGTGCGTTGCTGGCCTGCGAAATCGCCCATGCCTTGCGGGAACTGGGCTGTCCCGAGCCGGTCGCGCTGTTCGCCTCGGGCACAGCGGCGCCAACGATGCGCGCCGACTATGATCGCGGCTTCGCCGAAGCGAAAACCGACGCTGAATTGATCGACCAACTGCGCACCCTCAACGGCACCAGCGAAGAGGTGCTGGCCAACGAAGAACTGATGTCCCTGACGCTGCCCGTACTGCGTGCCGATTTCCTGCTGTGCGGGCGTTACCAGCCACGGCTTCGACCGCCGCTCGGTTGTCCAGTGCACGTGCTCGGTGGAACCGCCGACAAAGCCACCACCGAACAACTGATCGGCTGGAGCCGGGAAACCCGCGGCAGCTTCTCGGTGGACATGCTCGCGGGCGGGCACTTCTTCATTCACGAGCACGAGGCCAAGGTGCTGCGGCTGATCAAGGATCAGCTGAGCGTGCATCATCGCCGACATGGGTTGGCGACTGTGGCGAGGGGATTTATCCCCGCATGATCGTTCCCACGCTCCTGCGTGGGAACGCCGCCCTGGACGCTCAGCGTCCCCTGCGTGACGCAGAGCGTCACCGGATGCGTTTCCACGCAGAGCGTGGGAACGATCTGAATCCCGCTTCCTGACACAAATTCCCAATCGCTAATTTTTCCGGTTTGCATTCGTTTCATAGGGACGACATGCCTTTGTGCCTTGTGCCCACTGATTCCGGATACCCAGAAATGAATGCTGAAGACGCCTTGAAACTTGCTCGCCGGTTTATCGGGTTGCCCTTGGACAAGCGCCAGATGTTCCTGGCAGCGCTGGACAAGGAGGGCGTGGAGTTCAGCCGTTTCCCTATTCCCCAAGGCGTCGAGGCTGACGACCGCCAGGCCCTGTCTTACGCCCAGCAGCGCATGTGGTTTCTCTGGCAACTGGACCCGCAAAGCGGCGCCTACAACTTGCCCGGTGCGGTCCGGCTCAAGGGCATGCTGAGCCTGCCAGCGCTGGAGCGAGCCTTCGCCAGCCTGGTGGCCCGCCATGAAACCCTGCGCACGGTGTTCCAGCGCCAGGCCGACGACAGCCTCCTGCAAGTACCGGCCAATGCGCCGCTGGTGATCGAGCAACAAGACTTCGGCAACTTGCCCGCAGGCGAGCGCGAGCAGGCGGTGCGCCAGGCGGCGGAAGCGCAATCGATGCGGCCCTTCGATTTGTCGAACGGCCCCTTGCTGCGAGTCGAGTTGCTCAAGCTCGATGAGCAGGAACACGTGTTGCTGCTGACCTTGCATCACATCGTCTCCGATGGCTGGTCGATGAACGTGCTGATCGATGAATTCATCCGCTGCTACGACGCCCATGAAGCGGGCCTGGAGCCGCAATTGGCTGACTTGCCGATCCAGTACAGCGATTACGCGCTGTGGCAGCGCCGCTGGCTGGAGGCCGGTGAGCAGGCGCGGCAGCTGGCGTACTGGCAGGCGCAATTGGGTGATGAACATCCGGTGCTGGAGCTGCCGACCGACCATTCGCGCCCGGCCATGCCGAGCTACCGTGGCAGCCGTCATGAGTTTGCCATCGATGCCGCATTGGCGGAGCAACTGCGCAGCACCGCCCAGCAGCATGGCGTCACGCTGTTCATGTTGTTGCTCAGTGCGTTCAATGTGCTGCTGCATCGCTACAGTGGCCAGTCGGATATCCGCGTCGGTGTGCCGATCGCCAACCGTAACCGTGACGAAATCGAAGGCTTGATCGGCTTCTTCGTCAACACCCAAGTGCTGCGCACTGAGCTGGATGGCCAGACCCGTATCGACGAGTTGTTGCGCCGGGTCAAGGAGACCGCGCTGGGTGCGCAGGCTCATCAGGACCTGCCATTCGAACGCCTGGTCGAAGCCCTGAAGCTGGAGCGCAGCCTCAGCCATACGCCACTGTTCCAAGTCATGTACAACCATCAGCCGCAGGTGGCGGATGTCACCACGATCCGCACGGCGTCCGGGCTGGAATTGGGCATGATCGAGTGGCAGGCCCGCACCACGCAATTCGACCTGACCCTGGACACCTTTGAGAGGGCCGGCACGCTGCACGCTGCGCTGACCTTTGCCAATGACCTGTTTGAGGCGCCGACCATCGAGCGCATGGCACGGCATTGGCTGCGCGTACTGACGGCGATGATCGCCGACCCGTCGCAGCGCATCGGCGAGTTGCCGTTGCTCGATAGTGACGAGTACAGCAGCCTGGTCCACGGTTGGAATGCCACCGCCCAACGCTACCCGACCGACCTGTGCATGCATCAACTGATTGAAGCCCAGGTGGCGCGCACCCCGGATGCAACGGCGCTGGTTTTTGACGAACAAAGCCTGACCTACGCCGAGCTCGATGCACGCGCCAACCGACTGGCTCATCTGCTGCGTGAGCGCGGTGTGCGGCCGGACAGCCTGGTGGGCATCTGCGTCGAGCGCTCGGTGGAAATGGTCGTTGGCCTGCTGGCGATCCACAAGGCCGGCGGCGCCTACGTGCCGCTGGACCCTGAGTATCCGCAGGATCGCCTGGCCTACATGATCGAGGACAGCGGCGTCGCCTTGTTGTTGACCCAGCGCTCGTTGATGGCGGGGCTGCCGACCGATGGCGTCGAGGTGATCACGCTCGATCAACCGGCCGCTTGGCTCGACGGCTACAGCGCGCGTCGCCCCGACATCAGCGTCGATCCGCTGAACCTGGCGTATGTGATCTACACCTCCGGCTCCACCGGCAAGCCCAAGGGCGCGGGCAACAGTCACGCCGCTCTGGTCAATCGCTTGTGCTGGATGCAACACGCCTACGGCCTGGATGGCGGTGATGCGGTGTTGCAGAAAACCCCGTTCAGCTTCGACGTGTCGGTGTGGGAGTTTTTCTGGCCACTGATGACCGGTGCGCGCCTGGTAGTGGCCGCGCCGGGTGCGCACCGCGACCCGCAAGAACTGATCGAGACCATCAACCGTCACGGCATCAGCACGCTGCATTTCGTGCCGTCGATGCTGCAGGCGTTCATCCACGAGCCAGGCGTGGAAAGCTGCGAAGGCTTGAAGCGCATCGTCTGCAGCGGTGAGGCGCTGGCGCTGGACGCCCAGCATCAAGTCTTTGCGAAACTGCCGAACGCCTCCCTCTACAACCTGTACGGCCCGACCGAAGCGGCCATCGATGTTACCCATTGGACCTGCGTCGACGAAGGTGCCGATTGCGTGCCGATCGGCCAGCCCATCGCCAACCTGCGCACCCATGTGCTCGACGCCCAGTTGTCGCCGGTGCCGTGGGGTGTGTCGGGCGAGTTGTACCTGGGCGGGGCAGGGCTGGCGCGCAATTATCACCAACGCCCGGGGCTGACGGCGGAGCGTTTTGTGCCGTGCCCGTTCCATGACGGTGCGCGCCTGTACCGCACCGGTGACCAAGTGCGCCAGCGCGCCGACGGGGTAATCGAATACCTCGGTCGCCTCGACCATCAGGTCAAGCTGCGCGGCCTGCGCATCGAGCTGGGCGAAATCGAAACCCGCCTCATGCAGCACCCGCTCGTGCGCGAGGCCGTGGTGCTGGTGCAGGACGGCAAGCATCTGGTGGGTTACCTGGTGCTGCAAGACGGCGACCCCCACGAGACGTGGCAGCAGGATCTCAAGGCCTGGCTGCTGGGCAGCTTGCCGGAATACATGGTGCCGACGTACCTGATGCCGTTGCATAAGTTGCCAGTCACCGCCAACGGCAAACTGGATCGCAAGGCCCTGCCACAGCCAGACGCCGCGCCTCAGCAGGCGTTTGTGGCACCACAGGATGCGCTGCAAACCGCCCTGGCCGAGATATGGCAGGACGTGCTCGGAGTGGCGCGCGTGGGGCTCGAAGACAACTTCTTCGAGCTGGGCGGCGACTCGATCATCTCCATTCAAGTGGTCAGCCGTGCGCGACAGGCCGGTATCCGCATTCATCCCCGTGATCTGTTCCAGTACCAGACGGTGCGCAGCCTGGCGTTGGTTGCCAGCTACGACAATCACAGTACCGTGGATCAAGGGGCGGTCACTGGCGACGCCGTGCTCGGGCCGATCCAGCAACAGTTTTTCACCCAGGCGATGCCGGCTCGCGAACACTGGAACCAGTCGCTGTTGCTGACTGCCCGCGAGCGGCTGAATGCACACTGGCTCGACGCGGCGCTGACCTGCCTCATCAATCATCACGACGCCTTGCGACTGCGCTTTGTCGAAGGCGCCGACGGTTGGCAGCAGCATCATGGGCCGCTGGTGCAAAGCGCCGACGTGTGGCAACGCGATGCCCGGTCCGTCGACGAGCTGAATGCATTGTGCGACGAGGCACAGCGCAGCCTGGACCTGCAAGACGGGCCGCTGTTGCGCGCCATGCTGGTGAATCTGGCCGACGGTAGCCAGCGGTTGGCGCTGATCATCCATCACCTGGTGGTGGACGGCGTGTCGTGGCGCGTGCTGCTGGAAGATCTGCAGCAAACCTACGAGCAGCTGGCGGCGGGCGGCGCGGTTACCCTGCCGGCCAAGACCAGCGCATTCCAGCGCTGGACAGCGCGGCTGAGCGCCGAAACGTCGCGCTTCGACGGTCAGTTGGCTTACTGGAAAGCCCAGCATCACGGGGCGCGGGATCTGCCTTGCGAGCGCCCGCAGGGCAGCCTGCAGAATGTTCACGGCGCCAAGATCGAATGGCGCCTGGACGCCGAGCTGACCCGGCAATTGCTGCAACAGACGCCCGCGGCCTATCGCACGCAGGTCAACGACCTGCTGCTGACTGCGCTGGCCCGCACCATCAGCCACTGGAGCGGGCAGCCCGGCACGCTGATCGAACTGGAAGGCCATGGCCGTGAAGAGCTGTTCGATGACATCGACCTGACCCGCACGGTCGGTTGGTTGACGAGCTTGTTCCCGGTGAAGCTGACCGCCACCGACGACCTCGACGGCTCGATCAAGGCGATCAAGGAACAACTGCGCGGCGTCCCGGACAAAGGCCTGGGCTACGGCGTGCTGCGTTATCTGACGGCGCCTTCGGTGCGAGCCGAATGGGCGGGCCTGGCGCCCGCGCGCATCACGTTCAACTATCTGGGCCAGTTCGACCGTCAGTTCGATGAATCGGCGCTGTTGGTACCGTCCAGCGAAGGCAGTGGCGTCGCCCAGGATCCAACGGCTCCGCTGGCCAACTGGCTGACCGTGGAAGGCCAAGTGTACGGCGGGGAACTGGCGATGAGCTGGGGTTTCAGCCGTGAGATGTTCGACAGCGCGACGGTGCAACGGCTGGTCGACCAATACGCCATCGAGCTCAAGGCGCTGATCGAGCATTGCGCCAACCTTGCGATGCCGCAAGCCACGCCGTCGGATTTCCCCCTGGCGCAGATCAGCCAGGCGCAGCTCGACCAGCTGCCGATGCCGGCCGGCCAGCTCGATGACATTTATCCGCTGTCGCCGATGCAGCAGGGCTTGTTATTCCACACGCTCTACGAACAGGCCGCGGGCGAATACGTCAACCAACTGCGGGTGGACGTGCAAGGCCTCGATGCCGAGCGCTTCCGCGCGGCGTGGCAAGCCACCGTCGCGACGCAGGATATCCTGCGCAGTGGTTTCGTCTGGCAGGGCGAATGGGAGCAACCGCTGCAGGTCGTCCACAAGCAGGTGCAGTTGCCCTTCACCGCGCTGGACTGGCGCGAGCGAGACGAGCAGACCCAGGCCCTGACGGCGCTGGCCAATGCCGAACGCGCGCAAGGTTTCGATCTTGGCCAGGCGCCGCTGTTGCGCCTGGTGCTGGTGCGCACCGGCGCCGAGCACTGGCATCTGATCTACACCCATCATCACATCCTGATGGACGGCTGGAGCAATTCGCAGCTGCTCGGCGAGGTCATGCAGCGCTACAACGGACGCCCGCCCGCCAGCACCGTCGGCCGTTATCGCGATTACATCGGCTGGCTGCAACGCCAGGACGGGAAGCTCAGCGAGGGCTTCTGGCGCGAGCAACTGGCCGCGCTGCAAGAGCCGACCCGACTCGCCCGCGCAGCGTTGGACAGCGATAGCCAGGGCGGCCACGGCGATTGTTTCCAGACGCTCGACGCGCCACGCACGCAGGCGCTGGAAGCGTTTGCCCGCGGGCAAAAAGTTACCGTCAATACGCTGGTGCAAGCGGCCTGGCTGCTGTTGCTGCAACGCTATACCGGGCACCCGACCGTGGCGTTTGGCGCGACCGTGGCTGGGCGGCCGGCGGATCTGCCTGGCATCGAGCAGCAGGTCGGGTTGTTCATCAACACCTTGCCGGTGATTGGCACGCCACGTCCCGACCAGACGGTCAGCCAATGGCTGCAAGCGGTGCAGGCGCAGAACCTGAGCCTGCGCGATTTCGAGCACACGCCGTTGGCGGACATCCAGCGTTGGGCCGGGCAGGGCGGTGAAGCGCTGTTCGACAACATCCTGGTGTTCGAGAACTACCCGATCGCCCAGGCCTTGCAGCAACGCGTCGGCAGCGACGTCACCTTCGGCGAGGTCTGCAATCTTGAGCAGACGCACTATGCGCTGAGCGTGGCGGTCACCCTCGGTGAACAACTGGCGCTGCATTACAGCTACGAGCGCCGGCAGTTCGCCGATCAGGCCGTCGAGGACATCAGCGCTCATCTGCTGCATCTACTTGAACAATTCAGCCAGGGCGCCGAACGCAGCCTGGGGGAAATCGCCCTGGCGAGCGCTGCGCAACAGGCGCAACAACAGGCCGATAACCGCCCGCAGCCGTATCCGGTGGACATCGCTGTGCATCAACGGATCGCCGCGTTGGCGGCCGAGCGTCCGCAGCGCACGGCGGTGATTTTCAGCGGCCGGCACTTCAGCTACGGCGAGATAGACCAGCGCGCGAATCAATTGGCCCACGCCTTGATCGCCCGTGGCGTTGGTCCTGAAACCCGCGTTGGGGTGGCCCTGCCGCGCAGCGAAGGGGTGATCGTCGCGCTGTTGGCGGTGCTCAAGGCCGGTGGCGCCTACGTGCCGTTGGATATCAGCTATCCGCGAGAGCGCCTGGCATACCTGATGGAGGACGCCGGGCTGGCGTTGCTGATCAGTGACACGTCGGTGTCGGCGCAGTTGCCCGTGGACGAATCGTTGCCGCTGTTGGAGCTCGACCGTGTCGATCTGCGCGATCTGCCGGCCAGCGCGCCGCAGGTCTCACTCGATCGGCAAAACCTCGCCTACGTCATCTACACCTCCGGTTCCACCGGCAATCCCAAAGGCGTGAGCGTGGCCCACGGTCCGCTGGCGATGCACTGCCAGGCCATCGGCGAGCGCTATGAAATGCGCGACAGCGATTGCGAGTTCCATTTCATGTCGTTCGCTTTCGACGGTGCCCATGAACGTTGGCTCACCAGCCTGACTCACGGCGCGTCGCTGCTGATTCGCGACGACAGCCTGTGGACCCCGGAGCAAACCTACAACGCCATGCGCGAGCACGGCGTGACGGTGGTGGCGTTCCCGCCGGTGTACCTGCAACAACTGGCCGAACACGCCGAGCGCGAGGGCAACCCACCGAAGGTGCGCATCTACTGCTTCGGCGGCGATGCCGTGCCCAGCGCCAGTTTTGAACGAGTCAAGCGCGCGCTCGACCCGGATTTCATCATCAACGGCTACGGCCCGACCGAAACCGTGGTCACGCCGCTGATCTGGAAAGCCGGTCGCGAGGTGGCGTGTGGCGCCGCGTACGCGCCGATTGGTAGCCGCATCGGCGACCGCAGTGCCTACGTGCTCGACGCCGATCTGAACCTGCTGCCCCAAGGCATGGCCGGTGAGCTGTACCTGGGCGGCACTGGGCTGGCCCGCGGTTACCTGAACCGTCCGGGCCTGACCGCCGAGCGCTTCGTTGCTGACCCGTTCAGCGCCGGCGGTCTGCTGTACCGCACCGGCGACCTGGTGCGCCAGCGCGTCGACGGCACTTTCGATTACCTGGACCGCATTGACAACCAAGTGAAGATCCGCGGTTTCCGCATCGAGCTGGGGGAAATCGAAGCCAGCCTGCAAGCCCTCGATGGTGTGCGCGAAGCCGTCGTCGTGGCCCAGGAAGGCACCGCCGGCAGCGGCAAGCGCCTGGTGGCCTATGTGGTGGCCGAGGAATCCGTGCAAAAGGATTTCGCCGAGCACCTGCGCGAACAGCTCAAGGCGACATTGCCGGCGCACATGGTCCCGGCTTATCTGCTGCTGCTCGAATGCCTGCCGCTGACCCCCAACGGCAAACTCGACCGCAAGAACCTGCCCAAGCCTGACGCCAGCCAATTGCAGCAAAGCTACCTGGCGCCGCGCAGCGCGTTGGAGCAGCAATTGGCGTCGATCTGGCAGGACGTGCTCAAGCTTGAACGCGTCGGCCTGCGGGACAATTTTTTCGAGCTGGGCGGCGATTCCATCGTCTCGATCCAGGTGGTCAGTCGCGCCCGCCAGGCCGGGATTCATTTCACGCCCAAGGATCTGTTCCAGCATCAAACCCTGGAAATGCTGGCGACCGTGGCCCGCCTGGGCGAAGCCGCCCAAGTCATCGGTCAGGGCCCGGTTACCGGTGAGCTGGCACTGTTGCCGGTGCAACGCTTGTTCTTCGAACAAACGATCGCGCAGCGTCATCACTGGAACCAGGCGGTGATGCTCAAGCCGACCGAGCGCCTGGATGCGCGAGTGCTTGACCAGGCATTAAACGCGCTGGTGCTGCATCACGATGGCCTGCGTTTGAGCTTCACCGAGCGGGGCGAGGGTTGGACGGCGCGCTACCGTGCGCCGGCCAGCCATCGCGATGAGTTGCTCTGGGCCGTGGACGCGCCTGATGCACAGGCCTTGCAAAGCATTGCCAACGAGGCCCAGCGCAGCCTGCATCTGCAAGACGGGCCGCTGCTGCGAGCGGTCTTGGCGACGCTGGCGGATGGCAGCCAACGGCTGTTGCTGGCGGTTCATCACCTGGTGATCGATGGCGTGTCGTGGCGGATCCTGTTTGAGGATCTGCAAAGCGCTTACCGGCAGTTATCCAGTGGCGCAGCCTTGCAGCTGCCGCTCAAGACCCATTCGGCGCAGGCCTGGGCCGAGCGGCTGCAAGGCTATGCGCGCAGCAACTCGCTGCAGCAGGAATTGGCCTTCTGGCAAGCCCGGCTCGAGGGCGTCGATGCAAGGTTGCCAATGGATAACCCACACGGCGGGCAGCAGAACCGCTTGGCGATGACTGTGCGTACGCGACTCGACGCCACGTTGACCCGACAACTGCTGCAAGACGCGCCCAAGGCCTATCGCACCCAGGTCAATGATTTGCTGCTGACTGCCTTGGCGCGGGTCATGGTGCGTTGGACCGATGCCGACAGTGTGCTCATCCAGCTCGAAGGCCATGGTCGCGAAGCCCTGTTCGACGATGTCGACCTGACCCGCACCGTTGGCTGGTTCACCAGCGTTTACCCGGCCAGGCTCACGCCACGGGCGGACCTTGGCGAATGCCTGAAACAGATCAAGGAACAACTGCGGGCGATTCCCGACAAGGGCCTGGGCTTTGGCGCCCTGGCCCATCTGGCCGATGACGCCACGCGTGCGCTCCTGGCGCGACTGCCGACGCCAAGCCTGACCTTCAACTACCTGGGGCAGTTCGACGCCAGCTTTGACGAAGCCGACGGCGCCTTGTTCGTGCCGGCCGACGAAGCTGCTGGCGATGAGCTGGACGCCGAAGCGCCACTGTCCAACGTGTTGGCCTTGAACGGCCAGGTGTTCAATGGCGAGCTGAACCTGGGCTGGACCTTCAGCCGCGAGCAGTTCAACGAGGCCACCATCCAGGCCTTGGCCGACGAATATGCGGACCAATTGCAGCGGCTGATCGAGCATTGCTGCCAGGGCGGACACCACGGTGTGACGCCGTCGGACTTCCCGCTGGCGAGCCTGAATCAGCAGCAGTTGGATGGGCTGCCAATGCCGACAGCGCAGATTCTCGACCTCTATCCGCTGTCGCCGATGCAGCAGGGCATGTTGTTCCATGGCGTGTACGGCGACGCCAGCGGCGACTACAGCAACCAGTTGCGCCTGGACGTCGAAGGGCTGGATCCGCAGCGTTTCCGCCAGGCCTGGCAGGCTGCAGTGGACGCCCATGACATATTGCGCACGCGTTTCGTCTGGCAGGGCGACCTGTCGGCGCCGGTGCAAGTCGTCAGCAGGTATCTGGAGCTGCCTTACAGCGTGCATGACTTGCGCGGCGACCCGCAGCCCGACCAGACCTTGCAGACCCTCGCCGATGCCGAGCGCCAACAACTGGACCTGAGCGCGTCGGCCCTGATACGCCTGATGATCGTGCGCCTCGACGAGCAGCGTTATCACCTGATCTACAGCCACCACCATATCCTCATGGATGGCTGGAGCAATTCGCAGTTGCTCGGCGAAGTATTACAGCGCTACAGCGGCCAGTCAGTTGCCGTGTCTGGCAGCCGCTACCGCGATTACATCGCCTGGCTGCAACGCCAGGACGCAGCGGCCAGCGAAGCGTTTTGGAAGCCTGCGCTGCAACGCCTGGAAGCACCGACGCGGCTGGCCGATGCCGTTGCTAAACCGACCGAAACGAGCGCTGGCTACGGCGATCACGTGCAGGTGCTGGACGAAGCGTCGACCCGCCGCCTCGAAGCTTTCGCTCGAGCCTCGAAAGTCACCGTCAACACGCTGGTGCAAGCGGCATGGCTGCTGCTGTTGCAGCGCTACACCGGCAAAGACACCGTGGCGTTTGGCGCGACGGTGGCCGGGCGTCCGGCGGACTTGCCGGGCATCGAGCAGCAGATCGGGCTGTTCATCAACACCTTGCCGGTGATCGCCAGCCCGCGGGCCGAGCAGTCGCTGGACAGCTGGCTGCAAGCGGTGCAGGAACAAAACCTGGCGCTGCGCGAGTTCGAACACACCGCGTTGCTGGACATCCAGCGCTGGGCCGGGCAGGGCGGCGACGCGCTGTTCGACAGCTTGCTGGTGTTCGAGAACTACCCGATTGCCCAGGCCCTGGAGCAGGGCGCGCCGGACGGTTTGCGCTTCGGCTCGCCCATCACCCAGGAACAGACCAACTACCCGTTGACGCTGTTGGTGGGGTTGGAGCGGCAGTTGTCGGTGCACATGAGTTATCAGCGGGAGAGTTTCTCGGCGGTTGTCGTGGAACGTCTGGCGGCGCACCTGGCGCAGTTGCTGGGACAAATGACCGACGGCGGCGAGCGCTGCCTGGGTGAACTGTCGATGCTGGAATTCGATGAGCATCAGCGCCTGACCCACGAGTGGAATCCAGTCGATGCGCCGTTCGAACAGGACGTTTGTGTTCACCAACTGATCGCCCGCCAGGCGCAATCCACTCCTGACGCATTGGCGGTCACTTTCGCCAAGACGCGCCTGAGCTACAGCGAACTCGACGGCCGCGCCAATCGCCTGGCCCACAAGCTCATCGAGCTGGGCGTCGGCCCGGAAGTGCGAGTGGGCGTGGCGATGCCGCGTTCCGAGCAGTTGCTGATCGCCTTGCTCGCGGTGCTCAAGGCCGGTGGTGCGTACGTGCCGCTCGACCCCGATTATCCGGCCGAACGCGTGGCCTACATGCTCGATGACAGCCGTGCGCGGGTGCTGTTGACCGAGCAGGCAGTGGCGGCGACGTTGACGGTTCCGGCGGGGACCGAAGTGTTGCTGCTGGACCGGATTGAGTTGACCTCCTATCCGTTGAAACCACCGGTTATAGCTGTCACGCCAGACAACCTCGCCTACGTCATCTACACCTCCGGCTCCACCGGCAAACCCAAAGGCGTGGCCATCGCCCATCGCAACGTGTTGGCGCTGATCGACTGGTCGAAATCGGTCTACCGCCGCGACGACATCCAAGGCGTACTCGCTTCCACCTCGGTGTGCTTCGACCTGTCGGTGTGGGAGCTGTTCGTCACGCTCGCCAACGGCGGCTCGTTGATCATCGCCCGCAACGCCCTGGAACTGCCGCAGCTGCCGGCCCGCGATCAAGTCCGGCTGATCAACAGCGTGCCCTCGGCCATCGCTGCGTTGCAGCGCAACGGCGAGATTCCGCCGAGCGTGCGCATCATCAACCTGGCCGGCGAGCCGCTGAAGCAAAGCCTGGTGGAGACGCTGTACCAACAGCCAACCATCGAGCACGTCCACGACCTTTACGGCCCTTCGGAAGACACCACCTATTCGACCTGGACCCGCCGCACCGCCGGCGGCACGGCGAACATCGGTCGCCCGCTCAAGCACACCGCCAGCTACCTGCTGGATGCGAACCTGCAACCGGTGCCCCAAGGCGTCTCGGCGGAGCTGTACCTGAGCGGCGCGGGCATCACCCGGGGTTACCTCGGGCGCGCGGCGATGACCGCCGAAAAGTATGTGCCGAACCCGTTCTCGACAACCGGCGAACGCCTGTACCGCACCGGTGACCTGTGCCGCTATCGCGCCGATGGCGTGCTCGAATATCAGGGCCGGATCGACCATCAAGTGAAGATCCGTGGTTTCCGCATCGAGCTGGGGGAAATCGAGGCGCGGCTGCTGCAACAACCGGCGGTGCGCGAAGTGGCGGTGCTCGCCCAGGAGGGCGCGGGCGGTCAACAGCTGGTGGCCTACGTGGTCGCTTCGGCTCTGGACGCGGACGCCAATACCTTGCGAGATCAGCTCAAGGCCAATCTCAAGACAAGCGTGCCCGACTACATGATCCCGGCGCACTGGCTGTTCCTCGACCAACTGCCGCTGACGCCCAACGGCAAGCTCGACCGCAAGGCGTTGCCGGGCATCGAGAGCGGGTTGTCGCAAAGCAGCTACGAAGCGCCTGTCAGCGAACTCGAACAGCAGGTCGCGGCGATCTGGGCCCAAGTGCTCACCGTCGAGCGCGTGGGCTTGCGCGATCACTTCTTCGAGCTGGGCGGCCACTCGTTGCTGGCGGTCACCGCCGTCTCGCGCATGGCCCTTGAACTGGGGTTGAGCCTCACCCCGCAACTGCTATTCCAGCACCCGGCCCTGAAGGATTTCGTCGCGCAACTCGACAGCGGCGACCGGTCAATCAACGAACAGAAACTGAACAAGCTGGACGCCCTGCTTGATGAAATGGAGGAAGTCTGATGGACAAGAGTGTTGCTTTGAGGGTCGCCAAGCGCTTTATCACTCTGCCGCTGGACAAACGCAGGCTGTATCTGGAAAAGATGCTCGAAGAGGGCGTCTCGCCGGCCAATCTGCCGATCCCCGAGGTGCGTTCCGGGTTCGAACACATCCCGCTGTCCTATGCCCAGGAGCGCCAGTGGTTCCTGTGGCAGATGGATCCCTACAGCTCGGCTTATCACATCCCCACGACCCTTCGCCTGAAAGGCCGGTTGGACGTGCCGGCCCTGGAGCGCAGTTTCAATGCCCTGGTCGAGCGCCACGAGAGCTTGCGCACCACCTTCACCGAGCAAGGCGAGCAGGCTGTGCAGGTCATCCATCCGCACATGCCGCTGCGCATCGCGGTCCAGCAATTATCCGCCGGTTCGCTGGCCAGCCAGGACCCCGTCATCAAGGCCTTCGTCGAAGGTGAAACAGCGCGTCCATTCGATCTGCGCCAGGGACCGCTGCTGCGGATTTCGCTGTTGAAAATCGCCGAAGACGACCACGTGTTGGCGCTGATCCAGCACCACATCATCGCCGATGGCTGGTCGATGCAAGTGCTGGTGGATGAACTGGTGCGGCACTACGCCGCCGACACCGCCAACCAACCGCTGGCCTTGCCGGAGCTGCCGGTGCAGTACGCCGACTACGCCATCTGGCAGCGCCATTGGCTCGAGGCCGGCGAGCGCGAGCGTCAGTTGGCCTATTGGCTCCAGACCCTGGGTGATGAGCAGCCGGTGCTTGAGCTGCCGCTCGATCATCCGCGCCCACCCGTGCAAAGCTTTCGTGGCGCGCGCTTGGACTTGAAGCTGACAGCCGAACTGGCGACAGCGCTCAAGCAACTGGCCCAGCGCGAAGGCGCGAGCCTGTTCATGGTCTTGCTGGCATCGTTCCAGGCGTTGCTGCACCGCTACAGCGGCCAGCCGCAGATTCGCGTGGGCGTGCCGACCGCCAACCGCAACCGGGTCGAGACCGAAGGGCTGATCGGCTTTTTCGTCAACACCCAAGTGCTTAACGCCCATGTCGACGGGCAGCTGCCATTCGATCGCTTGCTTGCCCAGGTCAAGCAAGCGGCCATGGCCGCCCAGGCCCATCAAGACTTGCCATTCGAGCAACTGATCGAGGCGCTGCAACCGGAGCGCAGCCTCAGCCACAGCCCGATCTTCCAAGTCATGTTCAACCACCAGAACGCCGGCGCCAATCGAAGCCGGCAGATGCACCTGCCGCAACTGCGCGTCGAAGATTTGCTGTGGGAAGGGCGCACCGCCCAGTTCGACTTGACCCTCGGCACCTATGAAACCGAGCAGGGCATTGCGGCGGAGCTGACTTACGCCACCGACCTCTTCGACCCCCTGACGATCGAACGCCTGGCCGAGCACTGGCAAAACCTGTTGCAAGGCATCGTCGACGCGCCACACCAGCGCATCGGCGAACTGCCGCTGCTCGGCCCGGCGCAACAGCGCCTCACGCAACAACAATGGCTGCGCGTGGCCGATCATGGTGCCGAGGCCGTGTGCGTACACCAGCGCATCGCTGAACAGGCCCGTCTGAATCCCGAGGCACTGGCGCTGACTGTCGACGGACACGCCCTGAGCTACGGGCAACTGGACGCACGTGCCAACCAACTGGCTCACCGCTTGATCGAGCTGGGCGTGACGCGAGGCCAATTGGTGGGCATCGCGGTGGAGCGCAGCGCCGAAATGATCGTCGGCCTGTTGGCGATCCTCAAGGCCGGCGGCGCCTACGTGCCGCTGGACCCGGCGTACCCGGAGGATCGCCTGGCCTACATGATCGAGGACAGCGGCATCGGTTTGTTGTTGACCCAGGCCCGCTTGGTCAATCGATTGCCGATCCCGGCGACGCTCCAAACCCTGCTGCTGGATCAGCCGGACGCCGCGCTGCAAGACGCCGCCCAAACCTGCCCGGCCGTAGCGCTGACCGGCGAGCACCTGGCTTACGTCATCTACACCTCCGGCTCCACCGGCAAGCCCAAGGGCGTCATGGTGCGCCACGGCGCGCTGAGCAATTTCATCAGCAGCATGATCGCCCAGCCAGGCCTCGCGGCCGGCGACCGCATGCTGTCGCTGACGACGTTCTCCTTCGATATTTTCGGCCTGGAAATCTACGGGCCATTGTCGGTCGGGGCCAGCGTGGTGCTGACCGGCCAGAACGTCCATCAGGATCCACAAGCGGTGCTGGCGCTGATCGAACAGCACGACGTCAGCGTGCTGCAAGCCACGCCGTCGAGCTGGCGCATGCTGCTCGATCATGAGCAGGCTTGGGTGCTTGCCGGTCGTACTTTCCTGTGCGGCGGCGAAGCATTGCCGCTGGAGTTGGCCCAGCGTCTGCTAGCGCTTTCGCCGAAGGTCTGGAACCTCTACGGTCCGACCGAAACCACGATCTGGTCGGCCGTGCATCCGCTGAGCCTTGAGTGCGACCGTCCGTTCCTCGGCAAACCGCTGGACAACACGGCGCTGTACATCGTCGGCAGCGACCTGAGCCTCAATCCCCCTGGCGCGCCGGGTGAGCTGTTGATCGGTGGCGTCGGCCTCGCCCGTGGCTATTTCCAGCGCCCGGCATTGACCGCCGAACGCTTCGTGCCGGACCCGTTTTCCACCACGGGCGAGCGGCTGTACCGCACCGGCGACCTGAGCCGTTATCGCGCCGAAGGCGTGGTCGAATACCTCGGCCGCCTCGACCATCAGGTGAAGATCCGCGGCCTGCGTATCGAGCTCGGCGAGATCGAAGCTGCGCTGCTGGCCCAGGACAGTGTGCGCGAAACCGTGGTGGTCGCCCACGAAGGCCCGACCGGCGCGCAGCTCGTGGCGTATGTCGTCCCTGCGACCGGCGAAGTGCCGGAGGCGAACGCGCCATTGCGCGCCGCGCTCAAGACCGCGCTCAAGGCGCAGCTGCCGGAATACATGGTCCCGGCACACCTGCTGTTTCTTGCGCAGCTGCCGCTGACACCCAATGGCAAGATCGACCGCAAGGCCTTGCCGGCGCCCGAGGCCAGCGATTTGCAGCAGACCTACATGGCGCCGCGCAGTGAGGTCGAGCAGCAAGTGGCGGCGATCTGGCAGGACGTGCTCAAGCTTGAGCGCGTGGGGCTGGAAGACAACTTCTTCGAGCTGGGCGGGCACTCGCTGCTGGTCACCCAAGTGGTCTCGCGAGTCCGTCGGGCGCTGGGCATCGAGGTGCCGCTGCGCAGCCTGTTCGAGCACAGCACGTTGCAAGCGTTCGTCGCGGCCTTCGATACAACGCCCGGCGAACAAACGCCGGTCATGGTGCCGGTGTCGCGTGACGCGCCGCTGCCGTTGTCGTTTGCCCAGGAGCGCCAATGGTTCCTGTGGAAAATGGCGCCGGACAGCGCCGCCTACAACATCCCGACTGCGCTGCGGATGCGCGGCACGCTGGATAAAGTCGCGCTGCGCAAGAGTTTTGCGGCATTGGTGGAACGTCATGAAAGCTTGCGCACCGTGTTCGTCGAAGAGGATGGACACACCTGCCAAGTCATTCGTGGGCAGGGCCGGGTTGATTTCATTGAGCAGTGCCTGGAGGGGAACGATGAGGCCGCTATCGAGGTTTTCCTCGAGCAGCAGACGCAACGTCCGTTCGATCTGCTGAGCGATGCGCTGCTGCGCGTGGCGTTGCTGGAGGTGACCGAACAGGATCACGTCCTGGTACTGACGCTGCATCACATCGTCTCGGACGGTTGGTCCCTGCAGGTGATGGTCGACGACCTGATGGGCCTGTACTCGGCGTTCGCTCAGGGCCACCGCGCGCAACTGCCGCCGCTGGCGGTGCAATACCCCGACTACGCGGTCTGGCAGCGGCAATGGATGGCGGCCGGTGAACAGGATCGCCAACTGGCCTACTGGACCGCGCAACTGGGCGGCGAACAGCCGTTGCTGGAATTGCCCACCGACCACCCGCGCCCAGCGCAGCAAAGCCAGCGGGGCGCACGTCTGCCGATTGTGCTGGACCGCGCGTTGAGCGATGACCTCAAGGCCCTGGCCCGGCGAGAAAACGTCACGCTGTTCGTGCTGTTGCTCGGCGCTTTCCAAACGTTGCTGCATCGCTACAGTGGTCAAGCCGACATCCGTGTCGGGGTGCCGATCGCCAACCGCCAGCGGCTGGAAACCGAGCGACTGATCGGATTTTTCGTCAACACCCAGGTCCTGCGCAGCGAGTTTCACAGTGACCTGAGCGGTGCCGCATTGTTGCAACAGCTCAAGCAGACGGCCTTGGCCGCGCAGATGCACCAGGACCTGCCTTTCGAGCAACTGGTCGATGCCTTGCAGCCGCAACGCAACCTGAGTCACAGCCCGCTGTTCCAGGCGATGTTCAACCACCGCAACGAAGCCGACTCGGCCTTCGTCGACGCCTTGCCGGGTCTTCGCGTCGAACCCGTCGGCTGGGCGCAGCGCACCGCGCAATTCGACCTGAGCCTGGACACCACCGACAGCTCGCAGGGCTTGCACGCAGCCTTGACCTACGCCACGGACCTGTTCGAGCCGGCGACCATCGAACGCATGGCCCGGCATTGGCTCAACGTGTTGCAGAGCATGGTGCAAGACCTGCATCGCCCCGTGGCGCAATGGTCGCTGTTGGACGATGAAGAGCGCCGGCACATGCTCGTCGACTGGAACGCGACAGCGCAATATTACCCTCTCGACCACAGCGTCCAGGCGCTGATCGAGGAACAGGTGCGCCGGACTCCGGACGCGCCGGCACTGGTGTTTGGCGAACAACGCCTGAGCTACAGCGAACTCAACGCTCGTGCCAACCGGTTGGCTCACCGCTTGATCGACCAGGGTGTCGGTCCCGATGTGCTGGTGGGCATCGCCGTGGAGCGTTCGGTGGAAATGGTGCTGGGGCTGTTGGCGATTCTCAAGGCTGGCGGCGCCTACGTGCCGTTGGACCCTGAGTACCCACGGGACCGCCTGGCCTACATGTTCGAAGACAGCGGCATCGGTTTGCTGCTGACCCAGCAGCCTCTGCTGGAATCGTTGCCGATTCCGGACGGGCTGCGCTGCCTGGTGCTGGACCTGCCTGACGATGGGCTATACGCGGCCCGCGAGCACAATCCGAATGTGCAAGTCCATGCCGAAAACCTGGCGTATGTCATCTATACCTCCGGCTCCACCGGCAAGCCCAAGGGCGCCGGCAATCGCCATGGCGCGCTGGTCAATCGGCTGTGCTGGATGCAGCAGGCATACGGCCTCGATGCCTCGGACAGCGTCCTGCAAAAAACGCCGTTCAGCTTCGACGTCTCGGTGTGGGAATTCTTCTGGCCGCTGCTGACCGGCTCTACGCTGGTGGTGGCTGCGCCGGGTGCCCATCGTGACCCGACGCAACTGATCGAGCTGATTACCGCGCAGCGCATCACCACGCTGCACTTCGTGCCGTCGATGCTCCAGGCATTCGTGCAAGATCCGCGCGTGGCGCAATGCACCAGCCTCAAGCGGATCGTGTGCAGTGGTGAAGCGCTGCCGGTGGATGCCCAGCAACAGGTCTTCGCCAAGCTGCCGAACGCCGGCCTGTACAACCTCTACGGTCCGACCGAGGCGGCCATCGACGTTACCCATTGGACCTGTGTCGAAGAGGGCCGCGACAGCGTGCCGATCGGCCAGCCGATCGCCAACCTCGGCACCTACATCCTCGACGACGAATTGTCGCCGGTGCCGGTGGGCGTGATCGGCGAGCTGTACCTGGCGGGCGAGGGGCTGGCGCGGGGTTACCATCGGCGCGCGGCGTTGACCGCCGAGCGCTTCGTCACCGGGCCGTTCGGCCATGGCCAGCGCTTGTATCGCACCGGCGACCTGGCGCGCTATCGCGCCGATGGCGTGATCGAATATGCCGGGCGAATGGACCATCAGGTGAAGATCCGCGGACTGCGCATCGAACTGGGCGAAATCGACGCGCGCCTGGCCGAGCACGATGCGGTGCGCGAAACCGTGGTCCTGGCCCAGGACGGCACGCTACTGGTGGCTTACGTGGTCCCGACGCGCGCCGAGCTGCTGGCCGCCGACGCCGCCGTTCGCCAAGCGTTGCAAGCTCGCTTGAGGGAACATCTGAGCCAATCCTTGCCCGACTACATGGTGCCGCAACACTGGGTGTGGCTGGAAAAAATGCCGGTCAGCCCAAACGGCAAGCTTGAGCGCAAGGCGCTGCCCAAGGCCGATCCAAGCGCGAGCCCCAAGGGCTACGTTGCAGCGGTTACCGCCGTGGAACAAACGTTGGCCGTGATCTGGCAAAACGTGCTCGGGCGCGAGCGCGTAGGGGTGACCGACAACTTCTTCGAGCTGGGCGGCGATTCGATCATTTCAATTCAGGTGGTGAGCCGCGCCCGTCAGGCCGGGATCCATATCAGTCCCAAGGACTTGTTCCTGCACCAGACCATCCAGGGCCTGGCCAGCGTCGCGACGACGGGACACGGCGGGCCTGTCGTTGACCAAGGCCCGGTCACCGGGCAGACGCTGCTGTTGCCGTTCCAGCAGTGGTTTTTCGAACTGGCCATGGCCGAGCCTCATCACTGGAACCAGTCGGTCTTGCTCAAGGGCTTGCGACCCGTACACGCCGGGCATCTGGAGCAAGCGTTGCAAACCTTGGTTGCGCATCACGACGCGTTGCGCCTGGGCTTTGCCTGCCAGGACGGCGTCTGGAGCGCTCGCCATGGCACCCTGGCTGAGCAGCAGGCGCTTTGGCAGCGTTCGCCGCTATTGTGGACCGCCGAGGTGGCCGATGCGTCGGCCCTCGAAGCGTTGGCCGAACACGCCCAGCGCAGCCTCGAACTGCAAAATGGCGCGCTGCTGCGCGGCGTGCTGGCGAGCCTGGCCGACGGCAGCCAACGGTTGTTATTGGTGATTCACCACCTGGTGGTGGACGGCGTGTCCTGGCGCATTCTGCTGGAAGACCTGCAACAGGCCTATGACCAGTTGCAGGCCGGCCAGGCGCCGACGCTGCCAGCCAAGACCACGGCCACGCAGACCTGGGCGCAACGGTTGCAGGTGTATGCCGGCAGCGCGGCGTTGCACGCCCAGATGGCGTATTGGCAGGGACAACTGGAAGGTGCTTGCCACGACTTGCCTTGCGACCGTCCGCAGGGCGATTTGCAAAGATGCCGTGGGGTGCAGGTCCAGACGCGGCTGGATAAAGACCAGACCCGGCGCTTGCTGCAACAGGCGCCAGCGGCTTATCGCACCCAGGTCAACGACCTGCTGCTGACCGCACTGGCCCGGGTGATCGGCCGCTGGACCTCCCAGGAATCGACCTTGATTCAATTGGAGGGCCATGGCCGCGAGGCGCTGTTCGATGAGTTGGACCTGAGCCGCAGCGTTGGCTGGTTCACCAGCCTGTTCCCGGTGCGCCTCACCCCGACGGCAACTGCCGAAGGCTCGATCAAGGCGATCAAGGAGCAACTGCGGGCGATTCCCGACAAAGGGCTCGGCTTCGGCGTGTTGCGTTACCTGGGCGATGAACCGACGCGTCGCACCCTCGCAGCGCTGCCGGTACCGCGCATCACGTTCAATTATCTGGGCCAGTTCGACAGCGATTTTGCCGATGACGGCGATGGGCTGTTTGTTCCCGCCAGCGAATCGGCGGGCGCGGCGCAGAGTCCGTTAGCGCCGCTGGACAACTGGTTGACACTCAATGGCAGTGTCTATGCGGGCGAGTTGAGCATCGACTGGACGTTCAGCTCGCAGATGTTCGACGAGGCGACGGTCCAGGCGTTGGCCGTGGACTATGGTCGAGAGTTGCAAGCGTTGATCGACCACTGCTGCGAACCGCAGCACCGCGGCTTCACACCGTCGGACTTCCCCCTGGCCGGATTGCACCAGTCGCAGCTAGACGCCTTGCCGCTGGTGGCGCGAGAGGTGGAGGACATCTATCCGCTGTCGCCGATGCAGCAGGGCATGTTGTTCCATACGTTGCTAGAGCAACAGGCCGGCCACTACATCAATCAGATGCGCGTCGATGTCGAAGGGCTCGACGTCGAGCGCTTCCGCCAGGCCTGGCAAGCGGCAACGGATGCCCATGATGTGCTGCGCAGCGGTTTTGTCTGGGAGGGTGATTTCAAGCGGGCGTTGCAAGTGGTGCACAAGCGCGTGGACCTCGTTTTGCAGCTGCATGACGGACGCTCACAGGCTGATTTGCCTGAGTATCTGGACGCTCTCGCAGCCGCCCAGCGGCAACAAGGTTTCGTCCTGGAGGCAGCGCCGTTGCTGCGATTGGTGGCGGCGCGCGTGGCCCAGGACCGTTACCACTTGATCTACACCAGCCACCATATCCTCATGGATGGCTGGAGCAATTCGCAGTTGCTCGGCGAAGTGTTGCAGCGCTACAGCGGCCAGTCGGTTGCCGTGTCTGGCAGCCGTTACCGGGATTACATCGCCTGGCTGCAACGCCAGGACGCGGCGGCCAGCGAAGCGTTCTGGAAGCCCGCGCTGCAACGCCTGGAAGCCCCGACGCGGCTGGCCGATGCCGTTGCTAAACCGACCGAAACGAGCGCTGGCTACGGCGATCACGTGCAGGTGCTGGACGAAGCGTCGACCCGACGCCTGGAGTCTTTTGCCCGAGCCTCGAAAGTCACCGTCAACACGCTGGTGCAAGCGGCGTGGCTGCTGCTGTTGCAGCGCTACACCGGCAAAGACACCGTGGCGTTTGGCGCGACGGTGGCCGGGCGTCCGGCGGACTTGCCGGGCATCGAGCAGCAGATCGGGCTGTTCATCAACACCTTGCCGGTGATCGCCAGCCCGCGGGCCGAGCAGTCGCTGGACAGCTGGCTGCAAGCGGTGCAGGAACAAAACCTGGCGCTGCGCGAGTTCGAACACACCGCGTTGCTGGACATCCAGCGCTGGGCCGGGCAGGGCGGCGACGCGCTGTTCGACAGCTTGCTGGTGTTCGAGAACTACCCGATTGCCCAGGCCCTGGAGCAGGGCGCTCCGGACGGTTTGCGCTTCGGCTCGCCCATTACCCAGGAGCAGACCAACTACCCGTTGACGCTGTTGGTGGGGTTGGAGCGGCAGTTGTCGGTGCACATGAGTTATCAGCGGGCGAGCTTTGCTCCGGATACGGTTGAGCGGTTGGCGGCGCATCTGGCGCAGTTGCTTGGGCAGATGACCACGCAAGGCGAGCGTTGCCTGGGTGAACTGTCGATGCTGGAATTCGATGAGCATCAGCGCCTGACCCACGAGTGGAATCCAGTCGATGCGCCGTTCGAACAGGACGTGTGCATCCACGATTTGATTGCTCGCCAAGCCGACGCTACTCCAGACGCGCTAGCGGTGACCTTCAATGATATTCGCCTGAGCTACAGCGAACTCGACGGCCGCGCCAATCGCCTGGCCCATAAACTCATCGAACTGGGCGTCGGCCCGGAAGTGCGAGTGGGCGTGGCGATGCCGCGTTCCGAGCAGTTGCTGATCGCCTTGCTCGCGGTGCTCAAGGCCGGTGGCGCCTACGTGCCGCTCGACCCGGATTATCCGGCCGAACGCGTGGCCTACATGCTCGATGACAGCCGTGCGCGGGTGCTGTTGACCGAGCAGGCAGTGGCGCAAACGCTGACGGTTCCGGCGGGGACCGAGGTACTGATGCTCGATCAGCTCGACCTTTCACGCTATCCATTGGACGCACCACAGAGCAGCGTTAAACCCGACAATCTTGCTTATGTGATCTACACCTCCGGCTCCACCGGCAAACCCAAAGGCGTGGCCATCGCCCATCGCAACGTGTTGGCGCTGATCGACTGGTCGAAATCGGTCTACAGCCGCGACGACATCCAAGGCGTACTCGCTTCCACCTCGGTGTGCTTCGACCTGTCGGTGTGGGAGCTGTTTGTCACGCTCGCCAATGGCGGCTCGTTGATCATCGCCCGCAACGCCCTGGAACTGCCGCAGCTGCCGGCCCGCGATCAAGTCCGGCTGATCAACAGCGTGCCCTCGGCCATCGCTGCGTTGCAGCGCAACGGCGAGATTCCGCCGAGCATGCGCATCATCAACCTGGCCGGCGAGCCGCTGAAGCAAAGCCTGGTGGAGACGCTGTACCAACAGCCAACCATCGAGCACGTCTATGACCTTTATGGTCCTTCCGAGGACACCACCTATTCGACCTGGACCCGCCGCACCGCCGGCGGCACGGCGAACATCGGTCGCCCGCTCAAGCACACCGCCAGCTACCTGCTGGACGCAAACCTGCAACCGGTGCCTCAAGGCGTCTCGGCGGAGCTGTACCTGAGCGGCGCGGGCATCACCCGGGGTTACCTCGGGCGCGCGGCGATGACCGCCGAGAAGTACGTGCCAAACCCGTTCTCGACAACCGGCGAACGCCTGTACCGCACCGGTGACCTGTGCCGCTATCGCGCCGATGGCGTGCTCGAATATCAGGGGCGGATCGACCATCAAGTGAAGATCCGTGGTTTCCGCATCGAGCTGGGGGAAATCGAGGCGCGGCTGCTGCAACAACCGGCGGTGCGCGAAGTGGCGGTGCTCGCCCAGGAGGGCGCGGGCGGCCAACAGCTGGTGGCCTACGTGGTGGCCCCAGCGCTGCAACGGGGCGCTGACACGCTGCGCGAAATCCTCAAGCAACACCTGCCCGACTACATGATCCCGGCGCACTGGCTGTTCCTCGATCAACTGCCGCTGACCCCCAACGGCAAGCTCGACCGCAAGGCGCTGCCGGGCATCGAGAGCGGGTTGCAGCAAAGCGATTACGCGGCACCGGCCAGCGAACTCGAGCAACGTATCGCCGATATCTGGCAAGCGGTGCTGGAAGTGGAGCGAGTCGGTCGCAACGACCATTTCTTCGAGCGCGGCGGTCATTCGTTGCTGGCGACCCAGGCCATCTCCCGGTTACGCAAGCTGACGACTTATCCATTGAGCCTGCGCGACCTGTTCGATCACCCGCAACTCAAGGCGTTGGCGGCAGTGATGAGCGCTGGCGACGAGGGTTCGGTGCGGGCGGGCGACTCCAGCCAGGTCCGGCTCAAGGCCCATGGCCCACGGCAATCGGCGCCGCTGTCGCTGGTGCAACGGCGGTTGTGGATCGCCGAGCAGCTGGCCGGCGGCACATCGGCGTATGGCATGCCCATGGCGTTGCGGCTGTGTGGCGAGTTGTCGGTCGAGCGGCTGATGAGCAGTTTCGCCGAAGTGACACGCCGTCACGCCGTGCTGCGCACCGCCTACGTCCAGGACGACGAAGGCGACCCGGTGGCACTGATTGTCGATGAGGTCCAACTGGATTTCCCGCTGATCGAACTGTCCGACCTCTCGCCCGGTGCCCAGCAGGAACACGTCGCCCAGGCGACGCTGGACAATGCGCGTACACCGATTGATCTGGAACAGGCGCCGCTGCTGCGCGGACGGATCCTGCGCCTGGGCCCGACCGAGCATGTGTTGTTGTACGCCATGCACCACATCATCTCCGACGGCTGGTCGATGGGGCTGTTGATCAATGAGCTGGTGCAGGTCTACGAGGCGTCCTCGCGCAACGAACCGATGCCGCTGGCGCCGTTGGAGGTCCAATACCACGACTTCGCCTTGTGGCAGCAAGCGCTGGAGGAACAAGGCGTGCTGGCGCGCCAGGCCGATTATTGGAAAGACCGGCTCGACGGTTACAACGGCCGTCTCGACCTGCCACTGGACAATCCTCGCGGCCCGACGGCGTCCTATGAAGGCGATGCGTTGCAGTTCGAGCTTTCTGCCGGGCTCAGCGCCGCGTTGCGGCGAGTATCCAGCGCGGCCGGTGTCACGCTGTACAGCACGTTGCTGGCGTCGTTCCAGGTGTTGTTGCATCGACTCTGCGCTACGCAGGATCTGGTGGTCGGTGCCGACGTGGCCGGGCGCGAACAGCCCGAGCTGGAACGCCTGATCGGTTTCTTCGTCAACGTCCTGCCGCTGCGTTCGCGCTTCGTCGCCGACGCCACTTTCGGCCGATTCCTCGCGCAGACCCAGGACGACCTGCTCGGCGCGCTGGAGCATCAGGACCTGCCGTTCGACCAGATCGTCGAGGCCTCGGGCGTCCCGCGGCATAAGGGCATGAGCCCGCTGCTGCAGGTGTTGTTCGTGATGAACAACGTGCCGGTGCGCAGCCGCGCCATGGCGGGCTTGAGCGTCGAGTTCCTGCCGGCGTTGCAGACCCATTCTAAATTCGACATGGCGTTGTTCGTTGACGAAGGAGAAGGGCAATTGCGCGGTAATTGGCAATTCGCCACAGGCTTGTTCGGACATGAGCGCATCCAGTACCTGATCCAGGCCTGGACGGCCCTGTTGGAGCAGATCGTCGCTGATCAGGACATTCAATTGGGAGCTATCAGCATGCCAGTCGACAACGTGGCGACAGCCGCCACGCCTGCCAACGTCCCGGGGCCCAAGGCCGACAAACTGGGCAAGTTTCTCAAGCGCGCGGCGACTCCGGCTGCCCGGCCTCGACCGGCGTTGGTGCGCGAATCGCTGGTGGCCGCGCCACAGCGCTTCCCGCTGATGATGGAGCCCGGCGAGCCACACTTGGACGTCATCGAGTGGATCCAGCAGAACCGGCCATTGATCGAGCAGAAGCTGGCCGAACACGCCGGCATCCTGTTCCGCGGTTTCGCGCTGGACGGCATCCAGGGCTTTGAAGCCTTCGCCGAAGCGATACAACCGGGACTGTACGGCCAGTATGGCGATCTTCCCAAGAAGGAGGGAGGCAAGAACACCTACCGTTCCACGCCGTACCCGGAACGCAAGATGATCCTGTTCCACAACGAGAGCTCCCACCAGGACCGCTGGCCGCGCAAGCAGATGTTCTATTGCGAGCAAGCCGCGCCCGTAGGCGGTGCGACGCCAGTGGTGGACTGCCGCTTGATGTACGAAAAGCTTCCAGCAGACCTTCGCGAAAAATTTGAGGACAAGGGGCTGCTGTACGTGCGTACCTTCACCGACAAGCTCGACGTGTCGTGGCAGCACTTCTTCAAGACCGAGGATCGTTCTGAAGTGGAGGCGCGCTGCCGGGCCGGTGGCATTCAATGGCGCTGGCTCGATAACGATGAGCTGCAAACCCGCACGCCGGGGCCGGCAATCATCACGCACCCGATCACCGGGGAGAAATCGTTCTTCAACCAGGTGCAGCTGCACCACATCTATTGGCTGGAGCCGGACGTGCGCCAGGACCTGTTGTCGATGTACGGCCTGGAGCGCATGCCTCGTCACGTGTATTACGGCGACGGCACACCGATTGAAGACGAGGTGATGGCGCGTATCGGCGAGTTGTACGAAGCCTGCGCGGTGCGTTTCGACTGGCAGAAGGGCGATGTGATCCTGCTGGACAACATGCTCGTGGCCCACGCCCGCGACCCGTTCGAGGGGCCGCGCAAGATCGTCGTCGCCATGGGCGACATGTATGACCATGCCAGCCTGCAACGACCTGCCTTTGGGCAAACCCCCCGGGGCGCATTCAATACCGAGGAAACCGGAGCATGAACGAGGTGATGATGGACGCGCAGGATCCGGGTTTCGCCCTGACGCCCGAGCAACAACGGGAAGTTGAATGGCTGACGGGCACGGTGACCTGCGGCGAGGCCTTGCGCTGGTTCAATGTGGTCATTGACGGTGATCTCGATTCGCAGCGATTGCAGGTCGCTTTCGATACGGTGGTGGCGCAGCAACCCATGGTGCTGGCGCGCCTGGCCAAGGTCGGCGGTTTCCACGGACTGCGTCAAGCCGCCGCCGATGCCGGGCGCTTTCCGCTGACGGTACAGGCCAGCGAGCAGCGGGCCGATGAAGTCCGGGCGCAGATTGACGAAACCCTCGGTCGCGCTTTTGTGCTGGGCGAATCGGCAAGTGTCCAGGCCGTACTGTATCGCCTGGCGCCACGGCAATGGCAATTGCTGCTGGGCATCGCTCGTTACAGTGCCGATGCCCGATCGATGAGCCTGTTGCTGGAACAGGTACGGCAAGCGTATGCGGGCCAGGCGTCAGAAGACGAAGCACCGGGCGAGTTCGCCCAGTATCTGGAATGGCGCAGCGAAGTGGTGCTCGATGAAGACGCCGCCACTGCGCGGACTTATTGGCAGCAACACCTGCAAGGCTTGCAGGCGGATATCGCCACACCGTGGCTGGCCGCACGCAGCACCGTCAGCGGGACAGCTAATGCGCAGGTATCGCTGAGCTTGGAACCGGCCCGGCGCGACGCCTTGCAACGCTTGGCCGACCAACTCGGCCAACCGCTGGCGACGTTGCTGCAAGGCGCCTGGTGGGTATTGCTGGGGCGCCTGAGCGGCCTCGAACAGGCGCTGGTCGGCGTGCGCCACGACAGCCGAGGCGACTACGAGTACTTCGCCAATGCCATTGGCGTGTTCGAAAAAAACCTGCCGCTTTGCGTTCCGCTGCCGGCCACCGCGCCGTTCAGCGAGTGGCTGGTGGAGCTGGCGGCACGCCTCGAAGCACATCGCACCTGGCAGGAATACTGGGCGCCGGAGCTGGCGCCAGACGCGGCGTATCCGGCCTATGGCTTTACGGTAGGCCGGGCGCCGATTACCAACAGCAGCGCCGGTTTGGCCTGGGCGGCTGAGTCTTTATCCGCGCGGGCCGACGGATTCGAGGTGCTGCTGCACGTTCAATTGGACGACGCCCAGCGGCTTGATTCGGTGAACCTGCATTACGCCGCCTCGCGTTATTCGTCGGCGGCGGCCACCACCGTGCTGGAACAATTCGACGTGCTGTTGGCTTCGATCCTCGCGGCTGCGCAAACACCGCTGGCGCAGCTCAACTTGCTCGGGCCTGAAGAGGAACAGCGCTTACGGGCAATCAACCCGACGATGCAGGCGCTGGTCGATCAGCGCTACCTGCCGCAGCGTATCGCGGATCTGGCGCTTGAGACGCCGGAAGCGATTGCCCTGACCGACGCCCATCAATCCCTCAGCTACGGGCAGTTGAATAGCCAAGTCGAGCGCATCGCCCAAGGCCTGGTGAACCAAGGCTTGGGCGAGGGTTCGATTGTCGCGCTGGCCTTGCCGCGCTCGGTGGACCTGGTGATTGCGATGCTGGCGAGCTGGCGCATCGGGGCGGCGTATCTGCCACTGGATATTCAGTGGCCCCAGGCCCGTCAGGCGTTGATGCTGGAGCAGGCCGGCGCCGCTGTGGTGCTGACTGATGCGCTGCATGTGTCTGGCTGGCAGGAGCAGCCATACACCGCGCTGACGGTGGCCGGGCTCGACTTGTCGAGCGCGCCGTTGTCGGCGCTCATGACCAAGGGCAATGACATCGCCTACGTGCTGTTTACCTCCGGCTCCACCGGCGTGCCCAAAGGCGTAGTGATCGAACATCGGCAACTGCTCAACTACACCGCCCAGGCCAGCCAGGCGTTGGGGCTTGGGCAGTGCAGCAACGTCGCGTTCAGTTCCACCGTGGCGGCGGATCTGGGCAACACGGCGCTGTTCGGTGCGTTGTTCAACGGCGCGACCCTGCATGTCGCCACTGATGAGCAGATGCAGGACGGCGAGTTGTTTGGCAGATTCATGCAACAGCAACAGATCGACTGCCTGAAAATCGTCCCGTCGCACCTCGCGGCGCTGCTCGACAGTGAGCACGCCACACTGCCACGCACGCTGGTGCTCGGCGGCGAGCCGATTGCGCCGACGTTGGTCGAGCGGATCAAACGCTTGCGCAGCGATTGCCGGGTGTTCAACCACTATGGTCCGACCGAAGCCACGGTCGGGGTGATGATTCATCCGTTGTCACTGGACGGCGCTGCCGATGATTGTTCGGCGCTGACCCACGTGCTGGGCAACAATCAGGTTTACATCCTCGACGCTGATCGGCGCCTGGCGCCGGTGGGCATGTTGGGCGAGTTGTACCTGGGCGGCGCGCAATTGTGCCGGGGCTACCTGAATGCCGAGGCGCACGGGCAAGCGTTTATCCAGAGCCCGTTCGACCCGGCGCAACGCCTTTACCGAACGGGCGATCTGGCGCGTTATCGCGCCGACGGCGCTGTCCAGTTGCACGGTCGCCGTGATCAGCAGGTGAAGGTGCGCGGGTTCCGTATCGAACTGGCGGAGATCGAGGCCGAACTGTTGCGAGTGCCACAAGTGGCCGAAGCGCTGGTGCTGCCGGCCGCGTCGGCCGAGCAGGGATTGTTGGCGTTCGTCGTGGCCCGGCAAGGGCTGTCTTCGGGCGTGCTGGACGCCGCGCGTGCCGAACTGATCGCCCGGCTGCCCGGCGTGATGGTGCCGCAGCATCTGCAATTGATCGAACGTTTCCCACGCCTGGCCAACGGCAAGATCGACCGCAAGGCGTTGCAGCAACTGATGATCGCGCCGAGCAACGACGAAGACCTCGCGCCACGTGATGCGCTGGAGCAATTGCTCTCCGCGCGCATGGCGCAGCTGCTGGGGCTTGAACGGCTGGGCATCGACCGCGACTTCTTCGCCGCCGGCGGGCATTCGTTGCTGGTGATCAAGTTGGTGGCCGGCATTCGCAAGTTGTTGCAGTGCGACATTCATCCGGGACTGGTCTTCGATCATCCGACCGTGGCGTCGCTCGCCATGGCGTTGCGGGCGGAGGAGAGCGCTCCGGGGCAGCTGGAAAAAATCGCCCAGGTGCGCCTGCGCATAGACGCGATGAGCCCCGAGGAAAAGGCCCGCCTGACCGAACAGGCTCGGCAACTGCAAGCCGCCAAGGTTGCGCAGGGTAGCTGACATCCCAGCCAACATCTCACTCAACAACAGGCCGACGCCCGTGAGCGTCGGCTTTTTTTTAAGTTTATGCGCGAATGATAAATAAACTCATTCCGGTTTTTCCCAAGTGCTGCGTCTTACTAAGGTATGCGGGCAAATCGGCTCGGGCAGGGCAGCCCAGGCGCCGGTTGTGTCCAGGAAAAAATTTAGCCGTCGTCCAGCCGGACGACCGTGCCCGGGGAGGGGCCGGTCGGCCACGCACCGATGCATTGCCCCAGGCAATCGACGGTGCGGGTTCACCCGTGCTGGCGAGCGGCAGGCCCTTTGGCCCCATGGACTTTTCACCTTTACCAATAATAGAGAGCGCGATGTCGGCAATTCATGAGTTGAAACCGTTGTTCAAGGCACTTGTCATGTCCCGCGGCCTGCGTTCGCGCCGGATGTTGACGGGGCTGGGTCTGGTCTGCGTTCTGCCATTTAGCGCCCAGGTGATGGCTGAAGACGTCAGCCTCGACATCCCGGCACAACCGCTGCCGCAGGCGCTGCAAGCGTTCGGCAAGCAGACCAACCAACAAATGATCTACAACGCCGACGAACTGGCCGGCCTGAAGAGCAACCGCGTCAGCGGCAGGATGAGCCCGCAGGCGGCCATCGCCGAATTGCTCAAGGGCACCGGCGTGCGCCACAGTTTCGAGGGCAACACGTTGATGCTGACAAAGGGTTCCGCCGCCGGAACCCTGGAACTGGGCGCGACCACGGTAAAAGCCGCGGAACTGGAGGCGACGACCGAAGGCAGCCAGTCCTATACCAGCAACGCCGTGACCATCGGCAAGGGCACCCACACCCTCAAGGAAATTCCCCAGTCGATCACCGTGATGACGCGCAAGCAGATGGATGACCAGAACCTGGTCAACCTCAAGGACGCCGTCAACCAGACCACCGGCATCGTCGGCCTGCAGGGCGTTGGCCAGGGCATGATCCTGTCGTCGCGCGGTTTCCAGATCGATGACTGGCAGTACGACGGCGTGCCGATCCCGCGCAACACCTACTCGCTGGGCAACTGGGCGACCCAGGACTTGATCTTCTTCGACCGCCTGGAAATCCTCCGTGGCGCCTCCGGCCTGCTGCAAGGCACCGGCAGCCCAGGTGGTGCCGTCAATTTGGTGCGCAAGCGCGGCCAGAGCACCCCGACCGTGACCCTGACCGGCAAGGCCGGCTCGTGGGATCACTACGGCCTGCAACTGGACGCTGGTGGCCCGCTGAACGAGGCCGGCAACATTCGCGGGCGCTTCGTCGCCGACGAAGACCAGAGCAATTCATTCGTCGACCACGCGTGGAGCAAGACCCATTCGCTGTACGGCGCGCTGGACATCGACCTGAGCGAAGACACCACCCTGGGTTTCGCGGTCAGCCAATCCAACGGTGAATCGCGCGGCAACATCCGCGGCCTGCCACGCTACGCCGACGGCTCGATGCCGGACGTGTCGCGCTCGACCTACACCGGCGCGCGCTGGAACCGATCGGAAATCGACGTCACCACCTACTACGCCGATTTGGAGCATCGCTTCAATGAGGATTGGGCCTTCAAGGTGGGGGGCGTGTATATGAGCGAAGACAACCAGGCGAAGAATCAGCGGACGCAAAATGCCCTTGTCGGTCTCAATCCCGATGGCACCGGTGTGCAATATGCCGACTTCTTGACTGATTTCCAGTCCACCAAAGTGGGGCTGGACATGAATCTGGTCGGCAAATTCGAAGCCCTGTCGATGGAGCAGGAAGTCATGCTCGGCGGTAACTTCTCCCAGTTGGAAACGGATGACAAATACGCCCGGACTTTCAACGCCAGCAGCGACACGATCTTCGATCTGGACAACGACCGCCCGGACATCAGCTATGACAGCTTGATCAACAGCCCGACTGGCCGGGGCGTCCTCAGCAAGTATGACATCCGTCAAAAAGGCCTGTACGGCACCTGGCGCGTCAAGCCGGTGGACGATCTGACGCTGATCCTGGGCTCGCGGGTCAGTTGGTATGACTTCAGCTACAAATCGAAAATCCAAAACTCAGCCGGTATCACACGCGTCGACCCAAGCACCGCAACCGAAACCGGGGTGGTCACGCCCTATGCCGGCATCGTCTATGACCTGAGCCGCGAATGGGCGGTGTACGCCAGCTATACGGATGTATTTCAGCCCCAGACCAACCTAGATCCTAGCGGTTCGGTGCTCAAGCCCATCGTTGGTACCAACTATGAGGTCGGCCTCAAGGGTGAGTTGATGGATGGTCGGGTCAACACTTCGTTGGCTGTCTTCCGCTACGATCATGAAAACCGTGCCGTCAGAATTCCAGGCTGTACTGACTTGAACTGCTCCAGTGCCTCTGGGACCGTGCGCAGCCAGGGTATCGAGGCTGAAATCAGCGGTGAAGTGGTAGACAACTTGCAGTTGTTCGCCGGCTACACCTACAACACCACCCAGTACCTGAAAGACACCGCCAGTAACGAAGGCAAAGTCTTCAGCACCTGGACGCCAAAACACATGCTGCGCGTGTGGGGCAACTACCAGTTCACCGGCGACTGGAGCCGTGTCAGCACCGGCTTGGGCTTCACCACCCAAAGTCACACACTGGTTTACGACTATGATCGTGAAATCCCAGGTTACACCGTATGGAATGCCCGTGTCGGCTACAAGTTGACGTCGGAAATCGATTTGGCAGTCAATGCCAACAACCTGTTCGACAAGACCTACATCACGCCGGCTTACAACCAGCTCAACGGCAACAATAACTTTGGTGATCCGCGTAACTTGATGTTCACCGTGAAGTACACGCCGCAGTTCTGATCATCGCGAGCACAAAAAAACCGACCCGCCATGTGCGGGTCGGTTTTTTTATTGGGTTCACCACCAAATATCCGAGCGTACACAAAACCCGTGGCGAGGGAGCTTGCTCCCGCTGGGCCGCGCAGCGGCCCTGAAACCTGGCAACTCGGTGTGCCGATCGTTCCCACGCTCTGCGTGGGAATACCGCCAGGGACGCTCCGCGTTCCGCTTCTGGGGGGTGACGCAGAGCGTCACGGGATGCGTTCCCACGCAGAGCGTGGGTACGATCAGGCCGTGGCCACAGTATCGGTGCGTGGGTGCTATGGCTGTTGTGCCGTGCCGGCCAAAAACACCTCGACCAACGAATCCAGCAACCCCTCATCAAAGATCATGCCCCGATGGCGCAACGGCGAATGCACCGAGCACTGTAACTCGCCAGTCAAGCTATGTTCCCTGACCAACGCCTCGCAAAACGCCAGTTCCTCCGGCGTCTTCTCCGCCTGGGTCCACCAGCAGCTCGGCCTTACCCGTACCGGCTTGAAAGTGAACCCCTCAAAGGCCTCCAGCAACCGATCATGCACCGAGAACGCCTGGGCGTTCATGACCTCTTCCTTGACGTTCTGCACGATCGACAGCAAGTCGCCTCGCTCAGGCTCGATCTGGCCGGCGGCCCACTCATGGAAGGCCTTGACCGAGCTGTCAGGGTGTTCCCGTCGATAGGTCGCGGTACGTTCCGTAAGGGCAGGAAACAGCAGGTCGAAATACTCAATGGCCTCATGCAGATCCTGCGAAGCCGGGTCGGTTTTTTCCTGCGCAAGCAATTCCCTATGACGTTGCAACGTCACGGGATACAGCTGTTCCGGAATCGTGCTGTCCACCAGCCCCAGGAAACCCACCGTGTGACCCTGGCTTTCCAGCGTCGCCGCGATGTCCAGCGCAATCGCTCCACCCAAGGACCAGCCCATCAAGTAATACGGGCCCTGTGGTTGGGTCGCGAGGATTTCCCGGCTGTAGTCGGCGATCATTTCGTGCCAGGCCTCGGGGCCTGCATGGGGTTCGCTGAAGCCGCGGTGCATGACGCCGAAGGTGCGCGCGCGGTTTTGCAGTTTGCGCGCCAATGGCTGGTAGCAGAACACGATGCCCCCGCTGGGGTGCAGGCAAAACAGCTGCGGAGCGCTGGCGGGGGCGTTGTTCAAGGCGACCAGGCATTGTGTCTGTTCGCGGTGTTTGTGCGAGATGAACAGCGCCAGTTCGGCGACGGTCGGGTTGGCCAGCAGTTCTTGCAGGCGCACCGTGATATTGAGCTGTGCCTTGAGGTTGGCGATCAGTTCGATTGCCAGGATCGAATGCCCGCCAAGCTCAAAGAAACTGTCGTCGATGCCTACGCGCTCGACCTTGAGGGATTGTTGCCAGAGCTGCGCCAGGGCTTCTTCCAACTGAGTGCGCGGCGCCAGGTAATGCGAACGCCAAAGATGGGCATCAGGTTCCGGCAGGGCCTTGCGGTCGAGCTTGCCATTGGCGTTGAGCGGCAAGCGGTCGATGAACAGCAAGTGGCTGGGCACCATGTAGTCTGGCAACTGCGCCTTGAGCGCGACTAACAGTTCATCGCGCAGCTCGGCGGTGGACGGTTGCGCTGCGATCACGTAGGCGATCAGTTGCAAGCCGCCCGGGCCTTCATGGGTCAGCACCACGCAATCCTGAACCGCTGGCAAGGTTTGCAGGCGCGCCTGGATTTCCCCCAGTTCGATGCGGAAGCCGCGGATCTTGACTTGATGGTCCAGGCGCCCGATGTATTCGATGCTGCCGTCGCTGCGGTAGCGCGCCAGGTCTCCGGTGCGATACAGGCGGCCACCCGGCAGCGGGTCGAACGGATCGGGGATGAAGCGGCTGGCGGTGAGGTCGGCGCGCTGATGATAACCACGGGCCAGGCCGGCTCGGCCGACATACAACTCGCCGGTGCAGCCCTTGGCGACCGGGTTCAGATGCGCATCGAGCAAATACCAGGACAGGTCGATGATGGGCTCGCCGATGGGACTGGCGGCCTCGCAGTGCAAATCGTTCATCGTCAGCGGACGCCAGGTGACATGCACCGTCGTTTCGGTGATGCCATACATATTGATCAACCGTGGCGCCTGGTCGCCGAAACGTTCGAACCAGGGGCGCAGGCTCTGCACATCGATTGCTTCGCCGCCGAAGATCACCTGCCGCAGCCGGTGGACGAGAGGCTGCCGAGGCGCGCAGGCGACCTGCAACAGCGACCTGAAGGCCGAGGGCGTCTGGTTGAGCACCGTGACGTTTTCCTGGCAGAGCAGGGCATAAAAATCTTCCGGCGAACGGCTCACGGCGTGGGGCACGATGACCAGCCGCCCGCCGTGCAGCAGGGCGCCGAAAATCTCCCACACGGAAAAGTCGAAGGCGTAGGAATGAAACAGGCACCACACGTCCCGGTGATCGAAATTGAACCAGTGCTCGGTGGCCTGGAACAGTCGGCTGACGTTGTGGTGCGCGAGCAACGCGCCCTTGGGCTTGCCGGTCGAGCCCGAGGTGTAGATGACGTACGCGAGGTTATCCGGATCCATCGGCACATCCGGATTGTGCTCCGGGTAGGCATTGTCGGTATCGAGCGGATCCAGCAGCAGGCACGTCACGCCAGCGGGCAGCGCCAGTGAGTCGCGCAAGTGAGCCAGGGTCAGGACCAGCGTGACGCCGCTGTCCTGGATCATGTAGGCCAGGCGGTCGGCCGGATACGCCGGGTCCAGCGGCACGTACGCGCCACCGGCCTTGAGAATCGCCAGCAGGCCAATGATCATCTGCGGTGTTCGCTCGACGGCAATGCCGACCAGTACGTCTGGCCCGACGCCTTGTTCGATCAGCCGATGGGCCAATCGGTTGGCCTGTCGGTTGAGTTCGGCGTAGCTGATGTGCTGCTCTTCAAAGGTCAGCGCGATGGCGTCGCCTATGCTGGCGGCATGGGTTTCGATCAACCGGTGCAGGCACAGTTCGCTGCGCAGTTGGCTCGGCTGGCGGTTCCAGTCGGCCAGGGTTTTTCGGTGTTCATCGGCGCTCAACAATTGCAGTTCGCCAAGGGCGCATCCGGGCGTCTCGATCAGGCCTCGCAACAGGTTCTGCCAGTGCTCGGCCATGCGCTCGATGGTTTCTGCGCGGTACAGGTCTCGGCTGTATTCGAACGTTGCCAGCACCTGTTGCTGGGAATAATCGACGTCCAGCGACAGGTCGAACTTGGCCTGGTTGTCACCGGTATTCAAAAACTCCAGCGCCAGTTGACCCAAGCCTGGCGCCGACGGTGAGGACGATTCCGTGCGCCAGTTGAACAAGACCTGGAACAGCGTACCGGCGCCCTGTGCACCGGGACGTTGCAGCTGATCCAGGATCAGCTCCAGCGGATAGTCGGCATGTTCCAGCGCGGCGAGCGACTGGGCGCGCAGGTCCCTGAGGAAATCCCGCGCGCCGCGGGTCGAGTCGATCCGCGCCCGATACACCTGGCTGCTGACGAAAAAACCCACCAGCTCCTGGCTCTCGTGGCTGTTGCGGTTGGCGTTGGGGACGCCGACGGTGAAATCGTTCTGGTTGCTGTACCGAGCCAATAACAACTGCCAGGCCGCCAGCGCCACGACAAAAGGCGTAAGCCCCTCTCGCTGACAGAACGTGTCCAAGGCCTGGACCATTGCCGGGGTGAGAGACGCCTGTACGCGTCCGGCCATGTGTTGCTGATTCGCGGTGCGCGCAACGTCATGAGGCAGTTCCAATGCCGGCAAGTCATGGCCGAGGTAGTCGCTCCAATAGGCGCCACTGCGATGGCAGGCTGGGCTGCGCACATAGTCGCCGCGCTGCCAGGTCGCGTAGTCGGCATATTGCAGGGGCAACGACGGCAGCGGTGACGGATCGCCCCGCAAGGCCTGGGCATAGGCCTGGGTCATGTCCTGCATCAGGATCGTGTTGGACCAGGCATCGGAAACGATGTGGTGCATGTTGAGCAACAACACATGCTCATCACTGCCCAGCCTGAGCAACGTTGCCCGCATCAGTGGCGCCTGGGTCAGATCGAACGGTTGCCGGGCGTGCTGTTCGATGCGCTGTGAAAGCGCCTGGTCCCGTGCCGGCTGATCGAGCGCGGCGAGGTCCTCCCGGTGCAGGGGCAGGCGGGCGTTACGCTCGATTAGCTGGGTGGCGGCACCGTCGATTTCAGTGAATGCGGTGCGCAGGATGTCGTGCCGGTCGATGACGCGATTCAATGCCTGTTCCAGGGCGTCGGCATTCATTTCGCCGGTCAGGCGCAGGGCACGTGGCAGGTTGTAGGCAGATCGGTTCGGATCCCGCTGTTGCTCCAGCCACAAGCGTTGCTGGGCGAAAGACAAGGGCGCGCGGTCCAGCCTGCGGCGGTTGGACCGGGCGTGCATGTCGTCAGCGGCCTCGTCGAGCAGCAGTGCCAGCAGATCATCGTCTAGCAGTTCGTTCATGGTGTTCTCGCGGTCAACAAACATTGCGTCGGCAGGTTCAGGCGAAGGCTGCCGGGGTCTTTTCACTGATGACCTGGCCGGCCTGCATCCGGACCAGTTGGTCGGCGATGTCGAAGTAACGGTCATCGTGGGAAATGACGATGATGGTTTTGCCCAGGGCCTTCAGCTCCGGCAGCAGCTCGGTGTAGAAAACCCGCCGGAACACCGGGTCCTGGTCGGCGGCCCATTCGTCGAAGACCAATACCGGGCGCTCTTCCAGCCAGGCGTTGAGCAGGGCCAGGCGCTTGCGCTGTCCGGTGGAAAGATCGGTGGTGCTGAACACACCGTCGTGAATGCTGACCTTATGGGCGATCTCCAGGCGCTGCAGGTAGCGGTTGGCGTCTTCAGGCACCTGTTGATCGCCTTGCACCAGTTCATCGAACAGGTAGTAGTCGGCGAAAATCGTCGTGAACAATTGGCGGTAATCGTCGCGGCCGGCAGCCAGTACCGGCTTGCCGTCCAGGAGAATCTCGCCGCCCTGGGGCGAATAAAGCCCCAGCAGCAATTTGATCAGCGTGGTCTTGCCTCCACCGTTCTCGCCGACTATGAACACAATCTCGCCCTGGGCGATGGACAAGTTGATCGGTCCGAGGGCGAAGGCCTGGCTGCCATCGACCGCTGGGAAGGCGTAATGCACGTCACGCAATTCCAGCTGCTGGAGCGCAGGCTTTGGGACGCTCTTGTCGTTGAGCAGCAGGTGCGGCTCCGGCGAAGAGAATTGCTCGGCCAGCTCGGCGATGCGCTTGAAGGCAATGTTGGCGCGGCTGACCACCGGCAGGGTCATCACCAGGTATTCCAGCGGCCCCTTCATGTACAACAACACCAGCACGAAGCCGCTGAGCACCGCTTTGTCAGTGCCCAACCACAGCGATTGCAAGGCCAGGACCAAGCCGATGACCACGAAAAACAGCATCGAGCCGAAGGTCTTGGCGATCACGAAAGTGTTGACCGAGCGGATGTTGGTGTCGCATATCTGGTCGGCGGTGGCTTCGATACGCTGGCTGAACATGCGCTGGCGGCGTGGGCGATGGATGCGCAATTCCTTGGCGCCGGCGGCGATTGCGCTGTAGTGCTTTTGCAAGGCGTCTTCGGCCTCGCGGGCCGCTTCGAACCCCCGGATGCCACGGGCCCGCGCCACGTATTGGATGACAGTGCCGATCACCAGCGCGACCAGCAACAGCGCAAACATCGGTAACGACAGGTAGGCCAGGTAGCCCAGGCAACCAAGGGTGACGGTGAAGGCGATGGCCAGTGGCGCAAAGGAAAACGCGAAGTTGCTGACCATGTTGACGTCGTGGGTCAGTATCGGGATGAGCCGATGACTGCGGAATCGCTCGATCTGCTCGATGGGCGCCAGCAGGACTTTCTGGCCGAGGGATTTGCGCAGGCTGGCGATGATGTTCTGGCCGACGTGATTGGTGCCGATGTCCGACAGAATCGACGTCAGCAGCGCCGCCACGCACAGGCCGGCGAAGGTTGCCAACACCTGGGGCGTCGGCCCGGCGTCGGCGTTCAAGGCGTCGTTGATGGTTGCCAGCAGGGCGGTGATGCTCAGTCCGCCCAGCATGCCCAAGAGGATGGAGCCTACGACAATCAGCCGGAACGGCTTGAGCAGGCTGAGCACTTCACGCAGGGCACCGCGGGAGTTCGAGATCATGGGAGTTCCCTTTTCTGGGCCGGTGATGGCAATGGTTCAAGGCACGGGCTAAGTGGCGCTAGGCGGGTAGGCACGGCTTACATATCCCGGGCGACCCGGAACCCCAGCCAATCGCCGCGTGCGTCGGCATACACCGCATTGCGGTTGCCCGAACGGGAAAACACCGGCGCTTCGCCCCAATCGTTGCCACGAATGCGCCGTATCTTGCAGTTGCCTGTCAGCGCGGCGCTGCCATCGCTTGGGGCGCCGGCGTAGTTCTCGTTGAAGCAGTCGGCGGTCCATTCGTAGACGTTGCCGTGCATGTCGTACACCCCGAAGGCGTTGGGTGCGAAGCTGCCGGCCGGGGCGGTGAAGTTGTAGCCGTCGGCCGCGCCATAGGTGTTGGCGTGCTGAGCGATGCTGTAGTCCTTGCCTTCGTCGAAGGGGAAGGGGAACGGGCCGGAGCTGCCGCCGCGTGCCGCGTATTCGCGCAGGGACTCGCTGACCAACCGGTACTGCTTGCCGGTCTTTTTCGACAACCACGCCACGTAGGCATTGGCCTCGGCGAAGTCCATGCACACCGCCGGGTGCCGGTCGGTGTACTGCTTGCGCGGGTCGCTGCCCTGGTAATCCGGGACGCCGGCCTTGCAGGCGCGACCGGGACGCTTATCGCCATCGGGCATCACGTAGCCGCTGTCTTGAAGGAAAGCGAACCACTCGCCTTCAAGCACTTGGAAGCGGCTGATCGCCAGCGGCTTGGCGAACGTCACCGGATGCATCGGCCCCTCGTCGGGCTCGCGTCCCACTTCGTCTTCCGGGGTGCCCATCTGGAAGGTCCCAGTGGGCAGCACGACCATTTCCGGGCAATCCTTGCAGTCGCGAAAGACCTGGCCCGGTTGCGCGGCCTGGGCGCCGGAGGGCAGCAGGGCGGCGAGGGCCAGTGTCGGGAGTAGCTTCAACGAAAAACTGTTCATCCGTCTCTCTCGATAAGTCAGGTTCAGAGTGTCTTGCCCAGCAAGGTCATGAAGCGATCGATCTCGGCTTCGCTGTTGAGCAGCCCCGGCGCGGTGCGCACCACCGGCCCCGCATCGCGATGCACGGCGTCGGCAATCACGCGGTTCTGCATCAGGTAGGCAGCGATTTCGTCGCTCTTGCGCTCCTTGACGCGGAAGAAGGTGAAGCCCGCCGACAGCTCGGGGCTCAGCGGCGTGACCAGCTCGATCTGCGGCAGTGCCAGCAGTTGTTTTTTCAAGTAGCCGTTGAGGGCGCGGATGCGCGCCTGCACCTCGGCCTTACCCAGTTGCAGGTGCAACTTGAAGGCCTCGTCCGCCGCCCAGCGATGTTCGAAGGCGTGGTAACCGCCAGGCGTCATGGTGGTGGAAAACGCCGTGGCCTCGGAGAAGGTCGGGATGATCGGCGTGACGTACTTGAGCTCTTCGCTGCGGCTGCACACCACACCGGTACCGCGCGGACCGAACATCCATTTGTGGGTGCCGGCGATGAAGAAATCGCAATTCATCGCCGGAAAATCCAGGTCCTCGACGCCGAAACCGTGCACGCCGTCCACCACATAAATGATTCGCTGTTCATCGCTGCGGCCCTGGTTGTGCTTGTCCACCAGGGCGCCGATCTTGCCGATCGGCAGCTTCACGCCGCTGCCCGAATGCACCCAGGTCATGCCCAATACGCGGGTTTCAGGGCGAATGTTGCGGTCGATGGCCGCGAGGATTTCCTCATGGCTGGCGCTGTGGGCGTTTTCGAACAGTTTGATCTTGCGCACCCGGGTGCCGTCCCGTTGCTTGCGCAAATCTAGAATGGTGTGGGTGGCGTAGTGTTCGTGGGAGGTGGTGAGGATTTCCTGGTCGGGCCGTACTTGGACGCCGCCGTAAATCATCGCCAGGCCTTCGGTGGTGCTGCCGGTGAGGGCGATCTGCTTCGGGCTCGCTTGCAGGTAGCGGCCGGCCCAGGTGCGGACGTTTTCTTCGCGCTCTTCGGTCACGCCCAGGTCCCAGTCCATCAACAGCCCCGGGTTTTTATCCAGCGCGGCACGGTGCCGTTCGATGGCCTCGCGCACGGGGCGCGGGTGGGTGGTGATCAGGAAGTTGGAGAAGTGCAGGTAGTCCGGGTCCTGGTTGAACAACGAGCGCAACTGCGCCCATTTGTCCCGGGACAGCGGCGGCAATGGATCGGCAACGGCAGTGGATGGCAGGCTGGCGGCTAACGGCAAGCCAGCGGCGAGAATCCCGGCTTGCTTGAGAAACGTGCGGCGTTCGTTCATGGCTGGCCGACCTTTTGGGTCGAGGCGATGGCGGGGCGGGCGGCTTTCTGGACCTGATCCCAGACCCGCAGGAAGTTGCCGCCCCACAGCTTGGCGATGTCGGCCTCGGAGTAGCCACGCGTCAGCAGTTCGGCGGTGACGTTGCGAATGTCGCCGACGTTCTCCCAGCCCTTCACGCCGCCGCCTTCGTTGAAGTCCGAGCTGATGCCGACGTGGTCGATGCCAATCTTGCGCACGGTGTAGTCGATGGCATCGCCCAGGTCCTTGAGGCTGGCCTTGGGTTCCTCCTCGAGGATGCCGTAGAGCTGGCCGGCGTACTCGCCGAACTTCTGTTCCGGCCATGCGGCAATGATCGGGTCGCCCGGCATCAGCGCCATCGCCAGGTTGGGCAATGGCGGCAGATCGAAGCGTGCGCGCAGGGTGTTGAGTTTGTCCTGGGTCTTTTGCGTCAGCGGGCGCAGGTATTGGGAAAAACCGACAATTTGCACCACGCCGCCGCTGGCCTTGATCAGCTGCATTTCCTTGTCGCTGAGGTTGCGCGGGATGTCGACCATCGCCCGTGGCGCCGAATGGGAGGCCACCAATGGCGTACGGCTCAGTTGCGCGACTTGCTCAAGGGCCGGGGTCGACATCTGCGACACGTCGATGATCACCCCCAGGTCGTTCAGGCGTTTCACCGCTTGCTTGCCAATGTCGGAGAGACCGCCGAGGGCGTCCGGCGAATCATTGAAGAACGGCAGCGGCCGCGAAGAATCGGCCCAATCGTTATTGCCGATGTAGCTGAAGCCGAACATGCGCATGCCCCGCGCCGTCCACAGGTCGAGCAGGCTCAGGTCGTTGCCCAGTGGATAGGCGTTGAGCATGCTGATGAAGATCGCGAACTTGCCTTCGCCGTGCAGGCGTCGGAAGTCATCCGGGGTGTAGGCGATGGCGACCTGGTTGGGGAAGTCCCGGACCATGCCGGTGATGATTTTGTAACGCACTTCCTGCTGGTTGCGCGCCTCCTCGACGAAGCCGGCGGTGGGCTTGTGCGGCGCGTTGGGGCCGTTCCACAGCTCGGGCCAGCCGAAGATGGTCAGGGCCGCGCCAGACAAGTGGCCACGATTGGCTTTCACCAGGTCGAACTGGCCGCTGCCGTCCTTGTCGGCTTCATTGCCGGCGGTGCCGAAATCCAGCGGCACGGTGATGTGGCTGTCGAAGGACAGCAGGCGTTCGTGCAATTCCCTGGCCTCTTTCATCACTTTGACCGGGTAGCCTGGATTGTCCCGCCACCAATGGTCCCAGGCCGCGAGCCCGCCACCGACGACCAGCGCCAGGGCCAGGGGCACGCCGATGAACAGAGCCTTTTTCGAACGTGGTGTTGTCATTGCCGATCTCAGTCTGGTTCGCCTTGGAAGAACAGGCTCGAGGGCCTTTGCTATCTGGGGGGAACGAGCGGTCGGGCGGGAAATTTAGGCGCCTGCATCATCGCCATCGTCAGCAGCCGAGCGGTTTTCTTGCCTTAAATTTGTCCGCTCAGCCTACGTTCTAGCTTGGATAAAGCCCGTCCCAGGGTGAACACAGGTAAGGCAATGACGATTTCTCGACGATGGTTCATGGCAGGCCTGGCGCTGACCGGTGCCGCCGTGCCTGCGGTGTATTACGGGCACCGTGAACTGACCCGGCCGGACCCGACCATCACGCCCGGCGAGGCTTCGTTCGAGGTGGCGGACGTGGCGGGTCAACGCCGCGCCAATACACTGCGCGGCATCTGGACGATCCGTTTTACCGGACGCGATGCCGGGCTCGACGGGCTGCCGGACGATGGCCTGCAGGTGTTTCTCGACATTGCCCACAAGGGCCGTGGCCTGGTGGGTTGCCTCGACACCGCCGAGCGCCTGCGCGCCGGGGACGAACCGCGCTACCGCGTATTGGGCGACCTGGCCGGCAGCGATCCGAAGCAGCTGAGCTGGCGATTGATCGGCGCCGAGCATGACGCGCCGGATTACGAATTCATCATGACCCTGGACGAAGTCTGGGCCGGCTTTGGCAATGCCGGCACGGCCACGCTCAGCGGGCGGGTGTTGCGCCTGGATCGTCCGTTGGGGTTGCCCGAACTCGATCATCAGTTTGTTGCGGTCAAGCAGCGTTTCCCCGAAGCCCGGGAACGCATACCGCTGAGCCCGGCGTTGCTGGCCTGGCTGGTGTCACCCGAGCACCGGCTGTTCCATCAGCTCTGGCATGCCTCGCGGGACAAATGGCACACCTTGGACGAAGACAAGCGTGATGCCTTGCGTGGCATCGGCTGGCAGCCCGGCCCGAGAGGTCAGGAACGTGATGCTCGCGGCAAGCGTAAGGACCGCAATGGCTCGGGCGTGGACTTCTTTTTCATGCACCGGCACATGCTGGGCACGGCCCGTTCGTTCCAACCGCTACCGGCGTGGCCACGCTTTCCGTTGCCGCAACCGGAGCTGGAACGTGATCGCCTCGGGTTTGCCCGGTATTTCGACAACCTCGATGGCACGGCGCTGCCGCCGACCTGGCTGGCCCGTGGTGATGAGCAGTACGCCCAGTGGGTCAGCGACATCAAGACCGCCGAGACCTATCACAGTAATTTCCAGGTTTGGGAATCGCGCTATCGCGACCCGCGCTACCTGTCGAAATTGACCTTGGGCCAGTTCGGTTCGGAAGTGGAACTGGGCCTGCACGACTGGCTGCACATGCGCTGGGCCTCGGTACCGCGTGACCCGTCCAACGGCCACCCGGTGCCGTTCGCCCGCGACCAGGCGGACTTCGCCCAGCGTTGGTTCGAGCCGGAAAACGACTTTCTCGGTGACCCGTTTTCCTCCCATGTGAGCCCGGTGTTCTGGGCTTTCCACGGTTGGATCGACGATCGCCTCGAAGACTGGTACCGCGCCCACGAGCGCTTCCATCCGGGCGAAGTGAGCCGGCTCGAGGTCAGCGGCGTGCCTTGGTTCGCGCCCGGTCGCTGGGTCGAAATCGCCGACCCCTGGCTGGGACCGGACACCCACGGTTGCAGCACCACGCCGGGGTTGCAGAGCGGACGCTCGGTAGAGATGGACCCGGAAACCATGAAACTGGCGTTGCGCATCACGTTTGGCAGCGACGATGACAAGCTGTCCCAACTGTTCCGCCGCGTGCCGCAACGGCCGTGGTATGCGCGTAATCTGAAGTCCAAGCCGGTTTAACTCTTTCTGTCTGGACTGATCGTTCCCACGTTTTGCGTGGGAATGCAGCCAGGGACGCTCCGCGTCCCCAAGAGCCGAACGCAGAGCGTCCGTAGAGGCATTCCCACGCGGAGCGTGGGAACGATCGAAAATGTCACTTGGCTTGAGGTTAGTGTGAGGTTTCAGCGCGGCGCGGCGATGTCCAGGGCGCGGTTTGCCAGTAGCTCGCCGAGTTCGATCATCTGCTGGATCGCCAGCGCGAAACTCCGTCGCGAGCCTTCCAAATCAAACGCCAATTCGCTGGCCATGACGTTGACCGAGGCGAGGGTTTCGCTGAGGTTGGCCAACAGGCATTCCATGTCCGCGCCTTCTGCCACGGTGAATAGCTGGCCCGGCGGTGGACTGGGTTTTTCAGGTTTGGGATCGAGGTAAAAGGCGAGGGCGCGGTCGGCGGCTTCGTCGAGTTTCCTGGAATCGTCTTCGGGGGGAATGGGGGTGATCTTGAACATTCTGCAGCTCCTGGTTATTTCAAGGCGCTGCCAGACATCACTTGCAGATGATGGGTGGTAGCTATGTGCAGGTCTGCAAGACCGGGAAACCAGGAACCCGGCAGACCCGAAGGTCTCCCGCACACAGCCGCCATTGAGCGACACGGATGTGTCGATTGGCTTGTGGCTATGCGCCTGGTATTTCGTCGAGCTTGCAGACCCGATCACTGATGGGCAGTGGCGGAAAACAAGTTATCGACAGGTGGCCAGACGCACAAGCCGGCGGATTCTGGCGTAGTTGTAGGCAATGACGCAAGGCAACGTAGCCTCGATCGGGAGTCCTACATGGCCCGATAAACAGAACCAAAGCCGAACACTATTTTTGACGAGACGAATTACCCGTGGCGAGGGAGCTTGCTCCCGCTGGGCTGCGCAGCGGCCCCAAGATTTTGCGGTCGCTGCGCACTGGAGCGCCAGCCCGCCCGAGCGGGAGCAAGCTCCCTCGCCACGGGTTCACTTGGCTTGGGATTTTCTCTGAGTGTCAGCGCGGCGCGGCGATGTCCAGGGCGCGGTTCGCCAATAGCTCACCGAGTTCGATCATCTGCTGGATCGCCAGTGCGAAACTCCGTCGCGAGCCCTCCAGATCAAAGGCCAATTCGCTGGCCATGACGTTGACCGAGGCGAGGGTTTCGCTGAGGTTGGCCAACAGGCATTCCATGTCCGCTCCTTCTGCCACGGTGAATAGCTGGCCCGGCGGTGGATTGGGTGTTTCAGGTTTGGGATCGAGGTAAAAGGCGAGGGCGCGGTCGGCGGCTTCGTTGAGTTTCCTGGAATCGTCTTCGGGGGGATTGGGGGTGATCTTGAACATGGTGTAACTCCTAGTATTCATTTTCAGGAGCCGACACCATCGCTACCAAACGATTGGGTGGCGGCCGCACGCGGGTTGGTAGACCGGAGCACTAGGAACCCGGCGCGCCCGAAGACGCCCTGCGCACGGCCACCATGAAACAGATGCCCAGACAGCATCTGCGAAGGGTGGCGCTTGCGCCTAGTTGACTCGCGGGCTACCAAACCCGATCGCTGAAATCAGCGACCCGGAAACAGTAAAAGCCACGAGCCAGACGCACAAGCCGGCGGATTCTGGCGTAGTTGTAGGCAATGACGCAAGGCAACGTAGCCTCGCTCGGGTGTCCTACATAGCCCGATAAACAGAACCCGAGCCGAACACTATTTTTGAAGAGACGAATTACCCGTGGCGAGGGAGCTTGCTCCCGCTGGGCTGCGCAGCGGCCCCAGAACCAGCCGCCTCAAAACACCTGGCCCACCGATGCGCTTGCCATTGGGGCTGCTACGCAGCCCAGCGGGAGCAAGCTCCCTCGCCACGGTGGTGCTCGGCTTTAGATCGGCGCCACCCGCCAACCCCCACCCAACGCCTTGTACAACGCCACGCTCGCCTGCACCCGCGCCAACCGCAGTTGCACGTTCATGTCCTGTGCCGCGTACAACGTGCGTTGGGTTTCGAGCACGGTGAGCAGGTCTTCGGCGCCGGCCTGGTAGCGGCTTTGGGCAATGTCGAAGGCGGTCTGGGCCTGGTGCAGTTCTTCGGTCTGCCATTGCCGTTGCTGATCCAATCCGTTGATGCTGTTCAGGGCTTTTTCGACGTCGGCGAAGCCGTTCACGATCGCCGCGCGATAGGTTTCCAGCAATTCTTCTTGCCGGGCGCTGGCCCTGTCCCGTTCGGCCCGCAGGCGGCCGTTGTTGAAGATCGGTGCGGTCAGGCCGGCGCCGAGGTTGTAGACGTTGTTGCGCAGCAATTGATCGGCGATGTCGGCGCCAGTGGCCAAGCTCAGGCCCAGGGTGACCGAGGGCAGCATGGCGGCGCGGGCCACGGTGATATCAGCCTGAGCGGCGGCGAGGCGTGCTTCGGCGGCGGCGATATCGGGGCGGCGGCGCAGCAGCTCGCTGGGCACGCCGGCGTTGATGGCGGGCCAGTGCAAGCGGTCGAACGGTTCATCGTCGAGCTGGAGCGACTGCACCGGTTGGCCCAGCAACGCCGCGAGGGTGATCAACGCTTCGCGGGCTTGTTGTTGCACTTGCGGCACGCGGCGTTGTTGGGTCGCCACCAGGCTTTTTTGCTGGGACAGCTCCAGGGCAGTGGCGCTGCCGGCGTCGTAGCGGGTTTGCACCAGCTTCAAGACGTTTTGTGCGTTGGCCAGGTTCAGTTCGGCGATCCGCTGTTGTTCGCGCAGCGATAAGGCTTGGGTGTAACTGTTGGCGACGCCGCTGAGCAAGGTCAGCTCCACCGTCGCCCGGTCGAACTGGCTGGCCGACAGCGAGCTCTGCGCGCTGTCCCGGGCCGCCCGCTTGCCGCCCCAGAAATCCAGCTCATAGCTGGTGCTGAGGTTGGCGTCGTAGTAATCGATGGTGCGGTTGTCCCGGTCGACGTCCAGTTGGCTGTAGCCTTTGCCGCGCAACAATTCCTGGCGATTGCCGTTGAGCCCGGCCGTGACCGCGGGCAGCAACGGCGCGCCGGCGATCACCGCGCTGGCCTGGGCCTGGCGCACCCGGGCCATGGCCGCGGCCAAGTCGAAGCTACCCAAGCGTGCCTGTTCGATCAATTGATCGAGTTGCGGACTGCCGAAATGCGTCCACCATTGTTGGTTATCCGCTCGGCTGCCAGGGGTGTCGAGGCTCTGCCAGGCCTGGGGCGGCTGGATGCCGCTGTCCGGTGCCGACGCAGGAGTGGCGCAGGCCGCCAGCAACAGGCTGGCGGCCAGAAGGGTCAGGTGCGCTTTCATAGGGTGGGGTTCATTCACTGGTGAGGGCCGCGACCGGGTCGAGGCGAGCCGCCTTGCGGGCGGGCATGAAACCGAAGACGACGCCAGTGATCAGCGCGCAACCGAAGGCGCCGAACACCGCCAGCCATTCGAAGGCCACGGCGATCTTGCCCAGCAGCAATGCGCCGCCCACCAGCAAGGCCAGGCCGATGCCGGCCAATCCACCGACCACGGAGAGCATCACCGCTTCAGTCAGGAACTGGCGCAGGATGTCGCGCTGGCGGGCGCCGGTGGCCATGCGGATGCCGATCTCCCGAGTCCGTTCGCGCACCGTCATGAGCATGATGTTCATCACGCCGATGCCGCCCACCAGCAGTGAAATCGCCGCAATGGCCCCGAGCATCAGCGACAGCGTGCCTTGGGTGCGGGCCTCGGCCTGGATCATCGCGGCGTTGTTGGTCAGCTCGAAATCCTGCTTGCCGTCATGCAGGCGCAACAGGGTGCGGGAAACGGCGTCCTCGGCTTCCTTGACCTTGCCGGCGTCCCGCGCCGCGATCACTACGTATTCCGGATGACGTGTGCCGAACAAGCGCACGCTGGCGGCGGAATAGGGCACCGCGATGCGATTGTCGGCGTCCGAGTCGCCAGAGCTGGCGCCTTTTTCGGCCAGCACGCCGACGACCTGGAACGGTACGTTTTCGATCAGGATGTAGCGGCCGATGGGATCGACGACATCCTTGAGCAACTTCTGCCGGACCTTGTAGCCGATCACGGCTACCGCTGCTGCGCTGCGTTCGTCGGCTTCGCTGAAGTAACTGCCCTGGGCCACCGGCCAATTGAAAATGGTCGGGAAGTTGGTGTCGTTGCCGCCCACATAGCTGGTGTGGTCGAGGTTGCCGAAACGCACGTTGGCGTTGTTGCCGTTGACCGGCATGATGCGCTGCACTTCGGGCAGGGCGGCGAGGGCGGCAATGTCGTGTTCGCTGATGATGCCCTTGGTGGCGCGCGGATTGGGTGCCGTGCCGTTGAGGTAGATAATGTTCGAGCCGAAGGCGCCCATCTGGGCCATGACCTGGCGCTTGCTGCCTTCGCCCACGGCCAGCATCACCACCACCGAGGCCACGCCGATGACGATGCCGAGCAAGGTCAGGGCGGTGCGAAAGCGGTTGATCCACATCACTCGCCACGCCGCTTGTACCGCGTCGATCAGCTCACCTTTCCAGGCACCGTTGTGCTCGCTGCCGGCGCTCAGGCGCTGGCGCAGGTCCACCGCTTGCAACGCGTTCGGATTGGCTTGTGGGGCGGTCGGCGAAGCGGTGGCGCTGTCGCTGATGATCAGCCCATCGCGGATTTCGATGATGCGTTTGGCCCGCGCGGCCACGTCGCGATCGTGGGTGATCAGGATCACCACATGACCCTGGCTCGCCAGTTCGTCGAGTAGCGCCATGACCTCGATCCCGCTCTGGCTGTCGAGCGCGCCGGTGGGTTCGTCGGCGAGGATGATGTGCCCGCCGTTCATCAAGGCCCGGGCAATCGATACCCGCTGTTGCTGCCCGCCGGACAGCTGGTGGGGACGGTTGCCGGTGCGGCTTGCCAAGCCGAGGCGTTCGAGCAGGGCGCTGGCCCGGGCGTGGCGCTCGGCGGCCGAGGTGCCGGCGTAGATGGCCGGCATCTCGACGTTTTCCTGGGCGCTGCCGGAGGGGATCAGGTGGTAGCCCTGAAACACAAAGCCAAACGCTTCGCGCCGCAGCCAGGCGAGTTCGTCGCTGCCCAGGCCGGCGACGTCTTCGCCGGCGAAAAGATACTCGCCACGGGTGGGACGGTCGAGGCAGCCGAGGATATTCATCAGCGTCGATTTACCGGAGCCGGACGCCCCGACAATCGCCAGGAACTCCCCCGCATGGATCGACAAGTCGATGCCACGCAAGACTTCCACCCGTGGGCTGTCGCCGCCGCCGTAGGCCTTGCGAATGTCCCGCAGTTCGATCAGGGGCGTATCCATTTCAGCCCCCGCTGCCGCTGGCCGGTCCGATCAGCACCCGGTCGCCTTCGTTCAGACCCTCGATAATTTGCGTGCGCAGGCGGTCGCTGACGCCGGTGCGAACAGTGCGCGGCTGGACGTCGCCATTGTCGGCCAGCACCCGTACCTGACCGGCGTCCTGCAAGGCGGCGATGGGCACGGTCAGCACGTCCTTGGCTTGGGCGGCGACGAAAAATACCTGGGCGGTCATGTCGGTCATCAGCGCGCGGTCGGCGTTGTCGACGTCCAGCAACACGGTGTAGAGCACCACCCGTTCGCTGCCGCTGCGGCCACCGGTAGGGCCGCCGCCCTGGCTGGCTTCCAGCGGGCGTGGCGGCACCGGTAGGACCTGCCGCACGGTGCTGCTCCAGCGCCGGCTGCCACCGGCCAATGTCGTGAAGTAGGCGGTCATGCCCGGCTTGACGTGGCCGATGTCGGCTTCCGAAACTTCGGCCCAGACCGTCATCGGCGACAGCCGCGCAATGCGCAGGATCAGCGGGGTTTGCTGCTGGGCGTTGAGGGTCTGGCCTTCCCGGGCACCGATGGCGACGACGGTGCCGCTCATCGGCGCATAAATGCGCGTGTAGCCCAACTCGGCCTCGTCGCTGCGCAAGCTGGCCTGGGCCTGGCGGATCTGCGCCTGGAACATGTCGATGCGCGCCTGGGTCGCCCGCACTTCGGCCTGGGCGGTCTGCACATCTTCTTCGCGAGTGGCGCCGCCGGCCTTGAGTTGCTGCTGGCGACGGAATTTCTGCTGTGCCAGGTCGTGTTGGGCGCGCTGTTCCTGGAGCTGGGCCTTGAGGTTCTCAATGGAAAAGCGCCCGGCGTCGAGCCTGGCTTTTTGCGTGGACGGGTCGATTTCTACCAATAGCTGGCCTTCGTGGACCTCGTCACCGGCTTCGACATGGATCTTCTGGATCTGCCCGGACGCTTGAGCGCCCACATCCACGTAACGCCTTGGTTGCAGGGTGCCAAGGGCGGTGACGCTGTTTTCGATATCGCCACGGGTGACGGCGACGGTGGCCATGGGGGCACGGTTCGGCGCAACCGCTTGCCACGCAGCGAAAGCCACGGCCGGCAAGAGGGCGAAGGTCAGGAGCCAGGCGGGTCGGGTGAGGCGGGGACGATTCATGCAGGGTTCCGGCCAATGATATCGGGCCCCGTCGCAGGAGCAGCAGGGACGGGGGGGTGTTCTGGTAGACGAGCGTTACGGGCGGGAATTTAGCGGGTGCCAGTTGAACGACACTAACCCCGTGGCGAGGGAGCTTGCTCCCGCTGGGCCGCGAAGCGGCCCCAAAACTGAGCCCCAGTTTTAAAAATGTCGCCTGCCTTGGGCCTGCTGCGCAGGCCAGCGGGAGCAAGCTCCCTCGCCACAAAAGCAAATACCTGGCGCTACTGGGAATAAACGAAGCCGCCTTGATACAAACCAAAGCTTTAAATCTATATGAGAATTACTATAAATTACGCTATTGAATCTGCCACTATCGTGCCATGCGATTTTTCGGCATGCCGGTTGGCACAGGGATAGTTGTCGCAGACATTGCGCACGGGAGTCATGTTGGAAAACTACTATCGCGAACTGGTGTGTTTCCTGAACGCCAGGCTAGGCAACCGCCAGGCGGCCGAGGATGTGGTGCATGACGCCTACGTGCGGGTACTGGAGCGCGCCAGTGATACGCCCATTGAGCAACCCCGGGCGTTCCTTTATCGCACCGCATTGAACCTGGTGATCGACGGCCATCGGCGCAATACGCTGCGTCAGGTCGAATCGCTCGACGTATTGGACAGTGAGGAACGCTTCTTCACCCCATCGCCCCATACCAGCCTCGACCACGGCCAGCGCCTGGGCATGCTGCAACGGGCCCTGGCCGAGTTGCCACCGCTGTGTCGCGAGAGCTTCCTGCTGCGCAAGCTCGAAGGCTTGTCCCATGCGCAGATCGCCGAGCGCCTGGGCATTTCCCGGGCGTTGGTGGAGAAGCACATCGTCAACGCCATGAAGCATTGTCGGGTGCGCGTGCGGCAGTGGGACGCGCCTTGATTCACCTTCACTGATCGCGCAGCGGTAAATTTCCCCACACCGTCCTCGTTCCTCTCAACAGACGACTTGACGGCCTTACGCGGGCCGAGCGAGTCACCAGGCTTTCGCGCCCTGTTGAGGGGCTTCTCCAGAGGACACTGGACATGACTCAGGCAATTGCTGCGCCCAACGTTCACGACTTGATCGGCATCGGCTTCGGCCCCTCGAACCTGGCGCTGGCCATTGCGCTCCAGGAGCGCGGCCAGGTCCAGGGCGAGCTGGATGTGCTGTTCCTCGACAAACAGGCCGACTATCGCTGGCATGGCAACACCCTGGTGACCCAGAGCGAGTTGCAGATCTCGTTCCTCAAGGACCTGGTGACCCTGCGCAATCCCACCAGCCCGTATTCGTTCGTCAATTACCTCAAGCACCATGGCCGCCTGGTTGATTTCATCAACCTTGGAACCTTCTACCCGTGCCGCATGGAGTACAACGATTACCTGCGTTGGGTCGCGGCGCAGTTTGCCGGGCAAAGCCGCTACGGCGAAGAAGTGCTGCGCATCGAACCGGTGCTGCACAACCAGCAAGTCGAAGCGCTGCGGGTGATTTCCCGTAGTGGCCAGGGTGAGGAATTCGTACGCATCACCCGTTCGGTGGTGGTCAGTGCCGGTGGCACGCCGCGTATTCCCGAAGCGTTCAAAGGCTTCAAGAATGACGCCCGGGTCTTCCACCATTCTCAATACCTGGAGCGCATGGCGACCCAACCCTGCGTGAGCGGCCAGCCAATGAGCATCGCCATTATCGGCGGCGGGCAAAGCGCGGCGGAGGCCTTTATCGACCTCAACGACAGCTTCCCGTCGGTGCAGGTCGACATGATCCTGCGCGGCTCGGCCCTCAAGCCGGCGGACGACAGCCCGTTCGTCAACGAAGTGTTCTCCCCGGAATTCACCGACCTGGTGTTCCAGCAACCCCATAGCGAGCGCGAGCGCTTGGTCAACGAGTACCACAACACCAATTATTCAGTGGTGGACATTGACCTGATCGAACGCATCTACGGGATTTTCTACCGGCAGAAGGTATCGGGCGTGGCGCGCCACGCCTTCCGCACCCTCACTACGGTGGATCAAGCCACCGCCACTGACGCCGGCGTGGAACTGGCGGTGCGCAACAATGCCACCGGTGAACTGACGGTGCGCCGCTATGACGCGGTGGTGCTCGCCACCGGTTACGAGCGGCAGATGCACCGTACGTTGCTCGAGCCGCTGGCGCCGTACCTGGGAGATTTCGAGGTGGATCGCAACTACAAGTTGATCACCGACGAGCGCTGCAAGGCCGCGATCTACATGCAGGGTTTCTGCCAGGCCAGCCATGGCCTGAGCGACACCTTGTTGTCGATCCTGCCGGTGCGCGCCGATGAAATCGCCGGCTCTCTCTATGAGCATGGCAACCATCGCGGGCAGGGGCATTCGGTGGGCGACTTGAAGCTGGCCATGGCGTAGGTCTCAGCAACGAAATAGTCCCAATCCCACGCTCGCCGGGAAATTCCTCAGAAACTTCCTACACTCTCAACGTGCCTCCTGGTTTCGGCTGGCGGGTACGTTGACGGTTCGCTGTTCCCTCGCTTTGGCAGTTCGAACCTATCAGCCGGTCGCTAGCCTGTAGCGCTCCGGGCCGATTTCGCCAAGCGAAACCCTGATCCAATGATGCTGTTTCTGCGCACAGGCCTGGCGGCGATATGGCTGGGCTTAGCATGTGTGGCGCCACAGGTGGGTGCCGAACCCGAGTCGCTGCGCGTGCTCGGGCGTTCCACCGTGAGCGACTATTCCGTGTCCCTGGACGAGGCCGATCGGCGCTGGCTGCGGCAAAAGGGCCGGTTGCTGCTGGGTGCCTCGGCGCCGGATTATCCGCCGTTCAGTATCACCGCAAATGACCGGGATTATGAGGGATTGACGGCTGATTACGCCCAATTGCTGGGGCAGCTGCTGCATGTCGAGATCCAAGTGCGGCGCTACGCGTCACGGGACGCATCGCTCCAGGCGCTGCGCGACGGGGAGATCGATCTGCTCGGCACCGCCAACGGCTTCGAGGCCAGCGATCCCGCGCTAGTCATGTCCCAAGCCTACGCCGATGACCTGCCCACCCTGGTGGCCCGCGTCGACGACAGCGAGGATGTGCCCACGGACCTGGCGGGCAAGCGGGTAGCGATGCTTTATCACTACTTGCCACCGGACCAGGTCGAGGCGTTCTATCCCGACGCCACTTTGCAGTTGTTCCCCTCGACCTTGAGCGCCATTGGCGCCGTAGCGTTTGGCCAGGCCGATGTCTACCTGGGAGATTCGATCAGCGCCCATTACCTGATCAGCAAGAACTACCTGAACAACGTCCAGTTGGTGGATTTTTCTCGCATGGAAGTGCAACCCTTCGCCTTCGCGGTCAGTCGCGACAATGGGCGGCTGTTGCGCATCGTCAATGCCGCCCTGCAAGCCATTCCCGTTGGCGAGCGCATGGGTATCCTGCGGCGTTGGAGCGCCGGCGGGGCGAGCGTGGCGGGTCAGCCAGCGGTGCATTTCAGTGTCAATGAACAGCGTTGGCTCGACGCACATCCGCGGATCAAAGTGGCGGTCAGCGAACATTTCCTGCCGCTGACTTTTTTTGACGAGCAGGGCCATCTGCGCGGTATCGGTGCCGACGTGCTGGCCAGGATCAGCCTGCGTACCGGCCTGAAATTCGACATCCAGCGTGGCGACTCGGTGGACGCACTGATCGGCCTGATCACCAGCGGCAAAGCCGACGTGCTGGCGACCGCCATCCCCAGTTCCGAGCTCGAGGATGAGTTGCGTTTTACCCGACCGTACCTGACGAACCCGTTCGTGCTGGTGGTGCCCATCAAGGCCAGGGACGCGTTGACGGTGGATCGGATGGCTGGCAAGCGACTGGCGTTGGTGCGAGGCAACGTACTGCGTGACTACCTGCTGGAGCAGTTTCCCGGCGTGCAACTGGTATCGGCGCAAAACGCCGCCGACGCCATGGCCATGGTCGCTGCGGGCACGGCGGATGGCGCGATCAATTCGTTGATCAGCGCCCGCTATATGATTTCTCGCCAGTATCGCGGCTCGCTGCAAGTCACCAGCACCGTGGGCACGGTGCCCGCGCGCGTTGCCCTGGCAACGAACCGGGACGCGCCGCAACTGTATTCAATCCTGGACAAGGCGCTACTGAGCATTTCCCCCGAGGAAATGGATGAGCTGACCAACCGTTGGCGCAGTGAAGTGGTGATCGACGACAGCTACTGGCTGCGCAACCGCACCACCATCGTCCGAGGGTTTGCCATCGCCGCGCTGCTGTTGTTGTTGACGTTGGGCTGGGTCATCTACCTGCGGCGGCTGCTGGAGCAGTTGCGCGTGGCCAAGGCCAGCGCCGACGATGCCAACCGGGCCAAGACCACGTTCCTGGCGATCATGAGCCATGAAATCCGCACGCCGATGAACGCCGTGATCGGCATGCTGGAACTGGCGTTGAAAAAAGCCGATCGGGGCGTCATGGACCGGCCCGCCCTCGAAGTTGCGTCGAGTGCTGCCCAAGGCTTGTTGGATTTGATCGGCGACATCCTCGACATCGCTCGCATCGAATCGGGACGGCTGTCGCTGGTGCCCGAGCGGGCCAACCTGCGGGCCTTGACCGAGTCGGTAGCGAGAATGTTCGAAGGCCTGGCCCGGCAGAAACAGCTGCGTCTGCAACTGGACCTGGATGCGGCAAGCAATCATGACGTGTCGATTGACCCGCTGCGCTTCAAGCAGATTGTCTCGAACGTTCTGAGCAATGCCATCAAGTTCACCGACCAAGGCTGCGTGCGCCTGGGCTTGAGAACCGAACCGACGCGTGACGGCAAGCGTCTGGACATTCACCTGCGGGTCGAAGACACCGGCGCCGGAATATCCGCCCAGGACCAGCGACGGCTGTTCAGCCCGTTTACCCAAGTTGGCGACAATACCGAAGCTGCTCGCGGCGGTTCCGGGTTGGGGTTGGTCATCAGTCGCACCTTGTGCGAAATGATGGGAGGCAGCCTGCGGCTCAGTAGCGTGCCGGGGCAGGGCACGCAGGTCGAAATCCTGCTGGAGTTGCCGTTGCTCGAAGCCGTGACCCAAGCGCCAGCGGTCCAGGACGAGACGCTGGCGCCGGCCCAGGTGCTCAACGTCCTGGTGGTTGACGACTACCCGGCCAACCGCTTGTTGTTGTCCCAGCAGATGAATTACCTGGGCCACGTTGCGCATGAAGCTGAAGACGGCGCCGAGGGTTTGCGTGTGTGGCGCGCCGGGCACTTCGATGTGGTCATCACTGACTGCAACATGCCGCTGATGAGCGGCTACGAACTGGCGCGCGCCATTCGCAACGAAGAGCGGGTCCAAGGCTTGTCGCCAACGAAAATCCTCGGGTTCACGGCCAATGCCCAGCCCGAGGAAAGAGACCGTTGTCTTGCGGCGGGCATGGACGATTGCCTGTTCAAACCCATCAGCCTCAAGCAACTGGATGCCTGCCTGGTATTGATCACGGCCGGTTCCGCCGTGGAGCCGGCCGCCGCCGCTGACGACTTCGATTTGACCAGCCTGGAACAACTGACGGGCGGCGACAGGATTTCACTCGGCAAGTTGTTGCAGGAGCTGATCGATAGCAATGCGTTGGACAAGGCTCGGTTGCAGCCATTGTTTTCGCGTCACGACTTGCCCGGGTTGTCCGATCTGGCGCATCGGATCAAGGGCGGGGCACGGCTTATCCAGGCACAGCGGCTGATCGCGGCCTGCGATGCACTGGAAAGCGCCTGTCGGGCGGGCGCCGTTTCGTCACTCGCCGAAGCGGTAGACCTATTGCGCCAGGCGATGGAACGCCTGGCCGAACGGCTGGAAATTCATATGGCGAGCGCACGCTTCGTCACCGGGTCGCAACGAGGTGCGATTGAACCTTCAGGCAACCAGGACTGATCGATGGCTGCAGAACCGCAGGTCGTTTGGCGATTTTTCCGCCTGCTTTTGGGATTCGTCCTACAGCGTCGCTAAAAACCTTCCTCTAGCCTGACGCGACTTAACGTTCCCAAGCCGGTTCGTACCTGTCGCGTCGCCATTGGAATGCCTGCCATGCCAAATAAAGCATTACGTATCATGATTGCCGACCCGTTGCATTTTCACCGAATGCAGTTGGAACGCCTGTTCAATCACCTGGGCTATTTCCGCATTGCGCCGGTGAGTGACGTGCATGAGTTCCTGACGTTGGTGGACTATGGCTGCGAGCCGTTCGACCTGGTTGTCGTCAACGCCATCTTGGCAGAGGGTGCGCTGGACCTGCCTGGGTTCTGTCTCGATAACCCGCAAGTCCGTCATGGCCTGATCTATAACACTCAGGAAGCTGCGCTGGGGACGTTGCCCGCCAGTGGACGAGCCAGTTTGCAAATGACTACCGCCCAGTTACCCGATGCTGTTTCGCTGCGGCGCCTGATGAAGGGCGTCGATCCCGAGGCCAGCGAGTCGGCCCAACCCTGGGGAGGCACCGTCAGACAAGGGCACGGCGGCTGATGCGCGCCGTTGGTCGGCACTGTCAGATCTGACAGGTGGCGCGACCAATTACCTGTGTAACAGTCCGGTGCAGTCATGGCGTCGGCGCCGTTTGCATTGACTCCGGGGAGCTGTATTGAAAAAAGTACTGATTGTCGATGACCACCCTGTCATCCGAGGGGCGCTGCGGCTTGTCTGCCAGAACGAAGGATTCGCTGTCACGGATGTCAGCGGCGCGACCGAGGCCAGGACCCGCATCAAGGACGATGTTCCGGAGCTGGTGATCCTGGACCTGGTGATGAACGGTTTCGATGGCCTGGACCTGTTGGTCTGGATCACTGGCCAGTATCCGGGGTGCGCCGTGCTGGTGTTCACCTCCCAGGATGCCCAGCATTTCTGCAATCGCTGTATCTCGGCCGGGGCCAGGGGGTTCGTGACCAAGAAAAGCGATTTGAAAGAGCTGATCAAGGCCATTCACGCCATGAAGTCCGGCTATTCCTATTTCCCCCAGATGCCCGTCAGGCTGGATTTCCAACAACAATCCGAGCAGCAGGCGCTGGAGAGGCTGTCCACGCGCGAGCTTTCCATTTTACGGATGCTGGAGATGGGCATGCGAGGCAAGGACATCGCCGAGGCGTTGTTCCTGAGCCCCAAGACAGTCAGCACCTACAAGACCCGCCTGTTGGAAAAGCTTGGGTTGAATTCCCTGGTGGGCCTGTCAGAGTTTGCCAAGCGCAATCAGCTTTGAAAATCACCGTTCTGTGAATAGAACGCTAAGACCGATTTTTGCAGTCTGGTGAACTAACGTCGTGGGTTTTAAGCTGTGTTCATCGAATCGCATTACCTGATTTGGAGACGCAGCTTGAAACAGATTATTGGCCTCTACACCAGTCCAAGGCCGCACTGGGTCGGCGACGGCTTCCCGGTTCGCACGCTATTTTCCTACGATAACCTGGGCAAGCACATCAGCCCATTTCTGCTGCTGGACCATGCGGCCCCCACCGAATTTGCGCCCACCCATGAACGTCGTGGCGTCGGCCAGCACCCGCATCGCGGTTTCGAGACCGTGACCATCGTCTACCAGGGCGAGCTGGAACACCGGGACTCCACCGGCAGCGGCGGCAAGATCGGCCCCGGAGATGTGCAGTGGATGACCGCCGCTTCTGGGATCATCCATGAAGAGTTTCATTCCGAAGCTTTTGCCCGGCAGGGTGGTTTCATGGAAATGGTCCAATTGTGGGTCAACCTGCCAGCCAAGGACAAAATGGCGCCGGCCGGCTACCAGACCCTGCTCAAGGGAGACATCCCGAACATCGCCCTGAAGGACGCCGCCGGCAGCCTGCGCCTGATTGCGGGTACGTTCGAGGGCCATCAAGGCCCGGCGAAGACCTTCACCCCCATCGACGTCTGGGATATCCGCCTGAATGCCGGCAAGGACCTGACGCTCGACCTGCATGAAGGCCACAGCACCGCGTTGGTCGTGCTGCGTGGCTCGGTCCAGGCCAATGGTCGCGAGCGGGTGGAGGCGGGGCAATTGGCCCTGTTCGAGCGCGCCGGTGATCAATTGAACCTGCACGCCGACACCGACGCGGTATTGCTGCTGCTCAGCGGCGAACCGATCGATGAACCCATCGTCGGCCATGGTCCGTTCGTGATGAACAGCGAGCAGGAAATCCACCAGGCCTTCGAGGATTTCCATTCCGGGCGCTTCGGGGGTATGGACGGCTGAGGCGCAGCGCGCTCCTACAAGGTTCTTTCGGCGATCTCTACAGCCGGCTGATTCTGTGCCAATCTTCTCGCCAATGACCTTCTGGAGCTGTCCCCTGATGCTGTCCCTGATCACCGATCACCCGCTGCTCAGTGCCCTGGCGTTGCTTGTGCTCGACTTGCTGTTGTGGCGGCTGGTCAGTGTTGATCGGACCTATTGGAAAATCGGCGGGCGGCTGGTGATTTTTTCGTTGTTCAGCATGCTGCTGTTCAACGAAGGGCTCAATCCCATGGAGCCGGCGCAGTGGGTCGACGATGTGCCACGGCACTTGGCCGCGACCGGTTTGCAGATTGCCTGGTGGCTGTTCGCCGCGCGGACCCTGACGGTCATGATCGGCGCGGTCATGATGCAACGGGTCGGCCATACCGGGCGATTGCTGCAGGATCTGCTCGGCGCGGTGATCTTCCTGGTTGCTGTCATCGCGGCGTTGGCCTACGTGCTGGATCTTCCGGTCAAGGGCGTGCTGGCGACGTCCGGTGCGATGGCGATCATCGTCGGCCTGGCCTTGCAGAGCACGCTCAGCGATGTGTTCTCCGGGATCGTGCTCAACACCACCAAGCCCTATCAAGTCGATGACTGGATTTCCATCGATGGCACCGAAGGCCGGGTCACCGACATCGACTGGCGGGCGACACGGTTGCAGACTTCCCAGGGCAGTATGGCGGTGATTCCCAACTCACTCGCGGCGAAGGCCAAGATCGTCAACTTCAGCCGGCCCAGCGATATGCATGGCTTGTCCGTGAGCTTGCAGGTCAGTCCTCACGCGCGTCCGCAAAAGGTAATCGACGCGCTGGAGCGGGCAATGATCGGCTGCCGCGCGCTGCTCGCCAGCCCGGCGCCTTGCGTGACGCTGAAAAGCACGGGAAGCGCTGGCGCGGAATACGAGATCAGCGGGTTCGTGGCTTCAATGGGGCAGAAGCGCGAAGTACGCAATCAATTGTTCGACTTGGCGTTCCGGCATTTGCAGGCGTCAGGCGTCAGCCTGTTGTCCACCGGCGAAAGCACCGCGGCGATGGGGGCATCGCGTCCCCGGGCGCTGTTGGAGAGCTCCAGCATTTTCTCTACGCTGCGCCCGGATGAAAAGGATACCTTCAGCCAGAACATGACGTTGCAGACCTTTCGCGCCGGTGACATGATCCTGCCCGCCGGTGAGGTCAGCGATCATTTGTTCATCATCGAAACCGGCGTGATCAGCGTCACCCTGATTCGCAACGGCCAACCATTCGAAGCCGCGCGCATGGGGCCGGGCGAGGTGATTGGCGAAGCTGGAATCGTCTCCGACCAGGCCACCCTGGCAAGTTTCTCGGCCAAGACTTTCTGTACCCTTTATCGCATCGAGAACAGTTACCTCAGGCCCTGCCTGGATGCCCGCCGCGACATCAGCGACGCGATGAAAAACCTGCTGGACGTGCGCATGCACTTGGCCCAGAACCTGACGCGCGACGTGCCCAAGCCGATCGCCAAGAAGCGTTTTTTGCAGTGGCTGCGCAGTCGGGTCTGACACAAAAGCGTGCGGTCATTTCCATCGGTAAACCCGGTCTCCATTGGCCACCCGAACTTCCCAACAATTGGCTATTTGTCCCGCGCCTGTGCAGGGCTAACGTAGCGCCACACCCCAATTGTCCAGGAGTTCAAGATGCAACCACGTATCGATTTCCACGCCGCTTCCCCAGATGCCTACAAAGCCATGCTGGCCCTGGAAACCGCGGTCTCGAAACTGGGCCTGGAAAAGTCCCTGCTCGAACTGGTCAAGCTGCGCTCTTCGCAAATCAACGGCTGTGCGTTCTGCATCGACATGCACACTGCCGACGCGCGCAAGAGCGGCGAGACCGAACGTCGACTGTATGCGGTGACTGCCTGGCGCGAGGCGCCATTCTTTACCGGCCGCGAACGCGCCGCCCTGGCCTGGACCGAAGCACTCACACGCCTGAGCGAGACCCATGCTCCCGACGCAGACTACGCATTGCTGAGCGAGCACTTCACGCCCAAGGAAATGGTCGACCTGAGCGTGGCAATCAACGCCATCAACGGCTGGAACAGGTTGGCGGTGGGCTTCCGGAAAATGCCCGAGGCTTGAGGCGCTCAATCGCGCATTGGAAAAAAAAGCGGGAGCGCTTCGCAGCGCTCCCGTTTTTTTATTCATCGCCGCTGCGTTTGGCCAGGGCATTGGCCAGTCATCCCGCGCCGGGAACTTCGCCCGCTGGATCTTCTTCTACCTACAACAGGCGGCGTCAGCCGTCTTTTGCAAAGGAGTCGATCATGCAAGTTCAAGTCAACAGCAACCATATCGAAGGCAGTGCCCGATTGCAGGAATGGGTCGGCAGCACGGTGGTGGACGCGCTGCAGCGTTTCGAAGATCAACTGGCCCGCGTCGAAATCCACGTCAGCGACGAGAACGCCCAGAAGGGCGGCGCCGCTGACAAACGCTGCCAGATCGAGGCGCGCCTGCAAGGCGTTGCGGCCATTTCCGTTAGTCACAAGGCTGAAAGCCTGGAGCTGGCGGTGGAGGGCGCCGCCGAGAAAATGCTGCATGCGCTCGATCATCAGATCGGCAAACTCAACCCCGCCGTCGAATCCATGGGACGCGTGACTGCCCCTGTGGATGAAGCTCCGCCGGAAATGGTAGACGCCATGTTGGAGGAGGATTTCCTCGAAAACCAAGAGGCTCGTGGCAAAGAATAAGGAGACAATCATGACCGCTCATCAACCCTTCAGCCAACAAGTGCTGGCCGAGCTCCTGGCGTTCGACGAACAGCCGAGCCTTTCGTTGTATATGCCCACACACCGCACATTCCCGGAGCGCAGCCAGGACCCGATTCGCTACAAGAACCTGGTGCGCGAACTGCAAACCCAACTGGAAAACCAGCACCCTGGCCTCGATTGCACGCCGTTGCTCGAGCCTTTTCATGCGCTGGTGGACGACCAGGATTTCTGGAACTCCAATCGCGACGGCATCGCGGTGTTTGGTGCACGTGACTATTTCAAAGTCATCGCCGTGAACCAGCGTTTGCCGCAATGCGCCTTCGCCAATAGCCATCCTTACCTCAAGCCGCTGCTGCGGCTGGTCCAGTCAACCGAACGATATCAAGTGCTGTGCCTGACCCGTAATGAAGTCTGGTTGTACGAGGGCTCTTGCGAGCAGCTGGAAAAAGTCGAGTTGGCCGAACAGGTTCCGCGTAACCAGAACGAGGCCTTGGGCGACGACCTGACCTCGGGCGACCAGCAAGGCTTTCCCAACGGTTTCAGCCGCAGCAGCGAGCGCGGCGATCCGATGATGCATGAGTCCGCCGGCGGCGGTAAGCAAGATGAAATCAACCTGGACCGCGAGCGCTTTTTCCGTGCTGTGGACAAAGCCATCCTGCAATACCATTCGCAACCTTCAGGGCTGCCGATGATTGTCGTGGCCCTGCCGGAAAACCAGGCGGTGTTCCGTGCCGTCAGCCATAACCCGAACGTGCTGGCGCAGGGCATCGAAGGGGATCCTTCGCGGTTGGGCCTGGAAGAGTTGCGGGTCCAGTGCTCGAAACTCATGGCCCACAGCCACGCCGACCGAGTGGTCGACAGCCTGAATCGTTACGGCGTCGCGGTGGGGCAGGGACGGGCGTTGGACAACCTGGCCAACATTGCCAAGGCCGCTTGGGAGAGTCGTGTCGCGTTGCTGCTGGTAGAGGCCGAACGGCAGGTTCCCGGTCAGCTCGACCCGGACAAGGGCAGGCTCATCATCGACGAAACCGGCGACGAACAAGCCCCGGATGTGCTGGATGAACTGATCCTGGCCGTGACCCGGCAAGGCGGTGAAGTGATCGTCGTACCACCCGAGCATGTCATGCCGACCGATAGCGGAGCGGCGGCGGTGTGTCGGTTCTGACCCGACATCCGTTGTGGTAGCGAGCTTGCTCGCGATAGCGCACTGGCAGTTGCCATCGCGAGCAAGCTCCACGGGCTGATGCTCGATTTCAAGCTTCGGATGACAGGTGCCGTAATAGGTTTGCTTCATATTAATAGGAAGCATTACTATTCACGCCCCGTTCCCACAGCGCGCCGCGATGATCCCCAAGCTGCCTCGCAGACCCGGCTTTTTCGAACACTACGAAGAGTTGATCGGCACCTGGACCCGTCGCCTGCGCAATCGCCAACAGGCCGAGGACCTGGCCCACGACACCTTTGTGCGGGTGCTCGAGTCCGATTCGGCGCAAGTTGAACAGCCACGCGCTTATCTGCACCAGACAGCGCGCAACATTGCAGTGGATGGTTATCGGCGTGAAGAGCGACGGGGCGCCCTGGAGGAAGTGGCGTTCGACACCTGTCATTCGCTTGCCGGCGACCCGGAGCATTACATGCACGCGATCCAACTGGCCGACTCCATCGAGCGGGCACTCGCCGAGCTGCCGGCCAACTGCCGCACGGTGTTTATCTGGCAGAAGATCGAAGGCCTGACCCAGGCGGAAATCGCCGAACGCCTGGGCCTGTCAAAAAACATGGTGGAAAAGTATATGATCCGCACCCTGCGCCATCTGCGTGATCGCCTGGACGGGACCGATCAATGACCGGTCGTCATCTTCCACCTGAGCCACAGGACCTTCCATGATGGATAGCCGTGAATGCGCCTGCGGGCAGAGCAGGGTTCGCGACGAGGCGGCACAATGGTTCGTGCGCCTGCAAAGTCCCGTCATGGGTGTCGACGAGCGTGAGCGTTTCGAGGCCTGGCTGGGCGAACACCCCAACCACCGTGACGAAATTCAACTGCTGCAGGGAATCTGGAGCGCAACGGACTTGCTGCCCAGGGAGCGGTTGCAAGCGTTGTGCGAGCCACCCGCCGAACGCCCGAGGCGCCGACCGCTGCTGCGCTATGCCGTGGCCGCCGGGTTGCTCGTGGTCGCGGTCGGGCTGGGGCTGTTCAGCGGCTTGGGTGCTTCAGGTGACTACAGCGGTGAATTTGCCACGGCCCTGGGTGAGCGCCGGCATGTCGCGTTGCCGGACGGCTCGCTGATCGACCTCAACAGCCGTAGCCATGTGCGCATTCTGTTCGAGCATCGCGTGCGACGGGTGGAACTGGTCGAGGGCGAAGCACTGTTCAGTGTCGAGCATGATACCGCGCGCCCGTTTACGGTCGATGCGGGCAGCGGCCAGGTGACGGTGACCGGTACGCGCTTCGATGTGCGCCGCGATGCCGACAGCACTCGCGTCGCCGTGGAAGAGGGCAGCGTCAAGGTCCGGGGGCGCGACGCCCCGGCGTCCGGGGGCGTCAGCCTCACGGCGGGCCTGGGCACGCGGATCGATGCCCAAGGCAAGGTTGCCGCGCCTTACGCCGTCAATGCTGATGAACTCACCGCGTGGCGCAACGGCAAGCTGGTGTTCAATAACGCGCCACTGAGTGAAGTGGCTGAGGAAGTCTCCCGTTATCGCGCCAAGCCCATCAGGGTCGCAAACGCTGCCGTGGGCAACTTGCGCCTGACCAGCGTGTTTCGCTCGGACAACCCCGAGGCGCTGCTCAAGGCCTTGCCGAACGTCCTGCCGGTGGCCGTGCGCACGCTGGATGACGGCAGTCAGGAAATAACTGCGAAATAAATTCAGGTTTTTTTCGAGTTCTTCGTCTTCTTGTCCAACTGCAACTGGTTTGCATTAACAGACGCGTATTCTTGCGATTCGACAGGACAAGGTTCGACGTGAAAACTTCCGCCAAAAACAACAACCGCACCCCCGCCCGCTGGCTGCCGCTAGCCCTTGCCCTGGCCGTCAGTGCCGGCTTGTCCCAGGCCTATGCCGATCAGGCCGCCACGGCCATCCATATCCAGGCGCAACCGTTGGGCCAAGCGCTGAGCCAACTCGGCCAGCAGACGTCTTTGCAGGTTTTTTTCAGCCCGGAACTGGTGAGCGGCAAACAAGCCCCGGCGGTAGAAGGCAACCTGTCCCCAGAGGCTGCCTTGCGTCAGTTGTTGCAGGGCAGCGGCCTGCAATACCAGGTCGATGAAGGCTCAGTGACCGTCCTGCCGGCACCATCGGCATCCGCCGCCGGCCCGTTGGAGCTGGGAACCACCGACATCCAAGTGGTCGGCGACTGGCTCGGCGACGCCAACGCCGAAGTCGTGCAGAACCACGCCGGTGCACGGACAGTGATCCGCCGTGAAGCGATGGTGGAGCAGGGCGCCATGAACGTGGGCGACGTGTTGCGCCGCGTGCCCGGTGTGCAGGTGCAGGAGGCCAACGGCACCGGTGGCAGTGACATTTCCCTGAACGTTGGCGTGCGCGGGCTCACCTCGCGCCTGTCGCCGCGCTCCACGGTGCTGATCGACGGCGTACCGGCGGCATTCGCGCCCTATGGCCAGCCGCAGCTGTCCATGGCGCCGATTTCTTCGGGTAATCTGGACAGCATCGACGTGGTCCGTGGCGCCGGTTCCGTGCGCTACGGGCCGCAAAACGTCGGCGGCGTGATCAACTTCGTGACCCGCGCCATCCCGGAAAAAGCCACCGGTGAGATCGGCAGCACCCTGGAAACGTCCCAGCGCGGCGGTTGGAAGCTCATCGACACGGCTTTTCTCGGCGGCACCGCTGACAACGGCATGGGCGTGGCGCTCCTCTATTCGGGCGTCAACGGCAACGGTTATCGCCGCAGCAACAATGACAACGACATCGACGACGTGATTCTCAAGACTCATTGGGCGCCAACCGATGTCGATGACTTCTCGCTGAACTTCCACTATTACGATGCCAAGGCCGACATGCCCGGTGGCTTGACCCAGGCCCAATACGACGCGGACCCGTACCAGTCCGACCGCGACTGGGACAACTTCAGCGGTCGGCGCAAGGATGTGTCGTTCAAGTGGATCCGCGAGATCAGCGAGCGCACCCAGGCCGAAGTGCTGACCTACTACTCCGACAGCTACCGCGGCAGCACCATCGCCTCTCGGGACCAGCGCAACCTGGTGTCGTACCCGCGCACGTATTACACCTTCGGTATCGAGCCTCGGGTGTCCCATGTGTTCGACCTGGGGACGACCACCCAGGAAGCCAGCGTCGGTTATCGCTACCTCAAGGAAGGCATGCACGAAGAGGCCAGTCGACTGGCATTGCGCAACAACGAACCCGTGGTGCGTCCGGGGTCCGATGGCCACGTGTATCAGGATCGCACCGGCGGCACCGAAGCTCACGCGGTGTACATCGATGACAAGATCGACGTCGGCAAATGGACCATTACTCCAGGCATTCGCTTCGAAAGCATCAGCACCGAATGGCACGACCGCCCGGTGCTCGACACCGCCGGCCGTCCTGTGCAGGAAAAGCGCCGCAGCATCGACAGCAACGAGCCGCTGCCGGCCTTGAGCGTGATGTACCACCTGTCCGATGCCTGGAAAGTGTTCGCCAACTACGAGACCTCGTTCGGCAGCCTGCAGTATTTCCAACTGGGCCAGGGCGGCGATGGCAACAACACCGCCAACGGCCTGAGCCCGGAGAAGGCCAAGACCTATGAAATCGGCACGCGTTACAACGATGACGTGTGGGGCGGGGAAGTGACGCTGTTCTACATCGATTTTGACGACGAGTTGCAGTACATCAGCAACGATGTCGGCTGGACCAACATGGGCGCCACCAAGCATCAGGGCCTGGAAGCTTCGGTGCATTACGACATGGCCGCGCTGGATCCACGCCTCGACGGCCTGACCGCCAGCGCCGGTTTCACCTACACCCGCGCGACCTATGAAGGCGAAATCCCCAGCTTCAAGGGCCGTGACCTGCCGTTCTATTCCCGCCAAGTAGCCACCGTGGGCCTGCGCTATGAGGTCAACCGCTGGACCTACAACCTCGACGGCTTCGCCCAATCCAAGCAGCGCTCACCGGGCAACAGCGTGAATCCCGACGGCAGCTTCAGCGACAACTACATCACCGACGGCAGCGCCGATGGGCAGTACGGCGACATGCCGGGCTACATGCTTTGGAACGTACGGGCCGGCTATGACTTCGGCGAGCAGCTGTCAAACCTGAAAGTCGGTGCTGGGGTGAAGAACCTGTTCGACCACCAGTATTACACCCGTTCCAGTGACAACAACTCGGGCATCTACGTCGGCGCGCCGCGTACGTTCTTCGTGCAGGCGAGTGTGGGGTTTTGATCCAGTACCCGGCGGCTTGAAACGCAAATCTCGTGGCGAGGGAGCAAGCTCCCTCGCCACGGGTGAATCTACAAGGCTTCAGACCTTCAACACCTTCCCACTGGCCGCCACCGCTACCAACGACATCGCAATCAAACCGAACGCGATGCTCAAGCTGCTGCCATGGGCAACGAACCCTATCAGCGCCGGGCCGGCGAGGATGCCGGCGTAGCCGATGGTGGTGATGGCCGGGACGGCAATGGCTTCCGGCATCAGGGTCTGTTTGCCGACGGCGGTGTAGAGCACTGGCACGATGTTCGAGCACCCGGCGCCGACCAGCGCATAGCCGAGCAGCGCCGCTTGCCACATTGGGGCGAGAGTCGCCATGAAAAAGCCCGCTGCGGCGATCGAGCCGCCATAGATGATCACGCGCCTGGCACCCAGGCGATGCACCACGGAATCGCCCGTCAACCGGCCGACGGTCATGGTCAGCGCAAACGCGGCATAACCCAGCCCGGCGTAGGCGGTATCCACCGCGCGCTCGGTGGTCAGGAACACCGCGCTCCAGTCCAGTACCGCACCTTCGGCCAGGAACACGATAAAGCACAGGATACCGATAAACAGCACCACGCCATGGGGGATGGCAAACGCCGGCCCCGAGCTTTCACTGCCGTAGGGCAACAGGTGCGGCGCAGCCTTGAACAACGCCACCAGCAACACCGCGTTGACCACCAGGGTCGCCGCCAGCGGCGACAGCCCCAGGCCGAGCAGGGCGCTCACACCCGCCGCGCCGATGATCCCGCCGAGGCTGAACATGCCGTGGAAGCCCGACATCATGGTCTTGCCACTGGCCCGCTCGACGATCACCGCCTGCAGGTTCACGGTCGAGTCCACGGTCCCGAGCCCGGCGCCGAACAGGAACAGTGCCGCCACCAGCCAGGGTAGCGAGGTCATCGTCGCCAGCAGCGGCAAGGCCAGGCAGATCAGGATCGTGCCGCCACTGAGCACCCGACGGCAGCCGAACCGCGTCGCCAGCGCGCCGGAAATCGGCATCGCCAGGATCGACCCGACCCCAAGGCACAGCAGCAGCAACCCGAGGGTGCCTTCGTCCAGATTCGCCCGCGCCTTGGCGTAAGGCACCAACGGCGCCCAGGCGGCGATGCCGATACCTGCGATGAGATAGGCGATGCGGGTGGACATCTGTTCCAGGCGTCCGGGAACAAATGTGGGAGGGGGTGTAATTGCAGTCATGAAACGTCCTTGGCTTTCGTGCGGTGCGGTGATGCAGGTGGGGGCCTATGCTTGCATATCCACTGACCTCGCTGCGACCCCAAGGTGCCGACGCGATGTTCGCACCCACCACAAGCTTTGCCCCTGTGGGCCCAGCCGGCATAAAGTGGCGATTCTTTCGCTGGTTGACCGGATCAGGTGCATGACACGATTTTATGATGCGCGTGGCAATATTTATGGCGTGGTTTCACCGCAGCAGGTCCGTGCCCATGGCATTGACTTGCCGCTGTCTGCCGCCCAGGCCGCACAAACGCGAGAAGCCTGGAGCACCGCCGCCGTGCAGGCCTTCTGCGGTTGGGCACCGGGAAAGGCACCGCCGGACGCCAAGGCCCATCGCAGTGACGGTTTATTGATCGGCCCGTTCCAGGACGAGCCGCCCTTTGATCTGCTGATCGTCAATACCGACGGCACACTGGCCGAGCGCAGTGGCAATGGGCTGACGATTTTCTCCCTGTCGCTGCAAGAACGAGGATGGCTGCCGGAGGATGATGACTGCCTGCTACAGGTTCATCACGACAAGCACGGCGGCTCACCACTGCAAACATCGGTTCGCGCCGCTGAATTCGAAGGTGTCAAAGGCTTTTGGCTGGACTTGGGCGCACCGTCGTTCGGTCCCTTGGCCGTCGATGCCGAAGGCACGGAAAGCGTGACGTTCAACCAGTGCGACGTGAGTCGCGTTCCACCGCTTCATGCATTGAACCTGGCCTGGTGCTACAGCCAGTTCGTGCGCATCGGCAATCCTCATTGCGTGACCTTGGTGGATGACGCGGCCGCGCTGCCGAGCCTTGCACAGATGCGCGCCGAGCCGCTGTCGCAAAACCTGGCTCGTATTGCCTATGCGGCGCCCGGCGGGACGGGGATGCCTTGTTTGGCGGGGGTAAACCTGCAGTGGGCATCGCCCACGGCCGAGGGACGGATCGACGCCCGGGTGTTCGAGCGGGGCGAAGGTCCCACCGCGTCGTCTGGCACCAGCGCCAGCGCCGTGGCCAGCGCTGCGTGGCGGGTGGGCTGGGTGAAGGCCGGGCCGGTGCGCGTCGTGATGCCCGGCGGCACTGCGCCGATCCTGCTGGAGGAACAGGCGGGTGAATTGGTCCGGGTCAGCCTGTTCGGCACGGCGCGGCTTCTGCCATAGCGTATCAGCGCGCCAATGACGTTTCCACTGGCAAGCTCCCGCTCGCCGATTTTGCGCTTCAGCCCAACTGCGGGCCAAATTCCACCACCGGCATCTGCCGTTTCATCAGCACTTCGCCGTTGCGGATCGAGTAGATCGGCAGGCCTTGGCTGCGGATCACTTCGTAGTCGCTGTCAGCCGAGAGGATCAGCAGGTTCGCCGGGCGTCCGGGTTCCAGCCCGTAGCGTTCGCCCAGGGCCATGGCCTTGGCGCTGTTGTCAGTGACCAGGTCCAGCGCGCTTTGCAGGTTGCGGTAGCCGAGCATATGACAGATATGCAGGCCGGCTTCGAGCACTCGCAGGATATTGCCGTTGCCCAGTGGATACCACGGATCGACGATGGAGTCCTGGCCGAAGCACACGTTCATCCCGGCTTCGAGCAGCTCATTGACGCGGGTGACGCCGCGGCGTTTGGGGAAGTTGTCGAAGCGTCCTTGCAGGTGAATGCTTTCGGTGGGGCAGGATACGAAGCTGATGCCCGAATGCCCCAGCAGGCGGAACAGTTTGGCGCAGTAGGCATTGTCGTAGGAACCCATGGCCGTGGTGTGGCTGGCGGTCACCCTGGCGCCCATGTCGCGGCTGCGGGCTTCTTCGGCGAGCACTTCCAGGAAGCGCGAATGCGGGTCGTCGGTTTCGTCGCAATGCACATCCACCAGGCAGCCGGTGCGCTCGGCCAGGTCCATCAGGAACTTCACGGAGCTGACGCCCTGGTCGCGGGTGTATTCGAAATGCGGAATGCCGCCCACCACGTCGGCGCCCATGCGGATGGCTTCCTCCATCAGCTCGCGGCCGTTGCGGTAGGACTCGATGCCTTCCTGGGGGAAAGCCACGATCTGCATGTCGACCAGATGACGGCTTTCCTCGCGCACTTCCAACATCGCCTTGAGCGCGGTGAGCGCCGGATCGGTCACGTCGACGTGGGTGCGCACATGCTGGATGCCATGGGCGGCAAGGGCCTGCAGGGTTTTCTTGGCGCGGGTCTTGGTGTCTTCCTCGGTGATGGTGGCCTTGCGTTCGCCCCAGCACTCGATGCCCTCGAACAGCGTGCCGCTCATGTTCCAGCGCGGCTCACCGGCGGTGAGGGTGGCGTCCAGGTGGATGTGCGGCTCGACGAAGGGCGGCACCACCAGGTTGCCGCCGGCGTCGAGGTCTTCGGGCCCCAGGGTGGGGGCCTCGGTCTGGCGGGCGATGTTGGCGATCAGGCCGTTTTCCAAGTGCAGTTCATGCAAGCCTTCGCGGTTGCGCAGGCGGGCGTTGATGATGTGCATCGGACAATCCTTTATAGGTCTTGGAGTGGCGCGGTGGCGGTGCGGCTACCCAGTACGCCGATCAATAGCACATACGTTAGCGCGCCGGTGGCGATTCCTACCAGTGGCGCGATCCATGGCGAGTTGAATGCCGCGAGGGTGCCGACGCCGTAGGCACATAAGCCTGGCCAATTGAACGCCGGCAGTTGCGCCTCGGCCAATCGAGGATAGCGACCACGCCAGCGGAAGAAGAAATCGGCCATGATCACGCCGCCAATGGGCGGGATGACCGTGCCAAGCAGGATCAGATAAGGCACCAGCATGTCGTACATGCCCAGTAGCGCCAGCAATGTGCCGATCACCGCGCCAGCCAGTGTGACCGTCCTGCGGCGACGGGTGCGCAGCAGGTTGCAGCCGGCCACGGCGAAGTTGTAGATGGTGTTGTCCTGGGTGCTCCAGATATTGAGCAGCAGCATGGCCATCGCGGCCATGGCGAAACCCTGCAACAACAGGACTTCGACCACGTCCGGCTGCTGATAGACGATGGCTCCGTAGGCACCGATCAGGACCATCAGGCCGTTGCCGATAAAGAAGCCAATCAGGCTGGCCAGGACCGCGACCTTCGCTGAGCGGGAAAAACGTGTCCAGTTGGTCGCCTGGGTAGCACCGCTGACAAAGGTGCCAAATACCAGCGTGATCGCGGTCGACCAGTCCAGGCTGCCCGTGGGTACCACCGCCAGCAGGCCATCAAGGCCGCCGACCTTATCCGTCGCTACCCACATGGACAGCATCAGCAGCAACATCATCGCCGGGACGGCGATGTACGAGAGGATTTCCAACCCTCGATAGCCAATGTAGGCCGTGGCGCAGAACCCCAGCCCGAACAGCACCATCAGCCCCAGCACCGTGCCTTGGTTCAGTTCGAAATACTTGCCCAGCACCACCGCCGCGGTGGCCGTGCCCCAGGCATACCAGCCGATCTGAGTGAAACCCAGGATCAAGTCGCTGAGCTTGCTGCCCACCTCGCCGAAACACAAGCGCCCCATCAACACCGAATTGAGCCCGCTCCTGAAGGCGATGTAACCCAGGCCTGCGGCATACAGGCCCAGCAGCAGGTTGCCAATGACGATGACGCTGAGCATCTCGGCGAAACCGAACGCCACGCCCAGCTTGCCTCCGGCAAACATGGTCGCGGTGAAAAAGGTGAAGCCCAACAGCACCATGGCCGTGGAGGCCAAACCCTTGCGCGCATGCATCGGCACTTCGCTCAAAGGATAGTCGTTGCCCGGATCGTTCTGAGTCATGTGGCGTTCCTTGCGGAAAATAGGAAAAACGCAAGCGTGCAGCGGCCGTGCCAAACCAGCGATCCCCGGTTATCTATAGCCAAGTTGTGGATCCGATGGGGTTCAAGGAACAAAAGCGGAGCAGGGATGGGGCAAGTTGGAACACGGACCGTCCGGCTCAGAGGCCCGCTTCCACGAAACGATGCGTTCAGGTCTGAACGTGCACCAATAAAAATCGCAACAGCGCCGCGACGACGGCTTCCGGCGCGTCTTCCTGAACCAAGTGCCCGGCGTTCGGTACCGGGTGAAACTGCGCGCCCGGAATCATGTTGTGCAGCGCCCGGCCGCGCTCGATGGGGATCCATTGGTCATCCTCGCCCCAGAGGATTTGCGTCGGGCAGCGCACTTGCGGGTACAGGTCCTGGACCTGATGGGTGTAGCACTCGTCCATCTGCGCAATCTGCCGATAGAGCGCGGCCTGGCCGGTCTCGCCGAGCCATGGCTGCACATAGGGCGCCAGTTCTGCGTCCGGGATGTCTCGTTTGATTGCGCCGCGGATATACGCCGGCACGATGGCTCGCTGAATGTAATCGGGCAAGCCGCTGAACGCCGCTTCATGCTGGCGCACGTGCTGGACAAAAGGTGAACCCCAGGGCGACAAAGCCACCGGGTCGATCAGCGTAAGGCTTCGGTAGTCCTTGCCATCGAGCAGATGCGCACGCAAGGCGGTGGCACCGCCGAAGTCATGGGCCACGACGTCTGGACAGTCCAGGCCCCAATGCTCAAGCAGCCGTGCGAACAAGCGGTTCTGCACGCCGAGAGACACATCGGCGTCAGGTTGCGCGGACTGGCCGTAACCCAGCAGGTCGAAGTAATGGACTTTATGCGTGGTGAAGAACAGCGGGGCGATCCGGTGCCATACATAAGAAGAGAATGGCGTGCCGTGCACAAACACCAGCGACGGGCCGTCGCCTTGGACGGCGTAGCGGATGGGGTATCCGTCGAAGTTGTAGACCTGATCCAGCGGCCAGTGGGTCATGATTGTGTCCTCTTGGCATGTTCGAGCCAGAAAGCATAGACACAAAACCCTGACGCGAGTCTGCAGACAACAACCTGTGCGAGGGGATTTATTTACTCGCCGTGATAGATGCAACCGCTGGTGCAGGTCTCATGGATACGAATGGCGCTGAGTTCCGGCAGCAACGGCTTCAACTCGTTCCAGATCCACTTGGCCAAGACTTCGCTGGTGGGATTTTCCAGGCCCGGAATGTCATTAAGGTAGTTGTGGTCCAGGCGCTCGTAGAGCGGCTTGAAGATCGCCTTGATTTCCGAGAAGTCGCGAATCCAGCCGGTGTGCGGATCGATGTCGCCACTGAGGTGGATTGCTACCTTGAACGAGTGACCATGAAGGCGACCGCACTTATGGCCATCCGGCACGTGAGGCAGGCGGTGGGCGGATTCGAATGTAAATTCCTTGAAGATTTCCATAGATTTGGCTCTTTGAATGGGCGGGCGCGAGGCAGGCGGCGCAGTTTATCAGTTTGATCCAGGTGTTGCGCGAGCGTGCTGACTAAAGGGTCAGCAAACGCTCGCCCAATCCGCCATTGGCGGCCAGCTCGAGGAACTCGTCGCCCAGCCGGCGGCTTTCGTCCATCGCGGTGCTCCAGTATTTGCGACGGCTCGCGTCATCGCCCATGAAACGCTTGAAGTCGTTGCGGTCCGGCAGTTTGCCGAACGGCAGGCGGGACAGGTATTCGCGCGACGGCGCCAGCAGCAACACGTCCTGCAGGCGCTCGACGTTGCCGCGACGCCACGGCAGGCCCTTGTCGAACCAGCCGGGGATGACCCGATCGGTAAAGTGCGGATACAGGACGATGTCTTCGCCGCTGTAGGGAAGGTCGAGGTGGTAATCCAACAACCCGCCATCGCGGAAGGTCCCGGCACCGGCGCCAGGCAAGTCGCGCACGCCTTCCATCACCATCGGGATCGAGCCCGACGCCAGCAACGCCTGGCGCAGGTTGCCGGCCACCAGCGGCACGAAGCGCGACGGGAAGTCGGTGAGCGGATGCAGCGGCGGCGCCAAGCGGGGATCGTGCACGATCAGCCGTTCGAAATGCCGCGACAACCGCGCCCGGCCGCGCAGGTTGTCGGCGATCACCGACGACAGGCCCAGACCCAGCCGTGCGCGGTGATCCAGTGCAAGGCTGCCGTGGCTCTTGACCACCATGATGTTGAGCCGGTAATGCGGGTTTTCGAGAATGCTCAGGTCGCGCCCGTCAAGCAAGTCATTGAGCATGCGTTGCGAACTCTGGCTGACCCCAGCCATGGTCACGCCTTTGGCAAAGCTCTGTTCGTTATACAAGCTACCCAGGCGGCGGATTCCTTCTGCAGCGTCCGGCAGGCAGGCGCTAGCAAAGCGCCAGGAACCCACCGAAGCGCCGATCAACGAACGCTCTCGCGGGGCGGCGGGCAGCCATTCGCCGAACAATGCCAAGTCCAGCCCCTGGATACCCAAGGCCTTCGGACCACCGGCGGCGCCCGGAAGGATGCCGACGTCGGCGGGCTTGAGGCCGGCCTGGCGGATGCGCTGGAAGGCGCGAGGGCCGGCCTTGAGCGTGAGGGCAGGATACTTGATGTGAATGGCGGTCATACCGATCTCGAATACAGGCAAGCGGGTGATTATAACGACACACCTCGCAGATTTGACTTGGGTCCAATGATGGCAATTCAGTTTCAGTTAAGTTCCTGCCGATACAGTTGTCCGGTGAAGATTATAAGAAGGAGATAACCCGTGAACCGTCTGACTGCCTTTTCCATCGTGACGCTTCTGGTGATCGGTGCCGGGCTGGCTCAAGCGCGAGACCTCAGCGCCGCCGAAGCCCAAAACCTTTTGGACGCTGGTACCATCCTGCCTTTCAAAAAACTCAACGCCACCGCCCTGGCCGAACACCCTGGCGCCACCCTGACCGATACCGAGCTGGAGGAAGAGTATGGCAAGTATCGTTACAAGGTGGACCTGCGGGATGCCAAGGGCATCGAGTGGGACCTGGAGCTCGACGCCGTCACCGGCAAGGTGCTCAAGAATCATCAGGATACGTAATGAAGTTTAATCAACGCACCCGGGGCCGCTGGGCGCTGGTGCTGCTGACATTTTGTTCGCTGGCCGTGGCGCGGGACCTGGATCAGGACGAAGCCTTGCAATTGCGCCAGCAGGGCGTGATCTTGCCGCTCGAGCAGCTGTTGCAGCAGGCGCTGGACCGGCATCCGGGCGCGAAACTGTTGGAGGCCGAGCTGGAAGAAAAAAACGGCGTCTACATTTATGAAGTCGAGCTGCTGGACACCGATGGCGTTGTGCGCGAATTGGACCTGGAGGCCGCGACCGGCCGTTTACTCAAAGATAAGGAAGACTGATGCGCCTGCTATTGGTGGAGGATCACGTTCCCCTGGCCGACGAGCTGATGGCCGGGCTTGCCCGTCAGGGCTACGCCGTCGATTGGCTCGCCGATGGTCGCGACGCGATTTACCAGGGCAGTAGCGAGCCCTATGACCTGATTATCCTCGACCTTGGCCTGCCAGGGGTGCCCGGGCTTGAGGTCCTGGCCCAATGGCGTGCCGGAGGCTTGACCGCCCCGGTGCTGATTCTCACCGCCCGCGGATCCTGGGCGGAGCGTATCGAAGGGCTCAAGGCCGGCGCCGATGACTACCTGACCAAGCCGTTCCATCCAGAGGAACTGCACCTGCGGATCCAGGCGCTGTTGCGTCGTTCCCACGGCCAGGCGAACCAACCGACGCTCCAGGCGGCGGGGCTGCACCTGGACGAAGGCCGGCAGTGCGTGATTCGTGACGGCGCGGAAATCCAGCTGACCGCGGCGGAGTTTCGCTTGTTGCGCTATTTCATGCTCCACCCCGAACAGATCCTCTCCAAAAGCCATCTCGCCGAGCACCTGTACGACGGCGAGACCGAGCGCGATTCCAATGTGCTGGAAGTCCACGTCAATCACCTGCGGCGCAAACTGGGGCGCAGCGTGATCGAAACCCGTCGCGGCCAGGGGTACCTGTTCGGCGGGCAGGCGCAGTGAGATCCATCCAGCGGCGCTTGAGCCTGGGCTTGATCGGCGTGATGGTCGTGGTCGGCCTGGTCCTGGCGCAGACCAGCCTGTGGCTGTTCGAACTGGGTTTGCAGCGCTACCTGGAGGCGGGATTGCGCAACGACAGCGAGAATCTGCTGGTGGCGTTGGTCCGTGGTCCGCAAGGTTTGCAACTGGACGAGCGACGTTTGTCGCCGGCTTATCTCCGGCCGTTTTCCGGGCATTACTTCCGCATCGATTTTGCCGACACGCATTGGCGCTCCCGCTCCCTCTGGGACCAGGAGCTGCCGCGGCTCGATCATCCGGGCCTGCACAGCAATCTGCAGCTGGGGCCTGAGGGTCAGAAACTGCTGGTGCTGCGCACCGACTATCGGCGCCTGGGCCAGGCGATTTCCATCAGCGTGGCCCAGGACTACACGCCGGTCCGTGACAGCTTCCTGCGGATGCAGCAGATTGGCGTTGGCCTCGGCTTGGCGGGGTTGCTGCTGATCCTGTTGTTGCAGCGCTTCACCGTGCACCGTGCCCTGCGTCCTTTAGAGAGGGCCCGGGAGCAGATTGCCCAATTGCAGCGCGGGCAGCGCTCGCAACTCGACGAACAAGTGCCCAGGGAACTGGAGCCGCTGGTGGCGCAGATCAACCATTTGCTGGCCCATACCGAAGACAGTCTCAAGCGTTCACGCAACGCCCTCGGCAACCTGGGCCATGCCTTGAAGACGCCGCTGGCGGTGCTGCAAAGCCTGGCTTCGAACGAGAAGCTCGATCCATATCCCGAGTTGCGCAAGCTGCTGCTGGAACAACTTGAGCAGGTTCGCCAGCGCCTGAACCGCGAACTCAACCGCGCCCGGCTGTCCGGCGATGCCTTGCCTGGCGCGCACCTGGATTGCGACGCCGAACTGCCGGGGCTGCTGGCGACCCTGAACATGATCCATGGCGAGCATCTGCATCTGGCTTACATCGCACCGCCCGGCTTGCACCTGCCTTGGGATCGCGAAGACCTGCTGGAGTTGCTGGGCAACCTGCTGGACAACGCCTGCAAATGGGCCGACGCCGAAGTGCGCCTGAGCGTGATCGAAACGGCCGAGGGCTTTAGCCTGGTGGTGGAAGATGACGGTCCCGGTATCCCCGAGGATCGCCGCGACCAGGTCTTCAGCCGCGGCACGCGCCTGGATGAGCAGACCGACGGCCATGGCCTGGGGCTGGGCATCGTGCGCGACATCGTTGATACCTGGGGCGGCACGCTGGCGTTGGACAACAGCGAGTGGGGCGGGTTGAAGGTCGTGATCCAACTGCCTCGGCGCTGATCCGGGTGCGGGGCGCCTTTGGGTGAACAAGCAAGCCCGCACACGGCACATCTGGAATGAATGCAAAACCCGCCGCTTGACCCTTGCAGCTTGCCGCCGCTTGCTGCAAAGTCGCGACCTTTTTGTCCGGTGGCTTTCCATCGCTGTGCTCTGAGGTAACGATGATAAATGCAGTAATTGCCGCGGTTGGCGTCATGCTGGTGCTCAGCCTGTCCCGCGTGCATGTGGTGATCGCGCTGATTGTCGGCGCACTGGTGGGCGGCTTGATGGGCGGCCTGGGCATCGAGGCGACGCTCAAGGCGTTCAATGCCGGGCTTGGCGGCGGCGCGACAGTGGCGTTGTCCTACGCCTTGCTCGGCGCTTTCGCGGTGGCAATCGCCAAGTCAGGCATGGCCCATGCCCTGGCCGACAAAGCCCTGGCCATGGTCGATCGTCAGGACGCCGCGGGTGGTTCGGGCGTCAAGTGGGTACTGATTGGCCTGCTGGGCACGGTTGCGGTCGCTTCGCAGAATATCCTGCCGATCCACATCGCCTTCATCCCGCTGCTGGTGCCGCCACTGCTTTATGTGCTGACCAAGCTGCAACTGGATCGTCGATTGATCGCCTGCGTCATGACCTTCGGCCTGATCACGCCCTACATGTTCCTGCCGGTGGGCTTCGGCAACATCTTCCTCAACGAAATCCTCTTGGCCAATATCGCCCGCAGCGGTGTGGACGTCAGTGGCATCAACGTCACCCACGCCATGGGCATCCCGGCGCTGGGCATGGTGTTTGGCCTGGTGCTGTCGTTTATCACGTATCGCAAGAAGCGCGTCTATGACCTGAAGAAAATTGCCAAGGCCGAGCAAGTGGCCGTGCGCTACAACCCGCTGAGCCTGCTGGTGGCGGGTCTGGCGATTGCGGCGGCGTTCGCCATTCAACTGTTGCTGGATTCGATGATCATCGGCGCCTTGGCTGGCTTCCTGATTTTCTCGGTATCGGGCGTGGTGCGCTGGCGCGAGACCGACGATCTGTTCACCGAAGGCATGAAGATGATGGCGATGATCGGCTTCATCATGATCGCCGCCTCGGGGTTCGCCGAAGTGATGAAGGCCACCGGTGAAGTCCAGAGCCTGGTGGAAACCTCAGCGGCCTGGATCGGCCACAACAAGGGCGTCGGGGTATTGCTGATGCTGTTGGTGGGCTTGCTGGTGACCATGGGCATCGGCTCATCGTTTTCCACCGTGCCGATCCTGGCGACGATTTTCGTGCCGTTGTGCCTGCAACTGGGCTTCAGCCCATTGGCGATCGTCTGCATCGTCGGCACCGCCGGCGCCTTGGGCGATGCTGGCTCGCCTGCGTCGGACTCGACCCTCGGCCCGACCTCCGGCCTGAACATCGACGGCCAGCATCACCACATCTGGGATACCGTGGTCCCAACCTTCATCCACTACAACCTACCGCTGCTGGCGTTTGGTTGGGTGGCGGCGATGGTGTTGTAACACCAGTTGCAGTCGGCTCCTTCGCGACCAGGCTCGCGAAGGAGCCTTCAAACTCAGCGTCCCGGTTTCTCGTCCGCTCGGCGTACCGTCTCACCTTGTCCTACAGTTTTCCCGCGTAGTGCCGTTAACACGTCTAACCACGCCATAAAACCTACAAGAGTGAACAGCATGCGCCTGAGCTTGAAGGCTAAAGTCCTGTCCCTGGCAATACTGCCGGTATTGCTGTCCGCGGTGATCATCAGTCTGACCACTGCGTTCATCTTGAAGGAACAGGCCAGCAAAGAAGTCCAGCAGACCCGCGAACGCCTGCTCAGCGAGGCCAAGGCCACGCTGCAGAATTATGTCGCGGTCGGGCTTACCGCCATCAAACCGCTGTACGATGCCGCCGCACCCGGTGATAACGAGGCGCGCGCCCAGGCGATCAAGCTGCTGTCGAATATCAGCTACGGCAAGGACGGCTACTTTTTCGGCTACGACTCCGAGACCATTCGCCTGTTCAAGGCCAACAGCCCGGATGGCGTGGGCAAGAGTTTCAAGGACAACCGCGACCCGAACGGTGTCTACGTCAACCGTGACCTGGTGAAAGTCGCCAAGGACGGGACGCATTACCTGGAATACAGCTCGCCGCTGCCCGGCAGCAAGGACCTGGTGCCCAAGCTCGGCTACACCGACTACCTGTCCAAATGGGACATGGCGGTCGGCAGCTCGGTCAACCTGGACGGCATCGAAGCCCAGGTGGCGCTGGTGGAAGCCAAGGTCCATGATCGCCTGCAAGGCGTGATCCTGAGCATCGTCGGGATCGCCGCCGTGGTGTTGCTGGTGATCGCGGTGGTGGGCCTGGTGCTCGCCAATACGATCCTGCGTCCTCTGCACTTGATGAAAGCCAACCTCGATGACATCGCGGCGGGCGAGGGCGACCTGACCCGGCGCTTGACCATCACCAGCCAGGATGAACTGGGCCAACTGGCCGGTTCGTTTAACCGCTTCGTCGACAAGATCCACGGCCTGGTAAGGCAGATCACCGACATGACCTCGCAACTGACCGGGCTGGTAACGCAAGTGTCCGAACAGGCCCAGCGTTCCGAGCAGGCCATGGAGCGCCAGCGCCACGAAACCGACCAGGTCGCCACGGCGATCAACGAGATGTCCTCCGCTGCCCAGGAAGTCGCTCGCAGTGCCCAGGGCGCCGCCGTCGCGGCCCAGCAGACCGACGAAGAAGGGCAATCGGCCAAGCGCGTGGTCGCCGGCAGCATCCAGCAGATCCATGCGCTGGTAAACGACATCCGCAGCAGCGGCGTATCTTTGGACAGCCTGCAGCAGGACGTGGCGTCGATCGTCAGTGTGCTTGGCGTGATTCGTTCGATCGCCGAGCAGACCAACCTGCTGGCGCTCAACGCTGCTATCGAGGCCGCGCGTGCCGGCGAGGCGGGCCGTGGTTTTGCGGTGGTCGCCGACGAAGTCCGCGCCCTGGCCAGCCGAACCCAGCAAAGCACCCAGGAAATCCAGGGCATGATTGACCGCCTGCAATCGGGCACGCATGCGGCGGTGGAGGCCATGCGCCGGTCCAGCGAGGCGGGCGACGGCACGTCATTGCAGGCCAACGAGGCGGGCGCGTCGCTGGACACCATGGCGCAGTTGATCGGTACCATCAATTCGATGAACGCCCAGATCGCCAGCGCGGCCGAAGAGCAGACCGCCGTGGCCGAGGAAATCAACCGCAGCGTGCACCAGATTGCCGTGGCGGTGGACAGCGTCGCTGACGAAACGCAGCTTGGCGCCCAGACCTCCCGCAGCCTGGCCGAGCTGGGCCAGCGCTTGGGCAAACTGGTGGGGCAGTTCCGGATCTGACCTCGGCGCGGCAGGAGCTGCCGAAGGCTGCGATCTTTCGCTTTCGATCCAGATGTTTTCACCCGGGCAACCGGGTCCTATCGGGAAAGAAGGATCGCAGCCTTCGGCAGTTTCTGCCGGCCCGCGCAATTACCTTGCATCAGCGAGGCGCACATCGCGCATCAACAACCCAAACCGCAAATCCACCGCATCCGGGATCGGCACGTAAACCACGTGTCCATCCCCCGGCGCCACGTCGATGCCTTGGCCTTTGACGTCCTGCAACTGGTGCAGGTCGAAGTGGAAGTTGCCCTTGGGCGTCATCAGTTCCATGTGATCCCCCAGGCCGAAGCGGTTCTTCACCTTTATCTCCGCCATGCGTTCGCGGCGTGCGCCGGTCAGTTCGCCGACGAACTGCTGGCGCTCCGAGACCGAGCTGCCGTTCTGGTAGTTCTGATATTCGTCGTGCACATGACGCCTCAGGAAACCCTCGGTATAGCCACGTTGGGCAAGGGATTCCAAGTCGGCCATCAGGCTGCGGTCGAACGGCCGGCCGGCGACCGCGTCGTCAATGGCGCGGCGGTACACCTGGGTGGTCCTGGCGCAATAAAAGTGCGATTTGGTCCGGCCTTCTACCTTCAAGGAATGCACACCCATGCGCGTCAGTCGCTCGACGTGTTGCACCGCACGCAGGTCCTTGGCATTCATGATGTAGGTGCCGTGCTCGTCCTCGAAGGCCGGCATGGATTCCTCCGGGCGATTGGCTTCCTGGAGCAAGAACACCTGGTCGGTGGGCGCGCCGAGACCCAGGGTCGGTTCGGGCTGGTACGCCTGCACAATGTCTCCCGCCGCGTTCTCCATTGCCGGTTGCGCCGAGTACTTCCAGCGGCAAGCATTGGTGCAGCTGCCCTGATTGGCGTCGCGCCTGTTCAGGTAACCGGATAGCAGGCAGCGCCCGGAATAGGCCATGCACAGCGCGCCGTGAACGAACACTTCCAGCTCCATGGCCGGCACTTGCTGGCGAATCTCGTCGATTTCTTCCAGCGACAGTTCGCGAGACAGAATGATCCGGCTCAAGCCCTGTTGCTGCCAGAACTCGACGCTGGCCCAGTTCACCGTGTTGGCCTGCACCGACAGATGGATCGGCATGTGCGGGAAATGCCGGCGAACCAGCATGATCAGCCCAGGATCGGACATGATCAAGGCGTCCGGCGCCATGGCGATCACCGGTTCGAGATCCTTGAGGAACGTGCGCAGCTTGGCGTTGTGCGGGGCGATGTTCACCACCACATAGAAGCGCTTGCCCATGGCATGGGCCTCTTCAATTCCCAGCGCCAGGTTGGCATGGTCGAATTCATTGTTGCGCACCCGCAGGCTATAGCGGGGCTGGCCGGCGTATACCGCGTCGGCGCCGTAGGCAAAGGCGTAGCGCATGTTTTTCAGGGTGCCGGCGGGGGCGAGCAGTTCGGGGGCTACGAGGGGCATGGTGGCGTCGAATCGCAAAAAGCGCCGAGGGTACGCCGAGGCCTGCCGGACGGTATTGATCTGGATCAGTGTGGCGCAACAGACGCGACGGCACTCCGGCGAATCCTGGCTGACTAACGTTTATCTGCCAAGGACATGGAAAGCAAATGAACCGCAAGAATCTCCAAGATAAATCCCAGATGCTGTTGCTGATCCTGGTCAGCATCGCCTTCGTCTGGATCCTGCTGCCATTTTATGGAGCGGTTTTCTGGGCGGTCATCCTGGGCATCGTCTTCGCGCCGCTGCAGCGACGCCTGCAGCTGAGACTCAATTGGCCGCGCAACCTCACCACACTGCTTACCCTGACCATCTGCATGCTCATCGCTATCTTGCCGGTGATCGTCATCAGTACCTTGCTGGTTCAGGAAGGTGCGGCGCTGTACAAGAGCCTGGAAAGTGGCGAACTGGACGTCGCCGATTACCTGGCCCGCTTCAAGGACGCGCTGCCGCCTTATTTTCAACATTTGCTGGACCGTTTCGGCCTGGGCAACTTGAGCGGGCTGCGGGACAAAATCGTCAAGAGCGCGATGCAGGGCAGTGAATTCTTCGCCACCCAGGCTTTCAGTTTCGGCCAGGGCACGTTCCAGTTCCTGGTGAGCTTCTTCGTCATGCTCTATCTGTTGTTCTTTTTCCTGCGCGACGGTCCTGAACTGGTGCGCAAGGTCCGTTCGGCCATTCCCCTGGCGGAGCACCAGAAGCGCCGTCTTCAACTGAAATTCAACCGGGTCGTCCGGGCGACCGTAAAGGGCAACCTGCTGGTAGCAATCACCCAAGGCGCCTTGGGCGGCTTGATTTTCTGGATCCTCGGCATTCCGACGGTTCTGCCCTGGGCGGTGCTGATGGCATTCCTGTCGCTGTTACCGGCCGTGGGGGCGGGCATCGTCTGGGCGCCGGTTGCGGTGTATTTCCTGTTGGCGGGTTCGATCTGGCAGGGCGTGGTGCTGACGTTGTTCGGCGTATTCGTGATCGGCCTGGTGGACAATTTCCTGCGCCCGATCCTCGTGGGCAAGGACACCAAGATGCCGGACTACATGGTTCTGGTCTCGACCTTGGGCGGCTTGGCGGTGTTCGGGTTGAACGGCTTCGTCATCGGGCCGCTGATTGCGGCATTGTTCATGTCCTGCTGGGCCTTGTTCGTCGAAGGCAAGCCGCGGGTGCAACTGCCTTAGGCAGTCAGCACATAAGGACCGATACGTTGCGACAAAGCCTGGGCGGCGGGCAGCGAAGTCAGCGGGCCGCTGATCGTCACGCCGTCCTGCACCAGATACCAGCAAGCCAGTAGGCCACGCTCCCTGAGCGGGGCGGGTACGGCACTGCCAATCACAGACATGATTTGAACCTTGGGCATGGGAACCTCCATCAATCGATGGGGTTACCTTACGACTCAACCGGGATGACGAAAAATCAACCGCTTCAATAGTAGGAATCGATGCCGCTCAATCGACGACCAGATCGAGCATGTGCACCACTTCCTGCTCATTGAGCACGCCCTTGCGCACCAGGTTTTCCGCCAGCAGGGAAAGGAACTTGGCAGTGCGGTGGCCTTCCAGCTGCTTGAGTTCGGTCAGCACGTTGTACACCTTGCTGGAGGTGCAGATTCCAACAATGCGATGGGGATTTTGTGTTGGCATGGCTTCGTCCTTGTTGTTATGAAGCTGTTCGGCGGACAGCGACAGTGTGCGGCACTGCCATGACGCTCGGGTGACAGCTCGGTTTTTTGGAAAAAGGAAGCAGGATTCAGACCATAGTGCCTTGTTGGCGCCAAACTATTGTCCCGTTAGCGACCTCAGGCAGGCGGGTATGCGGCCACTCATCGAAAAATGCCCACAAAAAAGCCCCTGGACCTTTCGATCCAGGGGCTTTGATTTGTTGCTATCTGGCTCCACGACCTGGACTCGAACCAGGGACCCAGTGATTAACAGTCACTTGCTCTACCAACTGAGCTATCGCGGAATGGCGCGTATGTTACTGATTGGAAAAGAGAAGTCAAGCGTCCGTTGCCCGGCGGCACATTCCTTTCGCCTATCGAGGTACTCAACAACGATTGGCTGTTACCGCAATGGCGAGAGAGGACTACCATGGTTGCCCGGAAGTGGCAGGATGCGCTGCCGGCCATTCGCCGACTTTAAGGTACGCGCCATGAACCACCTGTTACCCCTTCACCCAGCCCACCGCACCGAGGTGTGCCTGTGAGCACCGCCCAGATCAGCTTGCCCAAGGGCGTGGGGCCTCACGCCGAGAAACTCTACGACGCCATCACCCAGGCCAGCACCGCCGAGGAACTGAACCGTGCCGGTGGCAAGGCCGAGGGTTTTGTCCTGGGGCTGGAAAGCACCAAGGCTATCAAGAGCCAGGTGGCCGAGTCGTTGTATGTCATCTACGACGATGCGGCGAGCCAGCGGGCGACGGAGTTATAGCCTCACAGAAGCAGTCACAAAAGCATCAGGCCAAAAAAAGGGAAGCCCAATGGCTTCCCGTTTTTTCATCCGGCCCGAAACCGTCAGATCACCTGGACGATGGCCTTGGTCACCGCGTCGATGTTGTTCTGGTTCAGCGCGGCCACGCAGATGCGGCCGGTGTCCAGGGCATAGATGCCGAACTCGTTGCGCAGGCGCGTCACTTGCTCAACGGTCAGGCCGGAGTAGGAGAACATCCCGCTCTGGCGTGCGACGAAGCTGAAATCGTGATGCGGTGCGGCCTTGGCCAGCATGTCGACCATCTGGTCGCGCATGCCGCGAATGCGCAGGCGCATCTCGGCCAGTTCGGCTTCCCACTGCGCCCGCAGCTCAGGGCTATTGAGCACGGCGGCGACGATGCTGGCGCCGTGGGTCGGCGGGTTGGAGTAGTTGGTGCGGATCACGCGCTTGACCTGGGACAGTACGCGGGCACTTTCTTCCTTCGACTCGCTGACGATCGACAGGGCGCCAACGCGCTCGCCGTACAACGAGAACGATTTGGAAAACGAGCTGGAGGCGAAGAAGGTCAGGCCCGACTCGGCGAACAGGCGCACGGCCGCGGCGTCTTCGTCAATGCCTTCGCCAAAGCCCTGGTAGGCCATGTCCAGGAATGGCACGTGGTTCTTGGCCTTGACCACCGCCAGCACGTTTTTCCAGTCTTCCGGGCTCAGGTCCACGCCAGTCGGATTGTGGCAGCAGGCGTGCAATACAACGATCGAGCGGTCGGGCAGGGCGCTAAGGTCTTCCAGCAGGCCGCTGCGATTCACGTCGTGAGTGGCGGCGTCGTAATAACGGTAATTCTGCACCGGGAAACCGGCGGTTTCGAACAGGGCGCGATGGTTTTCCCAGCTTGGGTCGCTGATGGCCACGACGGCGTCAGGCAGCAATTGCTTGAGAAAGTCGGCACCGATTTTCAGTGCGCCGGTGCCGCCCACGGCTTGGGTGGTAATGACGCGACCGGAAGCGATGAGCGCGGAGTCCTTGCCAAACAGCAGGGTCTGGACGGCCTGGTCGTAGGCGGCGATGCCATCGATTGGCAGGTAACCACGGGAAACGTGCTGAGCCACGCGAATCGTCTCGGCTTCAACCACGGCGCGCAGCAATGGAATACGCCCCTCCTCGTTGCAGTAAACACCCACGCCCAGGTTGACCTTATTGGTACGAGGGTCGGCGTTGAAAGCTTCGTTGAGGCCCAGGATGGGGTCGCGTGGTGCCAATTCGACAGCAGAAAACAGGCTCATTATTGCTCGGCTCTGAATGGAGAGTGAGGGGACGTGTCGCGCTCCAGCCGAATGCACTAGAGCGGTGCACAAACGGGGAGCTAGTATAGAGGCCATCACGGGGCAGGGCGACAGGCTATTCGGTGTTTGCGGTAAGTATTTTCGATTTTTTTCGACCGTTAGTCCCTTCCGCGCATCAAAGTCTTCAAAGGGTGTAGGACGTTCGTCTTGAAAGCGAAGGCATTCACCTCCACATTGAGTGCATTCCAGCTTTTTCCTCGGGCGACGTCAGTCGTTTCGGTCTTTCTCGTTCCCGTCGCTTGATCGACAGGAGTGAACCAGGGGTTATGTCATGTCTGAATTCCAGCTAGTTACCCGATTCCAGCCCGCCGGCGATCAGCCGGAAGCCATCCGCCTGATGGTCGAAGGCATCGAGGCCGGCCTGGCGCACCAGACGCTGCTCGGTGTGACCGGCTCGGGCAAGACCTTCAGCATCGCCAACGTAATCGCCCAGGTGCAGCGCCCGACGCTGGTGCTCGCTCCGAACAAGACCCTGGCGGCGCAGTTGTATGGCGAATTCAAGGCGTTTTTCCCGAATAACGCGGTGGAGTATTTCGTCTCCTACTACGACTACTACCAGCCCGAGGCCTACGTGCCATCGTCGGACACCTTCATCGAGAAGGATGCCTCGATCAACGACCACATCGAGCAGATGCGGCTATCGGCGACCAAGGCGTTGCTCGAGCGCAAGGACGCGATCATCGTCACCACGGTGTCGTGCATCTATGGCTTGGGCAGCCCGGAAACGTACCTGAAGATGGTGTTGCACGTGGATCGCGGCGACAAACTCGACCAGCGCGCCTTGCTGCGTCGCCTGGCGGACTTGCAGTACACGCGCAACGACATGGATTTCGCCCGGGCAACGTTCCGGGTCCGCGGCGATGTGATCGACATCTACCCGGCGGAATCCGACCTGGAAGCGATCCGTATCGAGCTGTTCGACGACGAAGTGGAAAGCATCTCGGCCTTCGACCCGCTGACCGGCGAGGTCATCCGCAAGCTGCCGCGCTTCACCTTCTATCCCAAGAGCCACTACGTGACCCCGCGGGAAACCCTGCTGGACGCCATCGAAGGGATCAAGGTCGAGTTGCAGGAACGCCTGGAGTACCTGCGTTCGAACAACAAACTGGTAGAAGCCCAGCGCCTGGAGCAGCGGACCCGCTTCGACCTGGAAATGATCCTCGAACTGGGTTACTGCAATGGTATCGAGAACTACTCGCGCTACCTGTCGGGCCGTCCGTCCGGCGCGCCGCCGCCGACCTTGTATGACTACCTGCCGGCCGATGCCTTGTTGGTCATCGACGAATCCCACGTCAGCGTGCCGCAGGTCGGCGCGATGTACAAAGGCGACCGTTCCCGCAAGGAAACCTTGGTGGAATACGGTTTCCGCCTGCCATCGGCCCTGGACAACCGGCCGATGCGTTTCGATGAATGGGAGAGCGTGAGCCCGCAGACGATTTTCGTCTCGGCCACCCCCGGCAACTACGAAGCCGAGCATGCCGGCCGCGTCATCGAGCAATTGGTCCGGCCGACCGGGCTGGTCGACCCGCAGATTGAAGTGCGCCCGGCGCTGACCCAGGTCGACGATCTGCTCTCGGAAATCAGCAAGCGCGTGGCACTGGAAGAGCGAGTGCTGGTCACTACGCTGACCAAGCGCATGTCCGAGGATCTCACCGATTATCTGGCCGACCATGGCGTGCGGGTGCGTTACCTGCACTCGGACATCGACACGGTGGAGCGGGTCGAGATCATCCGCGACCTGCGCCTGGGCACCTTCGATGTGCTGGTGGGGATTAACCTGCTGCGCGAAGGCCTGGACATGCCGGAAGTGTCGCTGGTGGCAATTCTCGACGCGGACAAGGAAGGTTTCCTGCGCTCCGAGCGCTCGTTGATCCAGACCATCGGTCGCGCCGCGCGTAACCTCAACGGCCGGGCGATTCTGTACGCCGATCGCATCACCGGCTCCATGGAGCGGGCCATCGGCGAGACCGAGCGCCGTCGCGACAAGCAGATCGCCTTCAACCTGGCCAATGGCATCACCCCCAAGGGCGTCTTCAAGGATGTCGCCGACATCATGGAAGGCGCCACCGTGCCCGGCTCGCGCAGCAAGAAGCGCAAGGGCATGGCGAAGGCCGCCGAAGAAAGCGCGCGCTACGAGGCCGAACTGCGCTCACCGAGCGAAATCGCCAAGCGTATCCGGCAACTGGAAGAGAAAATGTACCAGCTGGCCCGGGACCTCGAGTTCGAGGCGGCGGCACAGTTGCGCGATGAGATCGGCAAGTTGCGTGAACGCTTGCTGACGGTCTGAGTTCGCGGCAGCTTCGATGGTCCTGCCGCGAGCGTGCTTGCGGCAGGGCCATTCGGTCTGAGGGTTGCCCACTCATATCCGCTCTCACTGGAGCCCGCCCGCCATCGCCTGTTACCATTCGCCCCCTGTTTCATCTTCGCTTTTATATTCTTTTCGAGACATGCCATGACCACCGTCCGTACCCGCATCGCGCCGTCGCCCACTGGCGATCCTCATGTCGGCACCGCTTATATCGCCTTGTTCAACTATTGCTTTGCCAAGCAGCACGGCGGTGAGTTCATCCTGCGGATCGAGGACACCGATCAATTGCGTTCGACCCGCGAGTCCGAACAGCAGATTTTCGACGCGCTGCGCTGGCTCGGCATCGACTGGAGCGAAGGCCCGGACGTCGGCGGTCCACACGGTCCGTACCGCCAGAGCGAACGGGGTGAGATCTATAAGCAGTATTGCCAGCAACTCGTGGACATGGGGCACGCGTTCCCGTGCTTCTGCACCGCTGAAGAGCTGGACCAGATGCGCGCCGAGCAAATGGCTCGCGGTGAAACCCCGCGCTACGACGGCCGTGCGCTGCTGCTGTCCAAGGAAGAAGTCGCCCGTCGCCTGGCCGCTGGCGAGCCTCACGTGATCCGCATGAAGGTGCCGAGCGAAGGCGTCTGCGTGGTGCCGGACATGCTGCGTGGCGATGTCGAGATCCCATGGGATCGCATGGACATGCAAGTGCTGATGAAGACCGACGGCCTGCCGACGTACTTCCTGGCCAACGTGGTCGACGACCACTTGATGGGTATCACCCACGTCTTGCGCGGTGAAGAGTGGCTGCCGTCGGCGCCGAAACTGATCCTGCTTTATGAATACTTCGGCTGGGAGCAACCGCAGCTGTGCTATATGCCGCTGCTGCGTAACCCGGACAAGAGCAAGCTGTCCAAGCGCAAGAACCCGACCTCGGTGACGTTCTACGAGCGCATGGGCTTCATGCCCGAGGCGATGCTCAACTACCTGGGGCGCATGGGCTGGTCGATGCCGGACGAGCGCGAGAAGTTCTCGCTGCAGGAAATGGTCGAGCATTTCGATCTCTCGCGCGTCTCCCTGGGCGGGCCGATCTTCGACGTCGAGAAGCTGTCCTGGCTCAACGGCCAGTGGCTGCGCGACTTGCCAGTCGAAGAATTCGCCACGCGGGTGCAGAAGTGGGCGTTCAACCCTGAATACATGATGAAGATCGCTCCTCATGTGCAGGGCAGGGTGGAGACGTTCAGCCAGATTGCGCCATTGGCCGGCTTCTTCTTCGCCGGTGGCGTGACCCCGGACGCGAAGCTGTTCGAGTCCAAGAAGCTCTCGGGCGATCAGGTCCGCCAGTTGATGCAACTGATCCTGTGGAAACTCGAAAGCCTGCGGCAGTGGGAGAAAGACAGCATCACCGCGACCATCCAGGCGGTGGTCGAATCGTTGGAATTGAAATTGCGTGACGCCATGCCGCTGATGTTCGCTGCGATCACCGGCCAGGCCAGCTCGGTCTCGGTGCTCGACGCGATGGAAATCCTCGGGCCGGACCTGACGCGTTTCCGCCTGCGCCAGGCCATCGACCTGCTCGGTGGCGTGTCGAAGAAGGAGAACAAGGAGTGGGAAAAACTGCTGGGTGCGATCGCCTAAGCGGTCGGTGAGGCTGGACATACCCCGGTTTTGCGGGGTATGTCGGTAAGTGATTGTTATCCCGGCAAAAAACTTTCAATTTCTTTGAAAATAAATTTGACAGCCCTCCGATACGCCCTTAAGATTCGCCCCGTCCTCAGCGATGAGGGGCTATAGCTCAGCTGGGAGAGCGCTTGCATGGCATGCAAGAGGTCGACGGTTCGATCCCGTCTAGCTCCACCAATTTACACTTCAAGGCCTGGCCACACCGGCCTTGAAGCGATCAGCACTCAGTGTTGATCAGTTGTATAGAAGGGTTTGCGTCCCCTTCGTCTAGTGGCCTAGGACACCGCCCTTTCACGGCGGTAACAGGGGTTCGAGTCCCCTAGGGGACGCCAGTTTTACAGAAGTGATGTTGCAAGATGTCGCTCCGCCGCGAGGCGAAAATCCGGGGCTATAGCTCAGCTGGGAGAGCGCTTGCATGGCATGCAAGAGGTCGACGGTTCGATCCCGTCTAGCTCCACCAATTTACACTTCAAGGTCTGGCCACACCGGCCTTGAAGCGATCAGTCCTCAGCGCTGATCATGTTCAGAAGGTTTGTGTCCCCTTCGTCTAGTGGCCTAGGACACCGCCCTTTCACGGCGGTAACAGGGGTTCGAGTCCCCTAGGGGACGCCACGATTACCCGCTCTGCGGGATTTTATAAGGGTCATTCAATTCTTGAATGGCCCTTTTGTTTGTCTGGCGTTCAGCCAATTTCCCATCCTCAATGAATATGTCTGACCGGCGGTTGAAGATTTCGCTTGCAGAAATTTATTATGGGAATAATATTTCAATCGTAATATTCGGAGGCAACGATGAACGATAAAAAGGCACAAACCCGTGAACGCATTCTCAAGGCCGCCAGCGATGCGCTGATCCAGCGCGGGCCGGCCGAGCCGAGCGTCGGCGAGGTGATGGGCGCGGCGGGGCTGACGGTGGGCGGTTTCTATGCCCATTTCGAAAGCAAGGATGCCTTGATGCTGGAGGCGTTCAAGCAATTGCTCAGCCGCCGCCGTGGCTTGATCGCCGATATGGACTCCGAACTCACCGGTGAAGAGCGGCGCGCGTTGGTTGCGGCGTTCTACCTGTCGCGCAAGCACCGCGACTCCACCGAGCAAGCGTGCCCGATCCCGGCGTCGGTCGGCGAGCTCGGGCGGCTGCCGGATGCGTTTCGTGAAGTCCTCAATGAACACATCGAGCTGATGGTCGCGCAATTGGCCGCCAGCCCGGAAGACGCCGACAAAGCGTTGTCCGACATCGCCTTGATGGTCGGTGGCCTGGCCCTGGCCCGGGCGTTGGGCCCGGGCGAGTTATCGGATCGTTTGCTGCGCGCCGCCAAGTCGGCGGTGCGCTGAGCTAAGGCGCAAGCCCTGGAGATGAGCATGGACAGGTTGAGCTGGATTCGTGGCGTCAATGGCACGCTTGGCCGGATAGCACCGAGCCTGGTGGCGAAGAAAATGCGCAAGGTGTTCATGCATCCCCGCAACCTGCCGCCGCGGGACTGGGAATTGCCCTTGCTGGTCACGTCCGAGCGCATCACCTTGCGCTTCGGCCTGTCCGCCTTGCGCTGGGGCAAAGGCCCGGCTGTCCTGCTGATGCACGGTTGGGAAGGGCGGCCCACTCAATTCGCGGCGCTGATTACCGCGCTGGTAGACGCCGGTTACACCGTGGTGGCGCTGGATGGACCGGCCCATGGTCGTTCGCCGGGGCGCGAGGCCAATGTCCTGCTGTTCGCCAGGGCGATGCTCGAAGCTGCCGCCGAGCTTCCGCCGTTGCAGGCAGTCATCGGCCATTCCATGGGCGGTGCCAGTGCCATGCTTGCAGTGCAGTTGGGCTTGCGTACCGAGACGCTGGTCAGCATCGCCGCGCCGGCACGTATTCTTGGTGTCCTGCGTGGATTCGCGCGGATGATGGGCCTGCCGCCTCGGGCACGTTCAGCCTTCATTCGCCAGGTGGAACAGGACGTGGGCATGCAGGCGTCGAAGATGGATGTCGCGCAATACCAGTTGGATATTCCAGGGCTGATTGTCCACGCCGAAGACGACAATTCAGTCTCGGTCAAGGAGTCGCAATTGATCCATGAAGCCTGGTTCGACAGTCGCTTGCTGCGCTTGCCCCAGGGTGGGCATCAGCGAGTGCTGGCCGATCCCCGTGTTATTGATGGTGTGTTATCACTGTTGGCCGGGCGCAGCCTGCAGGCGCGGCAATCGGCCTGAGCTTCCGTTACACTGCCCCGATCCATTTTGACAGGAGACGGGCATGGGTTGGGATCGCGCAACGCCGTTCATCATTGATCTTCAAGTGAGTGCCGAAGACATCGATGGGCTGGGCCACGCCAATAACGCGGTGTACGTCACCTGGCTGGAACGCTGCGCCTGGCGGCATTCCCAGCGCCTTGGCCTGGATCTGGTGGAATACCGGCGGCTGGACCGGGCCATGGCGGTGGTGCGCCATGAAATCGATTATCTGGCGGCGGCCTACGAGGGCGACGAGCTGCAGTTGGCGACCTGGATCGTCGATTGGGACCAGCGCCTGAAAATGTCTCGGCATTTCCAACTGGTCCGCCCCAGTGATAACGCGACGTTGTTGCGCGCCCAGACTACATTTGTCTGCATCGAACTCTCCACCGGCCGCCCCAAGCGCATGCCGCCGGAGTTCATCGAAGGCTATGGCCCCGCGCTTATCGCTTGTTGAATTGCCGATTTGGTAAGCGAAATCCGCTAAACTGCCGCACGTTTTTTCGTTGAGTGTGTTTTCCATGCAAATTGCCCTGGCGCCCATGGAGGGGTTGGTCGACAACATCCTGCGGGACGTCCTGACCCGTGTTGGCGGTATCGATTGGTGCGTCACCGAGTTCATCCGTATCAACGACCGTCTGCTCACACCGGCTTACTTTCATAAGCTCGCCCCGGAATTGTTGACCGGCGCTCGAACGGCGGCAGGCGTACCGCTGCGGGTGCAGCTGCTGGGTTCCGACCCGGTGTGCCTGGCGGAAAATGCCGCGCTGGCCTGCGAGCTGGGCTCCGAAGTGATCGACTTGAATTTTGGTTGTCCGGCCAAGACCGTGAATAAATCCCGAGGCGGCGCGGTGCTGCTCAAGGAGCCGGAGCTGCTCAACCAAATCGTCGAGCATGTACGTCGTGCCGTCCCCAGGCATATCCCCGTCACCGCCAAGATGCGCCTGGGTTTCGACAGCCCGGACGGCGCGCTGGTCTGCGCCACGGCGCTGGCCGAAGGCGGTGCGGCACACATCGTCGTGCATGCGCGGACCAAGACCGACGGCTACAAGCCACCGGCGCATTGGGAGTGGATTCCGCGCGTCCAGGAAGTGGTCAAGGTGCCGGTGTTCGCCAATGGTGATATCTGGAGCGTGGAAGACTGGCGCCGCTGCCGCGAAATCAGCGGTGTCGAAGACATCATGCTCGGACGCGGCCTCGTTTCCCGTCCCGACCTGGCCCGGCAGATCGCCGCTGCCCGGGCCGGTGAGCAAGTGACGCAGATGTCCTGGGCCGAGCTGCAACCGATGCTCCAGGATTTCTGGATGCAAGTGGTCGAGCAACTGACCCCGCGCCAGGCGCCCGGCCGATTGAAACAATGGCTGGCGATGCTGACCCGTAATTACCCCGAGGCGGTTGAGCTATTTACCGCCCTGCGCCGGGAAACCGATCTGGACGCAGTGGGGCATTTGCTGGGTGTGAAACGCACCGAAGCGGCCTGAAAAAAATTCAGAAAAAGCTCTTGAAAAGTTTTTGGCGGTCCCTAGATAAGGGTTACGCGATGCCGAATTCGGGTCGCGGAGACAAAAAACCTTGCTGAACTTTTCAGGAGATTTGAATCATGAGTACTGCATTTTCCCTGGCCCCTCTGTTCCGTTCCTCGGTGGGCTTCGACCGTTTCAACGACCTGTTCGAAACCGCGCTGCGTAACGAACCGGGCAGCAGCTATCCACCCTACAACGTGGAAAAACATGGCGATGACGAGTACCGCATCGTAGTCGCCGCCGCCGGGTTCCGGGAGGAAGATCTCGACCTGCAAGTGGAAAAAGGTGTGCTGACCATCAGCGGCGGCAAGCGCGAGGCCAGCAACGACAGCGTGACCTTCTTGCACCAGGGCATCGCCCAGCGTGCGTTCAAGCTGTCCTTCCGGTTGGCGGATCATATCGAGATCAAGTCCGCTGGCCTGAGCAACGGTCTGTTGAGCATCGACCTGTTGCGCGTGGTACCGGAAGAGGCGAAAGCCAAGCGCATTCCAATCAACGGTGCGCAGCAGAAACCTGCACTGGAGAATTGATCCAACGCCAATGAAGAAGGGCGCCGAAATGGCGCCCTTTTTCATTTTGTATCGCTAGAGGATTAAGTTGTGGCGAGGGGATTTATCCCCGCTGGGTTGCGAAGCAGCCCCAAAAAAGAACAGACGACGCTGTTCAGCCTGACACACCGAGGCGACGGTTTTTAGGGCCGCTTCGCTGCCCAGCGGGGATAAATCCCCTCGCCACAAAAGCCTGTCTTGTATCGCGGTCCAAATTACGGCAACAACCGCTCAAACGCCTCCAGCGGCAACGGTCGGCTGTGCAGGTAACCTTGGTACAAATGGCATTCAAGCCCCTGCAAAAACTGCAATTGGTCCAGCGTCTCAACCCCTTCGGCGATCATTTCCAGGTTCAGGCTGCGGGCCATGGCGACGATGGCGCGGATGATTTCGGCGTCGTTGGGGTCGCTGGTGGCATCGCGTACGAAGGATTGGTCGATTTTCAGCGTGTCCACCGGCAGCCGCTTGAGATAGGTCAGCGATGAATAACCGGTGCCGAAATCGTCCATGGCGAAGCTCACGCCCATTTTCTTGAGACGGCGCATCTTGCCGATGGTGTCGTCCAGGTTCTGGATCACGATGCCTTCGGTGATTTCCAGTTTCAGCATGGCGTAGGGCAGGCCGTGGCTGGCGAGGCAGTTTTCGATGCGCTCGACAAAATCGCTCTGGCGGAACTGCCGTGGACTGATGTTCACGCACAGCTTGAACCGTTGCGGGTCAACCTTGCCCTTGGCGATCAGTTGCTTGAAGCCATCGCAGGCCTCGTCGAGGATCCAGGTGCCGACCTCCAGGATCAAGCCGCTGTCTTCCAATACCTTGATGAACTCACTGGGCGACTGCGCGCCCAGGTCCGGGTGATGCCAGCGCACCAAGGCTTCGGCGCCGATGATGCGGTTGTCGCGGGCGTCGACCTGGGGCTGGAAATGTACGCTGAATTCGTTACGGGCCAGGGCCTGGCGCAAATCGGTTTCCATGCGCAGCCGTTCGCTGGCGGCTTTTTGCATGGTGGCGTGGAACATCTGCGAGGTGTTGCGTCCCGAGTCCTTGGCGCGGTACAGGGCTATGTCGGCGCGCTTGAGCAGGTCGGTAGGCGTGGAGCCGTGGTCCGGAATCAACGCCATGCCGATGCTCGGGGTGACTTGCAGCCGTTGGCCGTCGAGGAACATCGGTTCCGAGAGTAATTCACGCAGGGTATCGGCGAGGGTCTGGACCTGTTGTGTGACCGCGCCGCGCGTACCTTCCAGGCCGCTGAGCAGTACCACGAATTCATCACCGCCCAGTCGCGCTACGGTGTCTTCGAGGCGGACGCTGGCTTCGAGGCGCGCGGTGATGATTTTCAGCACCGTGTCGCCGACCGGATGACCGAGGGAGTCATTGATGTGCTTGAAGTGGTCCAGGTCGAGGAACAGCAAAGCCCCGCGCAGGTTATGGCGCTTGAGCAAGGCGATCTGCTGGCTCAACCGATCCAGCAGCAGCGCCCGGTTAGGCAGATTGGTCAGTGGATCGTGGTAGGCCAGGTGGCGGATCTGCGCTTCGGCGTTGCGCAGCAGGCTTACGTCCCGGGCGGTCAGCAACAGGCATGCGGTCTCGTTGAGCGTGATGGGCTCGACCGACACTTCGACGGTGAGGGTTTCTCCGCGTTTGTTGCGTCCAAGCATTTCCTGATGCACGACGCGGCCCTTGAGCTGCAATTCGGCCAGCAGCGCCGTTCGCTGTTTCTCTTCGGCCCAGATGCCGACCTCGTAGACCGTGCGGCCAATCACCTCGTCGGCGCGGTAGCCGGTCAGGCGGCAGAAGCCGTCGTTGACCTCCAAGTAGCGGCCGCTTTCAAGTTCGGTGATGGTGATGGCGTCGGGGCTGGAATGGAACGCCTTGGCGAACTTCTCCTCGCTGGCCTTTAGCGCCGCTTCGGAGCGTTGCTGCTGGGTGATGTCGCGCAGTGTAGTGACTATGCAGGGCTGGTTGCCGACGTGGATCTGTCGGCTGGAAATGACGCAGGTCAACGGCTGGCCATTTTTGTGATAGACCACCATGGCGACGTTGCTCAGCGATTGCTCGCGGATCACCCGCTCGATGCGTTGCAGGCTGCTGCCCGAGGCGTCCCACAGGCCGATCTCGTCGGCGCTGCGACCGAGCACGTCGCTGGCTGCCCAACCGAAGGTCTGGGTGAAGCTGGAATTGATCTCGAGGAACCTGCCGTCATCCTGGTGGGTGACGCAAATCGGGTCCGGGCTGACCTGAAACAGAGTGGCGAACTTTTCCTCCGACGCCGCGAGGCTCTGCTCGCGCTCTACCTGGTCGGTGATGTCAAGCAAAGTGCCGGCCATGCGCAAGGGGCTGCCGTCGTCGTTGCGGTAGAGGCGGGCGCGGCTTTCCAGATAGCGGGAGGTGCCGTCCGGCAACTGCACGCGATAAGTCAATTGATAGTTGCCCGCCGGGCCTTCGCGCAGGCTGCGGTAAGCGTTGCGCATGTTGTTGCGTTCCTCGGTGGGCACGCCTTCGAAAAACGCGTCGAACGATTCGTGAAAAGCCTTGGGCTCCAGGCCATGAAGTTGCGCGGCCCGGGCCGAGCCGTAGAGCATGCCGCTGGGAATGTGCCAATCCCAGGTGCCCAGTTGCGCCGAGTCGAGGGCCAGGTCGAGGCGGTCCTGGCTGTCCTTCAGGGCCTGTTCGGCGAGTTTGCGTTCGGTGGTGTCGAGGAACGTGCTCAGCAGGTACGGTTGGCCTTCCAGTTCGACTTTCTGGGCGCTGAGAATACCGTTGTGAACCTGGCCGTTGCTGGCCCGGAACTCCACTTCCATGCTGATCAGTTCGCCTTTGGCCTTGGTCGCCTCAACCAGCTTCGCCCGCTGCGAAGGGTCGACCCACAAGCCCAATTCGAGGGTGGTACGGCCAATCACAGCGTGCACCGGCCAGCCGAACAGGCTTTCGAAATACTGGTTGGCTTCGCTGATGAGCCCGTCCTCCTGGCGGGTCAGCAAGACCATGTTAGGGCACAGGTGAAAAAGCGTGGCGAAGCGCTTTTCCGAGCTGCGCAGTGCCTGTTCCCGTTCGCGCTGGTGGGTGATTTCGCGGATCACCCCGATCATGCGGGGGCGGCCGTGCTTGTCCGGCAACACACTGCCGTTGATTTCCAGCCAATGCAGGCTGCCGTCGGGCCAGACGATGCGGTGGTGCATCGCCTGTTCCAGTGGCGCGCCGGCCACCGCCGCGTGAAAAGCGCGTATGGCCCTGGCTCGGTCTTCGGGCAATAGCAGGTCGAGGTAGTCCACGTCCGCCGGTAACGGCTGGCGCGGATCGAATCCGAACAGCGCCTGGGTGCCTCGCGACCAACTGATCTGCCCGGTGTCGATGTCCCACGACCACGCACCCAGGCGCGCACCGTTCAGGGCGGCCAGCAACTGTGGCGCGCTGTCCCAGCTTTGCTCGGACCGCTTCGGGTCGAGTGCCTGGATGCGCGGCAGGGGCGGGAGGTGGTCGGCGGGTTTGGGCATTCTTTAGCGGGCCTTGGGCAGATGGGGGTTAAGCGCAGGCGTAATGGCCCTATAGGAGTAGCACAACTTATGCCGGTGTCCGTGGCAGATCGACTTGTGCATCCAATAGAGCCATGAAAGCCCGCGCAGCGTTCGACAGCGTCCTTTCGGTGTGCAAGATATAGCCTAGCTGGCGACTGAGCTGTATGCCCGGTAAAGGCACGCGCGCCACCTGTTCATCGAGCATGGTGCGTGGCAAAACGCTCCAGGCCAGGCCGATGGAGACCATCATTTTTATGGTTTCCAAGTAATTCGTGCTCATGGCGATGTTCGGCGTCAGCCCCTGGGCCTCGAACAGCCGTCGCACAATGTGGTGGGTGAAGGTGTTGCCGCCTGGAAAAACCGCCGGATGCAGGGCGATGTCCGCCAGGCTCACCGCGCCGTTGTCCAGCAATGCATGTTCCGGCGCGACCACGAAATCCAGCGGGTCGTCCCACACCGGTGTGGCTCGCACCAGTGAGTGGGGCTCGGGGGCCAGGGTAATAACCGCCAGTTCCGCCCGGCCATGGAGGATTTCCTCGTAGGCCACTTCTGAATCCAGGAACTGAATATCCAATGCCACCTGTGGGTAACGTCGGGTGAATTCCCTTAACAGCGGCGGCAGTCGATGCAAGCCGATGTGGTGGCTGGTGGCGAGCGTCAGGCGCCCGGTCACTTCGCCGGTCAGGTTGGTCAGGGCACGGCGGGTGTCGTCCAGCACGTTGAGGATCTGATAGGCCCGTGGCAGCAGGGCCCGCCCGGCTTCGGTCAGGCCGACTTCCCGGCCCAGCCGGTCGAACAGGCGCACCTTGAGTTGCTGTTCCAGCCCGGCGATGCGCTTGCTGATGGCCGGCTGGGTCAGGTGCAGGCGCTCGCCGGCGCCGGAGAAACTGCCGGTTTCGGCGATGGCAATAAAGGCATTGAGGTTGGCAAGGTCCATGGCGTTTCTGGTCGGATTCCAGTTAGTTATGCAAAGCATGAAAAATATGAATTTGAGTTATTTAATGTAGCCTCTTACCATCAGCCTCACAAGCCAAGGGGTTATTGATTCGTTCGAGGCCCGGGGCATAGAAACAAGCTGATGAGGAAACCGTCTGATGGCCGGCAAAACGCTCTACGACAAACTCTGGGACTCGCATTTGGTCAAGCAGCGCGACGATGGCTCGGCGCTGATCTACATCGACCGTCACATCATTCACGAAGTGACCTCGCCGCAAGCCTTCGAAGGTCTGCGCCTGGCCGGGCGCAAGCCTTGGCGCATCGATGCCAACATCGCCACCCCGGACCACAACGTACCGACCACGCCGGAGCGCAAGGGCGGCATCGAAGCGATTGCCGACCAGGTCTCGCGCCTGCAAGTCCAGACCCTCGACGATAACTGTGACGAATACGGCATCGTGGAATTCAAGATGAACGATGTGCGCCAGGGCATCGTCCACGTCATTGGCCCGGAGCAGGGCGCGACCTTGCCCGGCATGACCGTGGTCTGCGGCGACTCGCACACTTCGACCCACGGTGCTTTCGGCGCCCTGGCCCATGGCATCGGCACCTCCGAGGTCGAGCATGTGCTCGCCACCCAGTGCCTGGTCGCCAAGAAAATGAAAAACATGCTGGTGCGCGTCGAAGGCCAGTTGCCGTTCGGCGTGACCGCCAAGGACATCGTCCTGGCCGTGATCGGCAAGATCGGCACCGCCGGCGGTAACGGCCATGCCATCGAATTCGCCGGCAGCGCGATCCGCGACTTGTCCGTCGAAGGCCGCATGACCATCTGCAACATGTCCATCGAGGCCGGCGCCCGCGTCGGGCTGGTGGCCGCCGATGAAAAAACCGTGGAGTACGTCAAGGGCCGTCCGTTTTCGCCCAAAGGCGCCGAGTGGGGCATGGCGGTCGAGGCCTGGAAAGACCTGGTCTCCGATGCCGATGCCCAGTTCGACACCGTGGTCGAGCTCGACGCGACGCAGATCAAGCCGCAAGTGAGCTGGGGCACCTCCCCGGAAATGGTCTTGGCCGTGGACCAGAACGTGCCGGATCCGGCCAAGGAAATGGACCTGGTCAAGCGTGACTCCATTGTCCGCGCCTTGAAGTACATGGGCTTGAGCGCCAACCAGGCGATCACCGACATTCAGCTCGACCGCGTATTCATTGGCTCTTGCACCAATTCGCGGATCGAAGACCTGCGCGCCGCTGCCGTGATCGCCAAGGGCCGCAAGGTCGCCTCGACCATCAAGCAGGCCATCGTGGTGCCGGGCTCGGGCCTGGTAAAAGCCCAGGCCGAAGCGGAAGGGCTGGACAAGATTTTCCTCGAGGCCGGTTTCGAATGGCGCGAGCCAGGGTGCTCCATGTGCCTGGCGATGAACCCGGATCGCCTGGAGTCGGGCGAGCATTGCGCCTCGACGTCCAACCGAAACTTCGAAGGCCGTCAAGGCGCCGGTGGCCGCACGCACCTGGTGAGCCCGGCGATGGCCGCCGCCGCTGCCGTCAACGGCCGTTTTGTCGATGTCCGCGAATTGATCTGAAGGAGCGCAGCATGAAAGCTTTTACCCAGCACACCGGTCTTGTCGCGCCTTTGGATCGTGCCAACGTCGACACCGACCAGATCATTCCCAAGCAGTTCTTGAAGTCCATCAAGCGTACCGGCTTCGGCCCGAACCTGTTCGATGAATGGCGCTACCTGGATGTCGGCCAGCCGTACCAGGACAACTCCAAGCGTCCGTTGAACAAGGATTTCGTGCTCAACGCCGAGCGTTACCAGGGCGCCAGCGTGTTGCTGGCGCGGGAGAACTTCGGCTGCGGTTCCAGCCGCGAGCACGCGCCATGGGCCCTGGAAGAGTACGGTTTTCGCAGCATCATCGCGCCGAGCTACGCCGACATTTTCTTCAACAACAGCTTCAAGAACGGCTTGCTGCCGATCATCCTCAGCGATGCCGAAGTGGATGAGCTGTTCCAGCAGGTCGAGGCCAACCCTGGCTATCAATTGCAGGTCGACCTGGCCGCCCAGACCGTGACCCGTCCCGACGGCAAGGTGCTGGGTTTCGAGATCGACGCGTTCCGCAAGCACTGCCTGCTCAACGGCCTGGATGACATTGGCCTGACCTTGCAGGACGGCGAGGCGATTGCCACCTTCGAGGCCAAGCACCGGGCGAGCCAGCCTTGGTTGTTTCGCGATGCTTGATTTTGCGTAACGAGTAAAGACGCCAGAAACACGAAACCATAAGGACATCCCATGACCAGCGCCGCCCACAGTCAGGTTGTACAAAAGCAATTCGGTGAACAGGCCTCGGCCTACCTGAGCAGTGCCGTGCACGCCCAGGGTGCTGAATTCGCACTGCTACAGGCGGCGTTGGCCGGTCGCGGCGATGCCCGCGTGCTGGATCTGGGCTGCGGCGCTGGCCATGTGAGTTTCCACGTGGCGCCGCTGGCCGGTGAAGTGGTGGCTTATGATTTGTCCCAGCAAATGCTCGACGTAGTTGCCACGGCGGCAGCGGAGCGTGGCCTGGGCAATATCAGCACGGTACGTGGCGCCGCCGAGCGCTTGCCGTTTGCCGACGGCGAGTTCGATTTCGTCTTCAGCCGGTATTCGGCGCATCATTGGAGCGACCTGGGCCTGGCGCTGCGCGAAGTTCGCCGGGTGCTCAAGCCGGGTGGGGTGACGGCGTTCATCGACATCCTGTCGCCGGGCACGCCGCTGTTCGATACCTACTTGCAAAGCGTCGAAGTGCTGCGCGACACCAGTCATGTGCGCGACTATTCGGCTGCCGAGTGGTTGCGCCAGGTCAGCGAGGCGGGGCTGCACACCCGTAGCACCTCCCGTCAGCGCTTGCGCCTGGAGTACCAATCGTGGGTCGAGCGCATGCGCACCCCGGACGTGATGCGAGCGGCGATTCTTGAGTTGCAGCGCTCGATGGGCGATGAAGTGCGTGAATATTTTCAGATTGAGGCCGATGGTTCGTTCAGTACGGATGTGCTGGTGCTGTGGGCCGAGCGATAACATTTTTCCCGGCCATGCCCAGAGGCGTGTTCCGACAGAGCAAATGAGGAAAGCATGAGCAAGCAGATTCTGATTCTCCCAGGTGATGGCATTGGCCCGGAAATCATGGCCGAGGCTGTCAAGGTCCTGGAGCTGGCGAACGACAAGTACGGCCTGGGCTTCGAGCTCAGCCACGACGTGATCGGCGGCGCGGCCATCGACAAGCACGGCGTGCCGCTGGCCGATGAAACCCTGGACCGTGCCCGCGCGGCCGATGCCGTGCTGCTGGGCGCCGTGGGTGGCCCGAAATGGGACAAGATCGAACGCGACATCCGTCCTGAGCGCGGCCTGCTGAAGATTCGCGCGCAACTGGGCCTGTTCGGCAACCTGCGCCCGGCGATCCTTTACCCGCAACTGGCCGATGCCTCGAGCCTGAAGCCGGAAATCGTCTCGGGCCTGGACATCCTCATCGTCCGCGAGCTGACCGGCGGTATCTACTTCGGCGCCCCGCGTGGCACTCGTGAGCTGGAGAACGGCGAGCGCCAGGCCTATGACACGCTGCCGTACAGCGAAAGCGAAATCCGCCGCATCGCTCGGGTCGGCTTCGACATGGCCCGCGTGCGTGGCAAGAAGCTCTGCTCCGTGGACAAGGCTAACGTGCTGGCGTCCAGCCAACTGTGGCGCGAAGTGGTCGAGCAGGTGGCCAAGGATTACCCGGACGTCGAACTGAGCCACATGTACGTCGACAACGCCGCCATGCAACTGGTACGCGCGCCGAAGCAGTTCGATGTGATCGTCACCGACAATATGTTCGGCGACATCCTGTCCGACGAAGCGTCGATGCTCACCGGCTCCATCGGCATGCTGCCGTCGGCCTCCCTGGACGCCAACAACAAGGGCATGTACGAGCCATGTCACGGTTCGGCGCCGGACATCGCCGGGCAGGGCATTGCCAACCCATTGGCGACCATCCTGTCGGTGTCGATGATGCTGCGTTACAGCTTCAACTTGAACGATGCCGCCGACGCGATCGAAAAAGCCGTCAGCGTGGTCCTGGACCAAGGCTTGCGCACCGGTGATATCTGGTCGCAGGGTTGTACCAAAGTCGGTACGCAGCAAATGGGCGATGCAGTAGTCGCCGCGCTGCGGAATCTGTAATCTTTGCGGCCCACCGCTTCGACGGTGGCCCACTTTTGTATAGGTGTAGTTGCGATGAAACGTGTAGGTCTGATCGGTTGGCGCGGCATGGTCGGTTCCGTGCTCATGCAGCGAATGCTGGAAGAGCAGGATTTCGATCTCATTGAGCCGGTGTTTTTCACCACCTCCAATGTCGGTGGCCAAGGCCCATCCGTGGGCAAGGACACCGGTGCGCTCAAGGATGCCTACAGCATCGAAGAGCTCAAGACCCTCGACGTGATCCTGACCTGCCAGGGCGGCGACTACACCAGCGAAGTGTTCCCCAAGCTGCGTGAAGCCGGCTGGCAGGGTTACTGGATCGACGCCGCTTCCAGCCTGCGCATGCAGGACGACGCGGTGATCATCCTCGACCCGGTCAACCGCAAGGTCATCGACCAGCAGCTGGATGCGGGCACCAAGAACTATATCGGCGGCAACTGCACCGTCAGCCTGATGCTGATGGGTCTTGGCGGCCTGTTCGAAGCCGGCCTGGTGGAATGGATGAGCGCCATGACCTACCAAGCGGCGTCCGGTGCCGGCGCGCAGAACATGCGTGAGCTGATCAAGCAGATGGGCGCGACCCACGCCGCCGTCGCCGATGATCTGGCCAACCCGGCCAGTGCCATCCTCGACATCGACCGCAAGGTCGCCGAGGCGATGCGCAGCGATGCCTACCCGACCGAGAACTTCGGCGTACCGCTGGCCGGCAGCCTGATCCCCTGGATCGACAAGGAACTGCCCAACGGCCAGAGCCGTGAAGAGTGGAAGGCCCAGGCCGAAACCAACAAGATCCTGGGTCGCTTCAAGAGTCCGATCCCGGTGGACGGCATCTGCGTGCGTATCGGTGCGATGCGTTGCCACAGCCAGGCGCTGACCATCAAGCTGAACAAAGACGTGCCGATTGCCGACATCGAAGGCCTGATCAGCCAGCACAACCCTTGGGTCAAACTGGTGCCGAACAATCGTGAAACCAGCATGCAGGAGCTGAGTCCGACCAAGGTCACTGGCACTCTGAACGTGCCGGTGGGCCGTCTGCGCAAACTGAACATGGGGTCGCAATTCGTCGGTGCCTTCACCGTTGGCGATCAACTGTTGTGGGGCGCGGCCGAGCCGTTGCGTCGCATGTTGCGGATCCTGCTCGAACGTTGATCGATTGCTGCCGTGAAAGAACCCGTGCCTTGTGAGAGGTGCGGGTTTTTTTATGTGCCGGCAGCGGTTTTCCTACGCTCAATTGCTTGCCCGCCAACCAGCCGGTAAAGTGCCGCTCCCCACGTTTTACCTGAGGTAGACCCATGAGCCAGTCCTTTGATATTGCCGTGATCGGCGCCACCGGTACTGTCGGCGAAACCCTAGTCCAGATTCTTGAAGAGCGGGATTTTCCGGTCGGCACCCTGCACCTGCTGGCCAGCAGCGAATCGGCGGGAAGCTCGGTGATGTTTCGCGGCAAAAACGTGCGGGTACGTGAGGTCGATGAATTTGATTTCAGCAAAGTCCAACTGGCGTTCTTCGCGGCCGGACCGGCGGTCACCCTGAGTTTCGCCCCGCGTGCCACGGCTGCCGGCTGTGCGCTGATAGATCTGTCCGGCGCGTTGTCGCCAGAACAGGCCCCGCAGATTGTGCCGGAGGCCAACCCGAAGAAGCTGGCTGGCCTGCGCAAGCCGATCCAAGTCAGCAGCCCCAGCGCCTCGGCGACGGTGTTGGCTGTTGCATTGGCACCGCTGCGCGAATACTTGGAGATGGAGCGCATCAGCCTGACCGCCAGCCTCGCCGTGTCCGCCCAAGGACGCGCGGCGGTGAGCGAGCTGGCGCGCCAGACCGCCGAGCTACTCAACGCTCGCCCACTTGAGCCGAAATTCTTCGATCGGCAGATGGCATTCAATCTGCTGGCCCAGGTCGGTGCTCCGGATGAACAGGGTCACACATCGCTGGAAAAACGCCTGGTGGGCGAGTTGCGCCAGGTGCTGGAACAACCTTTGTTAAAGATTTCCGTCACTTGCATTCAAGCCCCGGTGTTTTTTGGCGATAGCTTTAGCGTGACCGTGCAGTCTGCCCGTGCCATTGACCTGGCGAAGATCAACGCAGCTCTGGAAGCGGCCCCTGGCATCGAGCTGGTAGACGCGGGCGATTACCCGACCCCAGTGGGGGATGCGGTGGGGCAGGACGTGGTTTATATCGGACGCGTACGCGGCGGTATCGACGACCCGGCGGAACTAAATATGTGGCTGACGTCAGATAACGTGCGCAAGGGTGCGGCGCTCAATGCGGTGCAGGTGGCTGAGTTGTTGATAAAAGACCTGCTGTAAAAGATACTTGGCAACAATTTGTCGAATGGTTCTAGCTGGGCGCTATGCTTGGTCAGAATGCTGAAGGCGAACCTCCCTCCCGGGGACTTCTCCTGGGCATGAGTGAAACGATCGCGCGCGCCGTCGCTTCGGGGCTGCGCGCAATGCCTTACGGCAGCGGCATCAACACCTTCTCGCTGGCCGAGGAATGTTCAAACAAAGGAAGAGGCTATGGTTCAAGTTCGCAAACTGGTGTTAGCAATAGCGGCCGCCTCGGCGCTGTCCTCCGGTATGGCGCAAGCGCTCGGGCTCGGGGAATTGACCCTGAAGTCGCCGCCGAACCAACCTCTTGTGGCGGAGATCGAGTTGCTCGATGTCCAGCAGCTGACGGCCGCCGAAGTCGTGCCAAGCCTGGCCCCGCCCGAAGAATTCGCCAAGGCAGGCATCGATCGCCAGGCGTTTCTCAATGACCTGAGCTTCACCCCGGTCATCAACGCCAACGGCAAGAGCGTCCTGCGGGTAACGTCCAGTCGGCCAATGTCCGAGCCCATGGTCAAGTTCCTCGTGCAAGTGATGTGGCCCAATGGCCGTTTGCTGCGCGACTACAGTGTGCTGATCGATCCTTCCAAATTCTCGCCGCAGGCCGCCGATGCCGCCAGGGCCAAGCCGTCCCAGGCGGTCTCTTCGCCAGTAACCGGCGCCACCAAGCCTTCCCAATACACCACCACGCCGCGCGACACCCTGTGGGAAATCGCCGCCAAGGTGCGCAATGGCGGGTCCGTGCAGCAGACCATGCTGGCGATCCAAGCGCTGAATCCGAACGCATTCATCAACGGCAACATCAATCTCCTCAAGACCGGCCAAGTACTGCGCCTGCCGGACCCAGTGCAAAGCACCGCGTTGCCACAACCCCAGGCCATCGCTGAAGTGGCCGCGCAGAATGCTGCCTGGCGCCAGGGGCGTCGGGGTGTGGCAGGTAACGGTCGACAGCAGTTGGACGCCACCAAGCGTGGCGCTAATGAAGGCGCCCCAGCCCAGGCGGCCGGTCGCGATAACCTGAGCCTGGTTTCCGCCGAGTCGGCGAAGGCCGGCAACAAGGGCAAAGGGGCCGCTGGCGATGCCCAGGCGCTGAGCGACAAGCTTGCGGTGACGCAGGAGAGCCTCGATTCGGCCCGCCGCGACAATGAAGAACTGAAAAGCCGCATGGCCGATCTGCAAAGCCAGCTGGACAAGCTGCAGCGCCTGATCGAGCTGAAGAACAATCAACTGGCCACGATGCAGGGCGAGGGCGCCGCTGTTCCTCCGGCCGGCGGGTCGACCCCGACGATGTCGGCAGAGTTGACCCCTGGGCCGTCGGCACAAGCGCCGACACCAACGCCAGCACCCGAAGCCGCCTCAGAGGCGACTCCGCAGGCCACTCCGGTCGAGTCGACAGCTGCTGCTTCCGATGAGAAAAAGTACAACGACCTGCTGACCAATCCGATCCTGTTGGGTCTGATCGGCGGTGGCGCGTTGGTCCTCTTGCTCCTGCTGTTGTTGCTCGCCCGTCGCCGCAAGGCCCAGCAGGAAGCTGAGAAACATCTGCGCATGGCCCGAGCCCTCGAGGAGGAGGCCGACTTCTCCCCGGAGCTCGATCTGCCCCCGAGCAGCTTCGAGGGCATTGACGTTCCACCGCCAAGCGTAAAGCTCGAGCCCAAGCCAGCCCCGGCGCCAGTACCCAAGCCAGCGCCGTTGGTTGCGCCCGTGATCGTCACGCCACCGATCGCCGCACCGCTGGTGGCACCGGCCGCCGAGCCTTCCGATGACGATGTGTTGCCCCAGGCCCAGTCTCACATCGACCGCGGTCGCTTGAATCAGGCCGCTGACCTGCTGGAGCAAGGCATCAAGGCCGAGCCCCAGCGCAGCGATCTGCGATTGAAATTGATGGAGGTCTATGGCCAGCAAGGCGACCGCGACGCCTTTGTGGCCCAGGAGCGCCAACTGGTCGCCAACGGCGAGAACTACGCGCAGGTTGAACAGCTCAAGAGCCGTTTCCCGGCCATGGCGGTCGCCGCCGGCGCAGGCTTGGCCGCTGCGGCGGTCGCCGCCGAACTGGATGCTCAATACGTCAAGTCGCTGCTGGAAGACACGCCGGCGACCAATGAAGAGCTCGACAGTGCCTTTGACTTGAGCCTGGACGATCTGGAAACACCGACCCCCGCGGCGCCGGAGCCTGCTGTCGAGCTGGACGCATTTCCAGCCGACGACGACTTGGACTTCGAGGCGCTGCTCAAGCAGCAGACCGAAGCCAATCAGGCTGACGAAAGCCTCGACGATCTGTCGGACTTCGACCTGGACCTGGGTGCCGATGCTCCGGCGCCAGCCTTGGCTGATGAAGACTTCCTGCTGGACCTGGACGACGATCTCAAAGGCTTGGACACGCCAGCCGCCGACACGCCTGCCCTGGATGACACCCCGTCCGACGATCTCGAGCTGCCAGCGGATTTCGATCTGTCCCTGGCCGACGAAATGGACGCCCAGGACCGGCCGAAAGACGCTTTCGAATCGGAGTTGGATGATGTCAACGCCGAGTTGGATCGCCTGTCCGACAGTCTGAGCCAGCCAACCTTCACCGCCGAAGATGCCTTGGCGAGTGCTGGCGATGAACCGGAAGACTTCGACTTCCTCAGCGGCACCAACGAAGTGGCAACCAAGCTCGACCTGGCCCAGGCCTACATCGATATGGGCGACAGCGACGGTGCGCGGGATATCCTCGGCGAAGTCCTCAGCGAAGGCGACGCCACGCAGAAAAGCGAAGCGCAGGAAATGCTCTCGCGCCTGGCGTGAGTCAGCAGTAGACCAAGAACGGCAGCCGATGAGGCTGCCGTTCTTGTTTGCGCGCGATTCATCGTGGCGAAGGACCGCCGGTTGCACTGGCATCCCGTCGCTGCGGCCTTATAATGCCCGCCTTTGCGTATCTCAGCAGGCTGTAATTCCTTGGCAAACATAGACAACCCAGCCGCCGAAATGGCGGCCGACGGCTTCTTCCGGATCGCCCTGGGCGTTGAATACAAAGGCTCGCGCTATCGCGGCTGGCAGCGTCAGGCCTCCGGCGTACTGACGGTGCAGGAAACCCTTGAAAACGCGCTGTCCAAAGTCGCCGACTCGCCCGTGTCGCTGCATTGCGCCGGGCGTACCGATGCCGGCGTGCATGCCTGCGGCCAGGTGGTGCATTTCGACACCCAGGTCGAGCGCTCGATGAAAGCCTGGGTCATGGGCGCCAACATCAACTTGCCCCACGACGTCAGCGTCAGCTGGGCCAAGGCGATGCCTGCGCATTTTCACGCGCGCTTCAAGGCCATCGCCCGGCGTTATCGCTACGTGATCTACAACGACCAGATCCGTCCGGCGCACCTGAACGAAGAAATCACCTGGAACCACCGCCCGCTGGACGTCGAACGCATGGCCGAGGCCGCGCAATACCTGGTCGGTGTCCATGACTTCAGTGCCTTTCGCGCCGGCCAGTGCCAAGCCAAGTCGCCGATCAAGGAACTGCATCACCTGCGCGTGACTCGTCACGGCAAGATGATCGTGCTCGACATCCGCGCGAGCGCATTCCTGCATCACATGGTGCGCAACATTGCCGGCGTGCTGATGACCATTGGCGCGGGTGAGCGACCGGTGGAATGGATCAAGGAAGTGCTCGAGAGCCGCATCCGCCGTACCGGTGGCGTCACCGCGCACCCGTTTGGCTTGTATCTGGTGCAGGTGGAATACCACGATGAGTTCGAGCTGCCGGAACGTTACATCGGGCCACATTTCCTCACGGGCTTCTCGGAACTCGACGGCTGACGGCCTTCGTTGCATTTGTTACCATCCGGGACTTTCACGGATTTGCCTGAGGGTTTACCCACCATGCCGGTCGTTCGCAGCAAGATTTGCGGGATCACCCGCGTCGAGGACGCGTTGGCGGCGGTCGAGGCCGGTGCGGACGCCATCGGGCTGGTGTTCTATGCCAAGAGCCCGCGAGCGGTGACGGTGCAGCAGGCGAGGGCGATCATCCGGGCGTTGCCGCCGTTCGTGACCCCTGTAGGGTTGTTCGTCAACGCCAGCCGTTGCGAGCTGGGCGAGATCCTCGATGCGGTGCCGCTGGCCATGCTGCAGTTCCATGGCGACGAGACGCCGGACGATTGCGAGGGCTGGCATCGACCCTATATCAAGGCGTTGCGGGTCAAGGCAGGCGATGACATTTCGGCCAGTTGCCAAGCCTTTTCCGGTGCCAGCGGCATCCTGCTGGACACCTACGTGGAAGGCGTTCCGGGTGGGACTGGCGAAGCGTTCGACTGGGCTTTGGTGCCTCGAGGTCTTTGCAAGCCGATCATCCTCGCCGGTGGCCTGACCGTGCAGAACGTGGCTGAGGCCATTGCCCATGTTCGCCCCTATGCGGTGGACGTCAGCGGCGGGGTGGAGCAGGCCAAGGGCATCAAGGATCAGGCAAAGATTCGCGCGTTCATGGCTGCTGTTCGCAACAGCCAGTAGTCAATGTGACGGCTGGCAGACTGCCGCCGTCCATACCTGCACTGTACAAAGCAGGCAGGCACCGCCTCCGGGTGGGTCGATAGCGTAGTGGCGACCGCAGTGCAGCGGTTGTCGGGATGGCTGAGGAGGTTGGGCTGCACGCAGGTCATGTTTCGCGCTGACCGTGGTGGCCGTTCGATCCTCGCCGCACAATGAATTTAGCTCAAGGGCATACGCGGGGCCGCGAACCAAAGCGTTCGGGCCGCCGGTACTGGAGAAAGAAAGCATGAGCAACTGGTTGGTAGACAAACTGATCCCTTCGATCATGCGTTCCGAGGTGAAGAAAAGCTCGGTGCCTGAAGGTCTGTGGCACAAATGTCCGTCCTGCGAGGCGGTGCTGTACCGTCCCGAGCTGGAAAAGACCCTGGACGTTTGCCCCAAGTGCAACCACCACATGCGCATCGGCGCGCGTGCCCGTATCGATATTTTCCTCGACGCAGAAGGTCGCGTGGAACTTGGCGCCGACCTGGAGCCGGTGGACCGCCTGAAATTCCGCGACGGCAAGAAGTACAAGGATCGCCTGACCGCTGCCCAGAAGCAGACCGGTGAAAAAGACGCTCTGGTGTCCATGAGCGGTACCTTGCTGGGCATGCCGGTGGTGGTTTCGGCTTTCGAGTTCTCCTTCATGGGCGGTTCCATGGGCGCCATCGTCGGCGAGCGCTTCGTTCGCGCCGCCAACTACGCCCTGGAAAACCGTTGCCCGATGATCTGCTTCGCCGCTTCCGGCGGTGCGCGGATGCAGGAAGCGCTGATCTCTCTGATGCAAATGGCCAAGACCTCGGCGGTGCTGGCGCGTCTGCGTGAAGAAGGCATTCCGTTCATCTCGGTGCTGACCGACCCGGTCTACGGCGGTGTTTCCGCCAGTCTGGCGATGCTGGGCGACGTGATCGTCGGCGAGCCGAAGGCGCTGATCGGCTTTGCCGGCCCGCGTGTGATCGAGCAGACCGTGCGCGAGAAGCTGCCGGAAGGCTTCCAGCGCAGTGAGTTCCTCTTGGAGCACGGCGCCATCGATATGATCATTCACCGCCAGGAACTGCGTCCGCGCCTGGGCAACCTGCTGGCGCAGCTGATGGGCCTGCCGACGCCGAAATTCGTCGCCGCACCGATCGAGCCGATCGTGGTTCCGCCAGTGCCTGCCGGGCTATGACCCAACGCACCCTGGGCGACTGGCTTGCCTACCTCGAGCAGTTGCATCCATCGGCCATCGACATGGGGCTGGAGCGCTCGCAAGCGGTAGCGTCCCGCATGGGACTGGCCAAGCCGGCGCCCCGGGTCATCACGGTGACCGGCACCAACGGCAAGGGTTCGACCTGCGCCTTTGTGGCTTCGCTGCTGCGTGCCCAGGGGCTGAGCGTCGGGGTCTACAGTTCGCCGCACCTGCTGCGCTACAACGAGCGGGTACAGGTGAACGGCGTCGAGGCGACTGACGCCCAGCTGTGCGAAGCCTTTGCCGCGGTGGAAGCCGGGCGGGGCGAAACATCCCTTACCTATTTTGAGATGGGCACCCTCGCGGCGTTCTGGTTGTTCGTTCGTGCCGGCCTGGATGCTGTCGTGCTGGAAGTCGGCCTGGGCGGACGGCTGGATGCGGTCAACCTTGTCGATGCGGACGTCGCGCTGGTCACCAGCATTGGCGTGGACCATGCCGATTACCTGGGTGATACCCGTGAATCCGTGGCGTTCGAAAAAGCCGGCATCTTCCGCCAGGGCGCGCCCGCGCTCTGTGGCGACCTCGATCCGCCGCAGCCTTTGCTGGACAAGGTTCGCGAGCTGGGCTGCCCATTCTTCCTGCGCGGGCGGGATTTCGACCTGGCGATGACCGAGCAGCATTGGCAGTGGCGCGGCACCGATGCCAAGGGCAACCCGGTGGAGCTGCATGATCTGCCGCTGCTCGACCTGCCGATGGAAAACGCCGCGCTGGCGCTCCAGGCTTACTCGTTGTTGGGCTTGCCTTGGGACGCCGGCCAGAGTATCCAGGCGTTGCAGGCAACCCGCGTCGTCGGTCGTCTCGACCGCCGTTCGTTCGATTGGCAAGGCAAGCGCATCAACCTGCTGCTGGATGTCGGCCATAACCCCCATGCGGCCCAGTACCTGGCCGAGCGCCTGGCGCGACGGCCGGTGGCAGGCAAGCGTTTGGCGGTGTTCGGGCTGCTGTCGGACAAGGACTTGGATGGCGTTGTCGACGCGTTGAATGCTAGTGTCCAGCATTGGGCCGTGGCGCCGCTGGATTCACCGCGCTCGCGTCCGGCAGGCGAGTTGAAGGCAGCATTGCAGCGTCGTGGCGCTTCGGTTGATGCCTATGGCAGCGTGACTGACGCGTTGGAAGGGCAGTGCGCCCTGGCGACGGCCGCTGATGAGATCCTGCTGTTCGGATCATTTTTTTGCGTTGCCGAGGCCCTTCAATGGTTAGCCCGGCGCTCCACGGAGGAAGCTGCAGATGGCATTGCTGGATAAAGCGTACAAGCAGCGCATGGTCGGGGCCTTGGTATTGGTGGCCTTGGCAGTGATTTTCCTGCCGATGCTGTTTTCCCGTCAGGACGAGCAGCGCCAGGTCACGGTTGATGCTCCGTCCGCGCCCCAGGCGCCATCCGTGCCGCCGGTACAGGTCGAACCGGTGGCGGTGCCCGAGCCGCAGGCGTTGCCTCAAGAGCCTGTTCCGAGCGACGAGGAACTGGCCGAGCAATCCACCGAGCCTTCCGCGCCGACTGCCTCCGCGCCCGCTGCCGTAGCGCCTGCTCCGTCGGCGCCGAGCAAGCCGGTCGTTGCGCCAACGCCTGTTCCGGCCACACCAGCGGTCAAGCCGCCGCCAAGCCAGCCGATCACCCCCGCTACCAAGCCGGACACCACGCAAAGTCGCGTCGATGCCAACGGCCTGTCGGTCAGTTGGTCAGTGCAACTGGCGAGCCTCACCAGCCGCGAAAGCGCTGAAAAACTGCAGAAAAACCTGCGCAGCCAAGGCTATAACGCCTATATCCGTTCCGCCGATGGCAAGAACCGGGTGTTTGTCGGCCCGCTGATCGAGCGTGCCGAAGCCGACCGCCTGCGTGACCTGCTCAATCGCCAGCAAAACCTCAAGGGTTTCGTGGTGCGTTTCCAGCCAGAGCGCGGTTGAACGGCCATTTAGCTGATTTGAGTCATGCAGCTTACCGACAGCCCTGCGCTCTGCTAAAATGCGCCGCCTTATCCGTCTGTAGGCTGCACCGTGCCATTTACCTGGGTTGACTGGGCGATCGTTGCGATCGTCGCCATCTCCGCATTGATCAGTCTGAGCCGCGGCTTCGTCAAGGAAGCCCTCTCGCTGCTGACTTGGATCATCGCGGGAGTCGTCGCCTGGATGTTTGGTGGCTCGCTGTCCCAGTACCTCGCCGGATACATCGAAACCCCATCGGCTCGCGTGATCGCGGGTTGTGCCATCTTGTTTATCGCCACCTTGCTGGTTGGCGCAATGATCAACTATCTGATCGGTGAACTGATTCGCGTCACCGGGCTTTCCGGGACCGACCGGTTCCTGGGCATGGCCTTCGGCGCGGCGCGTGGCGCGTTGCTGGTGGTCGTGGCCGTCGGGCTGCTGAGCCTGGGGCCGGTCCAACAGGATACGTGGTGGCAGGAGTCCCGGCTCGTGCCACAATTTCTATTGGTCGCAGACTGGTCCAAGAACCTGATCCTGGGTTGGAGCAGTCAGTGGCTTGCCAGCGGTATCAGCGTACCCGCTGAAATACCGTTCAAGGAACACCTCTTGCCGATGGCCAAAACGCCGCAGTGAGTGTTGTTCAGTTCAGATCCATTAAGTAGGGGTTGCGTCGCATGTGTGGCATCGTCGGTATCGTCGGTAAGTCGAACGTCAATCAGGCGCTGTATGACGCGCTAACCGTGCTCCAGCACCGCGGCCAGGACGCTGCCGGTATCGTGACCAGCCATGACGGCCGGTTATTCCTGCGCAAGGACAATGGCCTGGTGCGCGACGTGTTCCATCAGCGTCACATGCAGCGCCTCGTCGGCCACATGGGCATCGGCCACGTGCGTTACCCGACCGCGGGCAGCTCGACGTCGGCCGAGGCCCAGCCGTTCTACGTCAATTCGCCGTACGGCATCACCCTGGCGCACAACGGCAACCTGACCAACGTCGAGCAACTGGCCAAGGAGATCTACGAATCTGACTTGCGCCACGTCAACACCAGCTCTGACTCGGAAGTGATGCTCAACGTGTTCGCCCACGAGCTGGCCCAGCGCGGCAAGCTGCAGCCGACCGAAGAGGACGTGTTCGCCGCCGTGACCGACGTGCACAACCGTTGTGTCGGTGGTTATTCGGTGGTGGCGATGATCACTGGCTACGGCATTGTCGGCTTCCGTGACCCGCACGGTATTCGTCCGATCGTATTCGGCCAGCGTCATACCGACGAGGGCGTCGAGTACATGATCGCCTCCGAGAGCGTGTCCCTGGACGTGCTGGGCTTCACCTTGATTCGCGACCTGGCCCCGGGCGAGGCCGTCTACATCACTGAAGACGGCAAGCTATATACCCGCCAGTGCGCGACCAACCCGAGCCTGACCCCGTGCATCTTCGAGCACGTCTACCTGGCGCGTCCGGACTCGATCATCGACGGTATCTCGGTCTACAAGGCGCGCCTGCGCATGGGCGAGAAGCTGGCCGACAAGATCCTGCGCGAGCGTCCTGACCACGACATCGACGTGGTCATCCCGATTCCGGACACCAGCCGCACCGCGGCCCTGGAACTGGCGAACCACCTGGGCGTGAAGTTCCGCGAAGGCTTCGTGAAGAACCGCTACATCGGCCGTACCTTCATCATGCCCGGCCAGGCTGCCCGGAAAAAATCCGTACGCCAGAAGCTCAACGCGATCGAGTTGGAATTCCGCGGCAAGAACGTGATGCTGGTGGACGACTCCATCGTGCGCGGCACCACCTGCAAGCAGATCATCCAGATGGCCCGCGAAGCGGGTGCCAAGAATGTGTATTTCTGCTCCGCGGCCCCGGCCGTGCGCTACCCGAACGTCTACGGCATCGACATGCCGAGTGCCCATGAGCTTATCGCTCATAACCGCACGACCCAGGAGGTCGCCGACCTGATCGGCGCCGACTGGCTGATCTACCAGGACCTGCCGGACCTGATCGAAGCGGTCGGCGGCGGCAAGATCAAGATCGAGCAGTTCGATTGCGCGGTATTCGACGGCAAGTACGTCACCGGCGATATCGACGAGGCCTACCTGAACCGGATCGAGAACGCGCGTAACGATGCGTCCAAGGCCAAGACTCAGGCGGTCAGCGCGATCATCGATCTGTACAACAACTGAGTCACGAACCGGCCCTGAGGGGCCGGTTTGCGTTTAACCGATTAAGGAGTGACAGCATGAGTCAGGATTGGGATGCCGGTCGGCTGGACAGCGACCTAGAAGGCGTAGCGTTCGATACCCTGGCGGTTCGCGCGGGTCAGCACCGTACACCGGAAGCCGAGCATGGCGATCCGATGTTCTTCACCTCCAGCTACGTCTTCCGCACCGCCGCCGATGCCGCGGCGCGCTTTGCCGGTGAGGTGCCGGGCAATGTCTATTCGCGTTATACCAATCCGACCGTCCGGGCATTCGAGGAGCGCATCGCCGCCCTGGAAGGTGCCGAGCAAGCCGTCGCCACCGCCACTGGCATGGCCGCGATCATGGCGGTCGTGATGAGCCTGTGCAGCGCTGGCGATCATGTACTGGTGTCACGCAGCGTTTTTGGCTCGACCATCAGCCTGTTCGAGAAGTACTTCAAGCGCTTTGGCGTGGAGGTCGACTACGTACCCCTGGCGGACCTGTCCGCTTGGGATGCCGCGGTCAAGGCCAATACCAAGCTGCTGTTCGTCGAATCGCCGTCCAATCCGCTCGCTGAACTGGTGGACATCGCCGCGTTGGCGGAGATCGCCCACGCCAAGGGCGCCATGCTGGTGGTCGACAACTGCTTCTGTACCCCGGCGCTGCAACAGCCGCTCAAATTGGGCGCGGATGTGGTGGTGCACTCGGCCACCAAGTTCATCGACGGCCAAGGCCGTTGCATGGGCGGCGTTGTCGCCGGTCGTGGCGAGCAGATGAAAGAAGTGGTGGGTTTCCTGCGCACTGCCGGGCCGACCCTCAGCCCGTTCAACGCCTGGATCTTCCTCAAGGGCCTGGAAACCCTCGGCCTGCGCATGAAAGCCCATTGCGCCAACGCCCAGGTCCTGGCCGAGTGGCTGGAGCAGCAGGACGGCATCGAGAAAGTCCATTACGCCGGGCTCAAGAGCCATCCTCAACACGATCTGGCGGCGCGCCAGCAACGCGGTTTCGGCGCTGTGGTGAGTTTCGAAGTCAAGGGGGGCAAGGAGGGCGCCTGGCGCTTCATTGATGCCACTCGACTGATTTCCATCACCGCCAACCTGGGTGACAGCAAGACCACCATCACGCACCCGAGCACCACGTCCCATGGCCGCCTTTCGCCGCAGGAGCGTGAAGCGGCGGGCATCCGCGACAGTCTGATCCGCGTTGCGGTCGGCCTGGAAGACGTAGCGGACCTGCAAGCCGACTTGGCCCGCGGGTTGGCGGCCTTGTGATCGAGCTGGCAACGCCGCCGAGCGGTACTCACGGCCGGGTTGCCCTGGTGACGGGCGCCGCACGGGGGATCGGCCTGGGTATTGCCGCCTGGCTGATCTGTGAAGGCTGGCAAGTGGTGCTGACCGACCTGGATCGCGAGCGTGGTTCCAAGGTAGCGAAAACCCTGGGCGACAACGCCTGGTTCATCACGATGGATGTGGCGGACGAGGCGCAGGTCGCCACCGGTATTGCCGAGGTGCTCGGGCAGTTCGGGCGGCTCGACGCGCTGGTGTGCAATGCGGCCATCGCCGAGCCGCACAACATCATCCTGGAAAGCCTGGACCTGGCTCACTGGAACCGGGTCCTGGCGGTGAACCTCGGCGGGCCGATGCTGCTGGCCAAGCATTGCGCGCCTTACCTGCGCGCCCACAATGGCGCCATCGTCAACCTGGCCTCGACCCGCGCCGCGCAATCGGAACCCGACACCGAGGCCTATGCCGCAAGCAAGGGGGGGCTGTTGGCGCTGACCCACGCCCTGGCGATCAGCCTGGGCCCGGAGATCCGCGTCAATGCGGTCAGCCCTGGCTGGATCGATGCGCGGGACCCATCCCAACGTCGCGCAGAGCCATTGACCGACGCCGATCATGCCCAGCATCCGGCGGGCAGGGTAGGCACGGTGGAGGACGTGGCGGCGATGGTGGCGTGGTTGTTGTCGCGCAACGCCAGTTTCGTCACGGGTCAGGAGTTCATCGTTGACGGCGGCATGACCAAGAAGATGATTTATCAGTGACGAGCGTCTCTGTGCCTCGTTTGAACTGTTTTTAAAAAACTTCAACGCTGCTATTGACTTAGCTTCGGTACCTGCGTAAATTTCGCGGCCTCAACGCAGCAAAGGGTGATTAGCTCAGCCGGGAGAGCGTCTGCCTTACAAGCAGAATGTCGGCGGTTCGATCCCGTCATCACCCACCATGTTTCTTGAGAGTCTTGCGAAAGCAAGATGGAAGCTGTCAAAAGCCTCCACCGACGCGCAGCGGTAGTTCAGTCGGTTAGAATACCGGCCTGTCACGCCGGGGGTCGCGGGTTCGAGTCCCGTCCGCTGCGCCATATTTTCCGAAGCAGGTTCGCCTGGTTCGAGATTAAAGCCCAAGGGTTTTGATCAGACGAGTTAACTGGACGCAAGTCCATAGCGATACGCAGCGGTAGTTCAGTCGGTTAGAATACCGGCCTGTCACGCCGGGGGTCGCGGGTTCGAGTCCCGTCCGCTGCGCCATATCTGCTTCGAGGCCCACTGAACGCCTTGAAGCTAAGAAGAAAGCTGAAAAGCTCCTTCTAGTCGATAGCAAAGACCCTGGTCGAAAGGCCGGGGTTTTTTGTTTTCGGAATTTGAAAGATTGGAACAAGCCCCGTGGCGAGGGAGCTTGCTCCCGCTGGGCTGCGAAGCAGCCCCCTGTTGTTGGCCGCCTCAGAACCCCAACTTATCCCGCAAGCCGTAATACCAAGCTCCCATCGCCGCAAACGGCGTACGCAACAACTGACCGCCGGGGAAGGGGTAGTGGGGCAGGTCAGCAAACGCATCAAAACGCTCCGCTTGCCCTCGCAGCGCCTCGGCCAATACCTTGCCCGCCAGGTGCGTATACGTCACGCCATGACCGCTGCAGCCCTGGGAATAATAAATGTTATCCCCCAGCCGCCCGACCTGCGGAAGACGCGACAGCGTCAGCAGGAAATTTCCGGTCCAGGCGTAATCGATCTTCACATCCTTGAGCTGCGGGAACGCCTTGAGCATCTTCGGTCGAATGATCGCCTCAATGTTCGCCGGATCCCTCGCGCCATACACCACGCCGCCGCCAAAGATCAGACGCTTGTCGCCTGTCAGCCGGTAGTAATCGAGCAGGTAGTTACAGTCCTCGACGCAATAATCCTGCGGTAGCAGGCTACGGGCCAACTCTTCCCCCAGCGGCTCGGTGGCAATCACCTGGGTGCCGCAAGGCATGGACTTGGCCGCCAATTCCGGCACCAGATTGCCTAGATAAGCGTTGCCCGCCACGATAATGAACTTGGCCCTGACCTTGCCCTGCGGCGTATGCACCACCGGACTGGCGCCGCGCTCGATGCGCACCGCCGGCGACTGCTCGTAAATTACCCCGCCCAGCGACTCCACCGCCGCCGCTTCGCCCAACGCCAAGTTAAGCGGATGAATATGCCCGCCGCTCATGTCCAGCATGCCGCCCACATACTCCTCGCAAGCCACCACTTCGCGAATGCGCCGCTGATCCAGCAGCTCCAGCTGGGTATGGCCAAAACGCTCCCATAAACACTTCTGCGACTCCAGATGGCCCATCTGTTTATCAGTGAGCGCGGCGAACACACCGCCGTCCTTCAGATCACACTGAATCTGATACTTCGCCACCCGCTCACGAATGATCCGCCCACCCTCGAACGCCATGTTGCCCAGTAACTGCGCCTGTTGCGGGCCGACGCTGCGCTCGATCACATCAATGTCGCGGCTATAACTGTTAACGATCTGCCCGCCGTTGCGACCCGAAGCGCCAAAGCCCACCTTGGCCGCCTCAAGCACGGTGACCTTGAAACCGTTCTCCAGCAAAAACAGTGCAGAGGACAGGCCGGTATAACCGGCGCCGATCACGCACACATCGGTTTCGACGTCATCCTGCAGGGCAGGGCGCGAAGGCGTCGGATTGGCCGATGCGGCGTAATACGACGCTGGGTAGGCTGTGTTCGCCATTCTGGAACCTCTGTTTTATATTTTTTACGAATGCAGCGATCCTACCCGAGATAAAAATCCGCCGCCAGCCACCGCAAAATCTTCGTCGCATCGGCGCAATTAAATATTTTGCATATTCATAGGGTTAGGTGAAAAAAAGGTATTGACACCCCTCCGGAATTCCGTAGAATGCCGCCTCACAGCAGGCACGTAGCTCAGTTGGTTAGAGCACCACCTTGACATGGTGGGGGTCGTTGGTTCGAGTCCAATCGCGCCTACCAAACAAAATCCGCTCTGCTGGGCGGTCTAGAAGGGCTCACCGAAAGGTGGGCCTTTTTTTGTTGGATGCGTTTCAAGCTTTCCCAAAGCTTTTTACATCCCACCTCACAACGCTCATTCGACATCCAACTCAACGTATCCAATCGCCGTAGTGTCGGATGTTGAGTTGTCGAGTACATAAGGACATGGTCATGCGAGTCGTCACTTTCGTAACTTTTCTCTCTGTAGCACTTGCTGGTTGCTCTGGAATTCCTTCAGTTCCATACGAAGAGCCTGCCCAATCGGAGGGAATGGCGCGCGTTCGCGTTATTACGAACTCCGATGTGTTCGGCGATAGCATCACCGGCAGTTGTGCTCCTGCTACCCGGCATAAAATGGCTGAAGCCGGACGTTTCGGGCGGGACGGGACAGCGAACATCAACTATCCGCAGTACCCCCAGAAGTCGGCGAGCCTTGGCATGCCGCAACGAGTTTTCCCTACTCTTGCTCAGTACGTCCCTGCCATTCGGATGGGCGAAGGGGCTTACAAAGAAGTCGTAACCGAGTATCGCGTTAGGACTGATCTGCCGTTCCAAATGGCGACCCTGGGCGCGACCATTGGTAGCTATGGCAGCACTTACTCGACCTGCGGTGGCCAGGCGCTCGTTTACAAGCTGGAACCAGGGAGAGATTACGAAGCTTTGGCTGGGGTGAGTAGCAGACCAAACAAAGATGGTCAGCAGACGCTTGTTTGCATGTTCGCGGTTTTTGAACTCGCCGCTTTTCCTGGGACTTCAATTGTGATTCCCAAGAAGCTGACGCCTGCTGCGCCTCCGCAGGAAGTCTGCAAGAACTAACAAGCGCAGCCCGGCCATCAAGCCGGGCTTTTTATTGTCCGCTCGTCGACGCCATAGCACTCTCATTCTGAGCGCCGCCTCTCAGCTATATAGGCGCAGATTCCGCGCATTAGAGGAGACATAGCATGGTGGATGACAATAACGGCCCCGAAGCGCCGTACCCCGGGCCAGATGAGAAGACGCCCGACGCAGGCGAAGGCCATGGATCCGGGCTTGAGCAAGCTAAGTCTGAGCCGAAGCAGGGCACTGGCGAGAGACCGGAGGACTGGAGCCCGCCTCCTGGCAACCCGGGTTCTGACCAAGACGCCCAGACGAATCGTGAGAATGGTGGTGCTAAGTAGATTGCTGAACAGCATGACGACGGATAACCCAGCCATCGTGCCGGGTTTTTCGTTGCCTTCAATTTACATGAAGGAGCAGCGCTCGCGTTAATCGAGCTGCGGAGGAAAAAAGGGTCAGGTTTATCTTGCTTCGCTTCGCTGAGAGCTTCCATCGAACGGATTCGATCCTGGGGTCTTCCGGTAGGAGCGAGGTGGCGCTTGCGTCATTCAGACACTCTAATAGGCTGACGTTTAGCACTGGCAAGCCGAAGCGAGAATTGACACGGAGTACTTAGATGCAGCTAGCTGACGCAGTTCTCGGTGCTTACGATTGACTGCGGCTGACCGAAAACTGCCGTTTCTTACTGCTGCTCGGTCCACACGGCCAGTTCATAGCCATCTGGATCTGTGAAGTGGAACCTGCTGCCACCAGGGAAAGAAAATATCTCCCGGGTGAAAACAGCGCCTAGGGCCTTGAGCCGCCGTTGTGTTTCAGCGAGGTTGTCGGCGTACAAAATGATTAAAGGCCCACCGGGTCGAACGGGCTCGCCTGTAGTGAAACCGCCGGTGAGGCGGCCGTCAGTGAACTCGGTGTAGGTGGGACCGTAGTCGACGAATGTCCAACCGAATGCGCTGCCGTAGAAGGCTTTGCTACGGGCGATATCACCTACATTCAGCTCGATATTGTCGATTTGTCGGTCTTTGCCGCGAACGCTCATGCTCGCCTCCCTGGCTGATGTTTAGGGTGGCGAGTATAACGTCACTGTCGGCTCTCGACAGGCCCGGCGCATCGAGCTTGCATTGAACTACTTGCGCTTCAACTGCTGCCGGGATTGTTTCATTCGAAAGGTCAGGACTCAGGATGCGGTTGAGCGATTCTTTCCCTGAGTACACGGATTAAAAATTTCCCGAATACTCTCGCTGGTGCCTACATAGGTTTTGGTACCTGGTACCGCCACAGCCGAGTAATTCTTGCGATCGGTGACCCGAATAAAACTGCCTTGCGCAGCCGTGAAGCTCTCAGTGTTCGGCGGCACTAACACGCTCAGGAACTGGGCTTTCTTGTCGAGGGCCAAGGCACCTCCCACGCCTGCTCTCAGGTAGCCCCAGCAATTCAAGGAAGAGTCATGAACAGGACGCTCTGTACCGCGCTGAGCCTTTCGATTATTGCGTCATCCACCGGGTGCGCCACAAAACCTGCGAAGGAACCGTTCATAGCCCCCCAGATTTATGGCTATACCTTGAATCAACCGCTTTCCAGCGATGAGTTCAAGGCGCTTTCCGCTACCGGAGGCGAGTCGGGCACGGGCTCCAGGGTTTACAAGCGCGTCGATGACCAAGGCGATACCTACGAGGTTTTCCTTGATCGTCAGGTTCGCCCAGATTTTATTAGGAAGACGAGTCGTGCTTTTGCACGTCAGCCTGAATGTGAGACCGAGCTTGAGGCGCAGGTCGCCCAGTTGAAGCAGCTCCTGGCCAGCCACGAAAACCGTGCGCCAGTGCTGGGTGATCATTACGTGAGCTTGGACACCACGCAATGCAATGTCGGTCGGTACGATCAATCCCCAACCTATCGTTATGCCCTGAGCGTGTCCGAGGGAGTAGTCGCTCCTCCGTCGAAACGAGGCCTGGGCGATAAGATCCATGATGCCTACGGGGCCGTCTGGATGACTATGCTCGGCGTCGCCCTGTTGCCGTTTGCACTGGTTGGTGCAGTTGTGGTTAAGGCCACCGATTGAGTTTCGTGCGGTCCTGGTTTTTTGGGGGAAAGGGGGAGGTGGCTGGGATTTTTTGGTCATCCTGTCGACAAATTGGAGTTTTTTGTTGAAATTCATATGGGCTTTCAGCTTTGGCATACTGTTGACGGGGTGCACAAATACACCCGCTAACCTCATGTCTGAATCGGACAGTTACGATGGCTCGTTCCAGCCGAACGTTACTGCTCAATCTGCTTACCGAAACATCCGTCAAGCAAGCAGAATTTGTTTGGAGCACTCTCCGCTCGGGACTCCGGTCACAACAGAAGGTGAGTTCGATTCAGAGCTCGGTAGCGGGCAGATCACCCAGCGTATGGTTGCCCAAGGCGTGAGGCTCAGCTTGGCGATCATCACTATCGAGGCCACCCCTGAGGGTATCGTTGAGATAAAGCTATATACCCTCAAGGGATGGAGTTCGATTGGGGTCAAGGCGCCTACGTTGGACAAGCTTCGTTCGTGGATCAAAGGTGATAAATCTTGCTAAATGTCGACTGCGTTACGACGCACTGTTCTGCGCTCTTGGCGAAAGGGCTCGGTGCGTTGTGGTTTTTTGGGCGGCAGTGCTCTTTTTGGTGTAGCTCATCCAACACAAACAGCGTGAATGCATTCAACACCTCCGGAGCCGCGCTCGATCTGCAGGTCGGCCTGGTGTCATCATTGCCCAAGGAAAGAAATCATGGCCTACCAAGCTCCCGGAATTTGCTTCTCTGATGTCGAAACAGTCTCGTCTGAAACTCAGAGAAGGAGGCGACTGGCGTAACCCGGCTGACGTCACCAGCAAGCAATCAATCCTCGCTAAGCACCTTTATTTTTCGCTGCCAGTCTTGGGTTATGACCTGAAGACTGAGATCGGCCGACAACGCTATCTGGAGGAGCGGTGTCACCTTCTCATTACGCTGACCGAGACCCGGGAAGAGGCAAGGGAGATGGAGAGAACTGAAGAAAATAGCGGGGACTATCGGTTTGGAGGAAGGATTGAAGCCCTCCCGCTCGAGACTTAGCGGATGTGTGAATCTGAAGGCCAGACGGGAGCACGGTCTTAAGGCTGTGCCAAGTGAAGACTGGTGGGACTTAGATTGATGATATGGAAACTGGTAAGCGGATAGATACGATAAGTTAGCACTCTGTGAGTGATAACCTAAGCATTCTTCTATAAATGATATTGGATCAAGTTATGAAAAGCGGTGAGAGGACGCTCGGAGCTAGCCTCGCTAACAGAGTAGTGGTCCCCGCCGCTTGGTTATCGGGGATTGTGACGATAGGACTTTTGTGGGGCATGATAGAGTTTTCGTCCGGTAAGCTTACCGTCGAAGGACGTCAGCTCTTCCTGGCTTCTGTTTCTATTTTTTGCCTCGCCATATGGCATTTGATACGGCGCAAGAGACGAGCAAAAGCGCTTGTAGCATCCATCAACCTAAAAGAAGGTCTGAGTCTTGAAGATACTCAGCTGCTCGGCTTTCCAAGCCCCATATTTTTTGTCTTTGACCCCTCCAACAAGAAACTCGCTCAATGCCAAAGCGCCACCGGCGATTATCAAGTACGAGATATCACGTGGGTAATAGGCTGGCAGTGTGAGTGGAAACAGATTGACACCAGGGTGTCGGGTGGGGTTCTTCAAATAGTCGATGGGGCGGGCATGAGTGTTCCAGCCGACGAGATTCGGCGTAGATTCATAGGGTTCGTACTGGTTCTGACGGTTGCCGATACAAGCCATCCTCCCCTCCGTTTTCCAATGAACCGGAGCGCAGCTGAAGGGTGGTGTAGTCGGTGCAATGTACTGTTCAAGTGCTGAACACGAAGCATCACACCGGAAGATAATTATCTTTAAAACTCGCGGCAGCGCTGATGCAAACGGAAAAAGCGGGGGACAGACCACGATTATGAGACTGGCCGATTATAGACGGACCAAAATTGTGGTCTGTCCCCCTCGGTTCTCAAAAGCTTCTTGGAGATCAGCAAGACCCCTTCAAATGAAAAATGCCCGGCCCAGCGCCGGGCTTCTTGTATCTGCCTACCGATTCTTGGCCGAGTCGTAGACGCTGCTTCGTTCCCGCTTGCCGACGGCCAGCACCAGGATGACAATCCGTCCATCCTCAACGCGGTACACGAGTCGGTAGCCGGCGCCGCGCAATTTGATCTTGTAGCAGTCCTTCATGCCGTGAAGCGCATCTCCTGGCACTCGTGGCCCGGCCTGCCGTTCTTGAAGCTTTCGCAAGAACTGGAGGCGGATGGTGCCGTCGAGCTTCCGCAGTTCCTTCAGAGCTTTCGGATCCCACTCGACTCCGTACTCAACGGCCATTGGCGATATCTGCCTCGGCCTCGCCGATGAGATCGTCGAGAGATACTCGAACGGGTGTTTCGTTGGCATCGAGCCGTGCCTTGACCAAGTGAACCAGTTCCAGTTCGTCCAGGCGCTCAACCATCGCCTCGTACACGTTGGCAGGGACCATGTAGCCCATAACGCGGTTGTGATTCAGCACGGCCACGGGCAAGCCGTTGGCGCCGCTCAGGACGGCAGAGGGGTTCTTCTTGAGTTCGGATACGCTGACGGCCACATCGGCCAGGATATTTTGCATAGATAAGACTCCTATTTAGGTCGTTATTCTGGTCTTTTGCTGCTGTGTAGGCAAGCGCTCAGCGTTCCAATCCCTCGTTCAAAGGTTGGATGGAGCTTGGCTGCTCCGGACGTTTTTGTTTCGGGAAAAGGGGGGCGGGAAAAAGGGAAAAGATGAGGGATTTTTTTGCCGCTGCGGCTTATGAGGGCTCAAACGAGCGCCGCGAAAGGCATTGACGCAAATTCCTACACAAACCTCGGAAGCCAGCGCATTGCAGCATCTGGATAGGCAACTTATTGTCTCTATATCGCCCAGATGGGGATTCGGGTTTGGCGACTCGATTGAATGAAGCGCAGAAGCTCCTGCTCCTTATCAATTGAAGAGGTACTGCTCATGACCCGATACATGCCCATCACCGGCATCGACTGCATCCCCGCAACCCTGCTCATCGACACCGAAGCACCTCTAGACGTCCTTTTCGAAACCGCCGATTACCGCATCCGCACGGTGACCCAAGTCTTGGAAAATATCGCGTTTCGCTCGGACATCAGCTCAGACACCGTGGTGCTCACTGATTTTTGTAAATTGCTGACCACGTCATTGCGCGATGGCTGTGATGTCATGGATGTGATCGGACGACGATTGCGGGCGCAGGTGGCGGAATAATGAAAGCGGGCGACTAATCAGTCGCCCGTTTCATAAAGCTTGGGAGAAAATTCAAGAGGGCAGGACATGTGTCCCCATTGACTGCAGGGTATGGGTAAAGAAGAGGCGAAGCCAAAGAACAAGGAAACCCATACTCAGACAGGCGAATGTTCAACTCCATGCCCAGGCTGCGCATGAAGATCAATGCCTAGCGCATGAATGACCTTGAGTACGGTATCAAATCTCGGCTTTGACCCGGGTGCGAACGCCTTATACAAACTTTCTCGCCCCATGCCAGAGTCCTTAGCGATCTGCGCCATGCCTCGGGCCTTGGCGACATAGCCGATCGCTCGGAGAAATTCCTCGCTATCACCATCAGCCAGCACCTGAGAAAGGTATTCACTGATGGCTTCGTCGCTATCGAGCAGTGCCGCCATGTCAAATGTCGTCAGGTGTTGGCTCATGTTCAAATCTCCTTTGCCAATTTCTTCGCTCGCCGGATATCAGCACTCTGTGAAGACTTGTCACCACCAGCCAATAGCACGATGACCACTCCACCGCGCATGGTGAAATAGACCCGGTAGCCGGCGCCTACATCCACACGCAACTCTGAAATACCATCACCGACAGGTTTTACATCGCCCAGGTTACCTGCTGCTGCGCGATCAATGCGGCGGGCGATAGCGATTTTTGCTCGCAGATCACGGACCGATGAATGCCAAGCAGTGAACGTCTGCGTTTGCTGGATGAGATAATTCATGGGTTGACCGTATCCAGTTGGATACTGGAAGTCAAGATACTGATGTTGGTCATCGGTCTCCAGTCTTTGACCGTTGATGCGGTTTGTCTGTAAAACCGCGCCATCCCTTTTTAGGGCGGCTTCGCCACCCAGCGGGAGCAAGCTCCCTTGCCACGGGGTCTGTGTTGTCGCGGCTCAGGCAGCCAAAGGCCAACCAACACGCGCTGCACGGCGCAGGCTCGCCTTAACAACCAAACGATGAAACGGGGCAATAACGAAGATGTAGGCTCGGCCCAGACGGTTGTGGCACTGGACTACGGTTGAAAAAATCAGTTGGCGACTGCCTGCTGGCTCTGCCTCTTCAGAGCAGAGGATTGATATCCGAAAGTCGAGGTGCTTGTCATCCTCTCCCAACACGATCTCAGTCTGGTTCGTGCTGTAGACCTTGAAGATTTGAATTCGGTTAGCAAGGGTTGCCAGATGTCTGGCTGTCTTGAGGCCAAAACAGGCAACGACGGTGTCTCGGACTTGCATGAGCCATCCGATCCAGGGTGGCTGATGGGAAAGGATGAATCGCGCGAGCAAATCTGGATCGCTGGAGGTGCCCGCAGGGAGCTGAATTGCAAAAGCGTCCGCCAGGTTCGTCGCCGTGTAAAGGTGGGTGACGCCGGACCTCGAGGGGACCGGCACGGACTGAATGAGCTCAAATTCTCGGGGCATTGGGGATCTCTTCCTGAGTTTTAACTACCAATTAGATGACATGCCATGTCGCGTTTTTTGTTGGGAGGCGCCAACTTCTCCTTGTCGGATACTGAGCCCGATCAGCGCATCATACAGCGCCTGCTGCCCAGCGGGCAGAACAGGGAGCAACGTCGCACGGCGCTTGTCGGCATCGAACCAGGATTCAACCAACCATCCCACCAGGTAGAGCGCCGAAAGGCATCCGCCAGCGGTCGCAACGTTGCCCTGGCATACAAGAGGCTGGTCCACGGGCTCAAGTCCCAGCGCTTGCAAGCCCGATCGTGCATCGGGGTGTGTCGTTGCCTGGCCGCGGAGCAGCCCAAGCCGTTGGAGAATGAAAGCTCCGGCACAGATGGCGCCGATTCGCTGGTGTCTGGGGTCTAGTTCAAACGACGGCAGGAAATCCGGGTCGGCCAGTGCGGCGGGTATTCCTTCCTTGCCGCTGGCGAACAATACCGCGTCGGCACTGTTGGCCTCGGAAAGCGGACCGTGCACCGGAACAGGCAGGCCGTGCGCCGAGCGCACGACAGTGCTGGAACCCAATATTCGAACGTGCCAGTCCTCGGTGTTGCGGCCTAAGATGTCCCACATCAGGAATAGGTCGATGTCAGTGAATTGGTCGAACGCAACCAGAGCGATTTTCTTCAAGGCGAGCTCCATGAAAAGTACCGGCATGCAAAACGCAACGGCTATCTTTGCCTGAGTTCAAAGCGTATCAATCGGCTGCGCGCCATACACAGCCTGTATGGCGCTAAATAGGGAGCGAAATAACGAATGGAAAAACTAACGCGTCACCATTGGATCGCTGCTGGTTTTGAGGCCCTCGACCAGACAGGGCATATTGGCGTGTCAGCCGAGAGTCTATCGCGCCGATTGAATGTGACCCGCGGATCGTTCTATCACCATTTCCGCAATCGCGAAGACTTTGTCCGCACCTTGCTGGCCGCTTGGGAAGAAGACTACACGGAGCGCATGCTCGCTTTTGCGGCCCAGGGTCGTAGCACGGGCGAAATCTTGAAACGCTACTTGAGTATTGCCGCTGAGAAACAACCTGGGCGGGAAGTTTCCATCCGAGCCTGGTCGCTGCACGATCCGTTGGTAGCCGAGTATCAACAGCGCGTTGACACACGACGACTGGACTTCGCGGTACGAGCGTGCCGCCGCTTCGCCCATAGGCCAGGCGAAGCAGAGGTGATGGGGCAGGTGGCCCATATATGCCTGATTGGGGGCCAACAGGCAGGGCTGCGGCGTGATGCCGCTCGCTTCAACAGTTTTGTGCATCGAGCCTTTTCACTTTTTGAAGGAGCTCTTCCACCATGGCGGACTTGGTCACGAGAGGGATGAGCATGGGGAGGCCTGATCTGATGGCGTTGTGGACGGGTCATGGGTGGGGGCCGCGAATAGCCAAACCCTGTGTTCCGATGTCTATTCGGGATGAGGACCGTTAATGCCGTACAACTACACGAACGGCCGCTACTTGGTCTTCAAAGGCCGGGGCAGCGATGGGGCGCCCTTGGGCCGGATTCACCAGGACGGAATAGTTCGAAACCTCCTGGGTGAGCCGCTGTATTACATAAACATGGACGAACATGCGTTCAGTTCGGTCGATTTTGTCTTTCAGGGCGGTATACAAAAAAGTCGCGGCACGTTTTATGTGCTCAGCGACAAAGTTCTTTTCACATTTTCCGAGATGATGGTTAAGCCACTGGGAAACGAGACTGAGGAGGAGGCGCTTCACAGGGAGTTCAAAAGGAGGGCGCTAAGTTTGGCAGGGCAGATCATCCAGGCGAAAAATGAGATGGTGCAGGCACGCTTGGATATGGCCTGGTCCAATTTAAATCTTTTCCGCCGTTTCCGTGCCTTCCTCACGAGCCGAGCCCGCAGGGAGCGAACATCGCCAGGGTGGCGTTACAGTGGGCTGGAAAGTGATCATGAGCTTAAATCGACGTCTGTCCCCGCGTCCTCCAGTGAGTTCAAAATCATAATCTGTCCCCAGTCTCAGCAAAGAGGGGCAATCAATGCCCAAGAAACTTCAGGAAAGCAAAACAGCAACGGCCGCTGACATCGAGCGCTCTATCCTGGCTCTGAACAAAATGGCTGAACGCCTCTGGGGCGACGGGCGGGAAGCTGAGGCGAAAGCCTTGCTCGATGCCTTGGATGCTTTAAACAGGGCGCTCGACAGGATCAGGATTGGGGAGAGCCGCAGGGTTCTTCATTGAGCATTAGAGTGTTTACGTGATGGCCGCTCGTCAACGGGCGCACTTGCGCAAGATGTGGGCCGCAGGGGTTACAGGGTTGCCAATGAGCTTGCCCTGAGTAATCTCCTGGTCTCTGCGGTGCAAGCGGTCTCGATGGTCACTAACCGATTCCTGCCCAATGAACAGCGCAATTCCAGGGACGGCCCCCTGCAGGCAGTGAGCATCGCTTCGTAATGATTTGACCGGTGGTCCGGCCCTTTGGAATTACTGCCGCCCGGGAGACTCCATCCCATCGAGGAATATGTATTCCTCAATGGCGGTGAACACCGCCCCGAGGTAAATGGAATGACGTCGTTCGAAGAATTCAGGGCCACATTCCATGAGCTTCTCAAAGAGCTGGATGCCGCGGCGTCATGCGACCGAAAGTCCCACTTTCGCGGTATCGGCGCCTGGTTCCGGACCATACACCAACACACCTTTCTCGGAAGGCATGCCGAAGCTTTTTACAACAGCAGGTGTGACCACGCCGAGATGCGCCCCTAGGTGTCCCGCCGCAACGGGCACGGGAGCGGCGTCCAGAAGCCGATAGAAATAAATCCGTTTCTGATCTGTATTGGCAACCCCATGGCGCCGCAGAAAAGGCTCTACTCAACGCTCACCCAGTTCCTAGGCAATGTCGCGGGTGGCTAGGTCCTGGTATCGATCCCTTCCCCTGATAGCGTTGTGTGAAAAGGTTAATGACGGGCTTTGTGAAGTGCACGAAACGCCGAGCTTATCCGAATGGAAAGGGGCTGTGCCCTGCGGGTTTTCAAACCTTGCCGAGCTAGCTGGATGTCTCCATAAATATGCTTGGCGAGGTTTTTCAATCCGGCTTCTCCTCGATAGTCGCTTCTTACCAATCCCACCACTGCAAATGATTCCCCGGTCTCTCCTGTTACCGTGAGCGAGGCAGTGCCGTCAGCGCACAGGGTACATTTGACCGTGCATCCTGGCAGCAGGCGTCCCAACGCGTCCTCAATCTCGGCCCTACCTAGCTTGTCCACGACGCAACCTCGGGTTCGTTTGGGCCAAAGCATAGCCAGAATACAGGCAGTGATACAGAGATCTGACGAAAGCGAACGTTTTTCCGCACCTACTTTCTATTCACCTGAATGGCCTCGAATTAGAATTGACGTTAGCATTTCATTCGTCCGGCTAAAAAAGCCTGTTTTTCAGATCAGGGTCACATTGTGGAAAAGCTAAAACGCCTTCAAAGCGGAATCGAAGGGCTCGACGCTCTGCTGAATGGAGGGCTGGTCGCAGGTGCTTCATACATAGTCCAAGGCCGCCCAGGTTCAGGCAAGACTATCCTCGCCAACCAGCTTGGATTCCATCATGTGCGCAATGGAGGCCGAGTTTTAGTCGCCACGCTGCTGGCCGAGTCACATGACCGTCTTTTCCAGTTTCTTTCTACCCTGAGCTTTTTTGACGCATCCAAAGTTGGCGCTGAGATCCAATTCGTCAGCGCATTCGATACGTTGGAAAACGAAGGTTTGGATGAGGTAGTGAAACTGCTTCGGCGCGAGATCAGTCGGCAAAAGGCTACCGTCATGGTCGTCGATGGTTTGCTCAATGCGCGTTCCAAGGCCGATTCGTCTATCGACACCAAGAAGTTCATCTCAGAGCTGCAAGGGCATGCGGCTTTCGCCGGTTGTACCGTACTGTTCCTCACTAGCTCTCGGCTTGACGACGGTAGCCCGGAGCACACGATGGTGGACGGTGTGATCGAAATGGGAGAAGAGCTGTTCGGTACGCGTTCGGTACGGCGTATTCAACTGCGTAAGACTCGCGGTAGCAGCGCATTGACCGGCCTCCACGAGTGTGAAATCACCGATGACGGCTTAGTTGTCTATCCGCGCCTCGAAAGCCTGTACAGTCGCCCTTCCTCGCCTGACAGTGCGGACCTGACGCGTATCGCCAGTGGAATCGAGTCGCTGGATGACATATTGGGCGGGGGGTTACACAGCTCAAGTGTATCTTTGGTCATGGGCCCCTCCGGGATCGGTAAAACGACGCTGGGTCTCAAATTTCTGGCCAAGTCGACGGTAGATGCCCCAGGCCTGCATTTTGGATTTTATGAAAGCCCGCAGCGGCTACGCCTGAAAGGCCGCTCACTGGGCATCGACATCGAAGCCATGGAAGCAAGCGGTGCGTTGAGCATTGTCTGGCAGCCCACCACCGAAGGGTTGCTGGATGGGCTCGGCGCGCGGCTGCTGAGCATCGTTAAAGAAAAAGGTATCAAACGCCTATTCATCGATAGCCTAAGCGGCATGACTCGGGTTTCGACAAATCCGGGGCGGATTACAGATTTCTACAGTGCGCTTATGAACGAGCTGCGCTCCCGAGGCGTTACGGTATTCGCTTCTTGGGAAATGCGTGACCTGTTTGGTTCCGAGGTCAGCGCACCGAACTCTGACCTATCAAGCATCGTCGATAACCTGATGCTCATGCGTTTCTTTGAGAATGGTTCTGAACTAAGCAGGACGCTTTCCATTCTTAAGGTACGAGATAGCTCCTATGACCCTTCGCGATTCGAGGTGGTCATTCGTGATCAAGATGTTTACCTGAAAAAGGCTTTGAGAAATGAACCGCCAGTCGCCACTGAGTCATCGCCTGGTTCAACATCATAGGTCTTTGGGCAGGTTGAATTGACATGACCACCATCCTGGTCGTCGACGACGAGTATTTGATCGCTGACATTATCAGCTTCGCGCTGGAGGACGAGGGCTTCATGGTCGTAAAGGCCAGCAATGGTCGAAAAGGACTCGAGGTGCTCGAAAGAGAGCGTCCAGCGTTGATTGTTACGGACTTCATGATGCCCGTCATGGACGGCCTGGAGTTCGCCACCGCCGTGCGAGCTCTTTCCTCCACCCATCATTTGCCAATCATCTTAATGAGCGGTGCCCAGGCGCACATAGGTATGCAGAGATCGGATTTATTTGATGCTGTGCTGCCAAAGCCATTCGACATAGAGTCGATCATCGCGGAAGTAAAAAAGCTCTTGGCTTCGGAGTAGTTCGTAAGTGGACCCGTCCGCAGGCGCGCTCTCAGCCTTAGGGGCAGGATGCGTTGAACCGCGCCCTTGATCGCATAAGGATCGGGGAGAGCCGTAGAGTGCTTCACTGAAGCCCGCCAAGTCCCATGGCTACAAACCGATCCTGCAGGCCGAGAGTCGAGGACGGAGCGTGACCGGCCCGGGAAGTCGTGAATTAATTTGAACTGCCCGGGCCATGGTCTGCCGAACGCCTATCACCAAGAGGACAAGCGCATGAGCGACGAACAGAAAAAAGAGCCGCCCAAGGACGACACTCCCGCCCATTCCACCGAGCAGGAGCGTGAACGTTTGAAGGATTTCAACAAGGACGGAATTCCGCCGGGGTCTTCCTGAGTGCAGCGGCGCCGTTCGCTGGAAGCGCTTTAAACAGCGCGACCGAAAAATATTTTACCGGACCACACAAACCCAGTGATGGCCATGCCGATACGGCGCGCGGATAAACGCCACGTCCGAGACCAGTACCATGCCGCGGTCCTGAAGTGCTTCGGTCAGTTCTACGAGTGTCTCTGCTTCGATAGTCATTGCTGTTACCTCGTCAGATGACTGCCTTCATAATTTTTGACCGGACGCCGCGACGGGTAATTCATTTTTCTAACGAGCTGATCCAAGGGCACTCAGCGCCTGTCAGCTCTTGCTGCTGACTCAAGATGCTGCTGACTCAAGATGCCGCTGGCTCTAGCGTATCTTTATAATTCAGAGACTGAAAACTGGGTCCAACTGTTCAACGATGTCAGTTGGGGAGACGACGGCCTTCATTTCACGGCCTTCGCCTACAGCAACAAGCCAGATCTTTATGACCATCCGTATCATAAGTCCAAGACTCCGCAAGTGATCGCTATCAACGACGACGGGACGCTTAAGCAAATATCGTTCATTAAAAGCACTGATCGCTCCGAGTCGACACTGTTCCGAAAGAGCGCCAAGTAAGGTCATGTCTAAGGCATCGGTGTCATTCGATAGGGCATCAGGATAAAAAAAGCCCCACAGGGACGTGGGGCTTATTGATTACTTCTTCAGTTGCTTGCGAACATCATCGGCCACCGGCCCAGCAGCCTTGACTGCTGCCTTGAGCTCGTCTTCGGTTACGCCGAATTCTTTCGCCCAGTATCTCAATTCCCAGTCTTCGGAAGTGTTAATGCGGTTCCGGTCCTGGGGCCCGCGATTGCTCAAGTCGTCAGCCATTGTCGAGTTCCTTTGAGAAGGCCTGGTAACGCCAGGCGACTCTCAATGGACAATCAGGCTGGGCTGTTTGCGCAATTTTTATGGCTTATGTCAGAGGCGCATGCCTTTAAGCGGATTCCAGCCTTGCTCGCCTTTCACCTCTTTCAAGTAATAGGCGTAGTTGGTCATGAGCGCGTACATCATCGACATGGCGATGTTCAGGCCCATGCTCAAAGGTCGCGGGAAATCCATGCCGACGATGGCGAAAATCACGCTCAATACGATATTGATTGCCAGGAAAATACCCAACAGGGCCAGGTTTTTTTTCCACAGGCCCAGAACGAACAGGTAGATAGGCCCGAAGAAAAATGCAATGACGTTGGCATTGATCAGTATCTTCTTCTTGAAGTCTGGCAGCGTCTTGACGGCTTCCTTGTAGCGCGGGTCGTTTGGTGCGCCATAGGTGTCAAAGAAGGCGAAGCGCTCCTGCCATTTGGCGCTGTATTTATCGGTGCCTTGTACTTGTTCAGTGCTGCTCATTTTTCCGTTCCTTGTGTTCCATGAAAGTGGATTTCTTCCGAAAGTCCCGCGCTTCTGTCTTTAGCCTTGGATCCGAAGCGTTGTGCTGCCCGCTTTATAAGCGTTCACGCACAGAAATACCGCACCGGTCGTTTAAATGGCTAGCTGATCTGTGATGGACATCACGATAGTCCGGCGCACGCAGGCAAGGAATACTCAGGAAGGGGGCGGAAAGGGAAAAAGGCAGGTCATCCTGAATCGCCCGTTCAACAACGGGCGACAGGATCATCCAGCACTCAGGTCAACACTCAGAGCATGGCCTCCGCAAAAACATGGTCTTGGGTCATCGTCAGAAAGTGCAGCGGCATGTCCTGCTTTGCTTGTGGGCACGGCATTTCAAAACTGCCAACTACCTGGCTTTCAAGTGCGCTCAGCCGCATCGACTCCTCTTCCTTTAGTTTTGCCATTCTCGCGTGGTTCGCTGCGATTTCATTGAGAGTTGACACGGTACATCTCCAGTGGCTGACCAAGCATGAGAATTTGCCGCCGCGCCAGAAAGACGTCGTCCTGGGCTGCTACGACGTTCCGGTGCAAACCTTGCGCCAGAGGCAGCGGCGTTATGCGAGCCTCTTTCCCCAAGCGACCAGCGGCATGAAACGATGGTGTTCAGGCCGGCAACGTTTCAACTTTGCCTCAGAAATAAGTCACTGATAATACAAACCCATCCTTGGGCATGAAGTACGTTGACGATGCAGGCAACCGACGCGCAGCGTGATATGGAACTAATATCACCGTGAGTCTCTATATCTTTACAGGGGACATCCCCTTTTTCGAGAGAACTGCCATGTTCAAATCGCGCTCGTTGATTGCTGCAGTGACCTGTTTTGCCTTGGTCACAGGTCCTGGAATCGTTGTTGCGGACCCGGGTAACGGCAAGGGAAACGCTCAGTTCGATCAAGGCCAGGGGCAAGGCGGCAAGGGCGGGCAGGGCAACAAGGGTGGCCAAGGTAATGCCGGCAACAAGGGCAACCAGGGAGGCAAGGGCAACCAGGGCGGTGGCGGCGATTGGCATAACGGCCCGAGCGTCGACCGTGGCGGCATTCTTGGCGTGATTGGTGGCTATCGTGATTACTGGAGCCCCGGTCCGGCGCTGCCGCCGGGCATCCAGAAAAACCTCGCTCGCGGCAAGCCGTTGCCACCGGGCATTGCCAAGAAGCTCGACGGACGTTTATTGGGACACTTGCCGCACTATGACGGTTATGAGTGGCAACAGGTCGGCACGGACTTGATCCTGGTGGCGATCGCCAGCGGCATCATCTATGAAGTGCTCAACGGTGCGTTCGATTAACCCGCTGTTCCAACGAAATCGCAGCCTCTTCAGAGGCTGCTTTCGTATCAACTTTCAAGCTGCCGCAGGCGTTTGTACAGCGTATTGCGGCTGACCCCCAGCCGTCGCGCCAGATGTGAGATGTTCCCGCCCACTGCTTGCAACTGACGGTTCAGGTCCTCGGCATCATTCAGGTCCACCGTCAGCGGCTCAGGCGTTTCTACCGGCTCCATTTCCAGATCGACAAAGAAATCGTCGGGCAGATGCTCCGGCCGGATCGGCTGTTCCTCGGCCATCGCCAGGGCCACTTGCAGCACGCTGCTGACTTGCCGCAGATTGCCCGGCCAGGGATGGCGTTCGAACAGGTCGAGGACTTCGCGGCTCAGGCCCGCCCATTGGGTCGGTTCGCGGTGGTGTTCCCACAGGCGTTTGAACAGTGCCTGTTTGTCGCTGCGCTCGCGCAGCGGTGGCAGTTCCAGGGTCAGGCCGCCAATGCGGTAGTACAAATCTTCGCGGAATCGCCCCAGTTGCACCTGTTCACGCAGCGAGCGGTTGGTGGCGGAAATGATGCGGATGTCCACCGCAAACAGCTCGGCGCTGCCCACCGGTTGCACGCAACGCTCCTGCAATACCCGCAACAGGCGGGCCTGGGTCGGCAGCGGCATGTCGCCGATTTCGTCGAGGAACAACGTGCCGCGATCGGCCTTGCGGATCAGGCCGATGCTGCCCTTTTGGTTGGCGCCGGTGAAGGCGCCTTTTTCATAACCGAACAATTCCGATTCCACCAGCTCGGCGGGTATGGCTGCGCAGTTCACCGCGATAAATGGCTGCTTGTTGCGCGAACTGGCCTGGTGCAAGGCTTTGACGAATACTTCCTTGCCGACACCGGTCTCGCCGTGGATCAGCAAAGGAATGTCTTTTTCCAGCAAGCGCTCGGCTTGCCGCACGGCTTTTTCCACGCGGCTGTCGCCAAAGTGCAGGGTGTTGAGGCTGATAGTGGTAGTGGCGGGAGTCGGCGCAGACGGGGACACCGGTTCGGCGAAGACGCGTGGTTTGATCAGCACCTGTTTCGGACGTTTGAGTAAGCACTGGAATCGATTGCGTCCAGACGCCTGCAAGGCAAACGGCAGGCCGTCGGGCTGGTTCAGCAACTCCATCAGCGAGACCTTGAACAGGCTCTCGATGCTCACCCGCGACAAGCTAAGGCCCAGCAGATTATCCGCGCGACGATTGGCCGAGAGCACTTGACCGCTTTCATCGAAAATCAACAGCCCGGCCCACTGGCTGTCGAGGTTGTTCAGTCCTGTGTTGAAAGTCAGTTGGAAGTGTTCACCGCGAAACAGGTTGAGGATCAGCCGGTTCTCCACGGTCTGGCTCATCATCTTGACCATGCCCAGGGTGTGGGACGGCGGCAAGTAACTGTCGCTGGAGACGTCCAGCACCGCGATGACCTTGCGCTCGGCGTCGAAGATCGGCGCCGCGGAGCCGGTCATGAAGCGGTTGGCCTTGAGGAAGTGTTCATCGTGTTCGATGTGCACCGCCTGCTCGCAGGCCAATGCGGTGCCGATGGCGTTGGTGCCCGTGCAGCGCTCCATCCAGCTCGCCCCGGCGCTGAAGCCATGGGCCAGTTTCGGTTCGATGAACCGCTGGGTGCCCCACGACGTCAGCACTTGGCCCTGATTGTCGGCCAGCATGATCAGGCAATTGGAATTGCTCAGGATGTTCTCGTAATACGGCAGGACTTCCTGGTGCGTGGTCTGCACCAATGAATGCTGGCTTTCCAGCAACTGGGCGATGCCCTCGGCGGGCAGTTGGTCGAACGCGGGCACGCTCTGGTGATTCAGGCCAAAGGCGCGGCAGCGGGACCAGGAGGCCTGGATGATGGCCTCGTGGGACAAGGCAGGAGCAGGTGCGGCCATGGGGCACTCTCGTAGGTGCGGTTTTTTATTGTTGTGGCAAGTCTCGCACAGACTCCTTGTGCTGGGGCAATCCCGCCTCCATCGACTGGAGGCCAGGCTAACCGAAAGCGTTCATTCAGTGTTGTTCAAAATTGTTCATTGTCAACCTGCTCATTGTTCAGTTGTTCATTCCCCATTGTTCACTTGTGTTCATCAGCGAATGCCATTTTCCACTGATCAGAACCCAATCCTAGTAAAATCATGAGTTTACGATTTCTGGCACGGCTTTCGCTTTTGCACTTGGGTCGCTTGACTCCAAATAATAAAAAGGCCGAGCCATGTCATTAAAGCTTGAGCACATCTGTCGCACCGTCGAAGGCCAGACCTGGATCGACGATGCCAATCTGAGTTTCGAACCCGGATCCTTCAACGTCCTGCTGGGCCGCACACTGTCTGGCAAGACCAGCCTCATGCGCCTGATGGCCGGGCTGGACAAGCCCGACAGCGGCCGCATCCTGATGAACGGTGTCGACGTCACCAACCGCCCGGTGCGGTTGCGCAACGTGTCGATGGTCTACCAGCAGTTCATCAACTACCCGACCATGACTGTTTTCGAAAACATCGCCTCGCCGTTGCGCCAGGCTGGGGTGTCCGACGAGGTCATCCAGGGCAAGGTCCTGGAAACCGCGAAGATGCTGCGGATCGAAAAATTCCTCAAGCGTCATCCGCTGGAGCTGTCCGGCGGCCAGCAGCAACGCACGGCCATGGCCCGTGCGCTGGTCAAGGACGCTGAGCTGATCCTGTTCGACGAGCCGCTGGTGAACCTGGACTACAAGCTGCGCGAAGAGCTGCGCCAGGAAATGCGCGAGCTGTTCCAGGCCCGCCATACCATCGCCGTCTACGCCACCACCGAGCCTAACGAAGCGCTGGCCCTGGGCGGCACGACGACGATCCTGCATGAAGGCCGGGTGATCCAGAGTGGCAAGTCGTCCTCGGTGTATCACCAGCCGCAAACCGTGCTGGCCGCCGAGTTGTTTTCCGAACCGCCGATCAACCTCATGCCGGGACGTATCGCCGGCAATGAAGTCAGCTTCGCCAATTTCGTCCACTTCCCGCTGAACGTCGATCTGCGTCCGGTGGGCGAGGGCGAGTTCCGTTTCGGCGTGCGCCCCAGCCATATTTCGCTGGTGCCGAGTAACGACGACGACCTCGAACTGGCAGTGACCGTCGAAGTGGCCGAGATCAGCGGCTCGGAGACGTTCCTGCACGTGCGCAACGAACATTTCCTGCTCGTCCTGCATTTGCCCGGCGTGCACGAATACGATGTCGACGCGCCGATCCGCATCTACATCCCGACCCACAAATTGTTTGTCTTCGACGCCCAGGGCAAGCTCGTCCAAGCCCCCGGGCAGCGCATTGCGAGGGTTGCCTGATGGCCGAAATTCGTTTGCAGAACCTCGCCCACAGCTACACCAGCACCCCGGCGGGCCCCGAAGACTACGCGATCCGCGAGATGAACCACATCTGGGAGCAGGGCGGCGCCTATGCGCTGCTCGGGCCTTCGGGCTGCGGCAAGTCGACCTTGCTCAACATCATCTCCGGTTTGCTCAGCCCCTCCGAAGGGCAGGTGATGTTCGACAGTAAAGTCGTCAACGACCTGACCCCAGAACTCCGCAACATCGCCCAGGTGTTCCAGTTCCCAGTGGTGTACGACACCATGACGGTGTTCGATAACCTGGCGTTCCCGCTGCGCAACCAAGGCATGGCCGAAGCGCGGATCCACACCAAGGTGCAGGAAATCGCCGAGGTCCTCGACCTGCAGAACCTGCTGGACAAAAAGGCCCGCAACCTCACCGCCGATGAAAAGCAGAAAGTCTCCATGGGGCGCGGATTGGTGCGCGACGATGTGTCGGCGATCCTGTTCGACGAGCCGTTGACGGTGATCGACCCGCACCTGAAATGGAAACTGCGGCGCAAGCTCAAGCAGATCCACGAGCAGTTCAACATCACCATGGTCTACGTCACCCACGATCAGTTGGAAGCCTCGACGTTCGCCGACAAGATCGCGGTGATGTACGGCGGCCAGATCGTCCAGTTCGGCACGCCTCGGGATTTGTTCGAACGCCCGAGCCACACCTTTGTCGGCTATTTCATCGGCAGCCCCGGCATGAACCTGATCGAGGTCACGGCGCGGCCCGGCGGCGTCGGTTTTGCCTCGACTCACTTGCCCTTGTCGGAAACCTTGCAACGTCGTGTCGCCGAAGCCGAAGGCAAAAGCCTGAAGGTCGGTATCCGTCCGGAGTTCATCCATGTCTGGGACGGTCCATACGACGACGCGATGCGAGCCGAGGTCGTGCATGTCGAAGACCTCGGCACCTACAAGATCCTGACCCTCAACCTCGACGGTGCGCCGCTGAAAGTGCGCCTGGCCGAAGACAAACCGGTGCCGGAAGGTACGGCGTACATCAGTTTCCCGGCGCAATGGCTGATGGTCTATGCCGATGAATATCTGCTCGAACCCACTGGCGAGGTGCAGCCATGAACAAGGTGCAGAACAACAAGGCCTGGTGGCTGGTGCTGCCGGTATTTTTGCTGGTGGCCTTCAGCGCCGTGATCCCGATGATGACCGTGGTCAACTATTCGGTGCAGGACATCTTTGACCAGTCCAGCCGCTACTTCGTCGGCGCCGACTGGTACAGGCAGGTGCTGCTCGATCCACGCTTGCACGACTCGCTGCTGCGCCAGTTCATCTACTCGGCGTGCGTGTTGCTGATCGAGATCCCCTTGGGGATCGCTATCGCCCTGACCATGCCGACCAAGGGCAAATGGTCGTCCCTGGTGTTGATCATCCTGGCGATTCCGCTGCTGATCCCGTGGAACGTAGTGGGCACCATCTGGCAGATTTTCGGTCGCGCCGACATCGGCCTGCTGGGCTCGACGCTCAACGCCATGGGCATCAACTACAACTATGCGGCCAACACCATGGACGCTTGGGTCACGGTGCTGGTGATGGACGTCTGGCACTGGACTTCACTGGTGGCGCTGCTGTGCTATTCAGGGTTGCGGGCGATTCCAGACGTCTACTATCAAGCGGCGCGGATCGACCGGGCATCCAGCTGGGCGGTGTTCCGCCACATCCAGTTGCCGAAGATGAAGAGCGTGCTGCTGATCGCCGTGATGCTGCGCTTCATGGACAGCTTCATGATCTACACCGAGCCGTTCGTACTCACTGGCGGCGGGCCGGGCAACGCCACGACGTTCCTCAGCCAGACCCTGACGCAGATGGCCATCGGCCAATTCGACCTGGGCCCGGCGGCGGCGTTTTCCCTGGTGTACTTCCTGATCATTCTGTTGGTGTCCTGGCTGTTCTACACCGCCATGACGCACTCCGACGCCAACCGTTGAGGCCCGCACAATGAGCAAGAGAAAGCTGATTCCGCTTTTGATCTACATCCTGTTCCTGCTGGTGCCCATCTACTGGCTGCTGAACATGTCGTTCAAGAGCAACACCGAGATCCTTGGCGGCCTGACCCTGTGGCCGCACGATTTCACCTTCCACAACTACAAGGTGATCTTCACCGACCCGAGCTGGTACACCGGTTACCTCAACTCGCTGTACTACGTGAGCCTGAACACGGTGATTTCCCTGGCGGTCGCGCTGCCGGCGGCCTATGCGTTCTCGCGCTACCGCTTTCTTGGCGACAAGCACCTGTTCTTCTGGCTGCTGACCAACCGCATGGCGCCACCGGCGGTATTCCTGTTGCCGTTCTTCCAGCTGTACTCGTCGATAGGGCTGTTCGACACCCACATCGCGGTGGCTTTGGCCCACTGCCTGTTCAACGTGCCGCTGGCGGTGTGGATCCTCGAAGGCTTCATGTCCGGGGTGCCAAAAGAAATTGACGAGACCGCCTACATTGACGGCTACAGTTTCCCCAAGTTCTTCACCAAGATCTTCATTCCGTTGATCGGCTCCGGCATCGGCGTCACGGCGTTTTTCTGCTTCATGTTCTCTTGGGTCGAGCTGTTGCTGGCCCGGACGTTGACCTCGGTGAATGCCAAGCCGATCGCGGCGGTCATGACCCGCACGGTGTCGGCGTCCGGGATCGACTGGGGGGTGCTGGCGGCGGCGGGGGTGTTGACCATCCTGCCGGGGATGCTGGTGATCTGGTTCGTTCGCAACCACGTGGCCAAGGGCTTTGCCCTGGGCCGGGTCTGAGGAGTCGATGATGGAATGGATGAACTGGACCGCCCCGACGGCGGCATTCTTTGGGGTCATTGCCTTGCTGCTGGCGGGCATGACGACGTGGGAATTGCGTTCGCCGAGTATCCCTCGGCGTGGTTTCCTGCCGATTGCCACGACCCGTGGCGATCGGTTGTTTATCGGTCTTCTCGGTAGCGCCTACCTGCACCTGCTGGTGATCGGCGTTACCGACTGGAGCATCTGGATAGCGTTCGCGTTGTCTTTGGTGTGGCTGTTGGCAGTGATGCGGTGGGGCTAGTCGCGAAGGTTCGACGACGATCAGGCTCTTAAACCCAAACAGGAGGTCTCTATGTTCGATAAAAACAATAAGCTGCGACATAGCGTTTCATTGGCAGCCATGCTGGCACTCAGCGGGCTGAGCGCTGCGGCCTGGGCCGATGCCTATGAAGACGCCGCTAAAAAGTGGATCGGCAGTGAATTCAAGCCGTCGACCCTGACAGCCGAGCAGCAGCTTGAGGAACTGAAATGGTTCATCAAGGCCGCCGAGCCGTTTCGCGGGATGAAAATCAACGTGGTGTCGGAAACCATCGCCACCCACGAATATGAATCCAAGGTACTGGCCAAGGCCTTTAACGAAATCACCGGGATCCAGCTGACCCACGACCTGCTCCAGGAAGGCGACGTGGTGGAGAAGCTGCAGACCCAGATGCAGTCGGACAAGAATATCTATGACGGCTGGGTCAACGACTCGGACCTGATCGGTACGCACTTTCGCTACGGCAAGACCGAATCGATCACCGACCTGATGGCCAACGAAGGCAAGAATTTCACCTCGCCGACCCTGGACCTCAAGGACTTCATCGGTATTTCCTTCACCACCGCGCCGGACGGCAAGGTCTATCAACTGCCCGACCAGCAGTTCGCCAACCTGTACTGGTTCCGCGCCGACTGGTTCGAGCGTGCGGACCTGAAGGCCAAGTTCAAGGAAAAGTACGGCTACGAGCTGGGCGTACCGGTGAACTGGTCGGCCTATGAAGACATCGCCAAGTTCTTCTCTGAAGACGTCAAGGAGATCGACGGCAAGCGCGTCTACGGTCACATGGACTACGGCAAGAAAGACCCGTCCCTGGGCTGGCGCTTCACCGATGCCTGGTTCTCCATGGCCGGCGGCGGCGACAAGGGCCTGCCCAACGGTTTGCCGGTGGACGAGTGGGGCATTCGCGTCGAAGACTGTCATCCGGTCGGTTCCAGCGTGACCCGCGGCGGCGACACCAACGGCCCTGCGGCTGTGTTCGCCACCACCAAATACGTGGACTGGATGAAGAAGTACGCGCCACCGGAGGCGGCGGGCATGACTTTCTCCGAATCCGGACCGGTGCCGGCCCAGGGCAACATTGCCCAGCAGATTTTCTGGTACACCGCATTCACCGCCGACATGACCAAGCCGGGCCTGCCGGTGGTGAACGCCGATGGCACGCCGAAATGGCGCATGGCGCCTTCGCCGCGCGGTCCGTATTGGGAAGAGGGCATGAAGCTGGGCTATCAGGACGTGGGTTCCTGGACGTTCATGAAGTCCACGCCTGAGAAACAGCGCCTGGCGGCCTGGCTCTATGCGCAGTTCGTGACGTCCAAGACTGTGTCGCTGAAAAAGACGATTGTTGGCCTGACGCCAATTCGCGAATCGGACATCAACTCCCAGGCGATGACCGACCTGGCGCCGAAACTCGGTGGCCTGGTGGAGTTCTACCGCAGCCCGGCCCGTGTGCAATGGTCGCCGACCGGGACCAACGTGCCGGACTATCCACGCCTGGCGCAATTGTGGTGGAGCCACATCGCCGAAGCGGCAAGCGGCGAGAAGACTCCGCAACAGGCCCTCGACGGCCTGGCCAAGGATCAGGACGCGATCATGACCCGTCTGGAACGCTCCAAGGCCCAGGCCACCTGCGCGCCTAAGATGAACCCTGAGCGCGACGCGCAATACTGGTTCGACCAACCGGGCGCACCGAAGCCGAAACTGGCGAACGAGAAGCCTAAAGGCGAAACCGTGAGCTACACCGAGCTGTTGAAATCATGGGAGGCGGCACGCAAGTAATGCTTCAAGCGTGACAAACGAACGGCACCGAGAGGTGCCGTTTTTTTTCGGGCGGTAAAGCCTGCATCATCTCGAATCCTTCGTCAGGACGTAGAACTGGAAGAGCTGTCCAGTGACGCTACACGAGGCGAGACGGGAAACGAGCGTCAATGCGCATCGGCTGGCCAGGTAGTCCATCGCCGGCAGCACGGGCGTATGTCCGAACACGATAAGCCTGCCGCCGACGACCAGTGTCTCCACCAATCGAGGCAGCAACTGTTCGGCTTCGGAACGGGTCATGACTTCCGCGTTGAGAAACCGAAGCACGAGTACATCGTAATAGAGGCTGACGGGGTCGGCGTCGGCGGCATCGGCCCGCCGAAAGTCAACCGAACGTCCATAGCGATTGCGGGCCGCCTCTATCATCGAGGGCGAACGATCCGAGCCGATGCAACGGCTGTCTGGCAGGGCAAGGGCCAGTTGATGAATGAACGTGCCGGTGGAGCAGGCCGGGTCATGGATCACCGCGCCAGGTTTCAGCCAAGACCGCAGCAGCGTGCAGCAGTGGTGTCGCAAGTGTGCTTCGCCCTTGTCGAGCTTGCTGGCGAGACCTTCAGTGAACGCCCAATAGTCGGGAGGGCAGACGAACTCTCGTCCGTTGCGCCGAAGGGCGGGGAAAGGAAAGTAGATCTCACTGTCGGGGGCTCCCAGCGCATCAGCGAACGCGGCCACTTTGTCCGCCTGCCGAGTGGCCCGGTAATCGAGCACCAGGCCCTCATCACCCCAGTGCAGTTGGCCGAGCGGCCCGAGCAGCATCCAGGGTGCGAGCCGACTGTCCAAGCGCAGGCGCGCGTGTTCATCCCGTTGCAGTGTCTTGCGGCCGACCCAGTCGCGTCCCCGGCAACGCAGGATGAAGATGTGGTTGAGCCCGACGCCCCTGGGTTCGACAAAGCGCGCCCATGATCCTGGCGCCACGGGCTCGGCCTGCAACAGGTTTTCCAGCTCCAGTTCGCGCCGCAGACGCTGCCGCGTCATCGGTTCAGGCATCGGTCGTCGCTCCCGCCAGGGCGCGTTGTCGTCCGCGCGCCATGGGCACGACAACGTTCCCGCTGGAGACGATGTAGAAGCGCTCCAGCCCGGGCACCACGACATTGACCAGTGTGGTGCCTGCCTCGGAACGGTAAAGCGTCGAGCTGCCGGCCATGTATCCATGTTGGTGAAGGTTATCGGCCAATTGCCGGATCTGCTGATCCAATGGGCAGGCTCCGTCGACTGTCGGCAGCCGAATGATTTTTTGCGGCCGGGTGTCGAGTAGATGGCGTGGATCAAAGCGCATGCAGCGTCGCAAGCGGGCAAATCTGGCCAAGTGGCGCTCGGCCTTGGACAGTTGGTCGCGCAGCGGGGATTCGCTGGCGTTCAGGTGCAGTTGAACCAGTTCGGTCAAGGCGCGCGACGCGGCGTGACGCGGGTCGAGCGAAGTGCCCGCGCCGAAAACGCCCACCAACCCGTGGTCGGTGTCGGCAAAGGCCAGGCACGTGGTGGTCGAAAACTCTGTGCTGATGTCCAATAACACGATTGGCACGTCGATCTCCGCCTGGGCATCGGCCCACAGTCTGCCCACCGCCTCTTCGGTGGGCAGGCGCTGGACTCTGCGCAGGGGCGTGGCGTTCTGGTAATAAAAATGATCCAGCAGGAATATCGAGATCGCATCACGCTCCACGCACTCGTTGAGGCCGTGAAGTAGCGCTTCGTCACGGGTCGCGCCGATGGCGGTGCCGCTGTTGCTGGAATAGCGCCGTAGCGAACGGTAGTCGGTCGTATCGGTTGGCAGGGGATCATTTGCATAAAGCGGCATCGTCAATGCGATGGGGTAGTGGAACGAGGTGCCGTCAGTGATGGCCGTGTAGGAGCGGCAGGCGATCCGGCAGTCAGGCTGGTCCTGCAGGGTATTCAACAAGTCGTCTTTGTCGAGTGCGACGCCGCTCAAGTCAGGGGGCGTCAACAGACTGAGGTCCGTGGCGAGGGCCGGGTCGCTTAAATAATGTTCCAGTGCTTCGTACAGCGCGCCGACGCGAGCCGATTCGGCATATCCCTTGCCGCACCCCATGACTTTTGCCCGCGAGTTACCGACTTCAGCCTGGACCGAGACGACCCGGTTGCCCAGTGCGCGCAGGCTGCTTTGCAATCCCAGGGCCAGCAGCTCGGCTTCGATTTGCCGTGCTGCCTGAGCCAGGGACAATTCGCGCTCTGGCGCGAGAGATGCGTCCATGTGTCGTCACTCCTGGTATGGGGGTGGGTGGTGGGGGGGTATGGGGGCACGGCGTGCCCCCATTTTTCATTACTCGGCGTCAAGCTCGGCTTGTTCCGTCGGGCTCAGTTGCAGGCCCTCCAGTAATTGCTCCGGGGCGAGAACATCTGGATTGTCTCGGTCGTTACACAGCTCAGACAGATCGTTAACCATCATGCTGGCGGAATAGCCCATGGGTTCAGTCCCTTTTTCTAAAGTTGATCGAAGGCAATTTGGAAGCGCCAATGCTGCGGCGCGGAGGAACGTTATGAAGCTCACGGAGCCAGGTCAAACATGACGATTTGTAAGCGGGGCCGGTGGCGACCATGGCCAACGCATTCGCTTTCACTGTCGTGCTTGAAAGCCCTGATCCCATGAACTCGGGGCTGGGGCGAGGGCGATTCGGATAAGGATGTGAGACCTAGGCGCGTTCAAAGTGGGAAAAAGCGTAATGAACGGCGAGGTATTTCCTAAAGCGCTGTGATCCACCATTTGGAGGATTGCGCTTGCCGGGATATCAGAGGGGGGAGCTGATGCTTTTTCCTACAAGATTTTGAACGATCCAGCAGGCGTCAACCGGCCTTGGCCGGACTGGCGCCAGCGCGTCCTGCGACTGGCGACGCTGTGGTTTTCATCAATGTATCCAGTGCCTGCCGATAAGTCCGACCCGCCAGGCTCATGCTGTTGTTATGCGTGGCCCCCGGCACCAGCAACAAGTGCTTGGGTTCGCGGGCGGCATTGAACAATTGCTCGCTGAAGCGAGGCGGTACATAGCGGTCGGCGGCGCCATGGACAACCAGCAACGGCATGTTGATCTCGCCGATCTTGTCGATGGAGTCGAACTTCTGCGACAGCAACCAGCGCACCGGCAAGGAGGTGTTCGCCATCGCGGTGGCGACATCGCCAAGGGATGTGAAGGTGGATTCGATGACCAAGCCCCGGGCCGGCACGACGCTGCCATTGCTGGCGGCTTCCTGGCCCAGTTCCGCCGCTAGGTCGACGGCGACCGCGCCGCCCAGGGAGTGACCGTAGATCAACCGCAGCGCCGGGTCCGGTTGCAGCACTTCGAGACGCTCCCAAGCGATTCGCGCGTCCTCATAGACGCTGGCTTCCGACGGCAGGTCGCCCTGGCTCTTGCCGAAACCGCGGTAATCGATCGCCAGCACCGAATAGCCCAGCGCCCTCAGTTGCTGGATGCGAAACAACTGGCCAGTCAGGTTCCAGCGCACACCATGCAGGTACAGGATGGCCGGGGCATTCTTGCGTTCGGCCGGCCACCACCAGCCGTGGAGATTTTCCCCGGCCTTGAAGCTTTTCGGCTTGAGATCGAACTCCTGCACCCCGCTGGGGAGCCCGCTGAACCAGCTCGCCGTCCCCGGCTCGATGCGAAACACCAATTCGCGCTCCTTGTGCTGCAACACGGCGCAGCCCACCGGCAGGCCGACGACCAGCGCAGCCATGAAAGACCAGGCCAGCCAACGTTGCTTTAGGCGAGAGAGAAAAGATGAGGACATCGACGCGATTCGCTACTTGGGGCAGAAGCTGCGTTTTAGCAGATTCCTTCCAGGGTACGCTGGAATTTCGGACGGTGTGCTTGCCACCGTTGCGCAGCCCAGCGGGGATAAACCCCCTCGCCACAGGGCCTCGTTGTGCCTCCAGACGGTAGGCAACCCGATCGAACTCTCACCGTTTCGCCCGACTCGAAAACTCGACACCCATCAATATCGAGGACGAAGCCATGACGCTTGAGCATTCCAAAGGGCAAACACCTGTCGGCAACGCTGCACCCGCGAAGGACGCCGTCGGCGAGCCGGTGCCAGTGGTGGAGCGCGACGTGCAGCGCCCCGATCCGGCGACCGACAAGGTGGATAAAACGATCACGCCGAAGTCGATCAAGAGCCACGAGCAGGACGCTGAAAAACTGCAGGACAAGGTCAGGCAAGTTGAGAAAAAGCTCGACCGATAAAGAGGGTCAATCAAGCAGGGGGGCAGGGCCAGCCCGCTCGCATGCCTGATCGAAAGCGGGCATGTTGGCCATCGCCGTAGCGGAGCTGGTCACGCCTGCTTCGAAGGCCCGCGGGATCAGTTCGTTTCACTGAGGCTGAGCCCGAAGTCGTCTGCGTTGATGATCGTTTGGTGAGGCATGGGTGTTCTCCTAGGGCTTGCTGGAAGGCGATGCCGTCGTCGCGGCAGGCTTGGCCTTGCGCTTGCCCAGCCACGGTTTCAGGCTTTTCCAAAGCCGCAAGGCGAAACCCAGGAACAAACCATCAGGTTGCCAGGAATAAAAACTCCAACGCCAATGCTCCAGTTGTCCGGTCATGCGTTCGTGCAATTGATGACTGGAGTTATTGAGACTGACCCGTGACGCATCGATCCACCGCCAGTTTTCGTCCAGCCCCCAACGAATCCACTCTTCGAGCAACACCCGACCACTGCCGAGGTCGGCATGCTGCGGCAGGAAGGCCAGGTTGTAGTCGTACAATCGGCCTTGATCCAACAGGCCGAGGCGATAACTGATGCACTCGCCGTTTAGCTCCAGCGTCACCACCCGCACCAGCCCTTGGGCGGCGAGAGCGGTGAAGGCGTGGTTCATCCACTGCCTGCGCCTGGGGTCGGCAAAGATCCCGACGCCTTCCTCGCCTTTCCAACTGGCGGCTTCGACATCGGCAAGGGCCCGCAACAATTGCCCCATGCTGATGGCGTCTGGCGTTATCCGGCGGATCTCGGCGCCGCAAGCGGCGATCCGCTTGCGCGCCCGACGCAGCTTGTAGCGTGGGTCGCCAGAGATCTCCTGATGGTCGCTGTCGCTGATCAGGTGCACCGGAACCCGGCAACTGAGTCGCCGCTCTCCGGTGGAACTCAGCGCCATCCAGGCGCTGAGGACGCTTTGTTCACCGACCGGCTCGATCACTTCATTGAGTTGCAGCAACGCGTGGGGCAAGTGCTGACGGATCTGCATCAGCGCCTGGCCCATGCCTTCGGCGTCCACGCGCGCCAGCAGGGCGATGCGGTCGGCCATTGGAAAACCCAAGTGATGCAACACCCGGAACCGCAGCCCGCCGAATCGTTCACGTCCTGATACCAGGGGCAGGCAAAGGCATAAGGTCTGGTCCTCCCAGCCCAGCAACACATGCAATTGCTGCTCGGGCAACAAGGCGAATTCCGCCGCTTGCAGCCAGGCCAGAGTGTTGAACGGTGTGGTGTCGGCCACCTGGGTTCGCAGTTGCTCATAAGCAGAGACCGGAAAGTCCTCCGCGCCCAGGGAACGACACCATTGGAACCGGATCGCCATGGGGATCAGGCCGCCGAAGTCGAGGCAGCCGGCTGGGCCGGTTTACGAAAGGCGTCCAGTGCCGTGCCGGTATAAGACGTGTTGCGCAGGAACCGCCAATGGCCGAGCAAACGGTATAGGTGGGTGATCTGCCCGCGCTCCTGGAAGCCCATGCGGATGTGCATCTTGATCGCCTGGATGTTCTGCAAATCGCAGACATCGACCATGGTGCTGCAACCATGCTCCGCCATGACTTTCCACACCTCCAGCTGCATGTCCGCCGAGATACTGGTACCCCAGTATTTGCGAATCGCTTCGCCACCGAACTGAAAATACTCGCCAGGCTTGACCGGAAAGTTGCAGCGGTAGAAATGGCGGTCGAAATAGTCCCGTGTACTGGCCCAGGCGAAGCCCACGGTATCGCCCCGATCATCCAGGTACATCAAGCCTGTGTAGCCTTCGGCCGCCAACTCGCGCATGGTTTCGACGCGGTCGCCGAAGTGCCGGGCAAACGCATCGGCGTTGGCGATTGTGATGAACTCCAGGCGCATCGGTGGGTAGGGCTTGAGGTTATGTGGGGGGAGCGGGGTCCGTATGTCATGCTCCAGCCACACCAGTCTGGTGTGGGCAAATACGTAGCGTCTGCATAGCTGTTTTAGAACGGCGCGCAGACCTTTTTTCTGGATGCGATCACGCAATGTTTGCAGAGCGTTCATGGTGCCTCCTGACGGGTGGCAGGGTTGGGGGAGAGGGGAGCTGCCCAATTGAGGGCGAATATGGTTTCCCCTGGCAGGAGAAACCCGACCTGGCCGGTCTTGCAATCAAACGCAACGCTGTGGCTGCGGTTGTCCGGGCCGAAATACATCAGTGTCATGCCTGGCTGAGGGCAGACCGTGCCGTCGAGGCTGACCTGATGGGTTCGCGTGCTTTTGTTCACGCCCAGCAGACCGCGTTGCTTGCCGGTGGCCATGGCCAGTACGTCGACTTCAAAAGCGTCATTGTCCAGGCGCAGCACCTGGTCGAGCCAATGCTGTTGAATGAACTGCTGGGCCAGGCCCACGGGCTTGAGCTCGAAGCGCTCGTTGTCCAATACCCGCACCATGCCCTTGGGGTACTCCGGTTCGTCGGCGGCCATGAACCAGTTGAGCATGTCCAGCCAACCGTCTGCCGAGGCGTTAATGACCACCGACGTCCACCATAGGGCGGCGTAGTGAGTTTCCTGGTCGTAAGGGCTCAGACTCGAGCCGGCGGACATGTTGGTCTGATCCAACAGCAAGGCCTTACGCGGCCGACCCTGGCTGTCCAGGCCCACCAGGTGGGCGGCCTGACGGACACTGTCGCGGTAGACCCGGGTTGCCAGCAGATCGCGGATCATCCATTCATGCCAGGCCAGCGCGTCGATCTGATCGTTGGACGTTGCAAGCAGGCGCCGTGCCCAGTCGATCCCGCGCCTGTCAGCGGCATTTTCGGTGAAGGGGCCGTTGGTGAACTGGGAGCTGGCCGGCATGGCGATGCGGATACCGGCACGTGCGTTGGCAGGATCGGCGCGGACCTGGGCCGCCATGCTCTGGAACAGTTGCTGGAAACTGGTGAAGTCTGGGTAGTTGAGGTTCGGCTCATCGGCAAAACTAAGGTAATGGAGGCCTTTGCCGCCCAACGCGCGGGTCGACGTGAGCCAGGCTTGCAAGCCGCTGTGACTGGTCCGGTCGGCCTTTAGCTCTACCTCGCGCTGGCTGCCGGCCAAAAGGGTGATGTTTTGGCTGACGGCGAAGCGCTCCTGGTATAAACGTCGGAAGGCATCTTCATAAGTACCTCTGGCCGCCGTGATATCGACGAAGCTGTAAAGGCTTGCCGCTTGGGGCTTGAGCGCATCGAGCACGGCGTAGGTGGACGGCGGCAATAACTCGTAGGGCAGGGCGATGCCCAGCTTGGGGGTCGTGCCGAGCGCCTCGTCGTACAATTTCAGGTGGGTCTGGCCTGGATCTTCGCGCAGTGGCAGCAGGTGTGCCGGGTCCTGGGCGAACAGGTTGGCGGTGCCGTCCAGCCAAAACGCGGCCTTGCCGTTGCCCTGCAGATGCAAGCGCCAGACTTGTTCGACGTCAGCTATCGGCAGGGCGACCTGATCGAACTGCCAATAGGCCCGGTATGGCTTGAGGTTCAGTTGCAACTGCTTTCCGTCGTCGACGCGCCGGGCTTGCAGTGCACGTACGCCGCCGTGGAACTTGCCTGCCAGCACCGCCTGTTCGCCAGCCGCTACTTTGAAATACAGCTCGTCGCCGTCATGGGTTTCGGCATTGAAATGCACCTTTGTCGGGGCAAACAAGGCGCGGGTGCGCGCGTCGTGCTCAACGGTGTAGCGACGGAAGCTGTAGCCAGGAATTTCCAGGCGATAACTGGCTGCACCCGGCGGCAGCGGCCACAGGTGTTCGCCACGAGGCTGATCCGCCCTGACCAGGCGCTCACCCGCCAATCGTCCCTGGCCGTCGAGCAGATAAAGGTGTTCGGTATTGGCCTCGGCCTGCCAGGCGGGCACCCAGCGCACGGTGACGGTGTCTTGGCGGTCGGTTTGCAGGTACAGGCTGCCGTCACGGATGCCGGTCCATTGCATGGACGCGCCATGGACCGAGGCCGCCATGAGGAAAAGACATACACCCGCGCCCACCTTCCCTTGGGGGAGGCAGCCTGCTCGCGAAGCGGTCCGACTGGCGACAGTATTCAAGCGGATTTCCCCAGTAGCATCTGACGCATTGGCAGCAAATCGCTGGGCAGGATAATCAGCGTTCGCCACGGCGCCACGCCGCTGAGGCGGCAATACATCAGCAGCAGCCCCAGGGTCACGCTCAGATAGGCAATAGAGGAAGCCGCCGCGGCGCCGACGATGCCGTAGCGCGGGATCAAAACCAGGTTGAGCGCCAGGTTCAACAGCGCCCCTGCGCCCATCAGCAGCGAAACAGTGCCAGGGCGGTTCTTACCCAGCAGGTCCAGGCGCAGGATGCTCGCATAGCACAACCCGAACACCCCCGGCAGCAGCGCAAGCAGGGCAGGGTACGCCGGTTGATAGGCGATGCCGAACAGGGTAACGATCAGCCATTCGCCGACCAGGACCATGCCCAGGCAGGCGCCGAGCATGGCCGTGGCGGTCAGGCGCAAGGCCAGCGGGGTCAGGCGCTTCATGTCGCTGTCCTGCTGCAGCAGACGTTTCATCAGTGGCGTGGTGACCGCTTCCGGCACGATATGCAGCAGTTCGGCCGCCGCGCTGGCCATGGCGTAATGCCCCAGCGCGGTGCTGCCGAGCAGCGCGCCGATGAACAGGTAATCCGAGCGCGTCATCAGTTGCTGGAACAAAAGGTCTGGATGACTGCGGACACCGTAACGCAACAGTTCGACCTGGCCGGTGCGATCCCAATGCAGGGTGAACGCATGATCGCGGCGCAACCACATCCAGCCGGCCAGCACTACCAGGCTCAGGCCCGCCAGCCAACTGATCAGCGCCGCTTCCAGCGCGGTGTCTTTCCACATCCAGAACAGCGCCACGAACAGCAACAGCGGGATCAGGGATTCCATCAGCCGCAAGGCGTTGAACGCACCGACGCCGCCGGAGGCGTTGTGCAGCGTTAGCAGGCCGCTCTTGAGCACCGCCAGCGGCACGGCCAGCAACAGCAGCCAGGCCAGCAGTCCCAGTTGCGTGGTGACGTCCAGTTCGGTGCCGAATTCACGCACCAGCGCCACCACCAGCAGCGTCAGCAACCCTGCCAGCAGACAACCGAAGACCAGCACGTGGCTGAGCAACAGGCTCATCGAGCGATGCTGCGCCGCCTGATAACCCACGGCAGAATTCAGGCCCCCACTGGTGGTGGCGCTGATCAGGTCCGGCAGGGTGCTGAGCAGCGCCAACAGCCCGCGTTCGCTAGGCCCGAGGATGCGTGCCAGCAACACGTTGCGCAACAGGCGCAGGCCGATCATCGCCAGACTCGTGCCCATGCTCATCACCAAGAGCCTGAGGTAACGTGCTCGGTTCATGAACGGGCTCCTCGGCGAATACGCCAGGCCAATAACTCAGGGTGACAGGCGTTGCGCTGGCTGACGCCGAAACGTGGCAGGTTCAGAGGGTCTCGGTCATGGCGGTACAGTCCGGCCTCGGTGCCCAGCGCGAACGGAAAACCGTGGGCCGCCACCTGCTCGCGCACACGGGCGTCATTGTCACCGTTGGGGTAGCAATACACCGGCAGGGGTTGAGCGCAGCCGTTTTCCAAGGCCGTCCAGCTGCGGGTCAGTTCTTCGTGCAGGCGCTGGTCATCCAGCCCGGTCAGAATCGCGTGGCTGGCGCCATGGGGGCCGAAGCGGATCAGGCCGGAATCTTCGAGCATGCGCACTTGGGTCCAGTCCAGCGCCTGAGGTTGGGAACCTTGTGGGCAGACGTCGGTGACGTCGCTCAATATTTTTGGATCGAGGCTCTTGAGGCTTTGCAGGAAGTGCAGCAGTGCCAGGCTGCGGCGCTCGTCGTCGATATCATCGAGCAGCACCGGCAACGGTCGACCGACATGCTGCAAGTGCTCGATCAGCGAGCGCCGCGCCACCTGCCCATGGCTGCCCCACAAGGTTTCACCGATGCTTTCCCACCAGAAGTGCTGGCGGCTGCCGACGAAATCGGTGGATAGGAAAATGCTCGCCGGGACCTGGTACTGGCGCAGCAGCGGAAAGGCGTTCATAGCGTTATCGCGCCAGCCGTCGTCAAACGTCAGTGCCACCCGTGGACGGTTTGGAACGCTTTCCGGGTCGGCCAGCAACAAGCTCATCAATGGCACGCATTCAAAATGCTGCTGCAGCCAGATCAACAAGTGTTCGAACGCTTCGGGTCCCACACACAGCTCGTTGCGATGAGGCAATTCGGCGGCGCGGTCGTTGTTCAGTACCCGGTGCAACATCAGAATGACGCCGGCGCCGCGTAATGCATGGCGACCCAGGGACGTGTTCAGGTACAGCCAGCCGCCGGTGCGCTTGATTGTGGTCTTGATGCGGGTATTGATCGGCATGTAAGGCACTCATCGAGTCTGATCGGGATTCCATTGGTTGTAGCTGTGCCCGCGCACGAACTGCCACAGGCCGGCGACCATGCCGGCCAGGGTCACCAACACGAACGCGGCGAGGCGAAACGGTCTGGGCAAACGATGATGCACATCCAGCAGGCCGGCCACGGCGAAGGCGTAGCCCAGTAGCTGGGCAGACAGGGCCAGGCGATAGAAACCTTGCTCATCGAGCAGCCAGAGGTTGGCCACCAGCAGGGGCAGCAACAGCACCGGCGCCAACCGGCGGATCAGTTTGTGGCTGATCAACGCGATGGCGTACAGGCCATGGCACAGCGGGTTGAGTAGTTCACGTCGGGCCGCCAGACTGATCAGGCCGCCGACGGTGACGCGCTGGCGGCGGCTGAATTGTCGACCGGCCTCGTCCACGCCTTGATCGAGCACCTTGGCGTCGTCGACATAGACGACGCGTTTGCCGGTGACCGGTGCGCAGGTGTTGATAAAAAAGTCGTCGTTGACCAGGGCTGGAATCGGTTGGTACAGCTCACGGCGCAGCGCCTGCAGCGCACCGTCGGCCGAGACCGTGCAACCGGCGCGACTTTCCACCCGGCGCAGCCAGGCTTCATAGTGGCGGTACAAGCTTTCGCCCACGCTCAGGCCTGAGCCCGGGACGGGAATGTTCATATTGCCGACAGTTCCGCCGACTTCAGGATCGGCAAACGGCGCCAGCAGGCGGTCAAGCGTGCCGTCGAGCCAGTGAACATCAGCATCGGTAAACACCAGGATGTCGCCCGTGCAATGACTGACCGCGGCGTTGAGCACGCTGTTCTTGCCTTGGCGCGGCAGGTCGAGCACCTCGATGTGCGGGTCCTCGAAGCTGCGCGCCAGGGCCACGGTCTGATCGGTGGAGCCGTCGCTGGCGACAACGATCTGCAGGCTGGCGGCCTGATAGTCCTGGGCCAGCAGATTGCGCAGTTTGTTCTCGATATGCCGTTGTTCGTTGTGCGCGGCAACGATCACACTGACCCGTTGCGCAGGCAGGGGCTCAGGCCTGAACCTGGGAAAAAATGGCCCGGCAAGTGTCAGCAGCAACGGGTAGCCCAGGTAGGCGTATACCGGCAGTAACAGGCACAACCAGAAAATGAACTCAGCCACGGGCGGGTCTCCTTGCTTTCCAATGACAAAGACTGAGGACGAGCGCGGCGCCGGCCAGGTGCAGGCGCACCCAGTGCAGGCCCCAGAGTTGCAGGGTCAGCCACGGGTTACGGTGCTTGTGGCTCTGGTGCCAGCTCAGCGCCAACCCCGGCACGGTCGTCAACAGCCCCATCATGAGTGCATGTTGAGGCGCGCCAGTGACCAGCGCGAAGATCGCCAGCAAGTCCAGCAGCCAGACAAGCACAGCCAACATCGGGAAGCGCAACAGGCGCAGGCTCAAGCCGTTGGTACGCAGCAATTGCACCAGGCTGCCCTGGCGCCACAGTTCCTTGCCCATCCACTCGCGCCAGTTCATTTCGTAGCCCCAGTGCAGGGCGGTGTATTCATTGACCGACAGTAACCGTGCGCCCTTGGCCGTCAGGCGCAGGGTCAAGTCCTTGTCCTCACCGGTGCGCAGCGTCTCGTTGAACCCGCCGGCCCTGTCGAACCATTGGCGGCGCATCAGCAGGTTGGCGGTGGGCAGCCAATCCACGCGCTGCATGGTATGTCGCAAGGGGAGCGAGGTCCGCCGATGCCAGGCCGTGGCGTACCAGGGCGCCTGCGCGGGGGTGTACAGGTCCAGGCCGAATACGTCGGCGATGTCTGCGGTCTCCAACTCCAGCAAATGCGTCAGCCAGTCCTCGGGCATTTCGATGTCCGCGTCGATGAAGGCCAGCCATTCACCGCTGGCAACCTGTGCGCCGCGATTGCGCAGGGCACCGATCAGCACGCCTGGAACCACCAGCACCTGCGCACCGAACTGCCGGGCAATCTCCGGGCCCTGATCCTGCGAGCCGTTGTCGACCACGATCAACTCGCACGCAAGACCGGCGGCATTGGCGGCGCGTTGTGCGGCAAGCAGCGTGCGGCCGATGTGCCGGGCCTCGTTGTACATCGGAATGACGATACTGATGCGGCTCATGAACGGGCCTCCTGCGGCGCGACCTGTTCGGCGTCGTGGCGCAATATGCTGGTCAAGGCGAGCATGATCCACAGCAGCTTGTGGTTCGGCGCGCTGAGGAACATCAGGAACAACGCCAGCGACAGGAAACTCATGCCCAGGTGCGTCAGCAGGTCCGCCTGGGCCCATTCCCGGCGCTGAAGCCAGAGTTGGCGCGTGCGCATCAGGTTGTAGAGGCCCAGCCCAATCATGCCGACAAACATCAGGCCGCCTGGTATGCCGATTTCGCTGAATATTTCCAGGTAGGTGTTATGGGCCTGGCGGTAAAGATCGCCCCGTTTGCGATTGGCCGAGAACGCCTTGGCGTAGCCGGTGGGGGCATAGTGCTCCGGAAACGTCCCGGGGCCTGAACCGAGTATCGGCTTCTCGCGGATCATCTGGCTGCCCACCACAATGTACGAGGCGCGGCGACCCAAGGAGCCGTCCTTGTGGTCGTTGGTGCCGGAGCTGAGGATGCTCAAGGACTGGATGCGCGCCACGTAGCTGGCAGGCATCAAGGTGACTGCCGCCGGCACCATGAGTGCCAGGCCGAGCATCGCGAACCCCAGGTGCCGAGGACGCACGCGTGGGAGCTGCGCCCGATAGTGATACAACCCGATCATCAGGGTCAGCAACAGCACGACCAGTCCTGAACGCGACTCGGTCTTGGTCATCCCCCCCAGCAACAGCATGACCCCGCCACCCCAGAACAACCGGTGCAGCAGTTTCTGGCTGCGTAGGGTCAACAACAATGCCAGCGGTACGGTAAACGCAATCAACAGCGCAAAGCCGTTCGGGTCTTCCAGCAAACCCAAGGCGCGGCCCTGTTCCTGGTATTTGGCTGAAAATATCGCGAGCACGCAGGTCGCGGCGACGCTCACGGTCATCAGCCGGGCGAACATCTCCAGGTTCAGCTCGCGACCGATCAACAAGGTGATCACGAACAGGATCAGCCCTACTGCGAGTTCACGCAGACTGGTCAGGGACAGGCCCATGTTTTCCGAGATCAACAGGCTCAAGCCATACAACACCATGAAGCCGAGCAACGGTTTCCAGATGTTGCTACGCAAGCGCGTCGCAGGGATCTGGTGCAAGGCCAACTGCAACATCAGGATCAGGATCAGCGCCACGCCGAGGAATTTGCTGCCGGAAAACGCGTTGTCCTTGAACAGGCCTTCGAGCGGCAGCAGGGCGGCAATGCCCAGCAAGCCCCAGCCGGGCTTGCGGTACAGCATGGCGACGCCCACCAGCCCAAGCACCGCGCCCGGTGCGAGAAACGGATAAGGACTGGCCAGCAATGCCAGGCACACCAGCCCCAGCAGACTGACGATCGAGAGCGGGACAATCATGGCCGAGCCTCCCCCGCGGTGCGGATATAGAGTTGCGACCAGCGTTCGGCCAGCGTGCGCAGGTCGTAGCGGTCGCGTTGGGTGCGGCGTGCGTTGTCGGCGAGGATCTGCGCCAGGGGCGGTTCGCTGAACAGCGTTTCGATCTGGCGTGCCAGCTCCTCGCTGTCGGCCGGCGTGGCGAGCAGGCCGTTATGACGGTCCTGCAGGACATCGGGAATGCCGCCGACGCCGAACGCCACCACGGGCACGCCGGCCTGCATGGCTTCGAGCAGGATCATCGGCGTGCCTTCGGTGCGTGAACTGATCACCAGAGCATCGAGTCGGCTCCACCACTCGTTCATGTCCGTCTGGTAACCGGGCAATTCGATGCGCGTGGGCAGCCCTGCCTCGGCGATACGCTTGAGTAACGGCTGGCGTTCCGGGCCGTCGCCGAGCATGACCGCGTGCAGCGCCGCATGCCGCTGGCACAGCGGGATCATCGCGTCGAGGAACAGGTCCGGGCCTTTCTCGCTGCTCAATCGGCCGACGTAGCCGACCCGCCAGCGTTGCCTGTCGTCGCGATGAAGCAGCGGCGTTGTGACGGCCGGCAGTCCGTTGGGGATCACATCGAGCTTTTCCGCGCTCACGCTGGCCTGGCGGTGCTGCGCCGCGATGCTTTCAGCCACGCACACCACTCGCTTGACCGGCGCAGTGCGGCACAGTTGCAGACTCAACCACGTATAGAACCGCTGCTTGGGGCTGTGTGGTGTAAAGCCGTGCTGCGTGATCACCAGCGGCAGGCGCAACAGGGTCGCCGCGGCCCAGCCGAACAACAGGCCCTTGAAGTTGTGCGTATTGATCAGCGGGCGCTCGGCGCGCCGTTGCCGCAGATGCTGCAACAGTTCGGGCCAACTGGCGCAGTGGTGACAGTCGATCCCGGCCTGGCGGAACCGCGTGATCAAGGTCGGCGGCGCCGCCAGGAACAACACTTGGTGTTGTCCGGGCGTGGCCAGGCAATGATCGAACAGCATCCGCTCGGCCCCATAGAAGCCACCGCTGCCGAGCAGATGAATGATCGACAGGGGGAGGCTGCGGTGGGACGGGCTGAACGGCGCGTTCAATTTTTCACCCAATGGACAAGGCTGGGCAGGCTCCAGTTGCGATGCGGGTTGAGTTGCTCGGGCGACTGCTCGTTGATCACCAGCAGCACCGGTAGATCCAATTGGTGGCCGATTTGCGCCGGATGCTTGAAGCGATGGTCGAAGAACTCACGTACATAGACCAGGGCGATCGCCAACAACAGGCCGCTGAACAAGCCGAACGCGATGATCAGCACCGGCTTGGGAAACGCCGCCGCGGTGGGTTCGAATGGCGGGCTCAAGACTCGGGCGTTGGACAGGTCGTTGTCCAGCGAACGAGCAGAGCTGGCTTCGGCGAACCGCTGGGCATAGGTGGAGAATGCCGCATGCAGCGCGTTGATCTCGGTGTCCATCTGCCGCAGCTTGCTCTGGGTTTCCTGCAACTGGTGGATGCGCTCCTTGAAGGTGGCGATACGTTCGACTTTCTGATTGATCACCGAACTCACCACCGCCAGGTCGGTGGTGCGTTCCTGGATGCGGTTGTTCACCACTTTGAGGAATTGCTGGCGGGTGCGCATGATCTGTTCGCGGGCCAGCAACATCGGTTCGCTGCTGGGCTGGAAGATCGCCAGATCGTTCATGTAGCGGCCGACCTGGCTGGTCAATTGCTCGCCCATTTGCCTGATTTCCCGATCGTCGAAGGCAACGTTATCCACGGTGGTGGTGAAGGTGAACGGGAAGGTGTAGTCGTTGAACCGCGAGCTGTTCGCCGCCGCCAGGGCGGTCTTGAGGTAATCCAGCCAGCGTTGGCCTTGCAGCAGGCGATCCTGGTACTGGTTCAGGGCTTGCTCTTCGGTGTTGATCGCATTCAAGCGGAAAGTGATTTCTTCCTTGGGATCGGAAGAGCCGACGCCTTCAAGCAGCGTCAGGCGGTTGCCCTCCAAGCCGTCAAGGCGGGTCTGGTACTGGACTTTTTTCTGCTCGTAGAACGTCTGGGGCAATTCGATCGATTGCAGGTCCTGCCGACCGGTGAGGTAGTTCTGCAGCAATTGCGCCACGAACCGGGTGCCCTGGGCCGGGTCGCCGAAGCTGTAGACGATGGAGATGACGTTGGAGCCGGGCAGGGTCTCGATCTTGAGGTTTTCGATGGCCTCGTCGGTCAGCGTATCCAGCACGGTGTCGCGTACCGGATCGACCTCAAGCCCCAGGCCGTCGCGCAGCGGGTTGATGACGTACTCACGCAATGGCTGGGTGATGTAGCGCTTGAGCGGTTCGCTCACCCACTTGTTGAGGGCACCCGGGCTTGGGGTGTATTCACCCTGGTCGCGCAGGGTCTGGATGGTTTCGCGAATCAACGCCGGCGAGCGCAGGATGTTGGTCTCGGTTTCCATGTCCGCCAAGGACGGTGGAACGAACGTCGCGCTTTCCTGGTTCAGCGAAGTCGTGGCGTCGCCTTGGGAGAGCTTTTTCGACTGGACGATCACTTGGGCGGTGATATCGAAGCTCTGCTTGAGCATCAACGGCAGCACCAGGGCGATCACGGCGAAAATCAGGAAGACGCGCTTCACCCACTGCTTGTTGGCGAAGAAGATCCTGAAGAACTCGTGCAGATAGTTTTCCTTGGGGTTCATGATCGGTCACCTGGGTCAGTTGCTATCGCTGCTTGAGTTGTCGAGGTCGTAGCCGAAGCTGACGCCAATGCCCTGGAAGAGCACTACGTCGGCCAGTTGCCGGGCCATTTCGCCGGCTTTGGCCAGGCCGGTCTTGGGCACGAACAGCATGTCTTCCGGTTGCAGGTAGGCGATCTGCGAAGCGTCTCCGCTCAGGGCCTTCTCCACGTCATAGTGGCGGGCTTCAACCTGATTGCCGTTGCGGCGCATGATCACCACCGAGTCGAGCCTGGCCTTGACGTTGGTGCCACGGGCGAGGGTCAGGGCCTCGAGTACCGAGATCGGCCGGCGGATCGGATAGGAACCGGGTTGCGCTACTTCGCCCAGGACGTAGATCTCGTTGCCGGCAGTGGACTTGAGCAACACGTCCACAGTCATGTGGCCGGGCAGCTGGGCATAGCGCTCGTTGAGGAAGGTTTCCAATTGGGTGACGGTCATGCCTTGCAACGGCACGGCGCCGATTTCCGGGAAGCTTGCGTAGCCATCGCGGCCCACGATGATTTCCCGGCTCATACCGGTGCTCGGGTGGGTCAAGGTGTTCCTGAGTGCCGTTTCGCCGGCCAGGGGGCTGGTCACCAATACGGTCAATTGGTTGCGATTGGGCTGGAACAGCATTTTCTGGTCATAGGCCCGCTGCACCGCCAGGCGCGCTTCGTCGGTGGTCAGGCCGGAGACTTTCACCGAGGTGTTGGCGCCCGGCAGTTCGATACTGCCGTCGGGCATCACCTGTTGCGTGCCGTTGAGTTGGCTGGCGGCGGTGAAGTTCAAGGCAATCTGGTCGCCTGGCTGCACGCGGTAAGCCTGGGAAGAGGTGGTGTCGATGTGAAAAATCACATCCAGCACGTCCTGGGGCCTCAGGGTCTGTTCGACCCTGGGCATATCGGTGGCCTGGGCGTTCGCCGGCGCGGCCGTGAGAATATGCACCGGCATCGAGCGGGTATCGGTGGTGCTGGAGCAACCGGCAAGCGGCAGCAACAGCAGGACAAGCAGTCTGGCGTTCATCTCGTCATCCTTTTGCAGGCTTACAGGTTGTTGTAGAGCCACTTGGGCATGTAGTACTTGCGGCGGTTGAAGACGCTGCCGACCACTTTCGCGCCGGCTTGGGACAAGCGCTGGCGGGCGGCCTGGGCCACTTCCCAGCGCGTGTCTTCGCCGCGCACCACCAACACCACGCCGTCCACCTGGGTGCTGAGCACCAGCGTGTCGCTGGCCGAATACACGGCGTCGGCGTCGATCACCACGAAGCGGTACTGCGCCGCCAGTTGCCTGAACAGTGGGCGCAGTCGCTCGGGTGTCAGGCGTTCGGCGTTGTGTCCCAGGCGGCCGTTGGGCAGCAGGTCGAAGGGCAGGCTGGAAACCCGCACCACGCAGTCCTGCAACAACGGCGGGGTAAGGCTGTTGAAGAGCAGGTCGCTGAAGCCGCGCTCTTTTTGCAGCGACAGTTGCTGGCTGAGGTTGCGCGGCGATTGGCTGGCGTCGACCAGCAGCACGCGGCCGCTGCTCATCTGCGCCAGTTGCGCGGCCAGTGCCATGGCGCTGGTGCTGGTGCCGGTGCCGGTATTGGCGGCTGTCAGAAGAAGGATCCGCAGATCCGGGTCGAGCACGGTCGAGGTCAGGTTGGTCTCGCTCGGGCTTGCTATGGTCAGGATATTCGTCGAACCGTCCATTTAACTCGCTCCGTGGCCGCTGAAGACTTTGAAGGGGGTGATCATCAGGATCTTCAAATCCAGCAACAGGCTCTGCTCGGCGATATAGCTGAGGTCCAGTTCCACGCGCTGATCGAAGTCGATATTGCTGCGCCCGGAGATCTGCCAAAGGCCGGTCATGCCGGGGTAGATGCTCAGGCGCACGAGATGGCTGTCCTTGTAGCGGTAGGCGTTGAACGAGGTCGGGCGGGGGCCCACCAGGCGCATGTCGCCGATCACCACGTTGATCAGGTTCGGCAGTTCGTCGAGGCTGCTGCGTCGCAGGAACCGGCCAATAGGGGTGATGCGCGGGTCGTTATCGATCTTGAAATCGATGGCGTCGGCGCCGTGTTTGTTGAGGTGGCGCAGCGACTCTTTCAACGCCTCGGCTTCGGCGACCATGGTGCGGAACTTGTACATGCCGAAGACGCGACCGCGGTAACCGGTGCGTTTCTGCACGAACAACACCGGCCCGGGGCTGGAGAATTTCACCAGCAATGCCAGGCCCAGCAACAGCGGGCACAGCAGCACCAGGATCGCCAATGCGCCCAGGCAGGCCACCACGCGGTTGGTGCGCGAGACGGTCCAGGGCCGACCGCTGTCGCGACCGGTCAACCAGCCACGCCCTTGGCGATGGATGGCCGCGTCCAGGCGCCTGCGGTGCTCGGGGTCGACACGCTTGTCGCGTCCGGAGGCGCTGATAGGTATCTGTTGCTCATGTCGGGTCATAGACGCCTCCGCTGAAGTTCTGCCGCACCCAGCACGTGGGCGGGTTGTTGTGGGTAGTAATCGAGGAACCAGTCAACGAAGCGTCCGAGCCCGTCTTCGAGTTCGACGCAAGGCTGGAAACCGGTGGCCCGGGCCAGGTCGCTGGCATCGGCGCAGGTGTTGAGCACGTCGCCTGGTTGCAGGGGCAGCAGCTCGATCCGGGCGGCGCGACCCAGGTGCTTTTCCAACAGCGCCACGTAGCTGCGCAGCGCCACCGGGTGCTGCCCGCCGATGTTGTAGATGCGCCACGGCGCCAGGCTGCTGGCCGGGTCCGGTTGTTCGCGATCCCGGTGCACGGTCGGGTAGGGCGCGCGTTCGAGCAGCCGGGCGATGCTCTCGATGATGTCGTCGATGTAGGTGAAGTCGCGTTCGTGTTCGCCATGGTTGAACAGTTGCAGCACCTGTTCTTCGGCGATGGCTTTGGCGAACTGGATCGGCGACATGTCCGGCCGGCCCCAGGGACCGTACACGGTGAAAAAGCGCAGGCCGGTGCACGGGATGCCGAACAGGTGGCTGTAGCTGTGCGCCATCAGCTCATTGGCTTTTTTGGTCGCCGCGTACAGCGACAACGGATGATCAACGCCGTCCTGGACCGAATACGGAGTGCGCGCGTTTGCGCCGTACACCGAACTGGAAGAGGCGTAGATCAGGTGCTTGACCGGATGCCGGCGGCAACTTTCCAGAATGTTCAGGAACCCGGTGAGATTGCTGTCGACATAGGCGTGGGGGTTCTGCAGCGAATAGCGCACGCCGGCCTGGGCGGCGAGGTGAATCACCACGTCCGGGCGATGGGACTGGAACAACTCATCGATCGACGCCGCGTCGGTCAGGTCAATGCGCGCCAAGGGGAACTCGCCGGCCAGGGCTTTCACCCACGCCACGCGGTCGTGCTTGAGCTGCGGGTCGTAGTAATCGTTGAAGTTGTCCAGGCCGCACACATCATGGCCGTCGCGCAGCAGTCGCAGCACGCAATGGGCTCCGATGAAGCCGGCCGCGCCGGTCACCAGCACGTTCATGCCTGTGGCCCCTGGCCGAGCGTGCTGGGCACGGTGTGCCGCAAGCCGATGCCGCGATACAACAGCCCGGCGGCGGCCAGGTGTTCCGGGTTGTACAGGTTGCGGCCATCAATGATGACTCGGGCGCGCAGCTTACTGGCCAGCAGGTCGAAATCCACCACGCGAAAATTCTTCCACTCGGTGCAGATCACCAGCGCGTCGGCGTCCTCCAGGGTGTCGTCGCGGGTGGCGCACAGGTTCAGGTCTTTGCGATAGCCATAGAGGCGCCGACATTCGGACATGGCCTCCGGATCGTAGGCGTGGACGCGTGCGCCTTCGCGCCACAGTGCTTCCATGAGATAGCGGCTGGGAGCTTCGCGCATGTCGTCGGTGTTGGGCTTGAAAGCCAGGCCCCAAATGGCAATGGATTTGCCGGCCAGTCCGTCCGGGAACTGCTGGGTCAATTTTTCGAAAAGGATGTGCCGTTGGCTGTCGTTCACATCGGTGACGCTGCGCAGCAGGCGCAGCGGCATACCGCTTTGCTCGGCAGTGTGCAGCAAGGCGCGCAGGTCCTTGGGAAAGCACGAGCCGCCGAAGCCGCAGCCCGGGTAGATGAAGTGATAACCGATGCGCGGATCGGAGCCGATACCTTTGCGCACGGCCTCGATGTCGGCGCCCAGGCGCTCGGTGAGGTTGGCCAGTTCGTTCATGAAGCTGATGCGCGTGGCGAGCATGGCGTTGGCGGCGTACTTGGTCAGTTCCGCGCTGCGGTTGTCCATGAACATCAGTTTTTCGTGGTTGCGGCAGAACGGCGCGTAGAGCTCACTCATCTGATCCCGTGCCAGCGGATCGGCGGTGCCAATGATGATCCGATCCGGACGCATGCAATCGGCGAGGGCGCTGCCTTCCTTGAGAAATTCGGGGTTGGACACCACGCGCACGTTCAACTGCTTCAGGCCCCGGCGAGCCAGCACCTGGCGGGCGCATTCGGCGACTTTGTCGGCCGTGCCCACCGGTACCGTCGACTTGATGATCAAGGTGCGGTCGCTGTCCATGAAATCGGCGATCTGCCGGGTCACTGCCAGTACATGGGTCAGGTCTGCCGAGCCGTCTTCGTCGGCGGGGGTGCCGACGGCGATGAAAATCAGCTCGCCGTGATTGACCGCATCGCTGGCCTGGCAACTGAACGACAGTCGCCCGGCCTTGATGTTGTCTTCGAGCAGCCCGGACAGCCCCGGCTCGCTGATCGGCGGCACGGCTTGCTGCAGTTGCCGGATCTTGTTCGGGTCGATGTCGACGCACAGGACACGGTGCCCGACATCGGCCAGTGCCGCCGCCTGAATCAGCCCAACGTACCCCGTACCAAATACGCTCACGTCCATTTTTGGCGCGCCTCGTCAACCGTTTGATGTAACTCGGATGAAACTGTTTAGAGGGGTATAGCGCAGCTTCAGAAAATCGTGTCAGCAAAATGACAGTTGTCAGTGTTGGCAAACTCGACGGATTAGGGCTTTTTGATATCAAGTCATTGACAGACTTGGAAAAGCGCCGATTTTAAAGGGCTAAATCGAAGTGTAAGTAAGCGATGAACGGTATATATCCATAGATTTTCATATTTTAAGAGCGTCAAAGGTGTCACTTTTGGGCTAACTTTTTTTTGACGGTCCGATCGTTCATCGTCTTTCTTGCGCTTTGGAAACCCGCTGCTAGTGTGCAGAAAACAAACCTCGTTCCACGCCGCGATTGCGCCGAGAAAGACATGACCCGATACCTCAAGGAACTGCTGCTGGTGCTGTACTTGTTCAGGGGGCATGACTATTACCTTGAGCGTCTGGCGGCGCTGGGTTTTGGTTTTGCGACGGTGCTGTTTGGCGCAATGTTCGTTGCGCTGGTGATTGCGTTGTGGATGACTGCGTACATTCGCCAGGCATTGCTGCGGCATCTGTTTGCCTTGGCGATGTTTGTCTCGGCGGTGTTCTTTGAGGTGTATACCCGGGTCACCGACAGCTACCTGACCTATAGCCAGTTCGTGTCGCTGGTCTATTCGGGAGGGTTCATCGAGGAGGCGGCCTATCAATATCGCGACGTAATCATCAGCGCGGCGGCGGGCGGTTTGTTGCTGCTGTTGGGAATCGGCCTGAAGCCTCGGCGTAGCTTGCCATTGCCCGGTTATGTACCGATCGCCGCACCCTTGCTTGGGGTGCTGTTGCTCAGTGGGGTGCTGTTCGCAAGGGCGGGCGAGGGGGCACGCGGTCTGCCGGTCATGTACACGCCGCTCGCCTATCTGAATCTGTTCGGCTACGAAGCCTTGTACGACACCGTCGGACCCCGCGAACCGGTCAGTCTGGCTCGGCAATCGTCGTCGATCGACCACGATATCGTGCTAATAATCGATGAAAGCGTCGGCGGCAATTACCTCGATATCAACACGCCGTCTGGTGTGCTCAGCGGGCTCAAGACGCCGCCGCCCGGCGTGGATATTTTCAATTATGGCTATGCGGCGTCCGTCGCCAATTGCAGCGCCGACACTAACGTTACCCTGCGTTATGGCGGCACCCGCGCCGACTACATGCGCATCAACAATACGCAGCCGTCGATCTGGCAATACGCTCGCCATGCGGGGTTGCGCACGGTCTATATCGATGCCCAGCGCACCGGTGGAAACTTGCAGAACCTGATGACGAAACTGGAAAAACAGGACATCGATGAGTTCGTCCAATTCGATGCGGCGCGGGTGCGCGACCGTGACATGGCGGCAGCGGCGAAACTGGTGGAGCTGCTGGGCAACGACCGGGCCGAACTGGTTATCGTGAACAAAGTCGGGGCGCATTTCCCGGTTCACGACAAATACCCAGATGACTTCATGAGCTATCGCCCGGCCTTGCCGCGAGGGCAATTTCAGGACGTGTCCGACACCGGCAGCCGGGAGGGTTTCAACGGCCAGCAGGATGACTGGTTGCTGTATCGCAATGCCTACCAGAACACTTTGCTGTGGAATGTCGGTGAGTTTTTCCGCCGGGTCCTCCAGGCCGACTTGAGCCATGCCGTGTTGATCTATACCTCCGACCATGGCCAGGATCTGCACGAACGTGGCAACCCCGGGCTCAACACTCATTGCGGTGGTGACCCGGTGGACGAGGAAGGGCTGGTGCCGTTGGTGGTGATCCAGGGCAGCCAATTGCACACGCTGGATTGGCCCGGCGCCTGGGCGCAGAACAAGGATCGCTCCAGCCACTACAACGTCTTCCCGACGTTGCTGCAATTGATGGGCTACGACGCTGCGGGGATTGTCGCCCGCTATGGAAAATCCCTCAGCCAACCGACTGAAGACGACTTCACCTTCAACTACCGCTTCAATGCGCGGTTGGGAGCCAAGCCTGCGTGGAAGCACATCGACCTGAGCAACATCGTTACACCGGGGCCAACGAAGGCTGAGGTGGCGGCGGGACGGTGATCGGCGGTTCCTGAGGCACGGCAGTCGCAACAGGTTTGCAGCTACATGTTTATGGAACTCTCGCCGTCGCTCAACCTCCGCTATCCTGACGCCTCTGTCGGTTTGCCGAGTATCTTCATGCTTGAGGTCCGTAACGTCTTCAAAAGCTACGCCACGCCCCAAGGCTCCCTGCCGGTGCTGCAAGGCGTCGACCTGACGCTGGCGCCCGGCAGCAGCCTGGCGCTGATGGGCGAATCAGGTAGCGGCAAAAGCACCTTGCTGCATTTGGTCGCCGGGCTGGACAAAGTGGATCGGGGCAGCATTCGCAGCGGCGAATATCGCCTCGATGGCATGAGCGAACACCAATTGGCGAATTGGCGACGCACGGAAATCGGCCTGGTGTTCCAGCAGTTCAACCTGATCAGCAGTTTGTCGGTGGAGGACAACCTTACATTCCAGGCGCGTCTGTGCGGCCGTTTCAACGCCGAGTGGCAAACGCATCTGGTGCAACGGCTCGGCCTTGCAGACCTGTTGCGGCGCTATCCCGAGCAGCTTTCCGGCGGGCAGCAGCAGCGGGTGGCCTTGGGCCGGGCGCTGGCTTCCCGACCGCCGTTGCTGCTGGCCGACGAACCCACCGGCAGCCTCGACGAAGCCACCAGCGACGAGGTGCTGCAACTGTTGCTGGAACTGCTGGACGGCACGCCCACCAGTCTATTGATGGTCACGCACAGCCAGCGGGTGGCGGCGCGCCTGGCCCATCGCGTGGTGTTGCAAGGCGGACGCCTGGCGCAGGTGGCCCAGGGGTGATGATCTTTCGCCAAACCCTCAAGGCCTTGCTCAGCCATTGGCGCCGGCACCCGGTGCAATTTTTCAGTGTGTTGACCGGGCTTTGGCTCGCCACCAGTCTGCTCACCGGCGTGCAGGCGCTGAACAGTCAGGCCCGCGACAGCTACGCCCGGGCCAGCCAGCTCATCGGCGGCGAACCCCAAGCCAGCCTCACCGCACCCGGCGGCGGTACGTTTACCCAGCAATGGTTTATCGACCTGCGGCGCCACGGCTGGCCGGTGTCGCCGGTGTTGCAGGCCCGAGTGACGCTCCAGGGCCATGAGGACCAGCGCTTGCAACTGATGGGCATCGACCCGGTGTCGCTGCCTCCCGGTACGGCAGTGGCGGGGCAGGCGCGCGAGATGAGCGAAGTGGTGGCGTTTTTCACCGACCCCGGTCGTACCTGGATCGCTGCGCAAACGTTGCAGGCGTTGGGATTGAGCGAGGGCTCACGCCCGCGGACGGTTGAGGGGCAACTGCTGCCGCCGCTGCATGTGCAGGCGGACATGGCCCCGGGAATGCTGCTGATGGACATCGGTTACGCCCAACAAACCTTGGGACTGGCGGACCAATTATCCCGGTTGCTGCTGCCCGCCACGTTCAACGCGGTCTTGCCTGAGGCATTCAACGGGCGGTTGCAGTTCAAGCGCGCCGATGAAGAAAACAACCTGTCGCGCCTGACCGAAAGCTTTCACCTCAATCTCGACGCCCTCGGTTTCCTGTCGTTCGTGGTGGGGTTGTTCATCGTTCATGCCGCCATCGGCTTAGCCCTGGAGCAGCGCCGCGGTCTGCTGCGAACCCTGCGCGCCTGTGGCGTCAGTGCCCGCATGCTGGTCACTGGCCTGGCCTTCGAACTGGGCATGCTGGCCTTGCTCGGTGGGATCGCCGGGGTGCTCAGTGGTTATTGGCTGGCGAGCCTGCTGTTGCCCGATGTCGCGGCCAGCCTGCGTGGTTTGTACGGCGCCGAAGTGGCCGGGCAATTGAGTCTCAGCCCAGGGTGGTGGCTCAGTGGCGTAGGCCTGGGCCTGCTCGGCGCGTTGCTGGCCGGCGCCGACAGTTTGTTGCGTGCGGCGCGCTTGCCCTTGTTGGCCCTGGCCAACCCGCAGGCCTGGCACCACGCCCATGCACGTTGGCTGCGGCGCCAGGGTTGGGTGGCAATGTTGGCGGCGCTGATTGCGCTTTCGGCGCTGACGTGGGGTAACAGCCTCGGCAGCGGTTTTGTCCTGATGACGGCTTTGTTGCTCGGCGCGGCGCTGGCGCTACCGGTGTTGCTCAATGGTGCGCTGAACGTTTTATTGCGCCGCAGCCGTTCGGTGCTGGGCCAATGGTTTCTTGCCGACTGCCGCCAACAGTTGCCGACATTGAGCCTGGCGTTGATGGCGCTGCTGCTGGCGCTGGCCGCCAACATCGGCGCGGGCAGCATGACCTCGGGGTTCCGGCAGACCTTCAGCGACTGGCTCGAACAACGCTTGAGCGCCGAGCTTTACATCAACCCGCAAACCCCGGTCCAGGCGGGCGAGCTGCACGCCTGGCTCAAGCAACAGTCCGTCGTTGGCGCGGTGCTGCCCAACTGGCAGGTCTCGATTCCTTTGCAGGGCTGGCCCACCGATGTGTATGGGGTGGTTGATCATCCGACCTATCGCCAGCACTGGCCGTTGCTCGAATCGGCTGGCGATCAACCTTGGTCGCAACTGGCCGGCGGCGACACGCTGATGCTCAGTGAACAGCTGGCCCGGCGCCTGAATGTACGGGTCGGCGATGCCGTAACTTTGCCGACCCCGGAAGGGCCTTGGTCGCCGCGCGTCGTTGGGATCTACGCCGACTACGGCAACCCCAAGGGGCATGTGCTGGTCAACGCCCAACACCTGTTGGCGCATTGGCCTGAACTGTCACCGAATCGTTTCAACCTGCGCGTCGAGCCCTCGGCGATCCCCTCGTTACTGGCGGCATTGCAGGCCCGATTCCATCTGGACGACAGTCACATTGTCGAACAGGCGCGGCTCAAGGGCTGGTCGACCCAGGTATTCGAACGCACCTTTGCCGCCACCGCCGCGCTGAACAGCCTGACCCTGGCGGTGGCCGGGGTGGCGCTGTTCATCAGCCTGCTGACCCAGAGCCAGAGCCGTCTCAGCCAGTTGGCGCCCCTCTGGGCGTTGGGCATAACGCGGCGGCAACTGATGCTGCTCAACCTCGGCCAGACCTGGTTGCTGGCATTGCTGACCTTGGTATTGGCCTTGCCGTTGGGCATCGCCCTGGCCTGGTGCCTGGACGCGGTCATCAACGTCCAGGCGTTTGGCTGGCGACTGCCTTTACGGATATTCCCGTTGCAACTGGCGCAACTGCTGGGCCTTGCCATGCTCGCCACGCTGCTGGCGTCGGCTTGGCCGTTGTATGCGCTGTACCGCACGCAACCGGCGGATTTGTTGAGGACCTTCGCTCATGAAAATTAGAGTCGGCCTGCTGCTGTTGGCGCTGCTCAGTGGCTGCGATGACTCCCAAACCACACAAAAAGGCTTCGCCGGGCTGGGGGATACGGCCATCGCCTACGCGCCGGTGGTGCCGGGGCGGGTCTTCAGTTTTCCGGCTGATCACGGCGTTCATGAGGGGTTTCGCATCGAGTGGTGGTACGTGACCGCCAACCTCAAGGACGCCCAGGGCCGGGATTTTGGCGTGCAATGGACGCTGTTTCGCAGCGCTCTGGACGCCGCGCCCGCCGCCAGCGGCTGGCGCAACCAGACGATCTGGCTCGGTCATGCCGCAGTCACGTCCGCCACCGCGCATCACGCCGCCGAGCGCTACGCCCGGGGCGGGGTGGGGCAGGCCGGCGTGCAGGCGACGCCTTTCGATGCCTGGATCGACGACTGGCAGTTCAGTACGAAAGCCGCAGGGGCCGATCCGCTGGCGGACATGCAGCTGAAGGCCGCTGGCGCGCGCTTTCGCTACGACCTGCGGCTGACCTCAAGCCGCCCGCTGGTGTTACAGGGCGACCAGGGTTTCAGCCAGAAATCCGAGCAGGGCCAGGCTTCGTATTACTACAGCCAGCCGTTTTTCCAGGCCAGCGGCGAACTCGAAATCGACGGCCAGCGCTACACGGTCAGCGGCCCGGCCTGGCTTGACCGTGAGTGGAGCAGCCAGCCGTTGACGGCGAACCAGACCGGCTGGGACTGGTTTTCCCTGCACCTGGGCACCGGCGAACACGTCATGCTCTACCGCATGCGGCACAAGGACGGTGCGCCATACCTCACGGGTACGTGGATTGACGCCCAAGGCCAGGCGACAACCCTCAACGCTGGTGAAATCAGCCTCACGCCACAAGACACCGTCGAGGTCGCCGGCCGTTCGATGCCGGTGCGCTGGTCCATCAGCATTCCCGGAAAACAGCTCGACATCACCACCCGAGCCCTCAACCCCAACGCCTGGATGGACCTGCGCATTCCCTATTGGGAAGGGCCGGTGCAACTGAGCGGCAGCCATGGCGGCAACGGCTATCTGGAAATGACCGGCTACTGACAATCGCCGGAACTCCCCGCGTAGCTCGCCCCTCATACCTTATGAATGCCTCGCGGGAGCCCGTCATGAGCGATGATCTCAAACCTCCGACACTGGCCGACTGGCAGCGGCGGTTCGACGACAAGACTAACTTTCAGCAGTCGCCGGATGCTCATATCGCCGAGCTGGTGCGCCTGGCCGATGATCTGTTAGGCCAAGGGGCGATTGATCTGAAATGTTGGCAAGACCTCAAGGCCAAGGCCGAGGAACTCCACCAACGCTCGCCGGATGCCAACGTCGCGCAGGAAGTGGCAGACCCTGATGCCTGATTCCAAGGCTGACAACCCAAGGAGTTCACGATGAAGTCCAGCCCCGATCAACCGCAACACAACCCCGACGCCCCGGCCTTGCCCGGCGAAGTGGAACGTGACAACGACGCGCTGCGGCCCAACGACCCGGCCAAGCGCAAACAGCAGCAAGGCGACGCCGAAGCGCAGGAAACCGATGCGCAGAAAACGGCGCGGCGCGATTAAGTTTTTACAGTGAGCGGGTAAGCTGGCTCGCCACGTGTTGTGAATAATTATTTAAGCGGCGCTCGGGGAAATACCGTGGAAGCTCCACTATCATTGTCCCCGTTCGCCCAGTGCCTGGCTCTTTACCAGCGCATGGAATGCCGAGGCCGTCGCACTGGGCGAACACCTGCATGGCTTAGCCCGCGACCGGGGAGCGCCAGTCATCGGAGCCTGAGGTGCCACTGACTTCGTGGGTCCAGGTGATCTTGCGGTAGGTGAAGTGGACGTCCTCCAAATGGGTGAAGTGGCTGTTGCCCGGATCCTGGCAATTGAGCATGTAGTCTTTCATGTCGACGATGATCGCATCCTCCAGGGTGGTGGTGTAGTAGTGCTCCTGGGTGCCCGCCGCCGAGGTGCGGTACCACTGGATTTCAACCTTGGTCAGCCGCTCACCGCTGGTCAGGGCTGCGAGCAGCAGCGGCGAGGCTTTGTCGTAGACCTTGGTGATGACCAAAGGCTTGTGTATGCGCTGGCCGGTTGGCTGGCCGGACTGAGGGTCGCGGGGGATGGTGACCTGGTGCTGGAAGCCCTGCACCATGACTTGGTCTTCATGGCCTTCCTGGTAGGTATTACCCACCGAGTCGGCGGTAAATGCGCCGGCTGTGATCAGGCCTTGTTTGGTACCTTCGATGGACATGTAAGCGGGGGTAGCCAATGGATGCTCTCCTTCCTGGATAACTGAAGCCCCGGGGCGCGAATCGCCTCGAGGCGGCTGAGCGTTATCAAGAGCTATGCCATTTTTAAAAATATTAGAAAAATCAAAAGCCTACGTAGATTTATGATTCAGGCATCAGGCCAGAAGCAGTAAATATGCGTAACGGACTGCGCCGTGCAGGACGATCCATTGCCCAAGCAGCACCGGGGGCCTTATTGCCTGGGCAAAACGATCAAGTCCGAGGAGTTTTGATGACACGGTGCGCAGTTTCTTACGCCTTCGTCCTTCGGCCGTTTCCTACGCTTTCAAGGCAAGCCGGCATTCGTCGATGGAGCGCTGTTGCGTCTCGGCATACAACCCCAACTCGTCGATAGTCGCTTGTCCCAGCGCGGCTTCGAACGCGTGTCGATTGGATTGTCCGGCGTAGTGGCTCTGGGCTGTGTCACCCAGGTTCGACTGGAAGATGCCGGCGGCGCTGACGGGCAGGAAATCTTCGTAGACCAAGGGTTCGGCGCGCAGGTATTGCCGCTCCAGCAGGTGTTCCAGGGAGGCCGACTGTTCGATAGTGCCTTTGGCGGCGAGCCCCAGCGGCGTCACGAAATAGCGGAAGTAGGCCAGTGCCTGCCGGCGCAGGTCATCGTGGTTGTCGGGGAACTGGATGAAATGCTCAGCCATCAGCGTGTTGTAGCGTTCGGCATTGGCTTCGTTGGGAAACGCCCCGAGGGCATCGCGCGCGGCGTTCAGCAACTGGTCGTAGAGCGCGCGGCCCTTGGGGGTAAGGGCCGCGCCACGTTGTTCGATCTCGCCAAACCGTGCGCTATGGCTGCCTTGGGACGCGGGCTGGTCGGTGAACGCGACGGGCTCCTCGAGCGCCTTGAAACTGGTCTGGCGCAGCAGGATCGGGCACTGGCGACGGGGCGGTCCTTCGATCACGGCTTTGGGCGTGATGCCATGCACCGGCATCTGGTCCTGGACAATGTCGATGTCCAGGGTGCGCGGCGTCAGATGATTGATATGGGGCCCCTTGAACGCCACCACGTCGGCGATCAGGCGGTGCTGGGCGCTGAGCTGTCGATACTGTTCGGCGGTGACGGTGGCGCTGTGGTGCCAGCGAAAGGTTTCCAAGGCCTGTAGGACGAAGTCCTCGGCCTGGGGTTCGGTCAGGCCACCCTGGCGTTCGGCGAGGTCGATGAGCTCCTGGGCGCTTGGGGTGAAGATTTGCCGTTTAGCCAGCACCGACTCGGCAAAGGCTCGAAGTTCGGTGTTCTCGATCAGCTCCAGGCGCAACAGCGAAGTAAACACTCGGAAGGGGCTGATCTGCAGCGATGTTTCATGCACGGCGCGAAACGCCGTGGAATGCACCGGCACCCCGGCCGGCGTGAGGTCGTAGTAGCCCACCGGCTGCATGCCCATGACCGCGAACAAGCGGCCCAGGGTCGCCAGTTCGGCGGCGGTGCCGACGCGGATGGCGCCGTGGCGCTCCAGGTCCAGGCGCTGCAGTTCGCCGGTATTGCGTAGATGTTCGGCCAGCAGCGGGTCGTCCGCCAGCACCCGGGCGTTGGTGTGCTCCACCAGGTTCATCAATGCGCCGTAGAGCGGCACCTCGTCGCGGTACATGTCGGACATCGCCCTGGAGAAGCGTTGGCGGATCAAGTCGGGGCTGACGAAGCTCATCGTAAGAATTCCTGGCGAAGGCTGTGGGAAAGTTGGACGAAAGATCGCAGCCTTCGCCAGCGCCGACAAACGAAGAATCTTCAGGACTTCATTCTGCCAGGGACTGATCCACCAGCTCGATCCAATGTCGCACGGGCGTGCGACCTGCGCTGTCGAGGTGACTCTGGCAACCGACGTTGGCGGTGACGATCAGCTCCGGGCGGCCGCTTTCCAGCGCGTTCAGGCGGTTGTCGCGCAGCTGTCGGGCCAGGGTCGGTTGGGTCAGCGAATAGGTGCCGGCCGAACCGCAACACAAATGCCCGTCGGGCACCTCGGTCAGGTTGAACCCCAGCCGTGCGAGCAGGGCTTCAACGGTGCCGCCGAGTTTCTGCGCGTGCTGCAAGGTGCAGGGACAATGCACGGCGATGCGCTGGCTCCTGGCGGCGCAGATTTCTTCCAGCGGTTCGTTGCCGAGCACTTGCACCAGGTCCAATGCCCGCTCGCTGACCTGTCGGGCTTTGGCTGCATAGGCGTGGTCGTGTTCCAGCAAATGCCCGTAGTCCTTGATGAACGCCCCACAGCCGCTGGCGGTCTGGACGATCGCTTCGGCACCGTTTTGCAGGTGCGGCCACCAGGCGTCGATGTTGCGGCGGGCGCGGTCCAGTCCGGTTGATTGCGCGTCAAGGTGATAGTCCAGCGCGCCGCAACAGCCGGCTTCTACGCTGGGAATGACGCTGATGCCGAGGCGGTCCAGCACCCGTGCGGCGGCCGCGTTGGTGTTGGGTGACAGGCCCGGCTGCACGCAGCCTTCGAGCATCAGCACCGCGCGAGCGTGTCGCACCGCCGGGCGTTCGCCATGCGGTGCCGCGTCCCGGGGCAACTTGGCAACCAGGTTTGCCGGCAACACCGGACGGAACACTGCGCCCAGGCGCAGCAGCGTCTTGAACCGCTCGGGGCTGCCGGCCAACCCCCGCAGGCCGAGGCGCAGTGCGCGTTGGCTGGGCGGACGAGGCACGGCCGCGTCGACCACGGCGCGGCCGATGTCCAGCAAGTTGTGGTAATCGACGCCGGACGGGCAGGTGGTTTCGCAGTTACGGCACGACAGGCAACGATCCAGGTGCAGTTGGGTGCTCGCGGTGGCAGGCTGGCCTTCGAGCACCTGCTTGATCAGGTAGATGCGTCCGCGCGGACCGTCGAGTTCATCCCCCAGCAACTGATAGGTCGGGCAGGTGGCGTTGCAGAAACCGCAATGCACGCAACTGCGCAGGATCCGCTCGGCTTCTTCGGCACGGGGCAGGCGCTTGCTTTCGTCACTGAACCGAGTCTGCATCTAGAACTCCGCGTACATCCGGCCAGGATTGAACAAACCCTGGGGATCGAGTTGTGCCTTGAGCTGACGGTGATAGCGCAGCAGCGCCGGGGCCAGCGGCTGGAACGGCGTGTTGGTGGCACCTGGACAATAACAGGTGGCATGCCCGCCCAACTCTCGCGCCAGTGTCTGTACCGTGTCGGCATCGGTTTTCAGCCAGCGCTGCGCACCCGCCCAATCGATCAGCTGCGCGCCGGGCAGGGCGAGGGGACCGATATGGTTGGGCAACGACAGGCGCCACAGCGGCAACCCTTCATCGAAGAACGGTAGGCGATGTTCGTTCAGCGCTGTCCAGTATTGATCATCAATGACTTCACCGCCCAGGCGCTGATGCGCCGCGCTGACCGAACCTTCGCCGCCCTCCAGGCGCAAATTCAGACAACCATCCTCATGGCTGGCCGCGCTGAGGGGCAAAGGTTGTCGGCCCCACTCGGCGAGCTTTTCCAGGGCTTCGGCGCTGTCCATCTCCAGGCGAATGCTCAGGTGGTGGCGAGGTTTTGGCAGTACTTTCAGCGAGACTTCGGTGATCACGCCCAGGCAACCGAAACTGCCAGCCAGCAGGCGCGACAGGTCGTAGCCGGCGACGTTTTTCATCACCTCACCGCCAAAACGCAACAACGTGCCATGGCCGCTGATCAGGCGTGTGCCCAGCACATAGTCGCGCACCGAACCGGCCCACGGGCGGCGCGGTCCCGACAGCCCGGCGGCGACCATGCCACCCACCGTGGCTTCTTCGCCGAATCCCGGTGGTTCGCACGGCAGCCGTTGCCCGGCTGCGTCCAAGGCGGCGAGCAGTTCCCGCAACGGGGTTCCGGCCCGGGCGGTGACGACCAGTTCGGTGGGGTCATAGACAACAATGCCGCGATGCACTCGGGTATCGAGCACTTCGCCAGCCACGTCGTGTCCCAGGAAAGCCTTGCTGTTCGAGCCCTGGATGCGCAGCGGCGTGGCATTGGAACGGGCGCGGTTGACCTGCTCCAAGAGCAGGTCGCTGGCGTCACGGTCGACTTCGCCGATCATCAGAAACGCTCCAGTTCAGGAAACGGCAACTGCCCGCCGTGGATGTGCATGGCGCCGAATTCAGCGCAGCGGTGCAGGGTGGGGATGTTCTTGCCAGGGTTGAGCAGGCCGAGGGGATCAAACGCCACTTTCACGGCATGGAACAGGTTCAGTTCGTCGCTGTTGAACTGCGCGCACATCTGGTTGATTTTTTCCCGGCCGACGCCGTGCTCACCGGTGATGCTGCCGCCAACCTGGACGCACAGTTCGAGAATTTTTCCGCCCAAGGCTTCGGCGCGCTCCAGTTCGCCCGGCTGGTTGGCGTCGAAAAGAATCAACGGGTGCATATTGCCGTCGCCGGCATGGAAGACGTTGGCGACCCGCAAACCATACTCGACGCCAAGGCTGGCGATGCGCTGTAGCACTTCGGGCAGGGCGCGTCGGGGAATCGTACCGTCCATGCAGTAATAGTCCGGTGCCAGGCGGCCCACCGCCGGAAACGCATTCTTGCGTCCGGCCCAGAACCGCAGGCGCTCGGCTTCGTCCCGAGCCTGGCGCACCTCGGTCGCCCCGGCCTGTTGCAGGACGTGGCGCACCCGTTCGCAATCGTCTTGGACATCGGCCTCGACCCCGTCCAGTTCGCACAGCAGGATCGCGTCGGCTTCCACCGGGTAACCGGCATGGATGAAATCCTCGGCGGCGCGGATCGCCAGGTTGTCCATCATCTCCAGGCCGCCGGGAATAATGCCGGCGCCGATGATATCCGCCACCGCCCGCCCGGCCTTGTCCACCGAATCGAAACTGGCCATCAACACCTTGGCGACCTGGGGCCGGGGCAGCAACTTGACAGTCACCTCGGTGATGATTCCTAACAATCCTTCGGAACCGGTGAACAACGCCAGCAGGTCCAGGCCCGGCGAGTCCAGGGCTTCGCTGCCCAAGGTCAGGTGTTCGCCTTCGATGGTGAGGATTTCCAGCTTCAACAGGTTGTGCACCGTCAGGCCGTACTTCAGGCAATGCACGCCGCCGGCGTTTTCCGCGACATTGCCACCGATGGAACAGGCGATCTGCGACGAGGGATCCGGCGCGTAGTACAGGCCGAACGGTGCCGCCGCCTGGGAAATCGCCAGGTTGCGTACACCTGGTTGAAGTCGCGCGGTGCGGGCATCGGGGTCGATATGCAGGATCTGATTGAAGCGCGCCATCACCAGTAGCACGCCGCTCTCCAGGGGCAGGGCGCCACCGGACAAACCAGTCCCGGCCCCTCGGGCGACCACCGGGACGTTTTGCCCGTGGCACACCTTGAGCAGGGCCTGTACTTGCTCGACTCGCCGTGGCAACACCACCAGCATCGGCGTGGCGCGATAGGCCGACAATCCGTCGCATTCGTAGGGCCTGAGGTCTTCGTCGCGATGGAGGATTTCCAGGTCCGGGACCTGTGACTGCAAGGTGTGCAGCAGGGCCTGTTTGTCCACTTTGGGCAATGGGCCGTCGAGGTGTTCGTCGTAGAGGATGTTCATTTGGATCGATTCCTCAGATCTTGCAGGGTGCTCATTGCCCCAATCCCTTCAAGAAATCCCGGTACAACGCCGCGGTTTTGCCTGGTCGTTCAACCATCGGCATGTGGCCGACCCCGTCCCAGATCTCCACGCGAAGGTCGGCAATGCCCTTGCTCCAGACCGGTACGCTGCTGACGTCGATCAGTCGGTCCTTGCGTCCCCAGAGCAGCAACGATGGCGCGCGGATGCCAGCCAGGTGTGGCTCCATCGGCGGGCTGGCGCGAAGGTCGACGAAGATTTCCGCCAATTCCTCCCGGCGCTGTTCGTAACGCTGGGCGATCGCTGCCAACACCACGCTGGGCAACCAGGGGGGCGAGGCCATGGTCATGGCGTAGAACGGCGCGAAATCATCCCGCGAATAGACCAGGAACGGGTTGTGCCCGGCAGCCAGGTGACGCTCCATGTCGCTGGGCTCGGGAGCGGTGACGCCGGACGGATCGATCAACGCCAGGGTCAGCACCCGTTCCGGCGAAGTCGCCGCCAGCCATGCCGCGAGATAGCCCCCCATGGAATTGCCGATCACGTGGACCTTGTCCAGGCCACAAGCGTCGAGCAGTTCGATCACCCGTCGGGCCTGGGTCGGGATGTCGTAGCCGCCGCCGGCCTTGAAGCCGGTTTCGCCATGGCCGGCCAGGTCGGGAATCACCACCCGGTATTGGCTGACAAAATGCCGGGCAAAGCGTAGCCAGAGATTCTTGTCGGCGCTGTAGCCGTGCAGCATCAAGATGCTGCCGGACGCTTCATAGGGACCACCCTGCCAGGTCGATACCGTCATTTCACTGATGGGCACGGTGATCTTGTGCAATCGATAGAGGCGTGCTTCCAGGGCCATGCCCAAGTCATACAGCACGTGGCCGATGCCTGGATACGTCAGCCAGCTCCAGGCGATAAACACGGCGAGGACCACCCACAACACCAGCATCTCTTGCCCTCCATGGGTCACGTTAGCGTTTGACCAGCCAGCCTCAGCGACCGATCAGCCTATATAAGTGAAGCTCAAACCTGGGATATAGCGACGACAGGGACACGTCTGCTTTGATACCCGCTGTGTCGGCCAATGAATTCCCTTTCTCATGTATAGCCAAAATCCGCGGCGAGCCACGTTCGCCCGTAAGAATAAATACCCCTTCTTCAGTGATGGCTATTTGACGTCACCCTGATAGACTCCAGTCATCCCATCCCGGCGCTCCGGGAGTCCTGCGGTGCAGAGGCCTCTATGCAAAAAACGGGAAGAAAGGGACTCTCGCTGGCCAGGAGGCTTTACACGTCGCGCATCCTCGGCCTGGCGCTCGGGTTGTTGGTAGTGAGCGCCGCCGTTTATCCCCTCGATCCGGCGCCTTGGGTTTGGGGTTTCATGCTGTTCAATGGCTTGCTCTGGCCACACGTGTCCTATCAGTGGGCCCGCCGTGCGGCGGTGCCGTACCACGCCGAACACCGCAATCTGTTGATCGACGCCTTCCTTGGCGGCTTCTGGGTCGCCGCAATGCAATTCAATCCGCTGCCCACCGCGGTCACGTTGGCGATGATGGCGATGAACAACGTCGCCATCGGTGGCCTGCGTTTTCTGCTGGTCGGCGCCGCAGCCCAAGTGAGCGGTATCGCGCTGGGCGTCTTGATATTCCCGTTGGCCAGCGTGCCCATGACCAGCCCGGCGCAGCTCTACGCCTGTCTGCCGCTGTTGTGCCTTTATCCGCTGGCGCTGGGCTGGATCTGCTTTCGCCAGGCCCACACCCTGGGCCGGCAAAAGCGTGAACTACTGGCCCTGAGCCGTACCGACAGCCTGACCGGCTTGCTCAACCATGGCGCCTGGAAGGACCGACTCAACGAAGAGTTCCAGCGGCACCTGCGTCATCCATCAGACGCAACCCACGGCGCGATTGCGCTGATTGACATCGATCATTTCAAGGCCATCAACGACACCTACGGCCACGGCGCTGGCGACGTGGTGCTGCGCCAGCTCGGCAAGTTGCTCAGGCAAAACCTGCGGGCCACAGACGTGATCGGGCGTTACGGTGGCGACGAATTTTGCGTGATCCTGCCGGACCTGACCCTGCACAACGCCGTTCAGGCCATGGACGGTTTGCGCGAACGTTTTGCAACGCTTGGCTACGACCAGGATCCGACGTTGAAAGTCAGCCTGAGTATTGGCCTGGCGGCATTCAACCCGGCGTATGGCGACGCGACCGCGTGGCTCAACGACGCTGACCAGATGCTTTATGAGGCCAAGACAGGTGGGCGCAACCGGGTTGTCTGTCAGCGACATCGGCTGGTGTTGGAGGCGTCGGCGGTCTAGAGCCTTTGGATATTGTCGGGTAGGGTGCCAAATGACTTCCCCGATGAAACAAGGATGAACTCATGACCGTTACCGCTCTTCGCTCCCGTCTGGCCATCAGTCTCGGCCTGAGCCTGGCCCTTGGCGCCTTCGCCCCCGCTGCCTTCGCGCAGCCCCATCAGCAAGTGCTGGCCGATGCCGAGCAGTACAAGGGCGAGGCCCTGAAACTGTTGGAACGGCTGGTCAATATCGACTCCGGTTCCGGCTATGTGCCGGGTTTGACCCAAGTCGGCGACATTGCGATCGATGAGTTGCAGAAGCTCGGCGCGACCATCGAAAAGGTACCCAATTCGGATGGTACCCAGCATGTCCTGGCGACCTTCAAGGGTACCGGCAAGGCCAGGATCCTCCTGATGGCCCACATGGACACGGTGTTCAAGGAGGGCTCGGCCGCCGAACGCCCGTTCCATATCAAGGATGGCCGGGCCTACGGGCCGGGGGTGATGGACGACAAGGGCGGTATCGTCGCCGGGATTTATGCGTTGAAGGTGCTGAAGAACCTCGACTTCAAGAACTACGCGCAGATTACCTTTCTGCTCGACGCCAGCGAAGAGACCGGCTCGGACGTCGCCACCGACCTGATCAAGAAAACCGCCAAGGCCCATGATGTGACCCTCAATCTTGAGCCGGGTCGTCCGGCTGACGGCCTCGTGGTGTGGCGCAAGGGCAGCGCGACGGCGCTGGTGGAGGTCAAGGGCAAGGCGGCGCACGCCGGTGTCGCGCCGGAACTGGGGCGCAATGCGGCGATGGAAGCGGCACACCAGATTCTGCAACTGGGCAAGCTGGGCGACGCGGAAAAGAAGACCACCATCAACTTCACCGTGCTCAAGGCTGGCGACCGGACCAACGTGATTCCTGACCAGGCCACCGCCAAGGCCGACGTACGCGCAGCGGTGCCGGAAGAATTCGACCGTATCGAAAAAGACCTGGCACGGGTTTCCAAGGACAAGCTGATCGCCGACACCGAAGTGACCACCAGCCTGCAACGCGGCTTGCCACCGATGCCGCAGACGGCCGAGTCGGACCGGTTGATGGCGATGGCGCAGGGTATTTATGGCGAACTGGGGCGCAAACTTACCGAGGAAGGCAGTGGCGGGGCGGCGGACGCCAGCCTTTCCGCCGGTGTGGGCACGCCGACGCTGGATGGCTTTGGCATCGTTGGCGGCAACATCCACACACCGGAGGAGTACGCCGAGGTCGAGAGCGTGGTGCCGCGGATCTATCTGTTGTCGCGGATGATCATGGAGTTGGCGGGGCGGTAGCAGATAGCTGTTCTGAAAGGGTAATGCGGTCTGTTGTGGCGAGGGGATTTATCCCCGCTGGGCTGCGCAGCAGCCCCAAAACCAGGCGTGGCGGTGCAACAGACGAACCGTGCCAGCCGGGTTTACGACTGCTTCGCAGCCGAGCGGGGATAAATCCCCTCGCCACAATAGGGATGCGCTATGGCGGCTAGCGTGCTTCGACGTTATCCAGCGCTCGATTCGCCAGCATTGCACTCAGTTCGATCAGTTGCAGAATGCCCAGGGCGATGTGGCGCCTTGAACCATCCAGGTCGAACGCCAGGTCGCTGACCATGGCGTTGGCCGAGGCGAGGGTTTCGCTGAGGTTGGCAAGCAGGGATTCGGTTTCGACGCCGTTGATGACGGTGAAGAGTGCGCTTGGATTGGCGCCCGGTGGGTTTGGGGTCGCTTTGAACATAGATGAACTCCTTGGTAATTGGAGCTGCAACCCTTTGCTACCAAACATTGGGTGGCGGCTATACGCAGGTTGGTAGACCGGGTACCAAGGCAAACCCAGCGCGCCATAAGGCGCCCCGCGCACAGCCGCCATAAAAAACATGCGGAGCTGTGCGCCTTAGTTTTACCCGGGCTACCAAACCCGATCGCTGATTCTTCAGCGACCGAGCAACAGTAAAGCCCGGCCCCAAGGCGCACAAGCCGGCGGATTCTGGCGTAGTTGTAGGCAATGGCGCAAGACGCGGTGGTTCGGTCTTACGCGGTGGTTGGTGCGATAAACATCCAGGCTTTTGTGGCGAGGGAGCAAGCTCCCTCGCCACGAGGTAAGCGTTTATGCCGACGGGCGTGCTTCGACGTTATCCAGCGCTCGATTCGCCAGCATTGCGCTCAGTTCGATCAGTTGCAGAATGCCCAGGGCAACGTGCCGGCGCGAGCCGTCGAGGTCGAAGGCCAGGTCATTGATCATCGCGTTGGCCGAGGCGAGGGTTTCGCTGAGGTTGGCGAGCAGGGACTCGGTGTCGACGCCGTGGATGATGGTGAAGAGTTGGCTTGGGTCAGCTTCCGGTATGCCGGATTTGGGCTTGAGGTAATAGTCGAGAGCGCGGTCGGCGGCTTTGTCGAATTCTTTTTTGTCGGCGGCGGACGGGTCGGCGTCCGGTGGGTTTGGGGTTACTTTGAACATAATGAAACTCCGATGCGTTGGCTGGAGCCATTACCCTCTCGCTACCAAACGAAGGGTGGTGGCCATACGAAGGTTGGTAGACCGGGCATCGGAGCCGGCGTCTCCGGAGAGACCCTGCGCAGGGCCACCATAAAACGAAGTGCATGATTGCACTTGCAAGAGGTGACGCTATGCACCGACGACCCGGGCTACCAAACCCGATCGCTGATTCTTCAGCGACCGAGCAACAGTAAAGCCCGGCCCCAAGGCGCACAAGCCGGCGGATTCTGGCGTAGTTGTAGGCAATGGCGCAAGACACGGTAGCCCGATCCCACACCGAGGGTAATGCAATAAACATGAGGCTCTTGTAGGGAGGGATTTGTGTTGTGCCGCTGGGCCACACACTCAGTAAACCCAAACCTCTACCCGCCGATTGCGAACCCGTCCTTCGTCTTCATTGTTGGCCGCCACCGGCATCAACGCGCCGAACCCGCGGACCTCGCGCAACGCCACGCCATATTTGACCAGTTCCCGGCGCACTGCCATGGCGCGCAGTTTCGACAGCAGGTCCGCTCGCGCCGGATCGTCCTTGGCGTCGCCAAAACCGACCAGGGTCACGCGCCGGTCGGCTTTGCCGTGCTGCTTTATATAGTCGAGCACGCGCCCCAGGTCTTGATGGGCCTTGTTGTCCAGGCTGGCGCTGCCTTCTTCGAAGCGAAAATTCACGGTCAGGCGTTGGGCATGGCGGCTCAAGGCCTGGTAGCCCTCTGGCATCAGCGCATTCGGGGTGACGGACATGGCGTGGACAGTCTGGGCAATGAAGCCGTTGGCCGCGACGATGGCCTGGCCTTGTTCACTTTGGGTGAAATCGACCAGGGCCTCGGCCCATGGATTGGCTTGCAGCGGCGGCAGATAAAAGAACAAACGCCGGGACAAGGGATAGTCCTCGGTGGCGATCAGGTTGTTCAGCGGCAACATGGGCTGGGAGTCGCCGTCGACAATCGCCAGAGGCTTGGCTTGGCGCACGTAGGGCAAACCGATGAAGCCGATGCCTTGCGGGTCTTGGCTGACAGCGTCCGACAACTGCTCACTGGATTCGAAGCGCTGGGCCGTAGGATCCAGCCTCTTGCCCTGTCGGCTAAGCACCAGCTCCTTGAAGGTGTCATAGGTGCCGGACTGCTCGTCCCTCGCATACAGATGTATCGGCCCGCCAACGCCGCCTACGGCTTCCCAGGTTTTCGCCTCGCCGCTGAAAATGCGCGCCAGTTGAAAGGTGTCGAGCTGACGCAGCGGATTCTGTGGATGGAGAATAATCGCCAGCCCATCGATGGCGATAACCTGCTCGGCCGTCGGACTTTTCAGATCGCCGAGGGCCGACAGGTCCTTCAGCTCGCTGTCCTTGATCGGCCTGGAGGAGGCCGCAAGGTCGGCGCTGGCCTGCTTGAGCGCAGCAAACCCGGTGCTTGAGCCGTGGGCCGCGATGTCGATTTCCACGCGCCGGCCATCCGCGGTTTGCCCGACAATTCGCTGCTCGTTGTCACGGCCGGTTATTTCGGTACTGACATTGAGCAGCCCTTGGGTTTCCATCAGCCCCTTGACCAGGGCTGGCCCCAAGGCCGCGCCGATGGTATTGGAGCCCTGGAGGCGCAGGGCAGGGCCGTGTTCGGGAATGGGCAACTGACCGGCCCATACCAGCAACGGCAGCCAGAGTCCCATGAAAAACACAACGTGCAGCCGCATGCCGGCACCTTCTGAGGCGAGGGAAGTGCCGGAAGATTAAGTCAGTCAGGTTACTGAAACATGACAGGGTTGCGACGCGCCCGGCTCAGCTCAACTGCAACCAGATCGGCGCATGGTCCGAGGGTTTTTCCATGCCCCGCAGTTCGTAGTCCACGCCAGCATCCTGGACCCGTGGCAGCAGGCCCTGGGATGCCAGGATCACGTCGATGCGCAGGCCGCGCTTGGGCTCGTCCTCGAAGCCGCGGCTGCGATAATCGAACCAGCTGAAGCGGTCGGTGACGTCCGGATTCAGGTGGCGAAAACTGTCCACCAGGCCCCAGTTCTTCAGGCGGGCCATCCATTCGCGCTCTTCAGGCAGGAAGCTGCATTTGCCGGTCTTCAACCAGCGCTTCATGTTGTCCGGGCCGATGCCGATGTCACAGTCTTCCGGGGAAATGTTCACGTCGCCCATTACCACCAGCGGCTGGTCGTTGCTGAAGCGCGTTTCCAGCAGTTGCTGCAGATCGTTGTAGAAACGCTCCTTGGCCGGGAATTTGGTGGGGTGGTCGCGGCTTTCACCTTGTGGGAAATAACCGTTCATGATGGTCACCGGCACACCGTTGGCATCGGCGAACGTGCCCCAGATGAACCGCCGCTGGGCGTCTTCGTCGTCGCCTTCGAAGCCTTTGTGCAAAGTCAGCGGCGCCTGGCGCGAGAGCAGGGCAACACCGTAATGGCCCTTTTGCCCGTGGTAGTGCACGTGATAACCGAGGGCCTGCACGTCGGCCAGGGGAAACTGTTCATCGTGGACTTTGGTTTCCTGCAACCCGATCACGTCCGGCTGGTGTTTGTCGATCAGTGCCGCCAGCTGATGTGGGCGGGCGCGCAGGCCGTTGATGTTGAAGGAGACGATCTTCATGGTCGGCTGTCCTGGCAAAACTGCGATGCTAGCTGACATGTGGGAGCGGAGCCAGCGTGGCGGTAGGACAAATGCGCTGCTAATGTCCTTGGCTTGTAGGAACGATCGCAACCCTATCGGGTTCGTACCCAATAAGAGCTGGGCCTCACCGAGCCCCGCCCCGGAGATCCAACGCCATGCCTGACACCGCCATCGCTGATATTCACATGCTCGACAGCGGCTATTCCCGCGAAGCGCGTTCCTTGCTGTACCAGGCCTATCGCCATGAGCCAACCTTCAGCTACCTGTTCGAGTCCGAACGCCCCGGTTACGAACAGCGGGTAAGGGCGACCGTGCGTGAGCTGGTCAAGCAGCATTTCCTCCAGGATCTGCCGGCGATCGGCCTGTTGGTGAACGACCGCCTGGTCGGCATCGCGTTGATTGCCCCGCCGCAGCGGCGCCTGGGCATTACCGAAAGTTGGGCCTGGCGCCTGCGCATGGTCTTGAGCACGGGGTTTCGCTGCACTCGGCGTTACCTGGAATATCACGCGGCGGTGCTGGCCTGCCTGCCGTCGGACTCGGTTCATGTCTTGCCGCTGCTGGGGGTTCATCCGCAGTTCCAAGGCAAACACTACGGCGAGCAGTTGCTTGAGGCGGTTCATAACTGGTGCGCGGTGGACGAGCATTCCCAAGGCGTGGTGCTGGACACCGGCAACCCCCGTTACCTGGAATTTTATAAACGCCAGGGTTATGAAGAAATCGGCGAAGTGGCGGTAGGACCGATCCGAGAGCATGTGTTCTTTCATGCCAACCCGCAGGTTCTGCAGAGCGCGACGGCTTAATCGGACGAACTTTTGGGAATCGTCCGGCTCTATCAGGCTCCCCACCTCGTGTTAGCATCCGCGCCATGAATTTCCCAGGACGAATGACCAGTGGCGCGCTCTTGCTGTCCCTCAGCTGCGCGGCGCTGGCCCAAAGTGAATTGGACGTACGGGTCAAACCGTCCAATGACGCACTCAAGGCCAACATAGAAGGTTATATCGGTGGCCTGGGCGATCGTGACGAAGATGCATTACTGCGCTTCAGTCGCGGCGCCGAGGAGCAGGCGCGCAAAGCGGCCCAGGCGCTGGGCTACTACCAACCGCAAATCGACAGCGAGGTGCAGGTTGGCAAGGCCCCGCGCCTGATCCTCACCATCGACCCCGGCGAGCCGGTGCATCTGCGCAACGTCACGATCCGCATTGATGGCCCGGCGGCGTCCCTCAAGGCTTTTCGCGTGCCTGACAACGCGGGCCTCAAGTCGGGCGCGGTGCTCAATCACGGCCGCTATGAAGACGCCAAGCGGACGATCCAGAACCAGGCTTCGCGGTATGGTTTTTTCAGTGGGCGATTCGTCAGCCAGGCATTGCGCGTGGACCCGCAAGCCGGCATCGCCGATATCGAACTGATCTATGACAGCGGCCCGCGTTATGCCCTCGGCCCGGTCAGCTTCGAGGGCGACACGCCGTTCGACGAAGACCTGCTGCGGCGCATGGTGCCGTTCAAGGCCGGCGCGCCGTACGATTCCGAACTCATTGCCGAACTCAACCAGGCGCTGCAATCGAGCGGTTATTTCGAGGGCGTCCGCGTGGACGCGGCGCCCACCGCCGCCACCGACAATGTGATCCCGGTGGCGGTCAAGCTCGAGACTCGCAAGCCTCGGACCATGGGGCTCGGCCTGGGTTTTTCCACCGACGTCGGCCCTCGGGCCAAGGCCAACTGGACGCGGCACTGGGTCAATCCCCAGGGCCACAGCTACGGCTGGGAAGCGGAAGTGTCGGCGCCCCGGCAGAATATCGGCCTGTGGTATGACGTGCCGCTGGACCCGCCGCTGACCGACAAGTTGCGCTACGCCGGCGGCTATCAATATGAAGAATTGTCCGGCACCGACACCCTCAGCAAATTACTGACCGTGGGGCCGGAATGGCACAGCAAGTTGCCCAGCGGTTGGCAGCGGGTGGTGTCGCTCAAGTGGCAGCGCGAGGAATATCGCCTTGGCGACGATTCGGGCCTGAGCACGCTGCTGATGCCAGGCGTCAGCTATTCGTACCTGCGCAGTGATAACCGCATCGACCCCCATCACGGCTACCGCCTGCAGTTCGACACCAAGGTCGCCAAGGAAGGGCTGGGCTCGGACAATAATCTTTTGTATGGCACCGCCATGGTCAAGGGCCTGACCACCGTGTTCGACAAGCACCGCCTGCTGGCGCGGGCCCAGATCGGCGGCAGCGCCACCAATGGCTACAAGTCCATTCCGCCGTCGCTGCGCTTTTTCGCCGGTGGCGATCAGAGCGTGCGGGGCTACGACTACCAGAGCCTGTCGCCGGAAAACTCCGAGGGTGATCGCGTCGGTGGTCGCTACATGGTGGCGGGCAGCCTCGAGTATCAGTATTCAGTTGCGGAAAAATGGCGGGTGGCAACGTTTGTCGACCAGGGCAACTCTTTTAACAGTCTCGATCTGCCCAGCCTCAAGACCGGCGTGGGCGTCGGTGTACGCTGGGTGTCACCGGTCGGCCCGATCCGCCTCGACCTGGCCCATGCGCTGGACGACGACGGCGGCATTCGATTGCACTTTTCCATGGGGCCTGAGCTGTGAAGCGCGGTTTGAAGGTAACGCTGCTGGCACTCGCCGGGTTGCTGGCGGCGGTCGTACTGGTCCTGGGCATCCTGCTCGGCACGGCGTTCGGCAGTCGTTGGGCTATCGGCCTGGTACCCGGGCTGACAGTGGAGAATTTCCAGGGGCGACTGGGCGGGCAGTGGAGCGCCGACCATGTGCTGTGGCAGCAGGACGCCAGCCGGGTAGAGCTGGATCGGCCGGTTTTGGCCTGGTCGCCGTTGTGCCTGCTGCGCATGACGTTGTGTATCGAACAACTCAAGGCCGAGCGGATCGCCCTGCAATTGCCGGCCTCCGCCGATGAACCGAGCGCAGGTCCGATCAGCTTGCCGGATCTGGACTTGCCGTTGGCGATCGAACTGGGTGACGTGCAGATTGGCAGTGTGACGTTCAACGGCAGCGAACAGCTCAAGGGCCTGAAACTGGCGGCTCATTGGACCGCCGAGGGTTTGCAGATCGATTCGCTGCAATTGCAGCGCGACGAACTGAGCCTGAATCTGTCCGGCCTGTTGCAGCCGCGTGGCGATTGGCCGTTGAGCGCTGCTGGCCGGTTGACCTTGCCGGCACCGGGCGCGACGCCGTGGTCGCTGGAGCTGAAAGTCAGTGGCGATCTGCTCAAGACCCTCGACCTCAGCGCCGACAGCCTTGGCTATCTGCAAGGCCATCTGGCCGGCGAGCTGCAACCACTGGCGGACAACCTGCCGGCGAAGGTGCGCATCACCGCCGACGGGTTCAAGGCCAGCGCCGAGCTGCCGGACACGCTGGTGCTCAATCAGCTGGAGCTGACCGGCGAAGGCAATCTGAAAGACGGCTACCAACTCCTCGGCAAGGCGACCCTGCCTGCCGAAAAAGGGCCCGTGGTGTTGGTGCTCCAAGGCAAGGTGGACGCCAACGGTGCACAAATCGCCGGCTTGGATCTAGATGCTGGCGAGCAGCAAAGCGTCAAGCTCTCCGGGCAATTGGATTGGCACGAAGGCCTGAGTGCCGATGCGAAAGTCGCCTGGCTGGATTTCCCCTGGCATCGCCTCTATCCGCTGATCGACGAGCCGCAAGTCACGTTGCGTCGTTTCAACGGCGAAGTTTCCTACACCGACGGCCAGTACTTGGGCAATTTCCAGGCAGCGCTGGACGGGCCCGCCGGGGCGTTCAACCTGAGCAGTCCATTCAGCGGCAACCTGGCGCAAATCCATTTGCCGCAGCTCAAGCTCGACGCGGGGCAGGGCAAAGCCGAAGGGCATCTGAACCTGCAGTTTGCCGACGGCATCGCGTGGGACACCGCGTTGCAATTGTCATCCCTCAATCCGGCGTATTGGCTCGCGGAGCTGCCTGGCACCTTGGCCGGACCTCTACGCAGCCAGGGCTCAATCAAAGACGATGCCCTCAGCTTGGACGCCAACCTGGACCTGAAGGGAAAACTGCGCGGCCAACCGGCGCTGTTCCAGGCCACCGCGGCAGGGGCAGGCGAGCAATGGAACCTCAGCGCGCTGGATATCCGCCTGGGCGATAACCGCATCAACGGCAGCGCCAACCTGCAACAGAAACTGACCGGCCAGATCGATATCAAACTCTCGCGGCTGGCCCAACTCTGGCCGCGATTGCGCGGGCAGGTCATGGGGCGTCTCGACTTGGCGGGGACACTCAAGGCCCCTCAAGGCAAGCTCGGCGTACAAGGCACCCAGCTGGGATTCCAGGACAATCATCTGCAAAACCTGAGGGTAGACGCGACGCTCGACAACACCCAACGGGGCAAAGTCGATCTCAAGGCCAGCGGCATCCGGGCCGGTGAAACGTCGCTGGGTGCCTTGACGGTCAGCGGACAAGGCGACATCAAACAGCAAAGACTCAACCTGGATCTACAAGGGCCGCAGCTTGAAACCACCTTGGCCCTGGATGGCGCGCTCGACCAAGGCAACTGGCGTGGACGCCTGTCCAATGGCGACATACAGGCGGGCGGCCAAGCCTGGCGCTTGCAGGCTCCGGCCAAGCTGGAACGTTTGGCCAACGGTACGCTGAACTTCGGCGCCCATTGCTGGCGTTCCGGCCAGGCCAGCTTGTGTGGCGAAGACCAGCGGCTGATGCCGGAGCCGAAGCTGCGCTATCACCTCAAGCAGTTCCCGATTGAAAGCCTGGCCCAGTGGATGCCCAAGGACTTTGCCTGGCAAGGGAGGCTCAACGCCGATCTGCAACTGGACTTGCCGGCCAGCGGCCCGAACGGCCGTGTGCTGGTGGATGCCAGCGGCGGTACCTTACGGATTCGAGACAAAGAGCAGTGGCTGGATTTCCCGTACCAGACCCTGACGCTGAACAGCCGCCTGACACCCACGCGCATCGATACGGACCTGGTTTTTGCCGGGGCGAGGCTCGGCGAATTGACGCTCCAGGCGCGGATCAACCCGTTGCCGGCCAATAAACCCTTGAGCGGTTCGTTTCGACTCAGTGGCCTGGATCTGTCGGTCGCCCGGCCATTCGTGCCGATGGTGGAAACCCTGGCCGGTCACCTGAACGGCAGCGGCACCTTATCCGGCGGATTGCTCGCGCCGCAGGTCAACGGCAGTTTGCTGCTCAGCGACGGCGAAGTGTCCGGCCCGGAACTGCCGATCAGCCTCGAAGCCCTGCAACTGCGCGCAATGATCGCCGGCGAAACGATCAGGCTCGACGGCGGCTGGAAAAGTGGCAAGAACGGGCAGGGCAGCTTGACGGGCACCATTGGCTGGGGCGAGGCCTTGTCCATGGACCTTGCCCTCAAGGGCTCGCAACTGCCGGTCACGGTGGAACCCTACGCGGTGCTCGATGTGGCGCCGGACCTGAATGTCACGATGCAGGGCGAGCGACTTTCGATTGCCGGCAAGGTCCTGGTGCCCAAGGGCGACATCACCATTCGCGAATTGCCGCCATCCACCGTCAAGGTTTCGGATGACACGATCATCGTCGGCCGCCAGACCGAAGAGGGCAAGGCACCGATCGCCATGGCGATGGACATCGACGTGATCGTCGGCCAGGAAAAGCTCGCCTTCTCGGGCTTCGGCCTGACAGCCAACGTGCAGGGCCAGGTGCACATCGGTGACAACCTGGACACTCGCGGCGAACTCTGGCTCAACGACGGTCGCTATCGAGCCTATGGGCAACGGTTGACGGTGCGCCGGGCGCGCTTGTTGTTCGCCGGGCCCATCGACCAGCCCTACCTCGACATTGAGGCGGTTCGCCAGACCGATGACGTGATTGCCGGCATTCGCTTGAGCGGCAGCGCCGAGCAACCGACCACGCAGATCTTCTCGGAGCCGGCCATGAACCAGGAGCAAGCGTTGTCCTATCTGGTACTGGGCCGACCCTTGAGCACCACGGGCGAGGACAACAACATGCTTGCCCAGGCGGCCTTGGGCCTGGGCTTGATGGGCAGCTCCGGCGTGACCACCAGCCTGGCGAACAACCTTGGGATCGAGGATTTCCAACTCGACACCCAGGGCAGCGGCAACGAAACCAGCGTGGTCGCCAGCGGCAACCTGTCGGAAAAACTCAGCCTGCGCTACGGCGTCGGGGTGTTTGAACCTGCCAATACCATTGCCCTGCGCTACAAGCTGAGCAAGAAGGTCTACCTCGAAGCCGCCAGCGGCGTCGCCAGTTCGCTGGATATCTTCTACAAACGCGATTTCTAAAGCCTTCCCGCAAGAACTGCCTGTGGCAGCTCGCTACCACGGATGCGTTCGCGTTGGTCCGGCTATGTATAGGTAGCTAACTATTTGTTTGACATTTGCTGCCTAAGCAGTAATATCTCGACATACATTCACTGCCTAGGCAGCAAACCGTCTTCAGATAACGGTATCCAGATGAAGCATTTCACCCCGGACGAATTCCACAATTGCCATCTCGGCATGCTCCTCGGTCGCGCCGCGTTGCTCAAGGACCGGATCATCGACACCCACATGGAGCCCGTCGGCATCACCGCCGCGCAGTTCAAGGTGCTGATCATCATGGCCCAGCACGGCATCGATACGCCGGTCGAGCTGTGCCGATACCTGTCGCTGGACAGTGGCTCGATGACCCGGATGCTCGATCGCCTGGAGCAGAAGGGCTTTCTGGTTCGGCAGCGCTCGGCAGAGGATCGTCGCCAAGTCCGGCTGGTGTTGACCGACGCCGGCCAGGCCCTCGCCGATCGCCTGCCGTTTATCGGTGCCGACGCCATGAATCAATTGGCGTGCGCCATCAGCCGCGAGGAGCTGCAAACCCTCGAAGACATCCTCAAGAAAATACTGCTCGCCGCCGGTGATCCCATCACCGTCCTGCGATTGGGGGAAAAATGAAACGTCAAACCTTGCGTGCCCGCTTGGGCCTGGTGCTGCTGGCCATGAGCCTCGCCGGGTGCGCCAGCTACAGCGGCCTGGAAACCGAAGGGGTGAGCCTGGAGGCCAAGAGCCTCCAGGCTGGTCAATCGCTGACGGGCGTCACCTTGTCGCCGGCCTCGTGGCCAAAAAGCGATTGGTGGAAAAGCCTCGGCGACCCGCAACTCGACGGCCTGATCCGTGAAGCCCTGCGCGACAGCCCGGACATGCAAATCGCCAGCGCCCGGGCCCACCAGGCCAGCGCCGCTGCCTATGCCGCCAACGCCGCGCGCATGCCGACCCTGGATGCCAGCGGCAGTGTCAGCCGTTCGCGCCTGGCCCGTGACCAAGACCCGCAAGGGCGGGGCGGGGCCTACAGCACGCTGCGTTCGCTGAGCGTGGATTTCAACTACAACTTCGACCTCTGGGGCGGCCAGCGGGCTGCCTGGGAAGCTGCCCTCGGCCAGGCCCGCGCCGCCGAAATCGACCGCCAGGCCGCGCAACTGACCCTGGCCGCCGACGTGGCCCGTGCCTACAGCGACTTGGGGCAGGCCCACATCATTTATGACTTGGCCAACGAAGACCTCAAGCGCACGCGGCAGATGCTCGACCTGGGCAAGCGTCGTCTGAGCGCCGGGATCGACAGCGAATATCAATTCCAGCAGACCGAAAGCCTGGAGGCGAGTGCCGATGCAACCCTGATCGACGCGGAAAAACGCCTGCAAAGCGCGAAAATCGCCTTGGCCGTATTGTTGGGCAAGGGGCCTGATCGTGGCAACGAAATCGCCCGGCCCAACGTCCTCCAAGCCAGTGCGGTGGCCTTGCCGTCGAACCTGCCGGCCGAGTTGCTGGGCCGCCGTCCGGACCTGGTCGCGGCGCGCTGGCGGGTCGAGGCGGCGAGCAAGAATATCGAGGCCGGCAAGACCAACTTCTACCCCAACCTCAACCTGAGCGCGGCGGCGGGTGTGCAATCGTTGCTGGGCGACGCGATGTTTGGCTCGGCCAGCCGTTTCTTCAACGTAGCGCCGACCGTGTCGCTGCCGATTTTCGACGGCGGTCGCTTGCGGGCGGACCTCGATGCCCGGGACGCCGATTACGACTTGGCGGTGGCGCAATACAACAAGAGCTTGGTGTCGGCTCTCGGCGATGTCAGCGACACCATCAACCAGTTGCGCGATATCGGGCGACAGATCGGTGCCCAGCAACATGCCGTCGATATCGCCCAGAACTCTTACGACACCGTGGTCCAGCGCTACGGCTCAGGCATCGGCAATTACCTGGACGTGTTGAGCATCGAGCAGCAATTGCTCCAGGCCCAGCGCCAACTGGCGACCCTCAATGCCGAGCAGATCGATTTGTCGATCCAACTGATGCAGGCCCTGGGCGGTGGTTTCGAGACCCAAACCGTGGCCTCGGCCACACCGGCCACCACCGCGCCGACCCACTGATTCGAGGTACTTGTCATGGCAACTGCCGAAACTACTCAAGAAACTCAACAGGACAGCGGCAACCCGCGCAAGCGCAAGGTGATGCTGCTGGGCCTGGCCCTGATTGTCGTTCTCGCCGGCGTAGGTGTCTGGGCATGGCATGAACTGTACGGGCGCTGGAACGAAAGCACTGACGATGCCTACGTCAACGGCAACGTCGTGGAAATCACCCCGCAAGTCACCGGCACGGTGGTGAGCATCGGCGCCGACGACGGCGACTTGGTGCGTGAGGGCCAAGTGCTGGTGCAATTCGATCCGAACGATGCCGAAGTCGGGCTGCAAAGTGCCCAGGCCAACCTCGCCCGCACCGTGCGCCAGGTGCGCGGTCTGTACAGCAACGTCGACGGCATGAAGGCGCAGGTGCATGCCCAGGAAGCCGAAGTGCAGAAGGCCCAGGAGAACTATAACCGGCGCCGGAACCTGGCGGCCGGCGGGGCGATCTCCCAGGAAGAACTGTCCCACGCCCGGGACGACCTGACCTCGGCGCAGAACGCCCTGGCCAATGCCCGGCAACAGCTCAAGACCACCAGCGCCCTGGTGGACGATACCGTGGTGTCGTCGCATCCCGACGTGCAAGCCGCCGCCGCGCAATTGCGCCAGGCTTTCCTGACCAATGCCCGTAGTACCTTGATCGCTCCGGTGACCGGTTATGTCGCCAAGCGCACCGTGCAACTGGGCCAACGGGTGCAACCGGGCACGGCGTTGATGGCGGTGATCCCGCTGGATCAGTTGTGGATCGACGCCAACTTCAAGGAAACCCAACTGCGCGACATGCGCATCGGCCAGCCGGTGGACATCGAAGCCGACCTCTACGGCAGTGATGTGAAGTTCAGCGGCACGGTCGACAGTCTTGGCGCCGGGACCGGTAGTGCGTTTGCCCTGTTGCCGGCGCAGAACGCCACCGGTAACTGGATCAAGATCGTCCAGCGGGTGCCGGTGCGCATTCATATCAATGCCCAAGAGCTGGCCAAGCATCCGTTGCGGGTCGGTCTGTCGACGCTGGTCAACGTCAACTTGCACGACCAGAGCGGCCCGGTATTGGCCCAGCAGCCGCCGCAGAAAGCTTCGTTCAGCACCCAGGTCTATGACCGGCAGCTGGCCGATGCCGACGCGATGATCACGCGCCTGATCCACGAAAACAGCGCCGCGGCGAGCAAGACCGCGCAGCGCTAACACAGCGCTGCGCAACCCTGTGGCGAGGGAGCTTGCTCCCGCTCGGCTGCGAAGCAGTCGTAAACCGGCGGATGCGGTGTGTCTGATGCTACGCGTTCTACCGATGTTGGGGCCGCTTCGCGGCCCAGCGGGAGCAAGCTCCCTCGCCACGTGTTTGTCGCAGGCCGTAAGGATAGCGTCGCGGTCCTGGCGGGCTTGCTTCGGTTTCACCACCTCTGCTTCATAGGATTTCTCGCAATGAGCAATAACGCGTCCTTCACGCCGCCCAGCCTGTTGCTCAGCACCATCGGGTTGTCGCTGGCGACGTTCATGCAAGTGCTCGACACGACCATCGCCAACGTCGCCTTGCCGACCATTTCCGGAAACCTGGGCGTCAGTTCGGAGCAGGGCACTTGGGTCATTACTTCGTTCGCGGTGAGCAACGCCATTGCGCTGCCGCTCACGGGCTGGCTGAGCCGCCGGTTTGGCGAGGTGAAACTGTTTTTGTGGGCGACCGTGCTGTTCGTCGTCGCCTCGTTCCTGTGCGGAATCTCCACCTCAATGCCAGAGCTGATCGGCTTTCGCGTGGTCCAGGGGCTGGTGGCCGGCCCTTTGTACCCGATGACCCAGACCTTGCTGATTGCGGTGTACCCGCCGGCCAGGCGTGGCATGGCCCTGGCGTTGCTGGCGATGGTCACGGTAGTCGCGCCGATTGCCGGGCCGATCCTTGGTGGTTGGATCACCGACAGTTACAGCTGGCCGTGGATTTTCTTCATTAACGTGCCTATCGGGATTTTCGCGGTACTGGTGGTGCGCCAGCAGCTCAAGGCGCGGCCGGTGGTGACCAGTCGCCAGCCGATGGACTATGTCGGCTTGATTACGTTGATCATCGGTGTCGGTGCATTGCAGGTCATCCTGGACAAGGGCAACGACCTGGATTGGTTCGAGTCGAATTTCATCATTGTTGGCGCGCTGATTTCGGTCATCGCCCTGGCCGTGTTCGTCATCTGGGAAATGACCGACCGCCATCCGGTGGTGAATCTGCGGCTGTTTGCTTATCGCAATTTTCGTATCGGCACCATCGTGCTGGTGGGCGGTTACGCCGGTTTTTTCGGCATCAACCTGATCCTGCCACAATGGTTGCAGACCCAGATGGGCTATACCGCCACCTGGGCCGGCCTGGCGGTGGCGCCTATCGGTATCCTGCCGGTCCTGATGTCGCCCTTCGTCGGCAAGTACGCGCACAAGTTCGACCTGCGCCTGTTGGCCGGGCTGGCCTTCCTGGCGATTGGCCTGAGTTGCTTCATGCGCGCCGGGTTCACCAACGAAGTGGATTTCCAGCACATCGCCTTGGTGCAGTTGTTCATGGGCATCGGTGTGGCGTTGTTCTTCATGCCGACCCTGAGCATCCTCATGTCGGACCTGCCGCCCCACCAGATTGCCGATGGCGCGGGACTGGCGACATTCCTGCGTACCCTCGGTGGCAGTTTCGCCGCGTCGCTGACGACTTGGATCTGGATTCGCCGGGCCGACCAGCATCATGCCTACCTGAGCGAAAGCATCAGTACCTTCGAGCCAGCCACGCGCGAGACGATCAATCAGCTCGGCGGGGCGAGCACGCCGGTCTACGCCCAGCTCGAGCAGATCCTCAACAGCCAGGCATACATGCTCTCCACCGTGGATTACTTCACGCTGCTGGGGTGGGCGTTCATGGGGTTGATCCTGCTGGTGTGGCTGGCGAAGCCGCCGTTCGCGGCGAAGGCCGGGCCTGCCGCCAGCGGCCATTGAAACTGAATAGCCGGCCCCGCTAGGGACTACTTGTGGCTGGGGGTGTGGCTGGGGATTGGGTCAGGTGCCGGCAGTTGTGGCGGCGGGGCAAAACCGAACGGCGCCAACGCAAACCCTTGCTCATCGACCTGCAACGCCCAGCCTTGTTTGTCCCAATCCCCCAATACGATGCGCCGGGCGGCCTGTTCGCCCAGTTGCAGCTTGTGGATGGCGGGGCGGTGGGTGTGGCCATGGATCAGGGTCTTCACGCCGTACTGCTGCATGATCCGCGGGATCTCTTCGGGCGTGACGTCGACGATGTCATTGGCTTTCATGCGTGTCTGCGTGCGGCTTTCGCTGCGCAACTTGCGCGCCAGTTGCTGGCGGCTGCCCAGCGGCAGGTGACGCAGGATGAACAGCGTAAGCGGGTTGCGCAGCCAGCGCCGCAGCTTCATATAGCCGACGTCTCGCGTGCAGAGGCTGTCGCCGTGCATCAGCAACACCGATTCGCCGTTGAACTGCACGACACTCGGGTCCTCGAGCAGGGTGCAGCCGGCCGCTTTGCAGAAAGCCTGCCCCAGCATGAAGTCACGGTTGCCGTGCATCAGGAAAATCGCCGTGCCGCTGTCGCTCAGTTCGCGCAGGGCCTGGCAGATGGAACGCTGGAACGGCGTCATGGCATCGTCGCCGATCCAGGCTTCGAAGAAGTCGCCCAGAATGTACAACGCTTGCGCCGAGCGGGCGCGGGTGGCGAGTAAATCCAGAAACGCCCGGGTGATGTCCGGGCGCTCCTCTTCCAGATGCAAATCTGAAATCAGCAATATCACTCAATGATCTCGGCTTTCTCGATGATCACGTCTTCTGCCGGGACGTCCTGGTGGCCGGCCTTGGAAGTGGTGGATACGCCCTTGATCTTGTCGACCACGTCAGTGCCTTCGGTGACTTTACCGAATACGGCATAGCCCCAGCCCTGGACGTTCTTGCCGCTGTGGTTCAGGAAGCTGTTGTCGGCGACATTGATGAAGAACTGCGCGGAGGCCGAATGCGGCTCCATGGTGCGGGCCATGGCAACGGTGTACTTGTCGTTGGAAAGGCCGTTGTCGGCTTCGTTCTGGATGCTTGGGCGCTTGTCTTTCTTTTCCTTCATGCCCGGCTCGAAACCGCCGCCCTGGATCATGAAGTTACCGATGACACGGTGGAAAACGGTGTTTTCGTAATGGCCGGCCTTGACGTACTCGACGAAGTTGGCAACGGTCAGCGGTGCCTTTTCGGCGTTCAGTTCCAGGACGATGTCGCCGTGGTTGGTGGTCAGTTTGACTTGGGTCATGATCGCTACTCTTTCAAGGAATTCGTGGGTTTCGGGGCACAAACGCCCGCAACCGGTCTGGCTGCAATCGGCCAGGTTGGGCAGTTTAGCGTGCCATGCGCGAATTTCGAGGCTGTTTTTCACCTGGCCGTCGATTAAATTCAATCCTTTGCCGGCCTGGCCTGTCAGGTGCTTGACAGCATCGGCTATGATACGGGCTTTGATTTATCAGGCCGCACCCGGCCGCGCACTTGTACGTTCAAGGATCCTATGAGCAAGCCCACTGTCGACCCTACCTCGAATTCCAAGACCGGCCCGGCCGTGCCGGTCAACTTCCTGCGCCCGATCGTCCAGGCGGACCTGGATTCGGGTAAGCACACGCAGATCGTCACTCGCTTCCCGCCGGAGCCCAACGGCTACCTGCACATCGGCCATGCCAAATCCATTTGCGTGAACTTCGGCCTGGCCGAGGAATTTGGCGGCGTCACGCACTTGCGTTTCGATGACACCAACCCGGCCAAGGAAGACCAGGAATACATCGACGCGATCAAGAGCGACGTCCAGTGGCTGGGTTTCCAATGGGCCGGCGAAGTGCGCTACGCCTCGCAGTATTTCGACCAGTTGCACGATTGGGCGGTAGAGCTGATCAAGTCCGGCGACGCCTACGTGTGCGACCTGACGCCGGAGCAGGCCAAGGAATATCGCGGCAGCCTGACCGAGCCGGGCAAGAACAGCCCGTTCCGTGACCGCAGCGTAAAAGAGAACCTGGACCTGTTCGCCCGCATGCGCGCTGGCGAGTTCCCGGACGGCGCCCGTGTGCTGCGCGCCAAGATCGACATGGCTTCGCCGAACATGAACCTGCGCGACCCGATCATGTACCGCATCCGCCATGCCCATCACCACCAGACCGGCGACAAGTGGTGCATCTACCCGAACTATGACTTCACCCACGGTCAGTCGGACGCCATCGAAGGCATCACCCATTCGATCTGCACGCTGGAATTCGAAAGCCATCGGCCTTTGTACGAGTGGTTCCTGGAGAAGCTGCCGGTGCCGGCCAATCCGCGCCAGTACGAATTCAGCCGCCTGAACCTGAACTACACCATCACCAGCAAGCGCAAGCTCAAGCAGCTGGTGGACGAAAAGCACGTCAACGGTTGGGATGATCCACGCATGTCGACGCTGTCGGGTTTCCGCCGTCGTGGCTACACGCCGAAGTCGATCCGCAATTTCTGCGAGATGATCGGCACCAACCGTTCCGACGGCGTGGTGGATTTCGGCATGCTGGAATTCAGCATCCGTGACGACCTGGACCACAGCGCCCCGCGCGCCATGTGCGTGCTGCGACCGCTGAAAGTCGTCATCACCAATTACCCGGAAGGCCAGGTCGAGAACCTCGAGCTGCCGCGCCACCCGAAAGAAGACATGGGCGTGCGCGTCCTGCCGTTCGCGCGGGAAATCTACATCGACCGCGAAGACTTCATGGAAGAGCCGCCAAAAGGCTACAAGCGCCTGGAGCCAGCCGGTGAAGTGCGCCTGCGTGGCAGCTACGTGATCCGCGCCGACGAGGCCATCAAGGATGCCGAGGGCAACATCGTCGAGCTGCGCTGCTCGTACGATCCCGAAACCCTGGGCAAGAACCCGGAAGGTCGCAAGGTCAAGGGCGTGATCCACTGGGTGCCGGCTGCCGCCAGCGTCGAGTGCGAAGTGCGCCTTTACGATCGCCTGTTCCGTTCGCCGAACCCGGAGAAGGCCGAGGACAGCGCCAGTTTCCTGGACAACATCAACCCTGACTCCCTGCAGGTTCTCACAGGTTGTCGTGCCGAGCCGTCGTTGGGCAACGCACTGCCGGAAGACCGTTTCCAGTTCGAGCGCGAAGGCTACTTCTGCGCGGATATCAAGGACTCGAAACCCGGTGCTCCGGTGTTCAACCGTACCGTGACCTTGCGCGACTCCTGGGGTCAGTGATCAAGTCTTAAGGGAAACCCTGTGCTTACGATCTACAACACGCTCACCAAGAGCAAAGAAGTCTTCAAGCCGCTGGATGGCAACAAGGTCCGCATGTACGTGTGCGGCATGACCGTCTATGACTATTGCCACTTGGGTCATGGCCGCAGCATGGTTGCCTTCGACCTGGTGACTCGTTGGTTGCGCTTTAGCGGTTACGACCTGACCTATGTGCGCAACATCACCGACATCGACGACAAGATCATCAATCGGGCCAACGAGAACGGCGAATCGTTCGATGCGTTGACCGAGCGCATGATCAAGGCCATGCACGAGGACGAGGCGCGTCTCAACATCCAGAAACCCGACTTGGAGCCGCGCGCCACCGACCACATTCCCGGCATGCGGGCGATGATCCAGACCTTGATCGACAAAGGTTATGCCTACGCACCGGGCAATGGCGACGTGTACTACCGCGTCGCCAAGTTCATGGGCTATGGCAAGTTGTCGCGCAAGAAGATCGAAGACCTGCGCATCGGCGCGCGCATCGAAGTCGATGAGTCAAAAGAAGACCCATTGGACTTCGTACTGTGGAAAGGCGCCAAGCCGGGCGAGCCGAGCTGGGATTCGCCGTGGGGCGCCGGGCGTCCGGGCTGGCACATCGAATGCTCGGTGATGTCCACCTGCTGCCTGGGCGAGACCTTCGACATTCATGGCGGCGGCAGCGACCTGGAATTCCCGCACCACGAAAACGAGATTGCCCAGAGTGAAGCGGCCACCGGTAAGACCTACGCCAACGCGTGGATGCATTGCGGCATGATCCGGATCAATGGCGAGAAGATGTCCAAGTCCTTGAACAACTTCTTCACCATCCGCGACGTGCTCGATAAATACCATCCGGAAGTTGTGCGTTACCTGTTGGTATCGAGCCACTACCGCAGCGCCATCAACTATTCGGAAGACAACCTCAAGGACGCCAAGGGCGCCCTGGAGCGTTTCTATCATGCGTTGAAAGGCTTGCCTGCGGCGGCACCTGCTGGTGGCGAAGCGTTCGTAGCGCGGTTTACCGAAGTGATGAACGACGACTTCGGCACGCCGGAAGCGTGCGCAGTGCTGTTCGAAATGGTGCGTGAGATCAATCGCCTGCGCGAAAGCGATCTCGATGCGGCAGCGGGCCTCGCAGCGCGTCTGAAGGAATTGGCCAGCGTGCTCGGTGTGTTGCAGCTCGAAGCCGACGATTTCCTCCAGGCCGGTGCCGAAGGCCGCGTCGACGCCGCCGAAGTCGAGGCGCTGATCCAGGCACGCCTGGCTGCGCGAACCAACAAGGACTGGGCCGAATCCGACCGCATCCGCGACCAGCTCACCGCTATGGGCGTGGTGCTGGAAGACGGGAAGGGCGGGACGACCTGGCGATTGGCGGACTGATTCCAAAAACACGCAATACCCTATGGGAGCTCGCCAGCTCCCATTTTTTTTGTGTACTGAGTGACAGTCATTTCTTTACGAGCCAGTACTGTCAGGTCGTTTCGACGTTCTCTCTGAGCGCAATCTTCATGCGGGGACTTGATGGTGGTGGCGTGAGCTTGAGCTGATTGGCCACGTACGGCGGCTTCCCCGCCATTAAAACGAAACGTCTGACAGCCATGCTACGAGACATGCCAGTAGTATCGGTTTCACGAGCTGGACGGACATCTAAGGCGGGGGAGGGACGCAGGGTGAGGCACCCGGCCTGAATCTATAGCCAGCCATTGCGACGATGCAAACGGGCTGGCTGCGGACTGCGGCAAGGCTCAGGGCGTTTGCGGCTTGTCAGGGGCGGTGAGGCCGGCCTGGATGCGCTGATAAATTTCCTCGCGATGCACCGCCACGTTTTTCGGGGCGTTGATGCCGATCCGGACTTGTTGGCCACTTACGCCCAGAATGGTGATCGTGATGTCGTCACCAATGTTTATGCTTTCACCGACTTTGCGGGTGAGTATCAGCATGGTGTTCTCCTTGATTGCTTTATAGGGCACCTGATTCAGACAGTGCAGATGTCGGTACTGCTTATAGATTAGTGCTAAGTGTCACAATGTGGGTGCCTCTTTCTGACGTGCAGATACAGCATTAATTCCCAGGGTGCGACTATACAGAGACGCCGGACAGGATTCTCGTGTTTTGCGCACTGTTTAGGGCGTTATTGGCGAGTGTGGGTGCTAAAATCCCCTCTTCATGTCTTCCGGGGGAATCGTTGTGCGTAAATTGGCTTGGGTAATCGCGGTATTGGCGCTGGCGGGATGTGGAGAGGGGCGCGACGTCGAAGCCCCCAAGCCGAAACCGGCGGCGACCTCCACCCCGTCAGCCGCTGCCGCGCCGCAGTGGGCAGTCGAGGTTCGAGGCGAAACCCCCCAGGCCGTGAGCGACCTCACCGGATGGTTGATCGAGCATAGCTTCATGTCCACGGTCGTCAGGGAGGATGGCAAGGACCGGGTCCTGGTCGGACCGCTCAGCTCCAAGGCTGAAGCCGAAGCGAAGCAGGAGCAAGTCACTGCCGCCTTGGTACGCGCGAAGAAGCGCAACATCGAGGCCTTGGTTGTGGATTTCCCGCCAGCACGATAACCCGGCGGATAAACAAAAGGCCCCGGGCGCGTGACGTCCGGGGCCTTTTGGCTGGTGGCTTGGTCAACCGCAGGTTTTCATATCCACCGGGCCGACAAATTCGTTTCCGCGCCCCATGACACACGCCACGCTCTGGTTGCGCTGGCGTTCCCAGGCCTGCACGGGATAAGTCTTGTCCCAGGCTTCGTACAGCCGCCGATCCTGTTTGGAGAGGCGTAGGCCGTACTGTTTGCTCATGTAGAAATACGTCCTGGCAATCATTCCTCGAATCGAAGGGCGGGGCATGACCTTCTTGGCCTTGAAATCCACCTGGGTCAGGCATGAGCCATATTGACCTTTCTGCACCGGTAGCCAGCCAAAGCTGAAGTTGCTGCGATCACCATTGACCTCGCCAATGCTTGGGACCAGGTTGTGAAGATCAGCCTCGGCCCGTTGATAGACCGGGTCGTAGCGGGTGCAATGCTTGCGTCCGCCCTGTTGCCAGCATTGGCGCTGATGGCCGATCTGCCAGGCCGGGACGATGTGCTCCCACTCGATGCGTGCGGCGCGCTTCGCGTTTTTACGCGGTACATAACCGCAAGCCGAGAGGTTCACGCGGTTGCCGGTGTATTTGCAGCCACAATAAAACTCGGTGGATTGTGGTGCATAAAGTTTCCAGGCGACTTTCTTCGCTTCGTTGAAAGTGCGGGGAGCTCCGGCGTGTGCGCCCACGGCGACGAACATGAGCAATAAAGCTAAACAGCGAACACTCATCAGGCTCAATCTTCCTTCGGCACAACCCAGAAAACCTGCACACCACCGTCGTCGCGATAGGCAAGGGTGACGTTGTCGTTCTCGTCGATTTCTTCCAGCAAGCGTTCCCATTCATCTACCGGCTCGTCGGGAAGGCGGAAGATCAGCGCGGCCTTGGCTTTTTGTGCGGTAGGCGAATTGATGATTTTCGAGACCCGCAAGCCGAGCCGTGTATAGGAATCTAAGGGGGTAGTTGCAGCGGAGGGCGTGGCCACAGGATTATCCTTATTAAGCTGTACGTGCATACAGTATTTAACTGTAGGCATTTACGCAACTGCTTAAAATTCAAGAAAATCGTCTGACAGCGCTTTTCGGGTTTTGGTGTAGGAGAACTACATTTTTTTAGCGAGCCAAGTAGGCGCAGGTGCCACCTGCTCGAAGGAAGCGGGTGGCGAAGGGAGGCCCGACCGGAATCGGTCGGGCGGGGACGATCAATATTCCCAGAACATCCGCTGCAATTCCTTGCTGTCCTGGGTCTTGGTCAGGGCGACCATCGCCAAGATGCGCGCCTTCTGAGGGTTCAGGTCGTGAGCCACGACCCAGTCGTACTTGTCGTCAGGCTGTTCGGCGTTGCGCAGTACGAACCCACCGGCATTGACGTGGGACGACCGAATGATCTGCACGCCGTCCTTGCGCAGGGCCTGCAGGGAAGGCACCACGCGCGAAGACACCGAACCGTTGCCGGTGCCGGCGTGAATGATCGCCTTGGCGCCGGATTGAGCCAGGGCCTTGTAGGCCGTGTCGCTGACGTTGCCGTAGGAATAGGCGATTTCCACGTCCGGCAGACTCTTGATGGTCTTGATGTCGAATTCCGAGTCCATGGTGTGACGCTTGGCAGGCAGGCGGAACCAGTAGGACTTGCCTTCCACCACCATGCCGAGCGGACCCCAAGGGCTCTTGAAGGCTTCAGTCTTGATGTTGATCATTTTGCTGACATCGCGGCCCGACTGGATTTCATCGTTCATCGTCACGAGGACACCCTTGCCGCGGGCCTCCTTGCTGCTGGCGACGGCCACGGCGTTGTAGAGATTGAGCATGCCATCCGCCGACATCGCCGTGCCGGGACGCATCGAACCGACGACGATTATCGGTTTGTCAGTTTTTTCCACCAGGTTCAGGAAGTACGCGGTTTCTTCCAGTGTGTCGGTGCCATGGGTGATGACAATGCCATCGACGTCCTTGCTGTCGGCCAGTTCGGCGACACGCCGACCCAGTTGCAACAGGTTTTCGTTGGTAATGCTTTCCGAGGCGATTTGCATCACTTGTTCGCCGCGGACGTTGGCCAGTTGGCTGAGCTCCGGTACGCCAGCGATCAGTTTTTCAATGCCGACCTTGGCCGCCTGATACGTGGCGCTGTTGGCCGAGCTGGCACCGGCGCCGGCAATGGTGCCGCCAGTGGCGAGGATGACCACATTGGCGAGCTTTTGCTCAGTCTGGGTTTCTTTCGCCTGGACGGCGTTGGGCAGCAACAGCAGAAGGGCCAAGGCGCCCGGAACGAAAGTCTTTAAGGCAGATGTCATTATTCTTCTCTCTAGTCATGATGGATTCATCTAGATGCTCCGGCAGACCTGAATGCCGGGAGCCCAACTGCCAGAGCATGATCCGTACCAGTGCGGCCATGGCGTGTGAGCTGCTGTTAAGCGGTTGATATTTATAACGATGCGTATTGGAGGAGGTGCCTGCGTAAAAAATCGGTGGACGGGTTTCCGAATATTCAACGTGTTTATCGTTCGGTTACCCGAAGGGAGGTTGTCTGAAGGAAAGAGATTTGTTGGTCGCGCTAAAGAAAATGCCCCAGCGGACGATCTTCCTTGTAGGAATTCATTCATGGAGCGACACATGTCCTTTTCAATCGGCTTCCCAAATGCCGCAGCCCTGACCATTGGCGGCAAGTCTGCGAGCACGTTGAAAGCTTTGAGCGAGGCGAGCGCCGATTCAGCCGACAAGGCCCTTGGCGAAACTGAAGAGTCGGGCAAAGTCCGCGCGAACCTGGCTACCGAAGCCGAAAGCAAGACTGAAAAAAGCGCCAGTACCCAAAGCGTCGCGACACAAACGCTGCTCAAGCGTATGCAAGAACTTCAGCAACAACTGCGTGAACAACAGCAACAATTGGCTGCTGCGCAGGCGCGTGCGTATTCGACGCCTGAAGCCAAAACTACCGCTATCATGGCTATTCAGGGGCAGATCGCCGATACCACCGGCGCGCTGCAGCAGGTGACCGGCAGCTTGATCAAGGAATTGGCGAAGGAGTCCAGTTCCGGAGCGCTGGTCAATACCACCGCCTGACGCCCGACATTCCGGCCCCAACCGGAACGTTGACAAAACCGCGATGCTTTACCATAGTTCATTCCACGCAAACGTTTGCGCGGTTGTCGTGCGACGATTTTGCTCACAATAATCATAAAATCGGAGTGAACCCATGAAGCTGCCATTCGCTGGACGCCTTCTCGCCGTTGCCATGCTCGCGGCCGCATCCGCAGCGCTGCCTTTCTCCTCGGCGCTCGCCCAGACCCCCGAAAAACCCAAGGTCGCCCTGGTCATGAAATCCCTGGCCAACGAGTTCTTCCTGACCATGGAAGACGGTGCCAAGGCATACCAGAAGGAACACTCCGCCGATTTCGAGCTGATCTCCAACGGGATCAAGGATGAAACCGACACCGCCAACCAGATTCGCATCGTCGAGCAGATGATCGTATCCAAGGTCGATGCGTTGATTATTGCGCCCGCCGACTCCAAGGCCATGGTGCCGGTGATCAAGAAAGCCGTCGACGCCGGCATCACCGTGATCAACATCGATAACCAGCTCGACCCGGCAGTGGTCAAGAGCAAAAACATCACTGTGCCGTTCGTAGGCCCGGACAACCGCAAGGGCGCTCGCCTGGTGGGTGACTACCTGGCCAAGCAGCTCAAGGCCGGTGACGAGGTGGGCATTATCGAAGGCGTGTCGACCACCACCAACGCCCAGGCGCGTACCGCAGGCTTCAAGGATGCGATGGAAGCGGCGCAGATCAAGGTCGTCTCCCTGCAATCCGGTGATTGGGAGATCGATAAGGGCAATAAGGTTGCCGCGTCGATGCTCAGCGAATACCCGAACATCAAGGCACTGCTGGCCGGTAACGACAGCATGGCGGTCGGTGCCGTATCAGCCGTGCGCGCGGCGGGCAAGGCGGGCAAGGTGCAGGTGGTCGGCTACGACAACATCAATGCCATCAAGCCGATGCTCAAGGACGGTCGCGTTCTCGCGACGGCCGACCAGTTCGCCGCCAAGCAGGCAGTGTTCGGCATCGAAACAGCGCTGAAGATGCTCAAGGGCGAAAAAGTCGACAGCGGCACCAACGGCGTTATCGAAACTCCGGTCGAGCTGGTGACCAAGCCGTAATTCTGGCGACACAACGGCGCTCGCCCGTCCGGGCGGGCGCATTGGAGAGTTTGTTATGTCCGTTCGCGATCCGAACGCTGTCCTTTGCGTCAGCGGTATCGGCAAGACCTATGCGCAGCCGGTACTGAGCGATATCAGCCTGAGCTTGATGCGCGGCGAAGTGTTGGCGCTGACCGGCGAAAATGGCGCTGGTAAAAGTACCTTGTCCAAGATCATCGGCGGGCTGGTCACGCCGACCACCGGGCAGATGCAATTCCAGGGGCAGGATTACCGTCCCGGCAGTCGGGCCCAGGCCGAATCGCTGGGCGTGCGCATGGTGATGCAGGAACTCAACCTGCTGCCGACCCTTTCCGTGGCCGAAAACCTGTTCCTCGACAATCTGCCCAGCCACGGCGGCTGGATCAGCCGCAAGCAATTGCGCGCGGCGGCAGTCGAGGCCATGGCGCAAGTGGGGCTCGATGCAATCGACCCCGATACGTTGGTTGGTGAGCTGGGAATCGGTCACCAGCAGATGGTCGAGATCGCCCGCAACCTGATCGGCGACTGCCACGTGCTGATCCTCGACGAACCAACCGCCATGCTGACGGCCCGTGAAGTCGAGATGCTGTTCGAGCAGATCTTGCGCCTGCAGGCCCGGGGCGTATCGATCATCTATATTTCCCATCGCCTCGAAGAACTGGCGCGGGTGGCCCAGCGCATTGCGGTATTGCGCGACGGCAACCTGGTCTGCGTCGAGCCGATGGCCAACTACAACAGCGAGCAGTTGGTGACGTTGATGGTCGGCCGGGAGCTGGGCGAGCACATCGACCTGGGCCCGCGCCAGATTGGCGCACCGGCGCTGACCGTCGCGGGCTTGACCCGTTCCGACAAGGTTCGTGATGTGTCCTTCGAGGTTCGCAGCGGCGAAATCTTTGGCATTTCCGGGCTGATCGGGGCAGGGCGCACCGAGCTTTTGCGGCTGATCTTCGGCGCTGACGCGGCGGATAGCGGCACCGTGGCGCTGGGTTCACCGGCCAAGGTCGTCAGCATTCGTTCACCGGCCGATGCGGTGGCCCACGGCATTGCGCTGATCACCGAGGACCGCAAGGGTGAAGGCCTGCTGCTGACCCAATCCATCGCGGCGAATATCGCGCTCGGCAACATGCCGGAGATCTCCAGCGCCGGCCTGGTCAATGGCGGCGCGGAACTGGCGTTGGCGCAGCGGCAGATCGATGCCATGCGCATCCGCAGCTCCAGTCCGACTCAATTGGTCTCCGAGCTGTCGGGCGGCAACCAGCAGAAAGTCGTGATCGGCCGCTGGCTCGAACGCGATTGCTCGGTGCTGTTGTTCGACGAGCCGACCCGCGGCATCGACGTCGGTGCCAAATTCGACATTTATGCGCTGCTGGGTGAGTTGACTCGCCAGGGCAAGGCGTTGGTCGTGGTGTCCAGTGACTTGCGCGAGCTGATGCTGATCTGTGACCGGATCGGCGTACTGTCTGCCGGCCGCCTCATCGATACCTTCGAACGTGACAGCTGGACCCAGGATGATTTGCTTGCCGCGGCGTTCGCCGGCTACCAAAAACGTGATGCGTTGCTCAACGAAGCAGCGCCTAGGGAACTCTCATGAAAACCGCACCTGCCATCGGCAAATCCAATGGCAACTTCTTTGGCCTGGGGACTTACCTGGGCCTGGCCGGTGCCTTGCTGGCCATGATCGCGCTGTTCTCGGTCCTGAGCAGCCATTTCCTGTCCTATGACACTTTCAGCACCCTCGCCAACCAGATCCCGGACCTGATGGTTCTGGCGGTCGGCATGACGTTTATCCTGATCATTGGCGGCATCGACTTGTCGGTGGGCTCGGTGTTGGCGCTGGCCGCATCGACCGTCAGCGTGGCGATCCTCGGCTGGGGCTGGAGCGTCTGGCCGTCGGCCCTGCTCGGCATGGCCGTTGCGGCGCTGGCGGGTACGGTCACCGGTTCGATCACCGTGGCGTGGCGCATTCCATCATTCATCGTTTCGCTGGGTGTGCTGGAAATGGCCCGTGGCCTGGCGTACCAGATGACCGGCTCGCGCACCGCCTATATCGGCGACTCTTTTGCTTGGCTGTCCAATCCGTTCGCCTTTGGTATTTCACCGTCGTTCATCATTGCCTTGCTGGTGATCTTCATTGCCCAGGCGGTGCTGACCCGCACCGTGTTCGGTCGCTACCTGATCGGCATCGGTACCAATGAAGAAGCCGTGCGCCTGGCTGGCATCAATCCGAAACCCTACAAGATCCTGGTGTTCAGCCTGATGGGGCTGTTGGCCGGACTCGCGGCGCTGTTCCAGATTTCGCGCCTGGAAGCGGCGGATCCGAACGCGGGCTCAGGGCTTGAGTTGCAAGTGATTGCCGCCGTGGTCATTGGCGGGACCAGCCTGATGGGCGGCCGGGGTTCGGTCATCAGCACCTTCTTTGGTGTGTTGATCATCTCGGTGCTGGCGGCTGGCCTGGCCCAGATCGGTGCCACCGAGCCGACCAAGCGCATCATCACCGGCGCAGTGATCGTGGTGGCGGTGGTGCTCGATACGTACCGCAGCCAGCGCGCCAGTCGGCGGGCTTGAGCCATGGCAACCATCAAGGATGTGGCGGCACTCGCGGGGATCTCCTACACGACCGTCTCGCACGTAGTGAACAAGACGCGGCCGGTCAGTGACGAGGTGCGGCGCAAGGTCGAGGCGGCGATCGAGCGGTTGGACTACGTGCCGAGTGCCGTGGCGCGCTCGCTCAAGGCCAAGACCACGGCAACCATCGGTTTGCTGGTGCCCAATAGCCTCAACCCGTACTTTGCCGAGCTGGCCCGAGGAATCGAGGACTACTGCGAGCGCAATGGCTATTGCGTGATCCTGTGCAACTCCGATGACAATCCGGACAAGCAGCGCAGCTATCTGCGGGTGCTGCTGGAAAAGCGTATCGATGGATTGATCGTGGCCTCGGCCGGAGGTGATGTCGGCCTCGCCGAGGGGCTGGCCAACGTGCGCACGCCCATGGTGATCGTCGACCGTGGGCTCGATGGCGTCGACGCCGACCTGGTGCGCATCGATCATGAGTACGGCGCGTACCTGGCGACCCGGCACCTGCTGGAATTGGGGCATCGCGACATTGCCTTCGTCGGCGGTCCGGCAGATACCAGCGTGGCGCAAATGCGCCTGGCGGGGTACTGCCGTGCGTTGAAAGAGGCGGGGATCGAGTTGCCTGTCGAGCGCATGCTTGAAAGCGATTTCACCAGCACCGGTGGCTACCGTGCCGCGGCCCAGTTGCTTGAGCACCGGCCGCCCAGCGCGATCTTTGCGGCCAACGACATGATCGGCATCGGTGCGCTGCGTGCCGCCGCCGAGCGTAATGTGCGAGTGCCCAGCGAACTGTCGATCATCGGCTTCGATGACATCCAGATGAGCCGCTATGTCTACCCGGCGCTGACAACGGTGGGGCAGTCGATCCTGCAGCTCGGCGAGATGGCGGCGGAAGTGCTGCTGCGACGCATCGCGACGCCGACGCTCGCCACGGACCAGCGGATCGTCACACCCAGCATTGTCTTGCGAGAGTCGACTGCACCGTTGTCCGGTACATTCGCCCAATACCGCTGAAAATCGAATTGATGAGTAATGATGTATGCCAGCAAAAGTAGTGGTGATAGGCAGCCTGAACATGGACCTGGTGACCCGGGCGCCGCGTCTGCCTCGTGGTGGTGAAACGCTGATCGGAGAATCGTTCTCCACTATCCCGGGTGGCAAGGGCGCCAACCAGGCGGTGGCCGCCGCGCGCCTGGGGGCGCAAGTGTCCATGGTCGGTTGCGTGGGCGGCGATGCCTATGGCGAGCAATTGCGCGGCGCGCTGTTGGCCGAGGGTATTGATTGCCAGGCAGTCCGCGTGGTGGAAGGTTCCAGCGGTGTTGCGCTGATCGTGGTCGATGACAACAGCCAGAATGCGATTGTTATCGTCGCTGGTGCCAACGGTGCGCTTACCGCCGAAGTCCTGGACGGTGTCGATGAAGTATTGCAGCACGCCGACGTGATCATCTGCCAGCTTGAAGTGCCGGATGCCACGGTGGGCCACGCCCTCAAGCGCGCCCGTGAGTTGGGCAAGATCGTCATCCTCAACCCCGCGCCGGCTTCCCATACATTGCCGGCCGACTGGTACGCCTGCGTCGATTACCTGATTCCCAACGAAAGCGAGGCAGCGGTGCTGAGCGGATTAGCGGTGGATTCCCTGGAAACCGCCGAAGGCGCCGCGACACAGTTGATCGCCGCTGGCGCCTGCAAGGTGATCGTGACCCTGGGTGCCCAAGGATTGATGTTTGCCAACGGCACGAGCTTCGAACACTTCCCCGCACCGCGGGTCAAGGCGGTCGATACCACGGCGGCCGGCGATACGTTTGTCGGTGGGTTCGCGGCTGCCTTGGCCAGTGGCAAGAATGAGCTCGAGGCCATTCGTTTCGGCCAGGTCGCCGCTGCGTTGTCGGTTACCCGCGCTGGCGCGCAACCCTCCATACCGTCACTGCAGGAAGTACAGGCGTTCGAATCATGAAAAAGACTCCGTTGCTGAACATCGCCTTGTCGCGGCTGATCGCCTCCCTCGGTCATGGCGACAAGGTAGTCATCGGTGACGCCGGGCTTCCCGTGCCGCCAGGGGTCGAATTGATCGACCTGGCGCTGACCCATGGCGTCCCAGACTTCGTCAGTACCTTGAAGGTGGTGCTCAGCGAGATGCAGGTCGAAAGCCACGTACTGGCTGAAGAGATCCTTGATAAACAACCGTCGGCCCTGGCCACGCTGGAGGCGCTGCATGCCGAAGGCGCGTTGGGCGCACGGGAACTGGTCCGCCACGAGCAGTTCAAGATCCTTAGCCGACAGGCGCGGGCGATTATTCGCACGGGAGAGTGTTCTCCGTACTGCAACGTGGTGCTGATCGCCGGCGTCACGTTCTAAGTTTTATCCACCCTGCACAAGGAGTGCGCCATGCACCGCTATGCTCAGAAAATGCATCAACTGTTGCGGAGTCTGCTGCTTTTGTCATTGATCACGGCTACAAGCGCCCAGGCGGCGGAGAAAATCGATCTGATCATCGACACCGATCCTGGTGCCGACGACGTCGTTGCGTTGTTGTTTGCCCTGGCGTCTCCCGAAGAGCTGCATATCCGTGCCCTGACCACCGTGGCGGGCAACGTGCGGCTGGACAAGACTTCCCGCAACGCGCGCCTGGCCCGGGAATGGGCGGGGCGCGAGGAAGTACCGGTCTATGCGGGCGCGCCCAAGCCGATGATGCGCACGCCCATCTATGCGGAAAACATCCACGGTAAGGAAGGCCTGTCCGGCGTGACCGTGCATGAGCCGAAGAAGGGACTGGCCCAGGGCAACGCCGTCAATTACCTGATCGATACCCTCAAGGCCGCCAAGCCGCACAGCATCACCATCGCCATGCTCGGTCCGCAAACGAACCTGGCCCTGGCGTTGATCCAGGAGCCGGACATCGCCCAGGGCATCAAGGAAGTGGTGATCATGGGCGGTGCGCATTTCAATGGCGGCAACATCACCCCGGTGGCCGAATTCAATCTGTACGCCGATCCCCAGGCGGCGGAAGTGGTCGCCAAGAGTGGCCTGAAGCTGACCTATCTGCCGTTGGACGTGACCCATAAAATACTCACCAGCGAGGCGCGCCTGAAGCAGATCGCCGCGCTGAACAACAACGCCAGCAAGTTGGTCGGCGACATCCTCAACGAGTACGTGAAGGGCGACATGGAGCACTACGGCATGACAGGCGGGCCGGTGCATGACGCGACGGTGATTGCCTACCTGCTGAAGCCGCAATTGTTTACCGGCCGCTCGGTCAACCTGGTGGTGGACAGCCGCGAAGGTCCGACTTTCGGGCAGACCGTGGTCGACTGGTATGACGGCTTGAAGGCACCCAAGAATGCTTTCTGGGTGAAGGAGGGCGATGCCCAGGGTTTCTTCGACTTGTTGACCGAGCGATTGGCGCGTCTCAAGTAGCCTAGTTTGCAGCGAGCCCGCAGGCAAAGCCTGCGGTGGCCTCAGTCAATCGCTTCGATGACGCTGGGGTAGCGTTCGAAGGCCTGCTGGATGAAGTTCTGCGCCGCTTGTGTGCCCAATTCCTTCACCAGCAGCTCGATGCCGATGATCGCCAACTCTTCCGGGCTGCCCGGGCTGTATGAGCTGTGGCCCTGCGCCCATTTGGCATTGATGGTGGCTTCGATGCTGACGGTGCTCATGTCGGGGCTCGCAGGGTTGTAAGGTCTGTAGGTTGAGTTAACCATTTTTGCGTCGGGTTGGGCAGTGCGACTTAGGCATCAAGAGGGCGCTGTGCGACACTTGTTTTTTTGACTTTTGCGGGAGCCCAGTCGTGCAGATCGACCTGAACGATCCAGATGGACTGACAGTTGAAGCGGTTCGGCAATTGTTGGCTTCTGCCAGTGACGACGAGCACACCCAGCTACGTGTGACCAAGGGTGGAATCGCCTATCTTTCGTCGGGCGTCGTGGGTGGCGCCGACATCGACGGGTTGCTGTTTCGGCTGGAAACCTGGGCGAAGGGGTCGGGATATGTCGGAAGGGTCGCGGCCAGCGATGAGGTCTGGGTCACGCAGATCTACAACGCACTCAAGGAAAACTGGCCGAACCCAGCCTTCGATTACATCGACATCTACTGAGCGCATTCATATTCAGTCACGATTGAGCCATGAACAGAAAAGGGAGCTCAGGCAAACTGCCGGTTTTGCGGGTGAGGGCACGATGATGGCCTTGGTGTTGAAACCAAGTTTCGCCTGGGTTGTCGCACGCTCTCTGGTTAATTCATCCTAATAGGAGGCTTCATGCCTTGGAAGCTTGCGTCATTGAGTACTTTGCTGGCCGCTGCGCTCTTGAGCGGTTGCAGCAGCACCTCTGAGTCGCCCCCTGAGCCTGTGGCGTCCGATACCGGCGATAGCCGCTGTGAAGCAAAGGCAGCCGAGTTCGCAATCGGCAAGCAGGCTTCGCCCCAATTGCTGGAGCAGGCAAGGTCCCGTGCAGGCGCGCAGTATGCGCGTATCCTCAAGCCCAACGACATGGTCACGCTTGAGTACCGTTCCGATCGCCTGAACCTCAATACCGATGCCGGCCTGGTGGTCAATCGAGTGAGCTGCGGCTGAGCGGTTTTCAATAGACCATAAAAAACCCCGTCACATGGACGGGGTTTTTTTAGTCCACCGAGAAATTACTCTGGGCGAACCTGTGCAGCTTGCATACCCTTTTGGCCTTTCTCAGCCACGAAGGAAACGGTCTGGCCTTCTTTCA